>JBASFL010000090.1:0-23136 GCA_049653005.1 Burkholderiaceae bacterium | reverse complement strand
TGCGCTCGCCCAAAATCAAGTCCCAGTAGCCTGCGGCGGGGCGCTTCAGATTCACCACGCGGGTGGCCACCAGCGTGCCGCCGGGGGTGTCGTAGGCCTGGGCGCGCAGGGTGGCACCGCGCAGGCCAAACAGGGCAACGGCGTTGGCGTAGCGCAGGTTGAGCCGCCACACCAGGTTGGCTGTGGTGCTTTCCACGGCCTGGCCGCTGTAAATCGTTTGGCCCGATGCGTTGACCCACGGGCCATACGGAGCCCACCGGTCGGTTGGGCGCATTTCTTTCCACTTGGTGGGGTCGTTCTCAGGCAGCGGGCTGGCGGCGCTGGTGTGCCCTACGGCGCAGCGGTACACGCGGTGGGTGGTGGGCCGGGCCACCTCTTGGCCTGCGGTGTAGTTGACGCCAATGGCCCACGCGGTTTCGCGGGGCGATGGCTCGGCAATGGTGCCCGCCACAAACGTGGCATCGGTCAGGGGGGCGCGCTGGATGTAGTACATGGCTGGGGCTGGGCTGTGGCGCGTCAGGCAATGGCGGGGGCGGCGGCGGTGGTGAGTGCGTTGCCCTGGGCCACGCGGGTGAGCACGTCTGCCGATTGGGCGTTGGCGTCTGCGCTGGTGGCGGCATGGCCTTCCAGGGCGGCGACGCGGGCGGCAATTTGCTGCAACAGGGCCACCACTTGGCCGCTGTCGCCCATGCCCGTGGGCTGGTACGGGGCACCGGCCATGGGGTTGTAGGCCTGGGGCACCACGGCTTCGCCTTTGTGCAGCAGGGCCAGGCCGGTTTCGGGCACGTAGTTGGTGCCCAGCAGGTAGCGCGGAATGTTGGGGAACAGCGCGTTCACGCTGTCCAGTGGCAGGCCCGTGGCAATGGCAATGTCGCGGGTGGTGGCACCGTTTTCGACGGCGGCGGTGGTGATGGCGGCCACGCTGGCGGGCTTGTTGGCCTCGCTCCAGTCGAAGGTGTTGATGGCAGTGTTGATGCTGTCAAAGCGGCCAATAGAGGGCGCGTCTGTGATGGCCGTGCCCAGCGAGCCATAGTAGGTGTTGCCCAGGCGGCTAAGGGTGGACGCGGCGGGCGGCGGTGCAGCGGGACGGCTGCCTGGGGCGGTGCCGCCGATCACAAAGCCGCTGCCGCCTGCGCCCGCACCCGCTGCGCCACCGGCGGCGGTGTCTTCGGGGAACATCAGCAGCGTGAGGGCTTTGACGGCTTCTTCCACGCTTTTGGTGGCGTCAATACCGTCTTCGGTGCCGTCGATCAGCTTGCGCCAGTAAGCCAGGGTTTCGTCCAGCTGGTCGATCTGGTTTTCGGCGGCTTGCAGTTGCAGCTCGGCGGTGGTGAGCTGTTCGCCCGCGGCTTCTTGCAGCACCGACAGCTCGCCAGCCAGGCGCAGGGCGGCGAAGTCGCGCTCCATGCTGTTGGCGTACATGCCTGGGCTGCTGAGGCCGCCGCGCACGGCGGCAATGGCGTTGGCCAGGCCTTCGCCGTCGGGCAGGCCCGTGCCGGCGTTGACCGACGCCAGGGCGCCGTTGATGAAGGCCTGGCCCTGGGCGGCGGTGAGTTCGGGCCCCAAGGCTTCGCCGCGCAGCTCGCGGATATTCGTTGCCAAGGTGTCGAACACGCCACGCACTTCGTCGCGCAGGCTGGCAGCGGCGCTGGCTTGTTGCTCCCACAGGGCGCGTTCGCGTTCGGCACTGGCTTCCAGCTGGCTGTAGGCGGTGGTTTTGGCTTTCTCGAAGGCTTGCTCGGCCGCGCGTGCGGCTTGCTCGGCAGCGGCGGCCATGGCGGCCCCGGCGTCTTGCGTGGCCTCTGTGATGCTGGCAAATGCGGGGCTGAGCTTGATGAGCTCTGCGTACATTTCGCGGCCGCTGACGGTGGTGAGGTCGAGCGACTCAACTATTGACCTGAATTGCTCGCGGGTTTGGGGCAATTCGCCCAGGCCCAGGCCGGTGAATTTGTCTTGCAGCTGGCTGCGGGTGACGTCGGCGCGCTCGGCGTCGGTGTAGAAGCTGCTGTAGTAGTTGCCCAGCCCGGCCACGGCGGCTTCTGCGCCGCCCATGGCGGTCACCAGCGCATCCATGGCGCTTTCGCTCAAAGCGGCGAACTGCTCGCTTGCGCGGCCCATGGTGTCGAACGCGGCGGCGGCGGCGTGGATTTGTGCCACGGTGCCCGCCAGCTGCTCAAGCGTGGGCGCGTCGCCCAGCGCGTTGAGCATCGTGTCGGCCCAGGCCGGGGTTTCGTCAATGAGGACGTCGCGCACGTCTTTGGCCACGGCCAGCGCGTACTGTTGGGCACCGGCCTGGCCGTCGGCAAATTCACGGGGGGCCCAGCGGCTGGTGCGGTCGTCGTTCCAGTTGACCTTGGTGTTGCCCTGGGCGTCTTTGATGAGCAAACCGCCCCAGGCTGAGTCACGGCTAGAGTCATCCGCGAACCCCGTTGCAACGCTGTAGCCGCCTTTGCCGCCGAACAGCTTGGACGTGCTGTCCAGCATTCCCACAGTGCTGCGGGTGAGGCCGGACACCATGCCCACGGTTTGTTCGCCACGCTCCACACCGCCAAATCCCATGCCGAACGCGCCATGCTCGGTGCTGGTTTGCAGGCCGCCGGTGGCGCTGTAGCTGGCCATGCCGCCGGTGTGCAGGGTGCCGCTGTCGTCCATGCTGCTGAGGATGCTGGCCACGGCCAGGGCACCGAGCACCCAGGGGGCAGCGGCGGCAAAGCTGGCCATGGCGCCGCCACCGGCTTGCGCAGTGGCTGCCAAACCGGCAGCCCCAAATTCGCCTGTTTGCGCGGCCAGCATGGCGGCCTGGCTGCCACCGCCAATGCTGGTGGTGCCCAGGGCTGCACCGTAGGCTGCGTTGCTGCCAAACACGGCGGTGCCAATGGTGCTGGTGGCGTAGTTGCTGGCGGCATTGCCCAGCACGCTGCTGCCCAGGCCACTGCCCTGCCCGCCTGGCAGGCCCAGCCCAACGGCGTTGAGCCCGCCTTGCACGGTGGCCTGAATGACAGGCCGCAGCACCATGGTTTTGAACATGTTGACCACGGTGTCGCGCAGCACTTCAGCGGGGCCTTTGCCGCTTTCAAAGCCGCGCATCAGCGCGTCGGTCAGGCTTTGCTCGATTTGCTGGCTGGCGCGCTTCCATTCTTCGGCGGCGTCTTTGGCGGCATCGGCGGCTATTTGGCGCTGACCGTTGCTGGCGGTGAGGGCGCGCTGCTCTTTCAGCAGCTCTATGCGGCGCTGCATCATGACCAGCTCTTCGCCACTGGCTTCGTGCAGGCTGGCCAGGGCCAGGGCTTGTTGTTCGGTGGCAATGGCGTCGTCCAGGCGGCGCAGGGTGAGGGCCAGCAGGCCTTCGGCGGTGAGGCCAATTTCTTGGCCTTCGAGTTGCAGGGCTTCTACCTTGGCGCTGAGTGCGCCCAGCTCTTTTTGCAGGCCGTCGTAATACTCGGCGGTGGCCTTTTCTTTGGCGGCCATGGCGTCTTGGCTGGCCTTGAGGGCTTCGGCCTCTTCGCGCAGGCCGTCTTTGAAAAACGGTTGCAGCTTTATGAGGCTTTCAACGGCGGCGCGGTAGTTGGCAATGCCTTCTTCGCCTTGGCCAAAGCGGCCAGCATTGAGGCCTTGGTACAGGGTGGCCAGGGTTTCGCTGTAGTTGGTGTTGAGGCCGGTGGCCTTTTCTTGCAACGATTCCAGGGCTTTGGCGAATTCGTCTGTTTTTTCGCGGGCTTGGCCCACGGGCTTGATGTAGTGCGCGCGCAGGCGGGCTTCTACGTCGGGCGTGAACAGGTCGCCCAGCAGGGCTTTTTGTTTGACCAGCTCGGCGTTGAACTTTTCTTGTGGGTTGGCCATGCTGGCCATGAGCCCTTTGTAGGCGGCCAGGCGCTTTTCGTAGTCGGCCTGGTTTGCGCGGGCCAGGGCGCTGTCGCCGCTGGCCACGCTGCCCGTGGGGCCAGGGGCCACGTCGAGCATGGCTTTGGCCTGTGCGGCGCGTTGCAGTTCTTTGATGAGCAACTGGGTTTGCGCAATTTCAACGCGGAAAAATGGGCTTTCGGGGGAGGTTTTGGCACGCTCTTGGAGCGTTACGAGACTTTCCTGCGCCTCTTTCAGCCGCATGTCCAAAGACTGTGCGGAGTATGAAAACGCATTCAGCGGGTTGATGAACTGGGCAACGCCAGCGGCACCAGCTGCTGTTTGCGCCCAAAAGCCACCACCAGCCCCACGGGCGTCTTCTATGCGGGTGCTGACATTGGCCAATGCATCGCTGAGGATGTTGATTTGCCCGCCAATGAAGTCGGACACGCCGGACTGCGCCACGTTTTGCTTGAAGGTGAGCCAGGCGGTTTCGTACCGGTTGAGGCTGGCCTGCATGCTTTTGGTGGCGTCTTCCACGCTACCGGCCAGCTCTTTGCGCAGTTGTGCGCCGAACTTGGGCAGGAAGTCGGCGCTCATGACGTTGCCGGTTTCCATGAGCTTGTTCAGCTCGATTTCTGTCACGCCCATGGCGCGGGCGGCGATGGCGAAGGCACCGGGCAAGTGTTCACCCAGCTGGCCGCGCAGTTCTTCGGCCTGCACTTTGCCTTTGCTCATCATTTGGGTGATGGCCATGAATGCGCGCTCGGACTGCTCGCTGCTCATGCCCATGACGGTGGCGGCCTCGGCAATGGCCGTGAACACGCTGCGGGTTTTTTCGCCTTCCATGGTGGTGCCACGGCTGGCGGCCACCAATTTCATGTATTGGGTGGCGGAGCCTGACAGCTCAAGCCCCAGGCGCTGGGCTTCTTCGCGCACAAAGGCCATTTCGCGGGTGCCAGCGGCCATGCTGCCTGCGCCGAACTTGAAGCCGTTGTTCCATTTGTCGAGCTGCACCTGCGCGTCGATGATGGCGGCCGACATTTCGGTGATGCTGTTTTTCAGCTTGACCAAGCCCACGGCCAAGCTGCCGCCCACCACCGCGCCTTTGAGGCCGGTGGCCAGGCGTTGCATGGCAGCGTTGGCCTGGGCGGTGTCTTCGGCCACTTGGCGCATGGCCTTGGTGCTGGTGGCACCGAACTTTTCAACGCCTGCGGTGGCTTGGGTGGTGGCGCTTTGCAGGCCAGAGGCGTCGCCCACAAAGGCAACGCCCACATCCATACTGCCCAGTGAAATGCTCATGGTGCGGGGTGCAATGCAAGGTTATCGGCCAGGGTTGGCCGTGGGTTTTTGGGCTTCGGCGCGCTCGCGGGCTTCAGCCCAGGCTTGCAAGGTGCCTTCTTCGCACGCGCGCATGGCTGCCCAGGCTTTTTGCAGGGGCTTGCCTTTGAGGCTGTGGGCCACTTCGAGGTGGGCGCGCACGCCCGCGTAGTCAAGCCCAGTGGCACCGACTGCGCCCACGCGCCACTGGGTGCGCAGCTCTTGCCACAGCTGCCAGTGTTTGACGTTGCATGGCCACAGGTATTCGGTTTGCACTGGCTCATCATCAGGGCCGCCCTGCCCCAGCAGGCCCACGCGGGCAAGGGCCTGGGCCATTTCGGGCGGCAGGTTTTGCGTGTCATGGTTTTGCTGCTGGGGGCTTTGGTGGGTGGCTATGGCGTGGGCCAGCGCTTTCAGTTTTTTGCTTTGGCCCCGGTTTCTTCCAGGTAGCGGCGGTAGGCCAGCAGGGGCACACCGGGCAGCTTGAAGAGTTTTTCAAGCTCGGGCACGCTGTAGGCAATGGGCTTGCGCTCGGCATCGAGCACGCCAGACCAGTCGAGCGTGTATTGGCTGAAAAAGTCGATGAACTTGGCACCCTGCTGCATGGTTTCGTCGATGACCTCGGGGGGCACGCGGTTGCAGGTGAGGCTGAAGCTGAAGGGCTGGTCTTTGCCGTGGCGGTCGGTGAAGGTGCCTTTGACGTTGAATTTCACAACGTCGTCAATTTCAATGCAGATGGACATGGTTGGGCCTGTTGGGTAAAAAATGACAAAAGTGGCGGCCTGTTGGGTAGCAAGGGCGGGCGCGGCTGCCGTCACAGGCCAGCAACGGCAGGCGGTGCGGATGAACCCGGCCGCCCTGCCGCACCCAAAACCGTTTAAGCGGCGTAGGACATGGGCCGGTTGTTCATGGTCAGCGCGCCGCTGACTTCCAGCACCTGGTTGCGGTTGAAGGCGGGGGCCTCGCGCACGTTCAGGTAGCCGTAGCCGTAAATGACGGCACCGCCGCCCACGGCAATCTTCATGGCGCACTGGCGAATGGAGCGGCTGAGTTCCAGCATGGCTTTGAAGTTGGCTTGGTTGGGGTCCCAGGCCAAGGTCATTTGCATGCTGGAGGGGTTGAAGCCCGTGGGAATGCGAATGTCTTGGCGGCGGCCCAGCAGGCCCACGTCGGTAAAGCGGGTGTCGCCACCGTCGGTGCTGAGGGTGAGCAGCTGCGGCACTTCCACCCAGGTGCTGATTTTTTTGGCCGTGCCGGTGCCGCTGCCTGGGGGGTAGAAGGTGGTGTCGGTGGTGTTCAGGTCAACCAGGCCAAAGGTGTCGGTGGTGAGCTGGTCGGCTTTGAACACCATTTCGTCAATGTCGCCCCAGCCGCTGTTGACCAGCAGTTCGTCGCCATCAACAAAGCCGTGCGCGGCGCTGGTGGCCACGGCGGGGTTTGCGTTGCTCAAAGCGGTGATGCTTTTGGCTGTACCCAGCGTGTTGCTGAAGTAGAGGCGTGTGCCTTCGGGGAAGTAAAAAGCCATGATGGGGCTCCTGTGAAAAACGTTTAGAAAATGGCGGGGTTGTGCGCGGTTTGGCGCACCTGAAACACGAACGTGGCGCTGGCGGTTTGCTCGCCGTCCACATCGAAGTCGTAAGCGAGGCTTACAGGTTCAACGTGGTGAACGGCACCGCCCAGCGTGGGGTCGGCCATGAGGCGGGCGTAGGCAGCGGTGACCATGACGTCTATGGCGGCATCAGGTGCGGTGGCGGTGCTGGTTTTGGCGCAGCACTCCACCGCTATCTGGCACATCCACACAATGGGGCCGCCTTGCATGAGGCGGCCTTGGGCCATGGCACCGTCGGGGCGCACCACCAGCCAGGCGGGCACGTTTGCGGCCTGGGGCCGCAAGCGCACGCGCTCTACCACGGGGCACACGGCAGGCGCAGCCTGCAATGCGGCCACAAAGGCGGCTGTGGCGGTGGCAATGAGGCTCATGGCGCAACCACTTCAAGCAACAAAACGCTGATGCCGGTGCCATCGGGCTGGTGCACGGCCACGCGGTAGCTGGCACTGCCGACCACCACGCCCACACCCACGGGCTGGGCCGGAATGCTGGCGGTGGGGCAGGCAATGCTGGGCTGCGATGTGGACGCGCCGTAGGCACCGATGGAGCCCAGCGCATAGCTGTTGTCAAACTGGCAGGGCACGGGCTGGGCCACGCCATCGAACGTGGCCAGGGCGTTGGCCGTGCGGGCAGAGCACACACGGTTGAGCCGCTGTTCCAGCGTTGCAAAGGGGGTTGACGTGGCCATGGTGGTGTGCGTTGCCAGTGAGATGTGCTGTGCTGCCTGGGTGCGTGGGCTTAGCCGGGCACGCCGTTGAGCAACACCAAGCAGGTGGTTTCACCATTGCCTGCGGCTGCAAAGGCTTTGCCTGCCAGGGTGTTGCCACTGGCGGTGGTGGTGATGCGGCTGTTGGTCGCGTCCCAGTACACCAGTGCGCCTTGGGCGGGGGTGTCGGTGCTGAGCTTGGCCAGCGTGAACACGCCGCACACCTGCACACTGCCGATGGCGTTGGCTGCAATGGCGGCCAGGCAAACACCCACCAGGGTGCCTGCCACCACCACGTCGCCACTGGCGCGGGCGGTGCCGCCGTTGGCGTAGTCCAGCACGCGGCCGGGTTGAACGTATTTGGTTGTCATGATTGGTGATTCCTATGAATGGGGGTTGCGTGCGGGGGCAGGCCAATCAAGCGCCTGCGTTGCGAACGGCACCACGCCAGTCGTGACCGGCCACGCCGTAGTCGAGGCGCACCTTGTAGCGGGCACCGTCGGTGGTGAAGGCGGTTTCCAGCTCCATGAAGGGCTCGCTGTTGCCGTCGAGGAAGGCCACTTCAAGTGCGGCGGCTTCGTTGACGTTGGCCAGTGCCCAGTAGGCTGTGCCGGACAGGCGGGGCGAATCCACGATGTCGCGGAACAGGCCGCGCACCTTGTTGGGCACCTGGAATTTGTTGGAAACGCTGGTGTCGAATTCGGCACCGTTGATGACCTTGGCCGTGCCGCCCAGGCCGATGGGGCACAGCAGCACGTCGGGGCGCAGGTCCAAAAAGTCGTTGCCAGACACGTCGCGCTGCTGGGCCATGAGCACGCGCATGGCGTCGAAGGCGTCAACGCTCATGGCGGCACCGGTGGCCACGTTGCCGTGGTCGGCGTGGATGAGGGTTTTGCCGTCGTTCATGACGGGGCCCAGGCCGCTGTTGGACAGCAACAGGGCGTACACATCGGCTTCCACGGTGCGGGCAGCGGCGCGGCCCATGGCGCTGGCTTGGTCGGTCAAAGCGCCCAAGTCGTCGTTGATGACGGCTTCGCGGCTGATGGACAGGATGAAGCCCTTGGTGGCAGCGGTGATGCTGGACTTTTCGCCGTCAGGGATGGCGATTTGCTTGTATTCGCCCAGCTCGTTTTTGGCTTGCAGGTTGCCCAGGCTGCCCACGCGGTAGCGGCCGTGTGCGCGGAAGTCAGACACGGTGCCGCGCTTGCAGAAACGCGACCAGGTGAGCGCCTGCACGCCATAGGCGGACAACAGGGTTTTGTGCATGACGTTTTCGAGCAGCACAGGGAAGTCAGAGCCCGATTGCGTGAAGGCGCTGGCCACGATTTCGCGGCGGTCGCCCATGCGGGCGGTGTTGATGCCTGCGGCTTGCAGGCTGGCTTCGGCCATGGCCAGCAGGGTGCGGCCACGGAAGGGGTTTGCACCGGCTTCGGCACGCTCGGCAGCGCTGGCCACGCCTGCGCGCAGCAACAGGGCGCTGGCCATGGCGGTGCGGCGCTTGTCCACTTCGTCTTCGGTGGTGATGACGCGGCCACCGGCCACGGGCGTGGTGTTTTCACCCAGCTTGGCCAGAATGCGCTGGTGGGCGGCTTGCACGGTGACGGCGGTGTCGTTTTCCAGCTGGGTGGCCAGCTCGGCCATGCCTTCGCGGGCGGCGAAGGGTTGGAACGCTGCGCGAATGTCGGCGCGGCGTTGCGACTCGGCTGCCACGGCGCTTGCGCGAATGGCGGCTTCGTCAGGGGTGGCGGGCTGTGGGTGTGCAGCCGCCGTGGGGTTCACGCTTTGGGGCATGGTGGCTCCTGGGGGGGATTGAGTGGCTTGCGCCACGGGGGTTTGCGCAGCGGCTGCTGCAAAAGAACTTTGGGCGGCGGGGGCTGTTGTGCCTGGGCGCTTGGCCAGAAAGCGGCTGGCGTCAAACGCGGCGCTGGCTTGTGCGGCCACCGGGGCGGCTGACACCACCACGTCGGCAAAGCCCATGGCCACGGCTTCGGCTGCCGTGTACCAGTGGTCGTCGCCGTCGGTCAGCAGGGCCAGCATGTCGGCCTGGGGCTTGCCGGTTTTGGCGGCGTAGCTGGTGGACATGGCGGCGGCCCAGGTGTCGAGCATGTCGGCCTGTTCGCGCAGCTTGACGGCGTTGCCGTCTGTCCAGGTCCAGGGGGCGTGAACCATGAAAACGGCGTTTTCGGCAATTTCCACCGTGTCGCCTGCCATGGCAATGAGGCTGGCGATGCTGAGGGCCATGCCGTCCACCACGGTGGTGACGGTGGCGCTGTGGCGCTTGATGGCGTTGTAGATGGCAATGCCGTCGGGCACGCTGCCGCCAATGCTGTTGATGCGCACGGTGATGGCCGTGGCGTCAACCGCTGCAATGTCTTTGACGAACTGGGCGGCGCTTACGGTGTCTTCCCACCAGCTTTGGCCAATGTCGCCGTAAATGAGAATTTCAGCGGCGGCCTGGGTGCCCATGGCAGCACTGGCCACGGGGGTGCGCTGGCGAATGGCGTACCAGGCTGGGGCCTGGGTGGCCGCTTGGCTGTGGGCCTGGGCTTTTGAGGGGGTGGTTTGCTGTGGCATGGGCGGCAGTGTTTGCCGTATGCCGTCCGGTTTTTAAGCAAGAAACCGGACTATTTTGTTGGTGCCCTGCCCCGCTCTACCCGCCAGCGCAGGCATGAAAAAACCCGCCGCAGTTGCCTGGGGCGGGTGTGTGGAGTGGGCTGGCGTCAGGCCGGGGGCGTGGGCTCTGCTGGCGTGGCCGTGGGTTCACTCACCACAGCCCCAGCACAAAACGCCTCACACTCAGCCAGCGTTGGCGGCACAAGGTCAGCCCAGCGGCTGGCGTAGTCCGCGCTGACAACAGCGTGCAGCAGGGCTGGGTCTTGCAGCATGGCAGTGGCTTGCGCGGCGAATGCTGGCGTGCATGGCGTGTCGGTGACGTATCTGGTGGCGTCCTCGATGCGTGGGCCATACGACAGGTGCCCGCCCGTGTCCGGGTCAAGCGCCCGGGCGATGGCGCAAGCCGTGTCGTACAGCGCGGCAGGCACTTCAATGCGGAGTTTTGCGGTGTAGCTCATTTGTCGTCCTCGGGGTAGCAGTTGCAGCGCCGTGTGACGTGGGCAAGCACACCGAAGCCGATGGCAAATCCGAAGATCAGGCCAACGATCACACCCTCGTAAAACGGCGTCACAGCGTCTGCCCCTGCAAGCTGCCTACCCACTTGCGAATCAGTGCGCGGTCTGCTGCGCTGGGGAGAACTGGAGTTCTAAGAAACACGGTAAACGCGCCCGCTGTGGGGAATGACCCAGCAGCCGCACCCAAAGTCGTTGGAATGGTGCCAGTGCAGTTGCGCGTCTTGGCTTGCGTAGCTTCTGCCCCGTTCACAGCCACTGTCATAGATGTAGGAGTCCACCCCCCATCAAGCACTTGAGGGGTGCCAATCGTCAGCACCTTGCCAGAAACATCCCTTGCAACTCCGTCCCCACACAACAACTGCAACTCACCGGAAATTGAGCGCAGCGTCACGCCAGCTTCAGCATTGGTATTTGCACCAGCGTAAAACAGGTAAGAGGTATTCGAGTTGTTTAACGTCACCCCCGCACAAACCCACCCCTCATTGCCCGTTGTGATGCCCGTGGTCAGGAAGTCGTTTGAGCCGTCGAAGCTGATGGCGTTTGTCCATTCGAGGACTTCTTGCAGAGCGATGGGTCCGAATCGCCGCTTTGTACCGGCCACATTGCTGTTTGCGTGCATTGCAACAGCCACAGTGGATTCTGTGGCCGTGTATGGCATTGACTGGGTGTTTGCCGAAAGAGCCAAAGACGCCAATGGCGTGCCAACTGTTGTGTTGTTGACCCGCACCGTTACACCAGAGTCAGGCGATGATGCCTGAAGCCAATAGGTCTTACCAATGACCAGCGAAGCCGTCCGCGCTGCCGTACCATAGCCAGCACCCGTGCAGGTTATCTCCATGAGGCCACCACTGACGGCAATTGTTGCGGTTGCCTGTGGGTCCCACCCAGCAGTCCCGTTGCTGAAGTCCCCATTCGTCACCAAATTCGCCCCCAGCCGCTTAGGCACCCGCGTAACCACCGGCTTGGATGCTGGGGTGGGCTGGGTTGCGTGGTTGCCTAGGACTTCGCGGAATGAGTTGAGCACAAAGGTACTTGTGCCACCACTCGACGTGAGGACACAGGTAGAGTTGCCAGTGAACACAACAGACGAAGTTGAGCCAGTAGCAATGTTTATGACGATGACCCCACCAGAATTAGTCTGTCGCACGTTTATGACGACAGCCCCGGTGTTTGTGATGGAGAGCTGGTAAGACGCTGTCGCCGTCAAGCCGGTTATACGCACAGACGACTGGTTGCTGAAGTCAACGCGGGTGACAGAGCCAACACCCGTAGCGGTGTTGTATGTGGCAGCCGTTGCCGTGCCATCAATACCCGTCACAAAGTCTTGCTTGCGCTCCACCCCCAAATTCCCAGCCCCATAGCTGCGATCAGTCAGCAGCCCGACAAGATCACCCACCGCTGTCACTGGCGTGGTGCCTGTGCTGTCGATGTAGGCACCTGCAAAGTTGTCAGGAATGCCGATGAGCGTGCCTCCGTTGCGTCGGATGGCTGAGAGGGCGCGGGCCATGAGGGACAGCTGCCGGGGCGGCCTGACCGCCATGCCAATGCCCATCATCAGACGTAACCCACGATGTCCGTGGCGGTGGTGGCGGTGGTAACGCGGTCAACCAGGAAGGGGCCGAGGTATGTGCCGCTGCCCACGTTTTTGTGGGTGATGGTGGCGCCAGTGGCCAGGTCGCGCACCACCACGTCGCCGCCAGTGCCGACGTAGAGCATGCGGCAAACGTAGTCGAGGTCGGCGTCGGCTTTGGTGATGGCCAGCAGGCGCTGGGCGGGCACGGTGGCACCGGGGTCTTTGTAGGCGAGGGTTTTGAGGGCGGGCATGGGGAGTTACTCCTGATTGGCGGTTTGCAGATCGACTTGCGCCTGCACCTGGGCAGCGGCGTTGTGGCTGGGGCTGTGGGCGGCGTTGCTGGTGAACACCAGATCGCGGGCGGCGGTTTCTTTGCGCCACTGGGTGATTTGGTCGAGCATGTCGCGGGGGTTGACGCCGCGTTTGCGCATGACTTCCACCTCGCTGGCAAAGCCCGCTTGCACCAGGGTGACGTAGGCGTTGGCCTCTTTCATGGGGTCAATCCAGGGCATGGACTGGGCGATGAACAGGGCATCGTCAGCACTGCCGGGCTTGAGGTCGCGCGGGTATGGGGCCACGCCTGAGAGGTGGGCCATTTGCACAAAGTGTTGCCAGATGGGCTCAAGCCACTGGCCCACAAATTCGTCGGTGAGGGTGGCGTAGTTCACCCATTGTTCGACCAGCTCTTGGCGCTGGCTGCTGTAGGTGCCCGAATAGTCGCGGCTGATGGTGCTGTAGCTGGCCCCTATGCCTGCGGCCACGGCGCGCAACTGGCCCTGGCGGAAGGTGACCACGTTGGGGTTTGGGCGCTTGCTGTCAATCAGCCCAATTTCTTCGCCCGGTGCCAGGGTGTCGATGATGGTGCCGGGGGCCAGGTTGATTTGGCGGCCGGTGGGCTGGCCGGTGGCGGGGTCGGTGGTGTTGGTGGCGGGGTCGTACCCGTCTGGCGTGTTGCGCTTGACGTAGGCGGTGAGCGCGGCGGCCACTTTGGCGGCTATGCGCTCGCTGTCTTCGTATTCTTTGATGTCTTGCAGGCGGTTGATGATGCTGGCGAATTCGCTCAGGCCCCGCATTTGCCCTATGCGGTCACGCAGGGCAATGTGCAGCATGCGGTCGGCGGGCACCAGCTTCATGCCGGTTTTGCCCATGGCCAGGCTGGTGGATTCTTTGGGGTTGCCTTTGTAAACCCAGTAGCCGGTGGGGCGGCCCCAGGCGTTGCGCTCTATGCCTTGCGACAGGGTGTTGCCGTCTGACAGGTCAAGAGGCACGTAGTCGGCTTCAAACACTTCAACGCTGTAGGGCACGCGGGTGCTGTGTTGTAGGCCGGGCACGGTGCCCATGATGTGTTGGCCGAAGGTTTCGCCGTCGCGCATCCAGGCGCGCACCACCATGCGTTGCAGCGCGCCCATTTTGAACAGGCCGGTGACTTCGGGGCGCAGGCTGAATTCGCGCCACAGGCTGCGCAGCTGGGTGGCGTATTCCTCGTGAATGGTGCCATCGGCCCGGCGGGGCTGGGGCTCTATGCCAATGCCGCCGGGGCCGACGATGTTGTTGACCAGGGTGCGCAAGATGCCCCGGCCAATGTCGCTGTTTCGCTCCAGGTTGCGGGCCTGGGCACGCACGGCGGCGGCACTGAGGCCGACGATGGTGTTGGGGCCGTAGCTGTCGGTGGCAAATTTACGCAGGCGGCCTGGCTCGGCGGCTTCGTGCGGTTTGGCGCTGGCGGCCACTTGGTTGAGCACGGTGCGCGCGCCAAAGCGCTGCAACCCGGCCATGGGGTTGATGTAGCCCACCAGGCGGTCAATGAAGTTGACAGCCTGGGGCTTGGTGGGTTGGGCGGTGGGGTTCATGGCGTGGGTGGGGTCAGTTGCCAAAGTTGGCCACGCCGTAGCCCAGCCCGCCTATGCGGGGGGTCCCGGCGGCTTTTGCCATCAGGTTGCTGGCGATGCGCTCCCACTCTTGGCGGCCTTTGCGGATTTCGGCCAGGTCTTCCATGCGAAGCATGCGGTCTATGCCCGCGCCGCCAATGCCCATGCGAATTTCCTTGCCTTCCAGCACGGCGGTTTCAGCGGCGAGGTATTCGGCTACTTTGGCCTGGGCTTGTGGAAGGGTGTAGGTGGACATGGGCTGGTTTGGGCTGTGTGGGCTGGTGGGTGCGCTGGGGGTGCGGTGGCGGCCAAGGGTTGCACGGGGGGCGTCCGGTTTTTAAGCAAGAAACCGGACTTTTGCGGGCTGGCTGGGCTCAGCGCTGGTTGATGATTTCGTACAGACGGCTGCGGCTGATGCTGAATTTCTGCATGACGTGGGCGTGGTTGCGGCCGTTGAATTCGGCGCGGATGGCGCGGTTGCGCTCTTCTTTGTCAATGCCTGGTATGTAGATGCGGCTGGCTCCGTGGACTTCGCGCAGGCCATCGACAACGGCTTGGGCTATTTGGGCGGCAAAGGCTTCGTGCATGCCTATTTTTTTTTGCACGATGCCGGTCATTTCAGCAACGAGCAGCAGGGCTTCGTCTTCGCGCTGGGCTGGGCTGCGGCGGTCTTGACCAAGGGCGTTGCCGGGGGTGTGCATGTCGGCAGGGGGTGGTGTTTGCATGGCGGTGGTGGTGAATGTCAGGTGAAGCCACGGCCCAGCCAGTCGGCGGGGGCGAATGGGTTGGGGGGTGGGGCTGGCGGCACAAAGCGGGCGCGGGGTTTGGCGGCTGTGGTTTTGTGGTGTTTTGTGCCTTCAGCGCTTGATGGGCTTGCGTTGTTTGCTTCTATTTCCACTGGCGGCGGCAGGGCTGCGGGGGGGGTCTGTGCCGGTGTTGGGGCTGCTGCTGTGGCGGTGGGCGTGGCGGGAATGGCCGCCACGGGTGGCGATGTGGGAATTCCCATGTCGGTGGCGTCGGCCCCGGTTTCGGTTTGGCTGAATAGGTCGGGCAGCAGGGCCTGTTCCAGTCGGTCCCACATGGCGTCGGTGTAGGTGTGGTGGCCCAAAAAGTGGCTGGCGAAGAGGCTGTAAACGGCGGTGTCGAGGGGTTCGTTGCGGTCGTACACCTGGTGCCAGTGGTAGGCGATGCCTTTTTTGGTGCGCTGGGTGCGGCGCACTTCGCTTGTGAAACCTTTGAAATACTCCACTTCCAGCTCGTTGCTGAAGTGGATGTAGCCGGGCCCTGGCTTGCCCAGTTTCAAGCGGCCAAAAATGAGGTCTTTGGCGGTGTCGGTGCCCACCAGGTGCAGCTTGACGCCGCCTTTGATGGTGCGGCCCCGGTGGTTCACGTCCTGGCTGCTGCTGCGGCCTTTGATTGGTTTGTTGGCCTGACTGTCGCCTTTGATGGCCAGGAACTTTTCGGCCATGTGGGCGCGGCAAAAGCTGTAGGCCTGGTGGGTGTAGTGGCCGCCGGTGTCAACGGCAGTGGCGCGGGGGCGCATGGGCTGGCCGTACCAGTGGTGCACGGGGCTCATGACGTAGGGGTAGAGCCGGGTTTCCCAGTCTTCCAGGCTGGCCAGGTTGCCGTCGATACGCTGGCGGTCAATCAGCCAGCTTTCCTCGCCCCGGCCTATGGCCCATTTGCTGACGTACCACCATCCTTCTTGGCAGTCAACGCTGGCCACCAGGTCGAGCCCGCCAGGGGGCACGCGGCGCAGGGGGTAGGCTTCGGCGCGCTGTTGCAGTTCGTGGCTGTCGGTTTTTTCGACTTCTTCTTCCCAGGTTTCGCCCAGGGTTTCGTTGGTGAAGCCTTCGAGGGCGGCGCTGTCGCCCGCGTCTTTGGCGCGCAGGGCGTCGAGGTATTCGCGGACGATGACGGCCCAGGTGGTTTGGGGGCTGTACGCGGTCCAGACGTGGAAGGCAACGTGCCGGGGTGGCAGGGTGAGTTTGGCCCCGGCGGCGTCGAGCCAGGTGCCGTCCATCATCAGCCGCCAGTTGCCGCAGTGGCTGACCCAGCGGCCGGCTTTCCACAGGCGCAGGTAGTCGGCCTGGGTGATGCTGCCCCGGCAGTGGGGGCACACATGGCGGGCGGTGCCTTCGGGGTCTTCGGCGTCCCACTTGAGGCCGTGGGCCAGGGCTTTGTCGCCGTCCATGCCCCAGACGATGGGGTGCTCTTCGCCGCAGTGGGGGCAGTCTATGTGGTAGCGCAGGCGGGCGGTGGCGGCGGCTTCGCGGCGCTCGGTGTGGTCAAGGCCTTTGACGCGGGGGGTGCTGCCTGCAATGAGCTTGGGGTAGTTGGCCCCTTCGAGGCGCTTGTGGGCGAGGGTCCAGGGGTCGGCGGATTTGTCAATTTTTTGGTCGAAGGCGCTGAATTCGTCCAGCAGGGCCACTTGCAGGGTCATGCGGCGGTAGTTGCCTGAGCTGGTGCCACCCTTCATGAAGAGGATGGAGCCCAAGAACTTCTTCATGTTGAGCGTGTTGGCCTTGCTCTTGCGCATGAAGCTGGGCAGCACGCTTTGCATGACGCGCACGTCGCGCAGCATGGGTTCGACCTCGGCTTTGCAAAATTCGTCGCTGTCGGCGTCGGTGGGCTGCCAAATGCACTGGTTGCGGCGCTTGTGCTGGGCGAAGTAGGCGATGGCGGCCAGCAACATCTTGGTGTAGCCGACGCGGGCCGATTTTTTAATGGTGACCTCTTCAATGTGGTCATCACCCATCACGTGCAACATGCCCACCTGGTAGGGGTAGCTTTCCCACCGCTTTTGGGCCTGGCTGCTTTCGGCGGACAGGTAGAAATGCTTGTTGGCCCAGTCAGGCAGGCTGATGGGCTCGGGGGTTTTGAGGGCTTCCAGCCCGCGAGCGGCCGACGCCCGAATGCTGGCCAACTGCTCGCCCGGTATGTGGGCCAGCAAGGCGCGCAGCGCTTCGGGCGGGAGGTCGCGGGCGGACATGGGCGTTAGGCAATGTCAGCGCCTGGCACTTCGGGTTCGGGGAACGGGCCCAACCACTCCAACAGGTTGGGCGATGCGGACAGCAGAAAAGCGGTTTTGCCTGTGTCGTGGCCCAAGGCGGCACCGAATGCATCAAACGCGCTACCCAGTGCACGCGCCATGGGGCCGTCAGCCCGGACTAAAACGGCTTCGCTTGGCCGGTTGGTCTCAATGGAGGTCAACCGAACACAGCATTCCCAAAACTGGGCGCGGAACAGTTTTTTGTCGCCTTTTTTGTTGCGCAGCTCGATGACTTCGACCGTGCTGTAAGTGACCGCTGGCAATGCAAGCCACTGTTTTTGCTTTTCGTCGCTCATTACCGGCCGTCCTTTGGCGCGGCGGCGTTTTTGAGGTTTTGCATCACGTCGCTGATGCCCTCGGCGGTATAGGGCTTGTCTTTGTCGGTGAGCGCACCACCCAGGGTGAGCGCATCGGCAGCCACATCAAGCGGCAGTTTCACCACGCCGACGGCGGCTTTGGCCAGGTCTTCAATCAGTCCAAACATGGGGGCTCCTTTACTGGTCGTCTTCAAACAGGGCGTCCGTTTCGCCGTCGTCGGCAGGCTCGGACGTGCCGCCTTCTTCCTCTGCCGTGTCCAGCAGGGCCAGCGATGCGGCGGCGGCCAGGTCGCAGGCTTTGGAAATTTCGGCCTGAACCACGCGCACGTCGTCGGGCGTGAGGGCTGGGCACAGCTTGTGCAGGTGGGCGGGCAGTGGCTCCAGCAGGCCCGCCACGCCACGGCCCATGCTGGCCAGCACTTGCTCAATGAGGGCCACGGGCGCGAACTCGGCGCGCTCCACCTTCAGCTTGATTTCGGCGCGTTCGCGGCTGACGCGGGCCAGCTCGGCGCGCTGGTAGGCCAGTTCGCCGTCCATGCCACGGCCTGCGGCCATTTCGCGCAGGTGGGCGCAGTAGTCGCGCAGCCACTGGCCAGCGGTTTGGCCGGGGGCCAGCACGTCGCGGGCCATCAGGTCGCTGACGGCGGGCTGGCCAATGCCCACCAGTTCGCCAAACTGGGCCTGGGTGCAGGTGGTGTTCAGGTTCACCGCCCTGCCCTCTTGCCTGCCTGGGCGGCAAAGCGCTGGCGTACTTCAGAAAATGCGGCGTTGACAATGGCCTGGCCCTGAATTTTGGCCACGGCCATGCCGGTGGCTTTCAGGTCAAGCCGCTTGGTGTAGGCGGCGCGCTTCACAAAAAGCAGGTACTGCTGCAAGCCTTTGCGGGTGCGGCGGTACACCCCGGCGGGCAGGTAGCCGCCGTTGCGGCCCAGGGCGTTTGCACCTGGTGCCACGGCGAAAAATTCAGCATCCACCCCCATGCCCGCCGCCCTGCGCTGGCTGGCCTTGCTGACGGCCTTCGGCTTGTTGTACCGAATTTGCAGCACGTTGATGATTTGCCGGTAGATGCTGCCGGGGATGTTGCCGTGTGCGTCCAGCAGCGTGCGCTTGGCGTGGCTGCCGGGCACCGTAATCCACCCCGATGGCAGCCAGCCTTTGCGGCTGAGCAGGTATTCGGTGCGCTTTTGGCGGCGGCTGCTGCTGCCCAGTGCGCCAGGGCGTATGAACTCGTTGCGGCCTTTGCCGCTGGTGTCTTCCGAATTGGGAAAGCCCACGGTGCTGCGCAGTTCGGCCTTGGTGGCGAACTTCACGCGCGCGGCCTTCATGGCGTAGGCAGTGGGCCGGTCAAATCTGCGCTGCATTTCGGTGGGCACCTGCATGTGCGTGGCTTGGCCAAGCCCCGAAAGGGTTTTGGCCGCCACATAGGGCACCATGGCCCGAAACTCTTTCAGGCCCGAAACGGCACGGCTGGCATCAACTTTGAAGGTGAACATGGCCAGCGCAATGTCCACGGCCCTGAATTTTTCGTGAAATTCAAAATTGCACCGCCACGGCCACCGCCTGGCCAGCAGTCACCACCAGCCACCCCTGCCCCGCCGGCGTATCACCCCCCAGCAAACCACCGGCAACTACCGATTTTTCGCGGCCGAATGCGCCCTCGGGCGGGGCACCCCCGGGAGTACCTTCGATGGTGGGGGGGGTATGCCGCCCATGCATTTTTTGCATGGGTTTTTGAGGCCACGCGACACGCCAAAAAGGCGCACAATTGAGGCCATGAAAACCACACCGCACCCCACCGGCGCCGATGGCCGCCCACACCTGGCCACCACCCCCAGCAAAGCAGAGCCGCCCACACCCGACCAGGTAAAAGCGCACCGCCTGGCGCACGGCCACACCCAGGCGCAGGCCGCCGAGCTGGTGCACACCAATGCGCGAACGTGGCAAAAATACGAGGCAGGGGAAAACCGCATGCACCCGGCCATGTGGGAGCTGTACCGCATCAAAAGCGCCATGCGTTGAAATAATTTGCAACGCGACAAAAAGGCGTGATACAGTGCAACCCATGGCAGCGACAAAGCAGCCACCCGCACCGGGCGGCACCCGGCACCACGGCAGGCGCAGCGCCTGCCATCCCCAGGGGATACGCGATGACAACCACCACACGCCACACCACAGCAGCCAGCCTGTATGCCGCCATCTTGGCCGCAGCCGCGAAAGCACCAGGCAGCACCAAAAGCAAAACCGAAGTGGCCAGCTACTACGAACGCGCCGAGCGGGCCGCATGGTTTTTTTCTGACGGCATGACCGCCACGCAAAATGAGGCCATGCAGGCCCATGTGGAAGCATGGCACCACACCGTCAGCGCCGAGCAGGAGCACGCCGAGGGCGAGCTGACCGAGGCAGACGAGGCCACAGCCGCGCCACGGCATGTAACATTCCGGCACGCCACCGGGTCCATCAAGCTGCGCAACACACGCGAACGCCTGGCCGAATTTGCGGGCGAGCTGGTGCGCTATTACTGGGCGCTGTACGGCGGAGGAGCAAAGCCCACCACCACCAAAAAGGCACGCGCCACCAGCTGGCCTGCGCTGCTGGTCAAAGTTTTTGCCGAGCAGGTGGAAACCGGCGCACATGCCGAGGCCCTGGAGCTGGCCCAGGCAAAGCTGGGGTGCGTGGCGTATGACGTGGGCGCAGGCGCTTACCTGGCCGTGGCACCCCAGGCAGTGGAAGAGCTGCCCAGCCGCTTGCAAAGTGTTTACACCTGCGCCAAGGGCTGGCGCGTCATTGACACCGTGACCGGTTGGGGCATTGGCGACAAGGTGGGCACCGGCAAACACCGCAGCCGCAGCGCAGCAGAAAAAGAGGCGCAGCACCGCTGGTTCTCGCTGAGCGAGGCCACACGGCAAAGCCTTTTCACCAAAACCGAGCGCTGCGACACCGAGGCAGCTTTGACCGAATGGCAGGCCGACCACGACATTGACACCCCTATGACGGCAGCCGACCAGGTGGCCGACGTGGTGGCCGGGGCCATGGCAGCGGCCGCCATTGATGCGGCGCAGGAAAGCGCAGCGGCTGCCGAGCTGGCCGAGGTGGCGCACACCCAGGCCGACACCGCGGCCGATGTGGCCGCCGATGTTGCAGAGCTGGCCGAGGTGGCCGAGCCCGTGGCCGCCATGGCTGCCGATGTGGTGGCCGCCATGGGTGGCGCACCCAGCACCGGCACACCTGGCCACGCCAGCACCGGCCACGCCACGCCATCCCAGCGCAGCAGCGGCGCACCAGGTGCAACAGGTGGCGCAGGTGGCGCAGGTGGGCAGCGCGTGGCGGGTAAGTCCGGCCGGTGGGCCGCCACTTTCCACACCACACCCGCAGGCCTGCCTGCCATGGTTTACACCGGGCCCGATGACGTGGCCAGCGCGCATGAATTCGAAACAGGCGCACAGCGCATGGCAGCTTTGCAGCGCATGGCCCGCGAAGCCGACACCGCACCGGCAAAGCCCGCAGCGCAGCCCCAGGCGCAGGCAAACCACACCGGCACTGCTGCGCATGTTGCTGGCGTGCAACAGGCCAGCACAGCAGGCCGCGCGGTGTTTGGCTGGACTGTTGACCAGGTGCAGGCCTGGACCCCTGCCGAGCTGGCGCGCCAGGTTGACCAGCTGGAAGACATAAACCACCACACCGCAGCCCAGGCCCTGCACTGCCTGCGCGCTGGCCGGGTTGACCTGGCCATTGAATGCGAACGCATCGACCGCGAACACGTGGCCGCCGGCCAGTTAACCGCCGAGCTGGCCCAGGCCCGCCAGGCCGTGGCCGCCGAGCTGAAAACCCCCACCGGCCCGCATACCCCCCACCCCACCGGCACCCAGGCCGCCGAACCGGCCCCAGTATTGGCCACCGATGGCGCAGGCTGCACATACCCGGTCGAGACCTTGGGGCAGGACTGCACAGACCCGCTCAAGACCTTGGGCGCGCTGGCCATCACCATCACACGCGGCGAGGGGCCGAGCGATGAATGCGGAAAGCCCCACACCGTGGCCAGCTTTGCCGAGGCCGACGCCCTGCTGCTGGCCTGGGCCGACACAGTGCGCCCTGGTGGCAGCTGCGACAAAGTAGATTTTTCCGTCACCTGGCCCGATGGCACCGGCTACGCGGGCACCTACGAACTACAGCACCACGCCACCGCACGCCCAAGCCTGGCGCGCCACATGGTTGACCTGGCCGACTTTTACACCGGCAAAGGCTGCCCGGCCCACATGAGCGAAGCCGCTTACTTGCGCCACATGGAACACGTCAGCGCCGACACCCGCGCAGCGTATGAAGAGGCCGCCCGCCAGTTGAACGCCGCAGGCATTCACACCGGCAAAGCCCGGCCCGTATCGTGCGACCTGCGCGACCTGGTGGCCATGGGCCTGCCCGTGGCCGAGCTGGTGGGCCTGGGTGTGACCTATTGCGGCGACGCGTACAGCGAACCACAAACCGGCGCGATTGTGGCGGCCGAGGCCATCGAGCAGAACCCGCGCTTTTACCGCGTGGGCCTGATGGGCCGAGATGTGCGCCCAGACCTGGCAGCGGTGCCGCAAATTCGCGTAACCGTGCGCACCGAGTGCGGTGCAGAGCACACCGCCCACCATGATGATTTTGGCCACGGCGTGGGCGCACGCTACCGCCTGGACCAAAAGCGCCACGGCGCGCCCTACTTGGCCCAGCTGGCCGCAGCCGTGGCCATGCGCACCGCCCAGGCCACCGCAGCCAAAGAGCTGGAGGCCAAAGCCCACGCCGAAGAGCTGGCCCGCCTGGCCGTGGAGTTTGCCCACCTGGAGCGCACAGACGGCCACGGGGGCGGCGTGTTTGCAGCGCGCAACATTCGCGCTGAGCTGAAACGCGCGTTCCCCGGCGTCAAATTCAGCGTGAAAAGCGATTATTCAAGCGTGGGCATTCGCTGGACCGATGGCCCCACCGATGCCCAGGTGTGCGAGGTGGTGGGCCGGTTTGACATAGGCGCAAGCGATAGCCAAACCGACTACTTTTACACCGTGCGCACCGCGTTTTCTGAGCTGTTCGGCGGCGTGCAATACCTGAACACCTACCGCGACACGTCAGACGCATTCACGGCCGAGGCCATCGCGGAATTTTGGGCCGCCGAGTTTGCCGAAGTGGCCAACGCGCCCGCCATGCCCACGCCTGCCGACTGGCGCAACAATGCCGGGTTTTTTGACTGGCGCGCCGACAACTGGCAGGCACGGCAGTTCCGCGACCACCTGGCCGCCAAAGCCGGGCCACCGCCCACCCCAGCCAAAGCCCCCCGCAAGGCCAAAGCCTGAGCCCCGGCAACCCACCCCAAACACCCACACCACCACCCACACCCGGCAGGCCCAGCCCGCCGGGCTTTGTTTTGAAAGCCCACCACATGCCCACCACTGCAAACACCCCACCCCCTGGCAACGCAACGCCAGCACCGGCCCACACCACAGGCGCAGAGCTGCAAACGCTGCGCGAGGCCGCAGGCCTGAGCCGCGAGGCCCTGGCCGAGCTGGTGCGCGTGCAGGCCCGCACCGTGAAGCACTGGGAACACGGGCGTGGCGGCGTGCCGGCCGATGTGGCCAGCGTGGCGCAGCACTGGACCCAATGGGTGCGCGCCACAGCGCAGCGCCTGGAGCTTGGCGCGCGCGAATGGCTGCGCCAGTTTGACCCGGTGCAGGTGCACCACCTGGCCGAGCCTGAGC
>JBASFL010000089.1:0-35766 GCA_049653005.1 Burkholderiaceae bacterium | reverse complement strand
GTGCCGGGTCGAACAGGCTGACGCGGTGGCCGCGTTGCAGCAGCTCGAACGCCAGCAGCCGCCCCAGCAGGCCCGCGCCGGCCACCCCCATGTGCAGGGTGTTCATGGCCCTCAGCCTTGGGTGGCGATGGGTTGGATGGGGATGTAAATTTCCCCGCCACCTTCGCGGAACTGGGCCGATTTGGCGGCCATGCCTTCGGCCAGCGCCGCGTCGGCGGCCACGCCCTTTTGCGCGGCGTACTCGCGCACCTCTTGTGTGATCTTCATGCTGCAAAACTTGGGGCCGCACATGGAGCAGAAGTGCGCCACCTTGGCGCTGTCTTTGGGCAGGGTTTCGTCGTGGAATTCGCGGGCGGTGTCGGGGTCCAGTCCGAGGTTGAACTGGTCTTCCCAGCGGAACTCGAAGCGCGCCTGGCTGATGGCCTCGTCGCGGGCGCGGGCTGATGCGTGGCCCTTGGCCAGATCGGCGGCGTGGGCGGCGATTTTGTAGGCAATGATGCCGGCCTTCACGTCGTCGCGGTTGGGCAGGCCCAGGTGTTCTTTGGGCGTCACGTAGCACAGCATGGCGGTGCCCATCCAGCCGATCATTGCCGCGCCGATGGCACTGGCAATGTGGTCGTGGCCGGGGGCGATGTCGATGGTCAGCGGGCCCAGGGTGTAGAACGGGGCCTCGTGGCAGTGCTTCAACTGCTCGTCCATGTTGGCCTGAATCATGTGCATGGGCACGTGGCCGGGGCCTTCGATCATGGTTTGCACGTCGTGCTTCCAGGCCACCTGCGTCAGCTCGCCCAGGGTGTGCAGCTCGGCAAACTGGGCCTCGTCGTTGGCATCGGCCCCGCTGCCGGGTCGCAGGCCGTCGCCCAGGCTGAAGGACACGTCGTAGGCCTTCATGATGTCGCAGATGTCTTCGAAGTGCTCGTACAAAAAGCTTTCGCGGTGGTGCGAAATGCACCACTTGGCCATGATGCTGCCGCCCCGGCTGACGATGCCGGTGCGCCGCCGCGCGGTCAGCGGCACATGGGCCAGGCGCAGCCCGGCGTGGATGGTGAAGTAGTCCACGCCCTGCTCGGCCTGCTCGATGAGCGTGTCGCGGAAGATGGCCCAGGTGAGGTCTTCGGCCACACCGCCCACTTTTTCCAGCGCCTGGTAAATGGGCACGGTGCCGATGGGCACGGGGCTGTTGCGGATGATCCAGTCGCGCGTGGTGTGGATGTTTTTGCCGGTGGACAGGTCCATCACGTTGTCGGCCCCCCAGCGGATGGCCCAGACCAGTTTTTCCACCTCTTCTTCGATGCTGGAGGTGACGGCCGAGTTGCCGATGTTGGCGTTGATCTTGACGCGGAAGTTGCGCCCGATGGCCATGGGCTCCACCTCGGGGTGGTTGATGTTGGCCGGGATGATGGCGCGGCCCCGGGCCACCTCGTCGCGCACAAACTCGGGCGTGATGACGCGGGGCATCACCGCGCCCATGGGGTTGCCTTGCAGGCGGCGGGCGCGTTCGGGGTCGGCCAGGTATTGCTCGGCCCAATTGTTCGCCTGTTCCGTGCGGCTGTTTTCGCGGATGGCCACGTACTCCATCTCGGGCGTGACGATGCCTTTTCGGGCGTAGTGCATCTGGGTCACGTTGCCGCCTGCCTTGGCCCGGCGGGGCTGGCGTTGCAGCGCAGCGGCCTCGGCACGCAGGGCGGCGATGCGTTGCACCTCGGGGTCGGCTGCGTTGCCGTCGCGGCGGTGGCCGTCGTCCAGCGCCAAGGCGTCGCGGCCTGCGTAGGGCTCGGTGTCGGCACGCTGCGCCAGCCAGGGGCCGCGCAGGTCGGGCAGGCCACGGCGCACGTCGATGGTGGCTGCTGGGTCGGTGTAGGGGCCGCTGGTGTCGTACAGGCTGACGCTGTCACCGTTGGTCAGCCGCACCTCGCGCATGGGCACCTTCAGCTGCGGGTGCAAGCGCCCCGTTTCGTGCACTTTGGTCGAGGCCGGGAAGGGCTCACGGGTGAGGGTGAGCAGCTGTGCAAATTTGTCGGGGGCGTTCATCGGGGCATCCTTTTCGGGTGGGCAAGGGGGTGCTCCGAAAGGATGGACAGCGTCCCAACCGCGCGCAGGGGCGGTGGCGGGCGGCACGCGGGGTGCCTGGGCTGTCAGCTCTTCTTACGTCGGTACGAACCGATTCAAGTTCACGGGTTTGGGTCTGGCCATCTCAGCAACGTCGCCATGTGTACACACACGGCGGGCTGCACCCCGGAGCGGGGCGAAGTATAGCCACAGCGGCGCGTGGCAGTGCGTTGGGGCGGCGCCTCAGCAGTCCAGCGTGCAGCTGTCGCCCAGGGCGTCGCGCCACACCCGCACGCGGCTGGGGGGCGGTTGCATGTCGGCCAGGGCGCGGGCGATGAACAGGCACAGGTTTTCCAGCGTGGGTTTGCCCAGGCCGGGCACTTCGTCCAGCAGGTGGTGGTCCAGGCTGTCTTGCACGCCTTTCAGGCGTTGGCGCAAAAACCCCAGGTCAATGACCATGCCGTTGTCGGGGTGCAGGGGCCCGGTCAGGCTCACCTCGGCGTGGTAGGTGTGGCCGTGGATGCGGCGGCTGCCTTCGGCCTCGATGGCGCGTTGCAGGGTGTGCGCGGCATCGAAGAAAAACCGCTGACTGACCGTCATCGTGGGTTGGGGGCGGGGTACTGCGGTGTCTGACATGGCGGTGGCGTCAGCGAATGCCGCTGACCTTGTGGGTTTGCAGGCTCAAACGCCAGCGGGGGTCTTGCAGGCAGTGCGCAATGCACAGCTCCATCGGGCTTTGGGCAGGGCCCAGGCCCGCGGGCTGGCGCGGCAGTGCGCTGGGGTCCAGCGGCTGCAAAAAACGGTGGGTGAAGTGCCCGGTGCTGGCCAGCGTGTCCAGGTCCAGTCCGGCTTGGGGCCACACCACCTTGAGTTCTTGGCCAGTGTGTTGCACCCAGTCGGCCCCCGCTTTGGGGCTGACGCACAGCCAGTCGATGCCGGGCGGTGCGGGCAGGCTGCCGTTGGTTTCCATGGCAATGCGAAAGCGCTGGGCATGCAGCGCGTCGATCAGCGCGGTGTCCACCTGCAACAGCGGCTCGCCCCCGGTCAGTACCACCAGGCGGTGCTCGGTGTCGTGGGCGGGCCACAGCGCGGCCACTTGTTCGGCCAGGGCGGCGGCGCTGGTGTATTTGCCGCCCAGGGTGCCGTCGGTGCCCACGAAGTCGGTGTCGCAAAACCGGCAGGTGGCCTGCGCACGGTCGGCTTCGCGGCCGCTCCAGAGGTTGCACCCGGCCATGCGGCAAAACACGGCGGGTGTGCCGGCTTGGCCGCCTTCACCCTGGAGGGTGTAGAAAATTTCTTTGACGCTGTATGCCATGTGGGTGGCCTCAGCGCGGCGGGGGCGCCAGCACGGTGGGCTTGGCCACGGGGTCCATGCCGGGGAAGTCGCGGCTGTGGTGCAGGCCCCGGCTTTCGCGGCGCATCAGGGCCGACATGACGATCAGGTCGGCCACCTGCACCAGGTTGCGCAGCTCCAGCAGGTCGCGCGTGACGTGGAAGCGGGCGTAGAACTCGTGAATTTCTTTTTGCAGCAAAGAAATGCGGTGTGCCGCGCGTTCCAGCCGTTTGGTGGTGCGGACGATGCCCACGTAGTCCCACATGAAGCGGCGCAGCTCGTGCCAGTTGTGTTGCACCACAACCAGTTCGTCGGCGTCGGTCACGCGGCTGTCGTCCCAGGCGGGCAAGGCCACCGGGGGCTGGGTGGGGGCCGAGGCAATCGCCTTGACCGTGGCCGACCCGAATACCATGCATTCCAGCAACGAGTTGCTGGCCAGCCGGTTGGCGCCGTGCAGGCCGGTGCAGGTGGTCTCGCCCACGGCGTACAGCCCGGCGATGTCGGTGCGCCCGTCCAGGTCGGTGACCACGCCGCCGCAGGTGTAGTGCGCGGCGGGCACCACGGGAATGGGCTGGCGGGTGATGTCAATGCCCAGCTCGGCGCAGCGGGCCTTGATGTTGGGGAAGTGCGCTTCCAGAAACTCGGGGCTTTTGTGGCTGATGTCGAGGTACACGCAGTCCACGCCGTGTTTCTTCATTTCGAAGTCGATGGCGCGGGCCACCACGTCGCGTGGTGCCAGTTCTTCGCGCGGGTCGTGCTGGGGCATGAAGCGGGTGCCCCCGGCCTCGGGCGGCAACAGCAGCTTGCCGCCTTCACCGCGCACGGCTTCGGTGATGAGGTAGCTCTTGGCGTGGGGGTGGTACAGGCAGGTGGGGTGGAACTGGATGAACTCCATGTTCGCCACCCGGCACCCGGCGCGCCAGGCGGCGGCAATGCCGTCGCCGGTGGCGGTGTCGGGGTTGGTGGTGTACAGGTACACCTTGCCCGCGCCGCCGGTGGCCAGGATGGTGTGGGGGGCGTTGAAGGTCACCACCTCGTCGCGCACCTCGTCCAGCGCGTACACGCCTTGGCAGCGCACGGGCTGGCCGGGGCGGGGCATGCCGCTGGCGGTGCGGCGGTCGGTGATGAGGTCGACCAGCATGTGGTGCTCGAACACGGTCACGTTGGGCGTGGCTTTCACCCGCTCGATCAGCGTGGCCTGCACGGCGGCGCCCGTGGCATCGGTGGCGTGCACGATGCGGCGGTGGCTGTGCCCACCCTCGCGGGTGAGGTGAAGCTCGCCGTCTTCGGTGGAAAACGGCACGCCCAGGCTTTGCAGCCAGCGAATGGCTTCGGGGGCGTGCTCCACCACCATTTGGGTGGCCTCCAGGTCGCACAGCCCGGCACCGGCCACCAGGGTGTCGTTCACGTGGTTTTCGAACTTGTCTTCCTCGGCCATCACGGCGGCAATGCCGCCCTGGGCCCAGGCGCTGGCGCCGTCGCGCAGCTCGCGTTTGGTGAGCACGGCCACGCGGTGGGTGGGGGCGAGTTGCAAAGCGGCGGTCAGCCCGGCCAAGCCGCTGCCGACAATGACGACGTCAAAGTGTTGGGTGGGGTTCACGGTGTGGGATGTTGTTTTTTCCATAGCTTAAAACCTATATGGAATAAGCGGTGGAGGCATATTCAGTTCGGAATATAGGCCAGCCGCACGTAAATGGGGGCAAAGGCCTCGGCTTGGGTCAGCTCGATCAGGGTTTCTTTGGCCAGTTCCAGCATGGCGATGAAGGTCACCACCAGCACGGGCACGCCACGGCGGGGGTCGAACAGCTCGCTAAACTCCACAAAGCGCTGGCCGCGCAGTTGGCGCAGCACCAGGCCCATGTGTTCGCGCACCGACAGTTCTTCGCGGCTGATGTGGTGGTGCTGCACCAGCTTGGCCCGGCGCAAGATGTCTGCCCAGGCCTGTTGCAGGTCGGCTGCGCACACGTCGGGGAAGCGGGGCTGCAGCGATTGTTCGATGTGCACCTGGGCGCGCCAGAAGTCGCGGTCCAGCTGGGGCAGCTCGCCCAAGCGGTGGGCGGCCAGCTTCATTTGCTCGTATTCCAGCAGGCGGCGCACCAGCTCCGCTCGGGGGTCTTCGGGCTCCAGGCCCGGGGCCTGGGGCTTCGGCGGCAGCAGCATGCGCGATTTGATCTCGATCAGCATGGCCGCCATCAGCAGGTATTCGGCGGCCAGCTCCAGGTTGGCCACCCGGATTTCGTCCACATAGCTCAGGTACTGCCGGGTGACGGCGGCCATGGGAATGTCGAGGATGTTGAAGTTTTGCTTGCGGATCAGGTACAGCAGCAAGTCCAACGGGCCTTCAAACGCCTCCAGGAACACCCGGAGCGCATCGGGCGGGATGTACAGGTCGTGGGGCAGCGCAAACAGCGGCTCGCCATAGAGCCGGGCCAACGCCACCGCGTCCACCACGTCGGGCGTGCCGGGCACTGCGGCGGGGGCAGGGGGCAGCTCGGCGGTGCCCAGCAGGGCTTCGTCGCCGGTGGTGTTCATGCAGTGCGCACCCGTGGTGCCTGTGGCGCGCGGTTCAGTGCCCGGTGGGTTCGGTCTGGTAGGGGTAAGGCTTTTGGGCCACTTGACCGGCGCGGATGTCTTTTTGCTCGTCGCGGTTCACCTGTTTGTCCCACAGCAGGTTGCGGCCCTGGCGCTGGGCGGCTTCCAGTGCGGGGTTGGCGGCTTTCAGGCTTTCAATGAAATCCGTGGCTTCCGAGGTGTAGTGGGGACGTGCAAAAAAACCCATGGTGTGAACACTCGCTGAAAAGCAAAAGCGGCGATTTTACGGGCCGGGTCAAGCCACGCGGTGCAAACGCTGCGCAAAACCGCTGCGCTGCATCAAAGACAGGGGGTGGGGTTGCACGCCCACCGCGCTGAGGGTGCCGCCTTTTTTCTCGACGGCTTTGAGCAATTGCTCCAGCGCGTCCAGCCCGGTGGTGTCCAGGCTCACCAGCATGGACAGGTCCAGCACCACCTGGGTGCCCAAAGGGGCCGCCTGCACGGCGGCCACCAGTGCGTCGATCTTGCCCACGGCCCCGAAAAACAGCGAACCGTACAGCCGAAAGTGCAGTTCGGTGTCGGTGCGCTGGGTTTCGGTGGCTGAAAAAATGTCGCTTTGCCGCCGCACAAACAGCACCACGGCCAGCACCAGGCCCAGTTCGACCGCCACGGTCAGGTCAAACACGATGGTCACGAAAAAGGTGGACAGCATCATCAGCCGGTAGTGGCTGGAGTAGTGGCGCAGGCGGCCAAATTCGCGCCACTCGCCCATGTTCCACGCCACAAACAGCAGCACCCCGGCCAGCACCGCCAGCGGTATGTGGGCGGCCAGCGGGGCAGCGGCCAGCACCACCACCGCCAGGGTGACGGCGTGCACCATGCCCGCCACGGGCGACACCGCGCCGGAGCGGATGTTGGTCACCGTGCGGGCGATGGTGCCGGTGGCGGGCATGCCCCCGAAAAACGGCACCACAAAATTGGCCGCGCCCTGGGCCATCAGTTCTTGGTTGGGGTCGTGTTTCGGGCACTCGGACAACTGGTCGGCCACACGGGCGCACAGCAGTGACTCGATGGCCCCCAGCAGCGCAATGGTCAGCGTGGGGGTCACGAGTTGTTTCACGGTTTCCCACGTGAAGGCGGGCAGCTCAAACGCAGGCACCCCTTGCGGAATGCCCCCGAACCGGGAACCGATGGTCTCCACCGGCAGGCCCAGCGCCCACGCCAGCAGCGACAGGCTGACCAGCGCAATCACCGGGGCGGGCATGCGCGAGGTTTCTTTCAGCGCGCTCAGGGTGCCCAGGCCGTCCAGCCGCTTGCGAAAGGCCGAGTCCACGCCCCACAGGCGCGGCCAGGCAAACAGGCCCACCACACACGCCACGCCCAGGGCGCAGGCGTAGGGGTTGAAGCTGCCCATGGCCTGGGCCAGCACCTTGATCTGGCTGAAAAAATCGCCAGGCATTTTGTCAACCGACAGGCCCAGCCAGTCGCGCACCTGGGACAGTGCAATCAGCACCGCAATGCCGTTGGTGAAGCCAATCACCACACTCACCGGCACGTAACGCACCAGCGACCCGAGCTTGAACCACCCCAGCAAAAACAGCAGCACCCCGGCGCTGGCCGTGGCAATGAGCAGGTTGGCCACGCCATACCGCTCGACGATGCCGTACACGATGACGATGAACGCCCCCGCAGGCCCCCCAATTTGCACCGACGAGCCGCCCAGCGCCGAGATCAGAAAGCCCGCGATGATGGCGGTCCACAACCCCGCCTCGGGCTTGAGTCCGCTGGCGATGGCAAACGCCATGGCCAGCGGGAGTGCCACGATGCCCACGGTGGCACCGGCCCCCAGGTCGTGGGTGAATTTGGTGCGTGTGTAGCCCTTCAGATCGGCCAGCAGGCGGGGGCGAAAAGAGGCAAGGGGGGGGAGGCCAGGCAACATGGGCGCATGGTAGCGCCGCACGGGCCTGGGCGGCCAGCGTTCAGCTGGGGTGCAGGCGCTGCCAGTCGTCCAGCGCGGGGCGCAGCACCAGCAGCAGCAACAGCGCGGCCAGTGGCACGGTGCTGATGTAGCCCAGGTGTTTGAAGCCCAGCGCCCCCACCAGCCCGCCCACCAGAAAACTGGCCACCAGTTGGCCGTGCACGCGCAGTCGCTGGCGGTTGGCCCGCACGGGTTGGGGCCCGCGCAGGTGGTTGAGGTACAGCAGCTTGCCCAGCTCAATCCCCAGGTCGGTCACCAGCCCGGTGACGTGGGTGGTGCGGATGGTGGCGTTGGATATTTTGGTGATGACCGCGTTTTGCAGCCCCATGATGAAACACAGCAGCACCACGGTCAGCGGCACAAACACGTGTGTCACCAGCCCGATAGCGGCACCGAACAAGCCGAACACCAGCAGGGCCAGGGCTTCCAGCAGCAGGGGCAGGCCGTAGGCGCTGCGCAACTGCTGGCGCATGCCCCAGTTCACCAGCCAGGCGGTGGTCATGGCCCCCAGCAAAAACGCCAGCAGGGCGCCCACCCCCGCCACAGCCAGGGCGAATTGGCCCAGCACCACGTTGTCGGCCACCGACGACAACATGCCCGTCATGTGCGAGGTGTATTGCCCCACCGCCAGAAACCCCCCCGCGTTGGCCGCCCCGGCCACAAAGGCCAGCACGGTGCCCAGCTTCAGGTCGGCCTGGGGCGTGCGGTGCACGCTGGTGAAACCTCGGATGGGGGCAAACATGGCGTGCTGTGGCGTGGGCTCGGGGCCGTGCGGTCAGTGGATGCGCATGCCCGGTGTGGCACCGGGCCAGGGGGTCAGCACGTGGATGCCGGGCTGGGCTTTTTCGTCGGCGTGGCTGGCCGCCAGCACCATGCCTTCGCTCATGCCGAATTTCATTTTGCGCGGGGCTAGGTTGGCCACCATCACGGTGAGCTGCCCCACCAGTTGCTCGGGGGCGTACACACTGGCAATGCCGCTGAACACGTTGCGGGTTTTGGGCTGGCCCGCCTCGTCGGTTTCGCCCACGTCCAGCGTCAGGCGTAGCAGCTTGGTGCTGCCTTCCACGCGCTCGCAATTCACGATTTTGGCGATGCGCAGGTCCACCTTGGCAAAGTCGTCAATGGAAATGGTGGGGGCGATGTCTTCGCCACCGGGCAATTGTTTTTCGGTAGCTGAAACCACAGGCGCAGCTTGCGCTGGAGCCTCAAAAAGCATGTCAAGTTGCTTGATGTCCACACGTTGCATCAGGTGCTGGTAGGCGGCGATGGTGTGGCCTGCGGGCAGGGGCTGGGCCGCGTCGGCAAACGACAGGGCGGGCACTTGCAAAAAGCCTTCCACCTGGGCGGCCAGCGCGGGCAGCACCGGTTTCTGGTCCAGGCTGAGCAGGCGGAAGGCTTGCAGGCAGGTGGTGCACACGTCTTGCAGGCGGGTGTCTTGGCCTTCTTGTTTGGCCAGTTCCCAGGGCTTGTTTTGGTCCACGTAGGCGTTCACCGCGTCGGCCAGCAGCATGATGTCGCGCAGGGCGCGGGCGGTGTCGCGCACCTCGTAGTGGCCAGCGATGGTGGCGCTTTCGGCCGACAGTTTGGCCCACAGCGCCTGGCCGTCGGCCGACATGGCCCCCAGTTGCCCGCCAAAGCGTTTGCTGATGAAGCCCGCGCTGCGGCTGGCGATGTTGATGAACTTGCCCACCAGGTCGCTGTTGACGCGTGCCATGAAGTCGGCGGGGTTGAAGTCGATGTCTTCGTTGCGGCCGTTGAGCTTGGCGGCGATGTAATAGCGCAGCCACTCGGGGTTCATGCCCAGGCCGAGGTACTTCAGCGGGTCCAGGCCCGTGCCCCGGCTCTTGCTCATTTTTTCGCCGTTGTTCACGGTCAGGAAACCGTGCACAAACACCGCATTGGGCGTTTTGCGGCCGCTGAAATGCAGCATGGCGGGCCAGAACAGGGTGTGGAAGTAGGTGATGTCTTTGCCGATGAAGTGCACCTGTTCCGTGGCGGGGTCCGCCATGAAGGCCGCAAAGTCACGCCCGGTTTTGTCGAAGTAATTCTTCAGCGACGCCAGGTAGCCAATGGGTGCGTCCAGCCACACGTAGAAGTATTTGCCCGGTGCATCGGGAATTTCAATGCCGAAGTAGGGCGCGTCGCGGGAAATGTCCCAGTCGCCCAGGCCGCCGTTGCCTTGCTCGTCTTTGGCAAACCACTCTTTGATTTTGTTCAGCACCTCGGGCTGCAGGTGGCCGGGGGTGTGGGTCCAGTCTTGCAGGAACTGGGCGCAGCGCGGGTCGCTCAGCGCAAAAAAGTGGTGTTCTGAGCTCTTCATCACCGGCGTGGCACCCGACAGGGCCGAATACGGGTCTTTCAGCTCGGTGGGGGCATAGACCGCGCCGCAGCTTTCGCAGCTGTCGCCGTACTGGTCTTTGGCGCCGCACTTGGGGCAGGTGCCCTTGATGAAGCGGTCGGGCAGGAACATCTGTTTTTCGGGGTCGAAAAACTGTTCGATGGTTTTGGTGGTGATCAGGCCCGCTGCCTTCAGGTCGCGGTAAATCTGCTGGGCCAGTTCGTGGTTTTCCGGGCCGTCGGTACTGTGCCAGTTGTCAAAGGCGATGTGAAAGCCGTCCAGGTACGGTTTGCGCCCGGCGGCGATGTTGGCCACGAACTGCTGGGGCGTGATGCCCGCCTTTTCAGCGGCAATCATGATGGGCGCGCCGTGTGCGTCGTCCGCGCCGACAAAGTGCACCTCGTGCCCCAACATGCGCTGAAAACGCACCCAGGTGTCGGCCTGGATGTATTCCATGATGTGGCCGATGTGGAAGTTGCCGTTGGCGTAGGGCAGGGCGGTGGTGACAAACAGGCGGCGTGGGGTGGTCATGGAAGGGGCGAGGGGTTCTTGCAGATGGCTGAGGCCGTGCATTTTAGGTTTGTGGCTTTCAGGGGATGCCCGTGGTGGCGAAGTGCCCATGGCGTGGTAGGCTGCCGACCGCTGCGCAGGTGCGGGCTGTAGCCCCGACAGCGGCCGTTCCTACCCATGAAAGACCTGACCCACAGATTGGCTTTGTTGACCGGCCTTCGTGACCGCGAAGTGCTGGAAGATGCCATGGTCGATTTGATTTTCCGTTGCCTCGGTCCGCAGGTGGTGGGGGTGAGGCTTTTTCGGGTGGTGGTCGATGCGGGGCGCACCTGTTACATGCCGGTTCTGGAGCGCAAGGCCGCAGACACACAACCTGTTCGCATGGACCCGAACCCCATGCCCGGTGAGTTGCCCCTGCTCGACGGCATTCCGCTGCTCAACCGCGCTTTCACCCTGGGCACCACGCAGTCGCAAGCCACCCATTCGGCACCGGGTGCCACCTGTTCCTACTGCCTGCCGTTGCTCGATGGCCTGCCGGTGCTGCTGGAAGTCGAGTTGGCCGCGGCACCCGAGGCGGCCGACGTCGCCTGGCTGGAAGATTTGTTTGGTGTCTACGGCAACGTCGTGGCGTTGCTGGACTACGGCGAAAAAGACACTTTGACGGAGTTGCTAAACCGCAAGACTTTTGACGTGGCGTTCATCAAGGCCGCTGCCGGTTTGGAGTCTGCGCCGAACAAGACGCTTGAGCATGAGCGGCGACAGTCGGCAGACACGCGCGGCGCCTGGCTGGCGGTGCTGGACATTGACCATTTCAAGCGCGTCAACGACACCTACGGCCACTTGATTGGTGACGAGGTGCTGTTGCTCGTGGCCCGGCTGATGCGCTCGTGCTTCCGCTACAGCGATCAGCTCTACCGGTTTGGCGGCGAGGAGTTCGTCATCCTCATGCGTTGCGACGGCGACGACGATGCCCTCCGGGTGCTGGAGCGCTTGCGCGGCATTTTCGAAAACCACCGGTTTCCCCAGGTGGGCAACATCACCGTCAGCATCGGGGTGACCCAGGTTTTTCACAACGACATTCCCAGCGAAGCCTTTGGGCGCGCCGACGAAACCGTCTACTACGCCAAGTCCCACGGGCGCAACCAAGTTCAAAGTTACCAGCAACTGGTGGCACAAGGGGCGCTGGTCGCACAGGTCAAAGAAGGCATGGTCGTCGACCTGTTCTGACCGCCTTGGGCGCGGGTTCATCACCCGGTGCGCCGTTACGTTTGCTTGCAAACCCCGTTGGGTGGGCAACGCAACTTCAGCCCATCCTCAGGTTCGGTGTTTACCTTTGGTTTGTCCGCGAACGATTCGATGTCTCGATGACGCGTGATGTACCAAAGGAGATCCAGATGAGGGTTCACATTGCATCGGCAACGCTCCTGCTGGGGCTGTGCGTGTCGGCCGCCCAGGTCGCGCAGGCCCAGGTGGCCCAGCCCGGCCGCTTGCTGGCGTCCAACTGCTTTCAGTGCCACGGCACCAACGGCAAAGGCCCGGGCTTTGACAGCCTGGCGGGCAAATCCACCAACGAAATCTACAAGGAGCTGAAAGAGTTCCAGTCTGGCAAAGAGGGCAACGGGATCATGGCCAAACACGCCATGGCCTACACCGACGAGCAACTCAAGCTGATCTCAGCCTGGTTTGCCACCCAGAAATAAACACCAGGGGACACAGCATGAAAAGACGCTACTTTTTGAACGCCACCACAGCCGGTGTGACTGCCTCCTTATTGGCCGCCTGCGGTGGCGGCGAAGAGCCCACCGATGCCCAGCAGGAGCTGGCTTTGGAGCAAGCCCAAACCGCGAAAAAACGGCCTGTGACCGTGACCAGCGGGCCCACCAAGTCCCGGGTGATCGTGGTGGGCGGCGGTATGGCCGGTGCCACCGTGGCCAAGTACCTGCGCCTGTGGGGCGATGGCATCGAGGTGACGCTGGTCGAACGCGCCAGCTCGTACACCTCGAACATCATGAGCAGCCTGGTGCTGACCGGGCAGCGCACCATGGCCAGCCTGGATTTCAAGTACAGCACCCTGGTCAGCAAATACGGGGTCAAGGTGGTGCTGGGTGACGTGGTCCAAATCGACCCGGTGGGTGTGAAGGTGACACTCAGCACCGGCACCGTGCTGAGCGCAGACCGCATCGTGCTGGCGCCCGGTATTGACTTTGACGACGTGCCCGGCCTGGGCGCCTCCGACAAAATGCCCCACGCCTGGAAGGCCGGGCCCCAGACTGCGCTGCTGGCCAGCCAGCTGGCGGCCATGCCCAGCAATGGCACGGCGATTTTGACCATTCCCAAGGTGCCCTACCGCTGCCCACCCGGGCCTTACGAGCGTGCCTGCCTGATTGCCGACTGGATGAAGTCCCGCAAACCGGGCGCCCGTCTGGTGGTGCTGGACGCCAACCCCGACTTTGTGACCGAAAAAGACAATTTTTCATCGGCCTTCTACGGCCTGCACGCCAATGTCATTCAGTACGTGACCAACGCCGAAGTCACCCAGGTGGACCCGGCCGGCATGCAGGTTTACACCAGCCAGGGCATTTTCAAGGGCGATGTGGTCAACCTGATACCCCAGCAGCGGGCGGGCAAACTGGTGGCGGGCGCGGGCCTGGCCAACGCCACCGGCGGGCGCTTTGCAGGGGTGAATGTGCTCAGCTACGCCAGCACGGTGCCGGGGGCGGACAAGGTGCACATCATTGGTGACAGCAGTGCCACCACCCAGCCCAAGGCGGGCCACATCGCCAACCAGGAGGCCAAGGTGTGCGCCGACGCCATCAGCCGTTTGCTGACAGGCCTGGCCCCCGATGCGGCGCCCGTGACCAACTCGGCCTGCTACTCCACCATCACCATGACCCAGGCGTCGTGGCTGACGGCTGCCTTCCAGTACGACGCGACCAGCCAGGCCATGAAGGTGGTGGCCGCGTCGTCGGCGGCCTCCACCGGGTGGGACAAGGGCAACTTTGAGGAGATGGGCACCTGGTTCAAGGCCTTGATGGCGGACACCTTCGCCTGAAAGTGCCGTTCAGTGTTTGGGCATGCGCCGCAGCGTCATTTCGGCGGCCATGCCCACCTCGCGGTTGGCAATTTGCAGGGTGCCACCGTGGGCCCGGGCCACCATGTCGGCCATCATCAGCCCCAATCCCATGTGCCCGGCGTAATTTTGGGCGGCCAGTGCGGCTTGCAGCTCGGCCAGTCGTTCGGCCGGGATGCCCGGTCCGTTGTCCGTCAGGGTGATGACCTGAAAGCGCGTGTCCACCTGCACCTCCAGGCTCACCCGGCTGCCACCGTGGCGCACCACGTTGTCCAACAGGTTGATGAGGGCTGCCACCAGCAAATCCGGGTCTGCTTCCACCTCCACGGGCGGCACGGTGCGGATGGCCAGTCCGTCAATCGCCACTTTTTCGAGCAACGTGGCAATGTCCACCGTTTGCCACCGGGTTTCGATGCCGCTGCGAAACAGCGTCAGCAGCGACGCCACCACCCGCTTCAGGCGGTTGGTGGCGGCCCGCGTTTGTTCCAACCGGGGGCGCACGGCCGGCCCGCACTCCCGCAGCGCCACGGCCAGTTGCGCGTCCATCCCGGCCAATGGGGTGCGCAGTGCGTGGGCCGCGTGGGCGCTGAAAGCACGTTCGTTGGCAATGCGCCGTGTCAGGCGGTGCCCCAGCTCAACCACCGCTTTGTGGATGGGGGCCAGCTCTTCCCGCTGCGCCTGCGGCAACGGTGTGCCGGTTTGCGAGGGGTCGTGGGCGGACACGGCGTCGCTCAGCAGTTGCAACGGGTGCAGCTCGCGGCGTACCAAAACGCGTGAACCGAGCAAAAACACCGCGCCCAGCAGCAAGGTCACGGCCAGCTCCTCCCAGGCCGCATCGGCGTACGCCGCGCGGCGTTCGGTCAGCCGGTCGGCCACATACAGCACCCCTTGTTCGTGTGGCAGGGGCAGCCCATACACCCGCCACAACCCCCCCGCCTGGGCCAGGCCCAGGGTGGGCCGGCTGAAAAAAGCGGTGGCGGGGGCGTGGTGCGACCGCAGCACCACCTGCCCGTCCGGCCCCACGCGTTGCCAGATCACCTTTTCCTGGTGGGCCGGTGCCGGCAGCGGGGCGGCCGGGCGTGTGGCTTGCAGGGGTTGCTCCAGGGTGGCCATCAGCCCGTAGAGCAATTCGCCAGACTCTTGCAAACCCGCATCGGCCAGTTCGTTGACCTGGTGTCGAATGGTCATCCACGCGGTGGCCGACACCACCAGCACCCACAGCACCGATGCGGCCGCCAGTGCCCGCACCAGCCGCTGCCGGATGGAGGGCAGCTGCGGGGTTTCAAAGGTCGAGGCCTTCATGGGTTGACCCGGTAGCCCATCCCACGCAGGGTCTGGATGGCGTGTTTGCCCACTTTGCGCCGGATGGCCGAGATGTGCACTTCCAGCGCGTTGTCTGACAGCGAGCCGTCAAAACCCATCACCAGGTCTTCCAGCTCTGACTTGGACACGGTGCGGCCTTTTCTCAGGGCCAGTGCCTCCAGCAGCACCCATTCGCGGGTGGTCAGCGCCACCTCGGCACCGCCCACGGTGACCGATTTGGCGTTCAGGTCCATGGCCACCAGCCCAAACCGCAACACCGCCCCCGCCTGCCCGGCCACGCGCCGCCGCACCGCGCGCAGGCGGGCCACCAGTTCTTCCGGCTCGAAGGGTTTGACCAGGTAGTCGTCCGCGCCCGTGTTCAGGCCCGTGACCCGGTCGGCCAACTGGTCGCGCGCGGTGATCATCAGCGCGGGGGTGTGGTCGCCGCTGTCCCGCAGGGTTCGCAGCCACGCCAGTCCCGATCCGTCGGGCAGCTGCCAGTCGATTACCAGCGCGTCATAGGGCGGGTGGGCGTAGGCCGTGCGGGCCTCGGACAGCCGAACGCACCACTCCACCACGTGGTCGTCGGTGCGCAAAAAATCGCGCAGCGCTTCGCCAAGGATGCAATCGTCTTCGAGCAACAAAATTCTCATGGGTGGCCAAGCGGGGTGGGCGGTGACCGTGGACATTAGCCACCTTGCCTTAAAGCACGCATGCGCTTTGTGGCCTTGGCACGCGTGACAATTTGTCGCAGACCCCAACGGTAGACTTACGAAGTTCACCCCATAACACCTCACCCGAGACACCCTCACATGCCCGCTGACACCCAGGCGCTGCTGACCGCGCTGCAAACCGTGGTTGACCCCAACACCGGCAAAGACTTTGTGTCCACCAAAGCCCTCAAAAACCTGCAAGTCAATGACGGCGACGTGTCGTTTGACGTGGAGCTGGGCTACCCCGCCAAAAGCCAGATGCCGGGCTTTCGCAAGGCGCTGATTGCCGCCGCCCGCACCGTGGCCGGGGTGGACAACGTGTCGGTCAACCTCACCACCAAAATCACCACCCACGCCGTGCAGCGCGGCGTGGCGCTGTTGCCCAACGTGAAGAACATCGTGGCCGTGGCCTCGGGCAAAGGCGGCGTGGGCAAAAGCACCACCACCGTCAACCTGGCGCTGGCGCTGGCCGCCGAGGGGGCCAAAGTGGGCATCCTCGACGCCGACATCTACGGCCCCAGCCAGCCCATGATGATGGGCATTGAAGGCCGCCCCGAGAGCGTGGACGGCCAGACCATGGAGCCGCTGGAAAACCACGGCCTGCAGGTCATGTCCATCGGCTTTCTGGTGGACAAAGACGAAGCCATGATTTGGCGCGGCCCCATGGCCACCCAGGCACTCGACCAGCTGCTGCGCCAGACCAACTGGAAAGAGCTGGACTACCTGCTGGTGGACATGCCCCCCGGCACCGGCGACATCCAGCTCACGCTGAGCCAAAAGGTGCCGCTGACAGGTGCCGTCATCGTCACCACACCGCAAGACATTGCGCTGCTGGATGCGCGCAAGGGCATCAAGATGTTCGAAAAAGTGGGCGTGCCCATTTTGGGCATTGTGGAAAACATGGCGGTGTATTGCTGCCCCAACTGCGGCCACACCGAGCACATCTTCGGCGCCGATGGCGGCAAACGCATGGCGGCCGAATACAACATGGACTACCTGGGCGCGTTGCCCCTGAACATGCAAATTCGCGTGCAGGCCGACAGCGGCAAACCCACCGTGGTGGCCGACCCCGACGGCGAGGTGGCCGGCATTTACAAGGCCGTGGCGCGCCAGGTGGCCATCAAGATCGCGCAGCGGGCCAAAGACTTCTCGTCCAAGTTCCCCACCATCAAGGTGTCGAAAGACACCTGAACCCACACAGCGCCTGGCCATGTCCCACCCCAGCCTGCCCGTTGATGTGCTGATGCGCCGCGAGCGCGTGCCCGGGGCCATGGCCCGCTGGCAGCCGTGGCGCTGGTTGCTGGCGGCCATCGAGCCTGCGCAGCCGCTGCCACCCTCACAACCCGGGGGGCACGCGCCCGCCCCCGAGTGTGTGGCGCAGTCCGATGACCACGCGCTGTGGCGGTTTGCACACATGCCCATCACCCTGCACCGCGATGACGCGGAGGGCTACCACCTCAACCTGTCCACCGACACGCCCTGCATGTGGGTCATGTGGCGCATGGAGCCGCTGGTGGGCCAAAACGAACCCGTGGCCGTGCCGCAGGTGGTCACCGTCAGTTACACCGATGCAGGCCGCTGGCTCGACGCGCAAGAAAACGTGGAGCGTGTGGACGCCCCCGAGCCGGTGCTGATGTGGCTGCGCGCCTTCACCGACGCCCACTATCAGCCCGAGGCCAAACGCCGCAAGCGCCCCGACAGCTTCCGCAGCCTGACCGATCGCTTTGGCAACCCCGTGAGCATCACCACCGAAAAGGCCCAACGCGGGGGTGGCGCGGGCGCGCAGGCCGGTGGCGCAACGGGCACCCCCCGCCATGGCGGCTGACGGCAACTTTTTCAGCCGCTGGTCGCGCCAGAAAGCGCAGACCCAGGCACAGGCCCAAGTTCGGGCCGAGGCACCGCTTGCCCCGGCGGTGTTGCCCGTTACCGCCGCGGGGGCAAACCCCGCCGTCGCGGTGCCCGCGCCAGTGTCTGTGGCCGCACCCACGCCCGCATCCACTTCCAGCCCCGACCCCGCCGCGCCCACCCTGGCCGACGTGGCGCAGCTCACGCCGCAGTCTGACTTTGCGCCCTACATGGGCCGCACCGTCACCCAGGCCGTGAAAAACGCGGCCATGAAAAAGCTCTTTGCCGACCCACATTTCAACGTGATGGACGGGCTGGACATCTACATCGACGACTACTCCATCCCCAGCCCGCTGTCGCCGGAAGAGCTGAAAAACATGGTGGCTGCCCAGTTCATCAAGCTGGTGGACGACCCCGAAGCGAAGGCCCCGCCCGAGGCCACGCCCGATGCCCAGGCTTCAGTGCCCACGCCCCCCCCTGACACCCCCGAAGGCACCGCCCCTCATGACCACCCTGATTTGCAACTGCAACCAGACGATGCCGCTCAACGCCCCGGCGCTGAGCCAGGCGCTTGACGAGCCGCTGACCGTTCACCGCACGCTGTGCCGGCGCGAGGCACCGGCCTTTCAAAAAGCCGCCCGCAGCCCCGACGACCTGGTGGTGGCCTGCACCCAGGAAAGCCGCCTGTTCACCGAACTGGCCGCCCAAACCGAAGGCAGCGTGCCACTGGCCGTGCGGCCCATCCGGTTTGTGAACATCCGCGAAACCGGCGGTTGGGGCCGTGAAGCTGGCAGCAGCACGCCCAAAATGGCCGCGTTGCTGGCCCTGGCCCGCCTGCCCGACCCCGAGCCGGTGCCCACCGTCACCTACCAAAGCCAGGGCCGTTTGCTGGTGATTGGCCCGTTGGAAGCCGCCGAACGCGTGGCCCAGACCGTGGCCGATGTGCTCGACGTCACCGTGCTGGCCGCCGCTCCCGGCTCCGCAGGCAACGCGGGCATGCAGGCCCGCAGCTTCCCGGTGCTGGCCGGGCGGGTGTTGTCGCTGACCGGCTGGCTGGGTGCTTTCAAACTCAAGCGCGAGGTGGGCAACCCCATTGACCTGGACCTGTGCACCCGCTGCAACGCCTGCGTGGCCGCCTGCCCCGAAGGCGCCATCGGGCTGGACTACCAAGTAGACCTGTCGGCGTGCAAAAGCCACCGCCTGTGTGTGGAGAAGTGCGAGGTGGCCGGTGCCATTAACTTCGTCCGCAGCCCGGTGGAACACGCCGATGACTTCGACCTGGTGCTGGACCTGCGCGCCGGCCCCGCCTTCACCCAACACGCGCCACCCCAGGGCTACTGGCACGTCAAACCGGGGGCCGACCCCGCTGCCCTGCTGGCCGCCGTGGTGGCGCTGCGCGATGCCGTGGGGGAGTTTGAAAAGCCCAAGTTCTTCAACTACCGCGCCTCCGTCTGCGCCCACGCCCGCAACACCACCGTGGGTTGCAACGCTTGCGTGGAGGTGTGCTCCGCCTCGGCCATCACCGGCGACGCCAAGCGCCAACAAATCACCGTCAACCCCCACCTCTGTGTGGGCTGCGGGGCGTGTACCACTGTGTGCCCCACCGGGGCGCTGGGGTTTGCCTACCCCCGCGCACCCGACCAGGGCGTGCGGGTCAAAACCCTGCTGTCCACCTACGCCCGCGCCGGGGGCAAGCAGGCCGCCCTGCTGCTGCACAGCCAGGAAGCGGGTACCGCCCTCATCAACGACCTGGGCCGCGCCGCCATGCTCGACAAAACCGTGCGCGGCGTGCCCGCCCGGGTGTTGCCGTTGGCGGTGTGGCACACCGCTTCGGTGGGGCTGGAGGTGTGGCTGACCGCGCTGGCCCAAGGCGCTTCGCAGGTGTGGGTGCTGATGACCGGGGCCGAAGCCCCCCAGTACCGCGACGCCGTGCGTGCCCAAATGGGCGTGGCCCAGGCCATCATGACCGGGCTGGGGTTCAGCGGCCAACACCTGGCGCTGATCGAGGTGCGCGACGCCCGCGACTTGCCTGCGCTTGACGTCGCCTTGTCGGCCCCGCCCGCGCAAACCGTGGCCAAGGCCGCCAGCTTTGGCGTGCAGCCCGACAAACGCACCGCCCTGGAATTTGCGCTGGACCACCTGGTGCAGCACGCGCCCACCCAGGCAGTGGCCGGTGCCGCCATCGCGTTGCCCGCCGCTTCACCGCTGGGCACTGTGGCGGTGAACGCCGACGCGTGCACCCTGTGCCTGAGCTGCGTCAGCGCCTGCCCGGCTGGGGCTTTGCAAGACAACCCCGACCGGCCCCAGCTGCGCTTCATCGAGAAAAACTGCGTGCAGTGCGGCCTGTGCGTCACCACCTGCCCCGAAAAAGCCCTTTCGCTGCAACCCCAGCTGCTGCTGGGGCCCGAGCGCACGCGGCCCCGCGTCATCAACGAAGCGCAGCCCTACCAGTGTGTGCGGTGCGCCAAACCCTTCGGCACGCTCAAGGGCATTGAGGCCATGCTGGGCAAACTCAGCGGCCACGCCATGTTCCGGGGCGATGCGCTGGAGCGCCTGAAAATGTGCGGCGACTGCCGCGTGGTGGACATCCACACCAACCCGAACGAAACCCGCATCACCGACCTGTGACCGGTGCCCCAACCATGAACACCTCTGCCACGTCCCCGCTGCACACCGCGCCCCCCACCTCGTCAGCGCTGGACGAAGAAACCGCACGCGCCGAGCTGTATGGCCTGTTGGCCCTGCTGTACTACGCGCCGCCCACGCCCGAGTGGCTGGCCCAGCTGCAGGTGGCCGCCACCGAGGCCCCGGCCGCCGGCGGCTTTTTGCAAGAACCCTGGCAGCAACTGGTGGGCGTGGCCCGGGGCATGACGGCTGGGCAAATCGCCGACGAATTCGACGCGTTGTTTGGCGGTGTGGGCAAGCCCGAGGTGGTGGTGTACGGCTCGCACCACCTGTCGGGCTTTTTGAACGAGAAACCGTTGGCCGAGCTGCGCACCGACCTGGCCCGCCTGGGCCTGGCCCGCGACGAGGCCATGCACGAAACCGAAGACCACATCGCCTACCTGTGCGAGGTGATGCGCTACCTGATTGCCAGCGACGACGTGGCCGTGGCCAACCTCACGCAGCAGCGCCAGTTCTTCACCACCCACCTGCAACCCTGGGCACCCGCCCTGTGCGACGCGCTGGCGGCGCACCCCAAGGCGCGCTTTTACGCCGCGCTGGCCACCTTGTCGGCCGCGTTTTTCAGCGTGGAAGCGCAGGGCTTTGACATGTTGGCCTGAATTTCAAGGAAATAATGCCTCCAGCGCTTGATGGCCTTGAGAAGTCAGCTATTTAATTTGATTCTTCTGAAGGGGCGGCGAGCGTCACGGTGAACACCGCGCCGGGGCCGTCGCTTCGGTTGGCGGCGGTCAGGGTGCCACCGTAGCGCTCCACCAGGCCCAGGCTGATCCACAGGCCCAGGCCATTGCCCTCGCGCCGGGTGGTGAAAAACGGCTGGAACAGCCGGGCCAGCACCTCGTCGCTCAAGCCAGGGCCGGTGTCTTGCACCGCCAGCAGGGCACCGCCGCCGTGGGCGGCGTCGCCCCAATCGCGTGTGGTCAGCGTCAGCGTGCCGCCCAGGGGCATGGCGTTGGCCGCGTTGATCAGCAGGTTGATGAGCACCTGCTGCAACTCCTGCCGGTTGATGGCCACGGGCTGCGTGGCCCGCAAGTCGCTGACCACCGCAATGCCCGAGCTGGCGAGGCGGTGGTTCACCAGCACCAGGCCGGCGCGCAGTTGGGTGTTCAGGTCCAGCGCTTCCACATAGCCCGCGTATTCCTCGGGTCGGGCGTGTTGCAGCAGCTGCTGCACGATGAGACGGATGCGCTCCACCTGCTCGTCCAGCAGCTTCATTTCGGTGGCCACGGGCTCGGCGGCAGGGCCCAGGGTTTCGCGCATGAGGTCCAGGTTGCCTTGCATCACGGCAATGGGGTTGTTCACCTCGTGGGCCACGCTGGCGGCCAGCTGGCCCATGACGGCGAGTTTTTCAGACTTCACCAACTGCTGCTGCGCCTGTTTCAGCGATTCGTTGCTGGCGGCCAGCTCGGCGGTGCGTTCGGCCACGCGTTGGTCCAGCTCGCGGCCCCAGCGCTCCAGCGACTGGGTTTTGTCGGCAATCCCGTCCAGCAGCTGGTCCAGGTGGCCGGCCAGTGCGCCCAGTTCGTCGGGGGTGGGCAGGGGGCCCACGCGGGCCTGTGCCTCGCCGTCTTCCACACGTTGCATGGTGCGGTTCATTTGCTCCACCGGCTGAAAAATGCTGCGCGCCCAGCGCACCGAAAACACCGATGCCAGGGCCATCACGGCCAGAAAAATCAGCGCCATCACGGCCAGCAACCCCAGGCGCACCAGCCGAAAGGGCCGCTCCAGGTAGCCCACGTACAACATGCCAATGCGTTGTTCGTCGGCGTCCAGCAGGGGCTGGTAGGCGCTGACGTACCAGTCGTTCACCACAAAGGCGCGGTCCAGCCAGGTGCGGCCCTGGCCCAGCACCTCGTCGCGCACGGCGGCTGACACGCGGGTGCCGATGGCACGTTGGTCCTGGAACAGCCGCACGTTGGTGGTGATGCGCACGTCGCCCAGGAACAGCGTGGCCGTGCCCTGGCTGCCAAAGGGCAGTGAGCCCTCGGGGTACACCATGCGGTTGATGTGGTCGATGAAGTCGAGGTTTTGGTTCAGCAAGACGCCACCGGTCAACACGGCCAGCGGCTGGCCCGCCAGGTCGCGCACCACCCGCACGGCCACGCCCACCAGGGCGCGGTTTTCCTGGGTTTGGTCGCTGGGGGCGGCGTTGGGGGTGTGCACCAGCGGTATGCCCAGGCGGCTGCCCAGGGCAGGGGCCAGCTGCTGCACGTCTGTGGCGTCCAGCACCACCAGCTGCCCTTGGGCCAGGTCATCGCGGCCGGGCAGGCGGCTGGCCAGGGGCGGTGGCAGGGGGGCTTCGGTGGCGGACAGCAGGGCGGTGCCGGTGGGGGTGTAGAGGCGCAAAAAGTCCAGCCCCAACCGCAGGCGCTCGCCCTCCAGCCAGTCGGCCAGTGCCGGGGCAGGGCGCTGTGGGGCGGCCAGCAGTGCGCTCAGCAGTGCGTGCGACGCGCCCACCGCCTGTGTGCCCAGGCCCACGTCGCCCAGCACTTTGTCGAAGTAGCCGTGGGCCACGGCCAGGTCGCTGCGCACCTTGGTGATCAGCAGCCGGTCGTAGGTGGCGTTGCTCCACACCGTGAGCGCGGCCACCAGCAGCGGGAACACCACCACCAGTGGCCCCAGGGCCATGGCCAGCAGCTTGTGCCGCACCGACCGGAAGCGCCAACGCCCGCGCCAGCCCACGCCGGGCTGTGCGGGGGTCACGCCTGGTTCCATTCGGCCACCCGGCGTTCCAGCGTGCGGCGCGACACGCCCAGCAGGCGGGCGGCCTGGGTTTTGTCACCCGCCACCGATTCGAGCACGGCCTGGATGTGGCGCTTTTCCAGCGTGGCCAGGTCGGTGGTGGCGTGGGGGTGGGTGCCGCTTTTGGGCGGTGCGGGGTAGAGGGCCGACACGTTGATGCCGCCCAGAATCAGCGAGCGTTCGACGAAGTTGCGCAGCTCCCGGCAGTTGCCCGGCCAGTTGTATTGGGTGAGGTAGGCCATTTCTTCGTCCGACACGGCAATAGGCCGCACCCCCAGCTTTGGGGCCAGTTCACGCTGGAAGTGCTCGACCAGCGCGGGCAGGTCTTCCTTGTGCTCCCGCAAGGGGGGCAGGGCCAGGTCCACCACTTTCAGCCGGTAACACAGGTCGGAGCGAAAGCGCCCCTGGGCCACCACCTCGTCCAGCCGCTGCGGGGTGGACGCGATGATGCGCACGTTCATGGGCAGCCGTTGGGTGCCGCCCACGGGGCGCACGGTCAAGTCTTCCAGGGCGCGCACCAGGGTGGCTTGCACGGGCAGGGGCAGTTCGCACACCCCGTCCAGAAACAGGGTGCCGCCTTGGGCGTAATAAAACAGGCCGTCGCGTGCTGCCCCGCCCCCCGGCTGGGCCCCGTGGGCCTGGCCAAACAGTTCCATTTCCATCAGCTCGGGCGACAGGCTGCTGCATTTCACGGGCACAAACGGCCCGGCGGCGCGGGGACTGGCCGCGTGCAGTTCGCGGGCCACCAGTTCTTTGCCGGTGCCCGATTCGCCTTGCAGCAGCACGGTGCTGGGGGCGTCGGCGGCGCGCAGCACGGCGGTGCGCAGCTCGGTCATGGCGCGCGACTGGCCCACCAGCGCACCGGCCCCGCGTTGCTGCTGCGCCAGCCCGCGCCGCAGCACGAAGTTTTCGCGCTGCAAGCGGGCGCGCTCCACACACTGCTTCACCGAGTTGAGGATTTGCGGCACCCGAAAGGGTTTGAGCATGAAGTCGGACGCGCCCGCCCGCAGCGCCTCGATGGCGGTGTCCAGGTCGGCAAACGCGGTGATCAGGATGACCTCACCCAAAAAGCCCTGTGCGCGCAGCTCTTTCAGCCAGGTCACGCCTGTTTTGCCGGGCAGCGAAATGTCCAGAATGATCAGGTCCACGTGGTGGCTGGCCAGCCATTCGGCCCCTTCTTCGGCGCTGCCCGCACTCATCACAAAGGGGCAACGGGGGGCCAGGGTTTTGACCAGAAAGTTGCGCATGCCTTGCTCGTCGTCCACGATCAGGATGGACCAGTCGGGCCAGCCAACGGCGGGTTTTTCGGGAACCAAGGGGGTCGTCATGCGGGGTGTGGGGCAGTTTGGGTCGGTATTTGACCGAGAAAAACAGTGGGGTATTAAAAAATTTTTCGCTGTTTTTCAGGCGGTCCGGCGCTGCAAATACGGCCAAATTAAGCAACAACTTGTCGCGACATTTTGTCGCTTCTGCACCGTTTGTGTGGCGGTTGGCCTGTGGCCGTGCAGGTGGGCCTCCGACGGGGTGGCGGGGGCTGGCGGGTTTTCGGGGAAGCGTCTGCCGCGTGGGGACTTGTGCACAGCTTTGCATAAGTGGTTGCTTATGGCATGGTTTTTGATTTTCGCTTGGCCGTGTACCGGCGGTGTGCGGCGCGCCTGAAGGGCTGGGGCGGTGAACAGGGGCGGGGGCAGGGAATAAGCCCTTGTTGGCGCGCGCCTCGGGGCGTAAATTCAATGGGCAGTTTGGTGCCCGCACCCCACTTTCCAGGAGACACACATGAGCAACCCCACCCGCCCCGCGCAGGGCACCCTGAAACGCCGCGCCCTGTTCGCAGGTGCCGGCACCGCCGGTGCACTGGCCGCCGTGGCCGCGTTGTTGCCCTCCACCCCCGATGCCGACGTGCAGGCCGAAGCCGCCCCCAAAGCGCCCCCCGAGCGCGGCGGTGGCTACGCGCTGACCGACCACGTCAAGCAGTACTACCAGACCACCCGCATCTGAGCCCAGGAGTTCAAGCATGTTGCTGACCAAAAAAACCCACGGTGCCCACACGGGCGCGGCCTCGTCGATGGTGCATCACCTCAGCCGGGGCTTGGCCAATGCCCTGCCCACCATGGACCGCCGCGGCTTTCTGCGCCGCTCCGGCCTGGGCGTGGGCGTCGGGCTGGCCGCCACCCAGCTCACCCTGGTGAAAAAAGCCAAGGCCGCCGGTGGCGCGGCGGGCGATGCCACCGGCAAGGTGGAGGTGCGCCGCACGGTGTGCACCCACTGTTCGGTGGGCTGCGCCACCGATGCCATCGTCGAAAATGGTGTGTGGGTGCGCCAGGAGGCGGTGTTCGATTCCCCCATCAACCTGGGCGCGCACTGCGCCAAAGGTGCGGCATTGCGCGAGCACGGCCACGGCGAATACCGCCTGCGCACCCCCATGAAGCTGGTGAACGGCAAGTACCAAAAAATCAGCTGGGACCAGGCGCTGGACGAAATCACCGCCAAGATGAAAGAGCTGCGCGCCGCCAGTGGCCCTGACAGCGTGTATTTCGTGGGCTCGTCCAAGCACAACAACGAACAGGCCTATTTGCTGCGCAAGTTCGTGAGCTTCTGGGGCACCAACAACTGCGACCACCAGGCCCGCATTTGCCACTCCACCACGGTGGCCGGTGTGGCCAACACCTGGGGTTACGGGGCCATGACGAACTCGTACAACGACATGCAAAACAGCAAGGTCGCCCTGTACATCGGCTCCAACGCGGCCGAGGCGCACCCCGTGTCTATGCTGCACATGTTGCATGCCAAGGAGCACGGCTGCAAGATGATCGTGGTCGATCCCCGCTTCACCCGCACGGCGGCCAAGGCCGACGAGTACGTGCGCATCCGCTCGGGCACCGACATTCCGTTTTTGTTCGGCCTGTTGCACCACATCTTCAAGAACGGCTGGGAAGACAAGAAGTACATCAACGACCGCGTTTTTGGCATGGACAAAATCCGTGACGAAGTGCTGGCCAAGTGGACCCCCGACAAGGTCGAAGAGGCCTGCGGCGTCAAGGAAGACCAGATGTTCAAGGTCGCCAAGATGCTGCACGACCACAACCCCGGTACCGTGGTGTGGTGCATGGGCCAAACGCAGCACACCATTGGCAACGCCATGGTGCGCGCCTCGTGCATCTTGCAACTGGCGCTGGGCAACATCGGTAAAACCGGCGGTGGCACCAACATTTTCCGGGGCCACGACAACGTGCAGGGCGCCACCGATGTGGGCCCCAACCCCGACTCGTTGCCCGGCTACTATGGCCTGGCCGATGGCTCGTGGAAGCACTTTGCCGCAGCCTGGGGTGTGGACTACGAGTGGATCAAAGCCCAATACACCCCCGGTCAGATGACCAAACCCGGCATGACCGTGTCGCGCTGGATCGACGGTGTGCTGGAAAAGAACGAAATGATCGACCAGGACAGCAACCTGCGCGGCGTGTTCTTCTGGGGCCATGCGCCCAACTCGCAAACCCGTGGCCTGGAAATGAAGCGCGCCATGGACAAGCTGGACCTGCTGGTGGTGGTGGACCCCTACCCGTCGGCCACCGCTGCCATGGCCGCCATGCCCGGCAAGGCCGAAGACCTGAATCCCAACCGCGCGGTGTACCTGCTGCCGGCGGCCACGCAGTTTGAAACCAGTGGCTCGTGCACGGCGTCCAACCGCTCGCTGCAGTGGCGCGAAAAAGTGATTGAGCCGCTGTGGGAAAGCCGCTCGGACCACATGATCATGCAGCAGTTCGCCGACAAACTGGGCTTTGGCAAAGAGCTGAGCAAGAACTACAAGATGCAAACCGTCAAGGGCATGCAAGAGCCCATGGTGGAAGACATCCTGCGCGAAATCAACAAGTGCGTCTGGACCATTGGCTACACCGGCCAAAGCCCCGAGCGCCTGAAGGCCCACATGAAAAACATGGGTGCCTTTGACGTGAAAACCCTCAAGTGCAAAGGCAAAGTGGTGGACAAGGCCACAGGCTACGACATGAGTGGCGACTACTTCGGCCTGCCTTGGCCCTGCTACGGCACGCCCGAGATGAAGCACCCCGGCACCGCCAACCTGTACGACACCTCGCGCCACGTCATGGACGGCGGTGGCAACTTCCGCGCCAACTTCGGTGTCGAGCGCGACGGTCAATCGCTGCTGGCCGAAGACGGCTCGCACTCCATGGGGGCCGACATCACCACCGGCTACCCCGAGCTGGACCACGTGCTGCTGAAGAAGCTGGGCTGGTGGGACGAGTTGACCGATGCCGAAAAGGCCAAGGCCGAGGGCAAAAACTGGAAGACCGACTCGTCGGGCGGCCAAATCCGCGTGTTCATGAAAAACCACGGCTGCCACCCGTTTGGCAACGCCAAGGCGCGCGCCGTGGTGTGGAACTTCCCCGATGCCATTCCCCAGCACCGCGAGCCCATTTACGGCACCCGGCCCGACCTGGTGGCCAAGTACCCCACGCACGACGACCAGAAGAACCGCTGGCGCCTGCCCATTCTGTACAAGTCGCTCCAGCAGAAAAACGTGGACGACAAGCTGCACGAGAAATTCCCGCTCATCATGACCTCGGGCCGTTTGGTCGAGTACGAGGGCGGTGGCGAAGAAACCCGTTCCAACCCCTGGTTGGCCGAGTTGCAGCAGGAAATGTTCATCGAGGTGAACCCCGCTGCAGCCTCCAGCCGTGGCTTCCGCAACGGTGACCGGGTGTGGGTGGTCACGCCCACCGGCGCTCGCATCAACGTGCAGGCACTGGTGACCGAGCGGGTGGGTGCCGACACGGTGTTCATGCCGTTCCACTTCTCGGGGCATTGGCAAGGCCAGGACATGAAGGCCTATTACCCCGAGGGTGCCATGCCCGTGGTGCGCGGCGAGGCCATCAACACGGCCACGACCTATGGTTATGACATCGTGACCATGATGCAAGAAACCAAGACCCAGATCTGCAACATCGAGAAAGCGTAAGGAATCACCATGGCACGCATGAAATTCATCTGTGACGCGGAACGCTGCATCGAGTGCAACGGCTGTGTCACCGCCTGTAAAAACGAAAACGAAGTGCCCTGGGGTGTGAACCGCCGCCGGGTGGTCACCCTCAACGACGGCCTGCCTGGCGAAAAGTCCATTTCGGTGGCCTGCATGCACTGCAGCGATGCACCGTGCATGGCCGTGTGCCCCGTCAACTGCTTCTACCGCACCGACGAAGGTGTGGTGCTGCACGACAAAGACGTCTGCATTGGCTGCGGCTATTGCAGCTATGCCTGCCCCTTCGGTGCGCCCCAGTTCCCCAGCCAGGGCACGTTTGGCGTGCGCGGCAAGATGGACAAGTGCACCTTCTGCGCCGGTGGCCCCGAGGCCAATGGCAGCCAGGCCGAATTTGAAAAATACGGCCGCAACCGCCTGGCCGAAGGCAAGTTGCCCGCCTGTGCCGAAATGTGTTCCACCAAAGCCCTGCTGGCCGGTGACGGCGATGTGGTGGCCGACATCCTGCGCAACCGCGTGGTCATGCGTGGCAAGGGGGCCGAGGTGTGGGGCTGGGGCACGGCCTACGGCTCCAAACAGGCGGGCCAACCGCCTGTGGCCAAGGAAGGCGGTGCGTCATGAGCGCCGGTCGCACGTTGCTGGCCCTGGCATCGGTGGCCTGTGTGGCCTTGGTGGGTTGTGGCGAGAAGCCCCAGGCATCGGGTGAGCGCAGCGCCGCCAAAAAAGACGCCGCTCCCTTCACCGGCGGCGAAAGCAGCCGTTTTGCGTCCGACGGCTACAAGTCGGGCGACAAAAATGCCTGGGCGTTGCACCTGAAAGCCCGCGCCCAAAACACGCAAAGCGACTACACGCGCATTGCCAACTGACCCGGGAGACGCCATGAAACGGTTGATGTCCCACGCACTCGCCCTGGCGCTGTGCTTGCCTGTGGTGGCCCTGGCGGCCGACCCACCCCCGCCCGCCGCACCGGCGGCGGTGAAAAGCGCCAACATTTTTGAGGTGAAACCCGACGCGAGCGAAGCCCCTAACTACGCTGCCCAAACCAATGGCGAACGCGCCCAGGTGCAACCCGGTAACAACGCGCCCATGTGGCGGCAGGTGGGTTCGGGCGTGACGGGTTACAGCAGCCTGCCGGTCACGCAGGCGCCCGAGGCGGGCAACCTCATCCAGCCCTTTGTGCAGTACCCCGGTTCTCGCCTGACCAACGCGGGTGAGGCGTGGCGGCAGGTGCGCAACCAGTGGATCCTGCCCTACGGCGGCTCTTTGCTGCTGATTGCGCTGCTGGCCCTGGCCATCTTTTACAAAACCAAAGGCCCGCTGGGGGGGCATGTGCCTGACACGGGCAAAAAAATCGAGCGCTTCACGCCGTTTGAGCGCGCGGCCCACTGGGCCAATGCCGGGGCGTTTGTCGCGCTGGCGGTGTCGGGCATCGTGATGGCGTTTGGCAAGTTTTTCATCCTGCCCGTCATCGGTGGCACGCTGTTTGGCTGGCTGACATACGCGCTCAAAAACCTGCACAACTTCGCCGGCCCATTGTTTGCCGTTTCATTGGTGGTGGTGTTTTTCACCTTCGTCAAAGACAACTGGCCGAGCAAGCACGACTGGGCTTGGATCAAGGGCGCAGGGGGTTTGTTGGGCGAACACGAGATTCCCTCCCACCGTTTCAACGCGGGTGAAAAAATCCTTTTTTGGGGGGGTGTTTTTGCCTTGGGCGTGGTGGTGATTGCTTCCGGCCTGGTGCTCGACAAACTGGTTCCCGGGTTGGGTGACGTGCGCAGCGACATGCAGGTGGCGCACATGGTCCATGCCGTTGCCACGGTGCTCATGATGGCGATGTTCGCAGGGCACATGTACATCGGCAGCGTTGGCATGAAAGACGCCTACAAAGCCATGAAGACTGGGTATGTCGACGAAGGTTGGGCCAAAGAGCACCACGAGCTTTGGTACGACGACATCAAGGCCGGCAAGATTCCCGCCCAGCGCAGCGCCCCCGTGGCCGGTGCGCCCGGTGCCACGCCCGGTCAAACCGCTTCCGTCTGATTTTTTGCAGGTGAACCCCATGCGCAAACCTTTTGTTTTCTCTGCCGCTGTGCTGGTGGGCGTGTCCGCTGCCGTGTTGGCCACGGCCGCACACGCCAAACTGCCCGTGGCCCCGCAGACCGACGAAGCCAAGGCCAAGGCCGCCGAGGCCGCGGCCAAAACCGCCCACGGCAACAAGGTTGAATCCTTCAAGCTGTGCAAGTCCATGGACAAAGCGGCTGCCCACTATTTCAAAACCGCTGCGGCGGCCAAGAAAGACGTGAAACCCGCGGCAGCCACCCCGCCGTGTGCCGACCCCGGCCCCTTTGTGGCGGCGCCCCCAGCGCCACCAGCCCCCAAATCCTGACCCTGCCCACCGGCCGCTGCAAGCGGCCTTTTTTTCTTGTACCGTTGCCGTTACTTTGGAGATTGCCCGGATGGTTGAAGACACGACAACGGCCCCCCACCCAGCCACCTTGCGCCCCGCGCTGACCCAAGCCCGCGCCCCGCTGACCTGCCAGACCACCGTCATGAACGAGTTTGGGCAGGTGGTGGACCTGGACATTCCCGCCGAGCGCCCGCTGACGGTGTACGTGGACAAGCGCGAGCTGGTCACCCTCATGACCCTGGGCGCAAGGCCCGAATGGCTGGTGCTGGGCTACCTGCGCAACCAGCGCCTGGTGCCGTCGCTGGCCGACATCGAGTCCATCACCGTGGACTGGGAGGTGGGCGCGGCGGCGGTCAAAACCCGCAGCGGCATCGACCACATCGAGGCCAAAACCGCCAAACGCGTGGTCACCACCGGCTGTGGCCAGGGCAGCATGTTCGGTGCGCTGATGGACGACGTGGCCGACCTGGTGCTGCCCCCCACCGCCCGGTTGCGCCAAAGCCAGTTGCAGGCGGTGGTCAACGCCATCCGGTTGCAGGAAAGCACCTACAAATCGGCCGGGTCTGTGCACGGCTGCGCCTTGTTCCGTGGCGACGAGCTGCTGCTGTTTGTGGAAGACGTGGGCCGCCACAACGCGGTGGACACCATCGCCGGCTGGATGTGGCTGCAACAAGGCCCCACCGGCGAGCCCATGCGTGGCGAAGACAAGGTGTTCTACACCACCGGGCGGCTGACCAGCGAAATGGTCATCAAGTCCGCCCAAATGGGGGTGCCCGTGGTGGTGTCGCGCAGCGGCATGACCCAAATGGGCCTGGAGGTGGCCCAGCAGGTGGGCTTGTGCGCCATCGGGCGTGCCACGCACAAGCGCTTTTTGTGCTTTGCCCACCCGGAGCGTCTGGTCATGGACGCCGTGCCTGAACCGGCCGTGGCCAGCGCCTAAACTCAGGGCAAACCCGCCCCCCCTAGGGCACCCCAGCGCCGCTGGGGCCGCGCTGTTTTCACCGCACAAGGAAAAGCCCATGAGCCGACAAGTCCACGTCATCGACCACCCCCTGGTGCAGCACAAGCTCACCCTGATGCGCCGCAAAGACACCAGCACCAAAAGCTTTCGTGAACTGGTGCACGAGATCAGCGCCATGCTGGCCTACGAGATCACGCGCGACATGCCCATGCAGGAAATCGAGATCGAAACCCCGCTGGAAACCATGAAGTCCCGCGTGATCGACGGCAAGAAAGTGGTGCTGGCCTCCATCCTGCGCGCGGGCAACGGTTTTCTGGACGGCATGCTGCACGTGATTCCCGGTGCCCGCGTGGGCCACATCGGCCTCTACCGCGACCCCGACTCTTTGCAAGCGGTGGAGTACTACTTCAAGATGCCCCACGACATGCAAGAGCGCGATGTCATCGTGCTCGACCCCATGCTGGCCACCGGCAACTCCGCCGTGGCCGCGGTGGAGCGCTTGAAGCAAACCCGCCCCCGCTCCATCCGTTTTGCCTGCCTGGTGACCTGCCCCCAGGGCCTGAAAACTTTTCACGACCACCACCCCGACGTGCCGGTGTACACCCCCGCCGTGGACCGGGGCCTGAACAGCCACGGGTACATCGTGCCCGGCCTGGGCGACGCGGGCGACCGCATTTTTGGTACCAAATAAAACATAGCTGAAAAGCCAATACCATCAAGCGCCAGAGGCCAAAAAAGCATGAAAAACACCACGCGACCTGGTGCGTTGACCTTGGCCCTGCGTTCGCTGTGGCGCGACTTCCGGGCCGGTGAGCTGCGCCTGTTGTTGGTGGCCGTCACGCTGGCGGTGGCCGCGCTCACCTCGGTGGGGTTTTTTGCCGACCGGCTGCAAGGCGGCCTGACGCGCGACGCCCGCCAGCTCATCGGCGGCGACGCCGTGCTGGCCAGCGACAACCCGCCCCCGCCCAGCTTCCAGGCCAAGGCCCAAAGCCTGGGCCTGCAAACCGCGCCCACGCTGAGCTTTCCCACCATGGGCCGTGCGCCCGAGGCCCAGGGTGGCGCCACGCGCCTGGTGGCCTTGAAAGCCGTGGGCCCCGGCTACCCGCTGCGCGGCCGCCTGTCGGTGGCCCTCGGCCCCGAGTTGCCTGGCCAGCCCACCCGCGACATTCCAGCCCCCGGTACTGTGTGGGTAGACGCTGGCGTGCTGGTGGCGCTCGACCTGGCCGTGGGCCAGCCCCTGCTGCTGGGCGATGCCACCTTCACCATCACCCAGGTGCTGACCGCCGAGCCCGACCGGGGCGGCGGCTTCATGAGCTTTGCCCCCCGCGTGTTGCTGAACCAGGCCGACCTGGCCGCCACCGCCCTGGTGCAGCCCGCCAGCCGCATTTCCCACCGTTTTGCTGTGGCCGGTGACGGCACCGCTGGCAAAGCGGGCGACGAGGCCGTGCGCCAGTTCACCACCTGGGCGCAGGCCGAGCTGGACGCGGGCAACGTGCGCGGCGCGCGGCTGGAATCGCTGGAGGCCGGTCGGCCCGAAATGCAACGCACGCTGGAGCGCGCCGAAAAATTCCTGAACCTGGTGGCCCTGCTGGCCGCTTTGCTCAGCGCCGTGGCCGTGGCCATTGCCGCGCGCGGGTTTGCCGCCCGCCACCTGGACGACTGCGCCATGCTGCGCGTGCTGGGCCTGAGCCAGCGCACCATGGCCTGGGCCTACGGGCTGGAGTTCCTGGCCGTGGGCGTGGTGGCCAGCGCGCTGGGCGTGGCCTTGGGGTTTGCCGTGCACCACGTGTTTGTGGCCTTGTTGGGCGGGCTGGTGCAAGTGGCGTTGCCCGCGGCCAGTTTCTGGCCGGTGTTGTTCGGGCTGGGTCTGGGCCTCACCTTGATGCTGGCGTTTGGTTTGCCACCCGTGCTGCAACTGGCGCAGGTGCCGCCGCTGCGCGTCATTCGGCGCGACGTGGGCAACATCAAACCCGCCTCGCTGGCCGTGTTGGGCCTGGGCGTGGCGGGTTTTGCCGCGTTGCTGCTGGCCGTCAGCCGCGACCCCACGCTGGGCCTGCTGGCCGTGGGGGGCTTTGCCGCCGCCGTGGGCGTGTTTGCCCTGGCCAGCTACGCGGCGGTGCGCGTGTTGCGCGCCAGCGTGAACGAAAGCACCGCGCCGCGCTGGCTCATGCTGGCCACGCGCCAGCTGTGCGCCCGGCCAGGCTACGCGGTGGTGCAGGTCAGCGCGCTGGCCGTGGGCCTGCTGGCGCTGGTGCTGCTGGTGCTGCTGCGCACCGATCTGATTGCCAGTTGGCGCCAGGCCACCCCGCCCGACGCGCCCAATCGCTTTGTCATCAACATCCAGCCCGACCAGGCCGAGGCCTTTCAGACCCGGCTGACCGCCGCAGGTGTGGCCAAGTACGACTGGTACCCCATGATGCGCGGCCGCCTGGTGGCCCTGAACGGTCAGGCCGTCAACCCCGACAACTTCCCCACCGAGCGCGGCCGCCGCCTGGCCGAGCGCGAGTTCAACCTGTCGCACGCCGCCGAGCAACCCGCCCACAACGAGGTGGTGGCAGGCCGCTGGGTGGCCAATGAGGCCGACGGCACCAGCGTGGAAGAGGGCTTGGCCAAAGAGCTGGGGCTGAAGCTGGGCGACACCCTGTCGTTTGACATGGCGGGCCAGGTCAGTACCACGCGCATCACCAGCCTGCGCAAGGTGGACTGGGGCAGCCTGCACGTCAATTTTTTCGTGATGTACCCCGTGGCCCAAATGGCCGATGTGCCGGTGACCTACATCAGCGCCTTCCGCGCCCCCGGTGCGTCTCCGGCCAAATTCGACAACGCGCTGGTGCGCGAATTTCCCAACATCACCAACGTGGACATGAGCAGCACCATTGCCCAGGTGCAGCAGGTGTTGGGGCAGGTGATTCAGGCCATTGAGTTTCTGTTTGGCTTCACCCTGGCCGCCGGGCTGGTGGTGCTGTTTGCAGCGGTCACGGCCACCCGGGCCGAGCGCGAGCGCGAGTTCGCCATCATGCGGGCGGTGGGGGCCACCTCGGCCCTGTTGCGCCAGGTGCAGCGCGCCGAGCTGGCGGGTGTGGGCCTGCTGGCGGGGTTTCTGGCCTCGGTGGTGGCATCGGCCGTGGGCTGGGCGCTGGCCAAATACGCGTTTGAATTCCAATGGAACCCGTCCCCTTGGGTGCCCCTGCTGGGGGCCTTGGCCGGTGCCGTGCTGGCGCTGGGCGCGGGCTGGTGGGGGCTGCGCAGCGTGCTGAACACGCCCGTGGTGGCCACGCTGCGCCGCGCGGCCGCCTGATGGCGAAAATCACCCCATGCAAATCCAAGAACCCCCTCCCCAAAACGAACAAGGCACCGCGTTTGCCACCCCCTTTGAATGGATCGGCGGCGAACCCCGGGTGCAGGCCCTGGTGGACCGTTTTTACGACCTGATGGACCTGGAGCCCGGCTACGCCGTCCTGCGCGCCAGCCATGGCAGCACGCTGGACGATGCGCGGCAAAAGCTGTTCTGGTTTTTGAGCGGTTGGCTGGGCGGCCCGCAGCACTACACCGAGCGTTTTGGCCACCCGCGTCTGCGCATGCGGCACATGCCGTTTTCCATCGGCATTCTGGAGCGCGACCAGTGGGTGGCCTGCATGGACCAGGCCATGGGCGATGTGGGCGTGGACCCGGCGCTGCGCACGCGCCTGAAAGACAGTTTTTTCCAGACTGCCGACTGGATGCGCAACCGGGGCGTGTGAGCCCCGTCCTTTTCCGTTCAGTTTGGGGCTACCACCCCGGCGCCAGCAGCACCACCAGCGCACCGGCGCCGCCGTCTGACGCGCGGGCCTGCACAAAAGCCAGTACCTCGTTTTTTTGCACCAGCCAGCGCTGCACCTTGGCTTTGAGCACAGGGGTTTTGCCGGGCGAGCCCAGGCCTTTGCCGTGCACCACGCGCACGCAGCGCCAGCCCACTTTGTGGGCCTCGCGCAAAAACTGGCCCAGGGCCACGCGGGCTTCGTCGCTGCGCAGGCCGTGCAAATCCAGCTGGCCTTGCAGGCTCCAGCGGCCCCGGCGCAGCTGGCGTATCACGTCCAGCCCCATGCCGGTGCGGCGGTAGCTCAGGGCTTCGTCGGTATCGAGCAGGCTTTCCACGTCGAATTCGTCGGAAATGGCCTCGTGCATCACCGCTTGTTCGTCCAGCTCGCGCTGGCGGGCCACGGGCAGGGCGCGGGCACGCTCCAGCAGGGCGCGCCGCTGCACCCGCAGCGGCGACACGGGGCCCACGGTCAGGGCAAACAGGTTGCGCTCGTGGGCTGCCCGCTGTTCGGC
>JBASFL010000088.1:0-1974 GCA_049653005.1 Burkholderiaceae bacterium | reverse complement strand
CGGGCCAGGGCTTTGGGCACGGCGTACACGGGGCCAATGCCCATTTCGTCGGGCTCGCAACCGGCCACGGCAAAGCCCAGGAAGCGGCCGATGGGGGTCAGGCCCTGTTGCTGGGCCAGGGTTTCGTCCATCACCACACAAGCGCCCGCGCCGTCAGAGAACTGGCTGGCGTTGCCCGCCGTCACCAAGCCACCGGGCAGCGCAGAGCGCAGACCGCGAATGCCTTCCACCGTGGTACCGGCGCGAATGCCTTCGTCTTGAGAAACCGTGACCTGCTTGGTCATCAGGCCCATCACCTTGTCGGCCACACCGGCGGTGACGGTGATGGGCGCAATTTCTGCCGTGAACAGCCCGGCTTCCAGCGCGGCGGTGGCCTTTTGCTGGCTGGCGGCACCGTATTCGTCCATGGCGTCGCGGCCGATGTTGTAGCGCTTGGCCACCTGCTCGGCGGTTTGCAGCATGTTCCAGTAGATCTCGGGCTTTTGTTTGGCCAGGCTCAGGTCGCGCAGCATGTGCATGTTCATTTCTTGTTGCACGCACGAAATGCTTTCCACACCACCGGCCACGTAGGCCTGGCCTTCGCCGCTGATGATGCGCTGCGCGGCCAAGGCAATGGTTTGCAGGCCCGACGAGCAAAAGCGGTTGACCGTCATGCCCGACACGCTGATGGGCAGGCCCGCTTTCAGCGCAATCTGGCGGGCAATGTTGGCGCCGGTGGCCCCTTCGGGGTTGGCGCAGCCCATGATGACGTCTTCAATCAGCGCGGGGTCAATGCCTGCGCGCTGCACGGCGTGTTGCACGGCGTGGCCACCCAGGGTGGCGCCGTGGGTCATGTTGAAAGCGCCCTTCCAGCTCTTGGCCAGGGGCGTGCGTGCGGTGGAAACGATGACGGCTTGGGTCATGGTGAAATCCTGAAATGAGAGCTACCAACGCTTATAAATAAAGCGCTGGAGGCATATTTGGTTGTTAAAACGTTTTGCCTTCGGCCGCCAGACGGGCCAGCAGCGGCGCGGGCTGCCAGAAGTTGGCGTCGTCCAGCGGGTTTTTGGCAAAGCGCTTCATGGCCTGCACCACGTTGAACAGCCCCACCTCGTTGGCGTAGTTCAGCGGGCCGCCGCGGTACACCGGGAAGCCGTAGCCAAAGATGTAGACGATGTCGATGTCGCTGGCCTTGTTGGCAATGCCCTCTTCCAGGATGTGGGCGGCTTCGTTCACCAGGCTGAACACCAGGCGCTGCACAATTTCTTCGTCAGAAATTTTGCGGGGCGTGATGTCCAGTGCGGCGCGGTGGTCGGCAATCATTTGCTCCACCTCGGCGTTGGGAATGGCGTCGCGCTTGCCGGGCACGTAGTCGTACCAGCCTGCCCCGGTTTTCTGGCCAAAGCGGCCTTTTTCGCAAAGCAGGTCGGCGGTTTTGCTGTACTTCATGTCGGGCTTTTCCACGTAGCGGCGCTTGCGGATGGCGTAGCCAATGTCGTTGCCCGCCAGGTCGCCCATGCGGAACGGGCCCATGGCAAAACCAAACTTCTCAACGGCCTTGTCCACCTGCTGCGGGGTGCAGCCCTCGTCCAGCAAAAAGCCGCCCTGGCGGCCGTACTGCTCGATCATGCGGTTGCCAATGAAGCCGTCGCACACGCCGGACACCACCGCCGTCTTCTTGATTTTTTTGCTGATGGCCATCACCGTGGCCAGCACGTCGTGCGCCGTGGCCTTGCCACGCACCACTTCCAACAGCTTCATCACGTTGGCGGGGCTGAAGAAGTGCATGCCCACCACGTCTTGCGGGCGCTTGGTGAAGCTGGCGATTTTGTCCACGTCCAGCGTGGAGGTGTTGCTGGCCAGAATGGCGCCAGGCTTGCACACGCGGTCCAGTTCTTTGAACACGGCTTCTTTCACGCCAATTTCTTCAAACACGGCTTCAATGACCAAATCGACATCGCTCAGGTCGTCGTAGCTCAGCGTGGTGCTGAGCAG
>JBASFL010000087.1:0-10043 GCA_049653005.1 Burkholderiaceae bacterium | reverse complement strand
GTGGCGGGGCTGGGGTCGGCAAGCCAGCGCCAGGCCAGCACGGCCACGGTGGGCGGGTTGCCGGGGCCCAGCACCAGGGCCATGTCCACAACTGACAAGCTGTAGGCCAGCACCGCCGCCAGCGGCCAGGCCAAGCGGGGCAGCACCTGCGGCCACAGCACCGTGCGCCACACCTGCGCCGGGCCATGGCCCAGGCTGCGGGCCAGCAGCAGGTGGCGGGCGGTGGCTTGCTCGGCCAGCACGGCCACCAGCGCCCACAGCAAAAACCAGCTTTCTTTCAGCGCCAAGGCCAGCGCCAGGGCCAGACCGTGGGGGTCTTGCACGGTGACCCACCCAGGCGGTGCAGCCCAGCCCGCCACCGGCGCCAAGAGCCGCGCCAGCCAGCCCGACGGGGCCAGCAAAAACGCCAGACCCACGGCGAACGCGGTGTGGGGCACGGCCAGCAGCAGCGGCAAGCGGCGTTGCAACCGCTGCCATACGGAGCTGGGGCACAGGTGTGTGGCCGCGCCCGCCACCAGGGCACAGGCCAACGCGGTGCCCAGCAGCGCAGACGTGAGCGTGGCTTGCAACGCCTGGGGCCACTGCGGGTCTGCCCACAAGGCGGCCCACACCGGCGCGTGGGCGGCGGGGGCCAGCGTGAGCCACAGGCCGGGCAACAGCGGGCCCACGACCAGCCCCACCAGCGCCACAGCCAGCACGGCAGGCCAGCCAAGGCCTGCGATCGGGGGCATGCCAGGCGTCAGCGGCTGCCGAAGCGTTTGAGCCACTCGGCCTCCAGCGCCTCCACCCAGCTGGCGTGCGGCTCTGCCAGGGTGGGCACGGCCTCGGCCAGCGCGCCGGGGGCGGTTTTGCCCAGGCGGGCCTGCAAGGCGGCGGGGAGTTTGGCTTTGTCGAGCACGGTGCCGTCGCCCCACACGGCGGTGTCGGCCTTGTGGGCCTGGGCCTCGGCCGACAGCAAAAAGTTGGCAAACACCAGCGCACCGGCCTTGGCACGGGCGTTGACCGGGATGGCCACAAAGTGCACGTTGCCAATGGTGCCGCCCGTGAACCCGAAGCTGTACGCCGTGGCGGGCAACTGCTTGGTGGCGATGAGGTTGGCCCCTTCGTTGGGGTTGAAGGTGAGCGACATACGCAGCTCGCCGTCGGCCAGCATGCGGTGCATGTCGGCCGCGCTGGCGGGGAAGGCTTTGCCCTGGCGCCACTGCAAGGGGTGCAATTGCTCCAGGTAGGGCCACAGCGGCGCGGTGGCTTTGGCAAACGCGGCGGCGGTCACCGGCTGCTGCAAGGCGGCGCGGTCGGGGGTGAGTTCAAGCAGCAACTGCTTCACAAACGTGGTGCCGTGGAAGTCGGGCGGTTTGGGGTAGCTGGTGCGCCCGGGGTTGGCGCGCGCAAAGGTCAGCCATTCAGCGGCCGAGCGCGGGGGTGTGGCGGTGGTGGCACGGTCAGCAAGGAAGGTGAGCTGGGCCGTGCCCCAGGGCGACTCGAACCCGTCGGTGGGCACGGAAAAGTCGCTCTGCACGGGCTTGGTGGTGTCCACCAGCGCCCAACTGGGCAATTGGGTGGCCCAGGGGCCGTACAGGGCGTTGGCGTTTTTGAGGTTGCGGAAGTTTTCGCCGTTGACCCACATCAGATCCACCGAGCCGTCGGTGCGTTTGCCAGCGGCCAGCTCGGTTTGCAGGCGTTTGACCACCTCGGCCGCGTCGGTGATTTTGACGTGGCGCACGTCCACACCGTGGCGAGCTTTCACCTCTTTGGCGGCCCAGGCGATGTAGGCGTTGATGGCGTCACCGCCGCCCCAAGCGTTGAAATACACCGTTTGGCCCTTGGCTGCGGCTTCGATGGCGGGCCAGTCGGCTGGTTTGGCCAGGGCGGGTGGGGTGTTTTGGGCGAGGGCGGGCAGGCCCAAGCTGGCCGTCAACAAGGCCAGGGCGGGGGCTTTCACCCACAGGCGGCGGGAAAGGCTTGTGTTCATGCAGGGGACTTTCGGTCAACGGGTGTTGGGGCAAACAGGGCCCCGCTTCACGGCTATTCGACACGTGTGGCCAAATGGTTACACAAACCGACCCCATGGGCCGTGGCGGGACGTTTGTAACCTTTTCAGGCACCGCACCGAACTGCCCCCCACACCCACTGTCTGACCCCTTCATGAACAAAACCAAACTCTTGCTGCTCGTGGCCCTGTTGGCGGGTGTGGTGGCGTTTTTCGCGCTCGATCTGGGCCGCTATTTCAGCCTGGCCTTTGTCAAAGAAAGCCAGGCCGCGTTCAGTGCGCTGTATGCCGAGCGGCCCTGGACCGTGACGGCCGTTTACTTTGTGGTGTACGTGGTCATCACCGCACTGTCACTGCCGGGCGCGGCCATCATGACGCTGGCGGGCGGTGCCAGCTTTGGGCTGGTGTGGGGCACGGTGGTGGTGTCGTTTGCGTCCACCCTGGGGGCCACATTGGCCATGCTGGCGGCGCGGTACTTGTTTCAAGACGGCATTCAGCAGCGTTTTGGCCGCAAGCTGGCCGAGGTGAACGCCCGGCTGGACAAGGAAGGCGCGTTTTACCTGTTCACCCTGCGGCTGCTGCCGGTGATCCCGTTTTTCATGCTGAACCTGCTGATGGGCCTGACGCGCATGAAGGCGTGGACGTTTTTCTGGGTCAGCCAGGTGGGCATGTTCGCGGGCACGGTGGCCTATGTGAACGCGGGCACCCAAATCGCCAAAATCGATTCGCTGCGCGGCATTCTGTCGCCCGCGCTGTTGGGCTCTTTCGTGGCGTTGGGCCTGTTGCCCCTGGCCGTGAAAAAATTGCTGGACATGGCCAAACGCCGCCGGGTGTACGCCCGCTGGGCCAGCGAGCGCCCCACGAAATTTGACCGCAACCTGATCGTGATTGGCGGCGGCGCGGGCGGGCTGGTGAGTGCGTACATTGCCGCCGCCGTCAAGGCCAAAGTCACGCTGATAGAGGCGCACAAAATGGGCGGCGACTGCCTGAACTACGGCTGCGTGCCCAGCAAAGCCCTCATCAAAAGCGCCAAGCTGGCCCACCAGATGCGCCACGCCGGGCGCTACGGGCTGACCGATGCCAGCCCCGCCTTCAGCTTCAAGGCCGTGATGGCACGGGTGCACGAAGTCATCAAGGCCATTGAACCTCACGACAGCATTGAGCGCTACACCGGCCTGGGTGTGGAGGTGTTGCAGGGTTACGGCAAGCTGGTCAACCCCTGGACCGTGGAAGTGGCGCTGAACGGTGGAGGCACACAGCGATTGACCGCCCGCAGCATCGTCATTGCCGCCGGGGCGCGCCCCTTCGTGCCGCCGCTGCCGGGCCTGGACGACGTGGGTTACCTCACCAGCGACACCCTGTGGGACGAACTGGCCCAGCGTGACACCGCACCCAAGCGCCTGGTGGTGCTGGGCGGTGGCCCCATTGGCTGCGAGCTGGCGCAGAGTTTTGCGCGCCTGGGCAGCCAGGTGACGCAGGTGGAAATGGCACCGCGCCTCATGGGCCGTGAAGACGAAGACGTGAGCGAGCTGGCCCGCGCCAGTCTGGTGGCCGACGGCGTGCAGGTGCTGACCGGCCACAAAGCCCTGCGCTGCGAACTGAACAACGGCGTCAAGACCCTGGTGGTGGAACACAACGGGGTGGAGCAGCACATTGAATTTGACGACCTGCTGTGCGCCGTGGGCCGCGTGGCGCGCCTGCAGGGCTACGGGCTGGAAGACCTGGGCATTCCCACCCACAAAACGGTGGAAACCAACGACTACCTGCAAACCCTGTACCCCAACATTTACGCGGCGGGCGACGTGGCCGGGCCCTTCCAGTTCACCCACACCGCCGCGCACCAGGCCTGGTATGCAGCGGTGAACGCACTGTTTGGCGAGTGGAAGCTGTTCAAGGCCGACTACTCGGTCATCCCCTGGGCCACCTTCATCGACCCCGAGGTGGCGCGTGTGGGCCTGAACGAGCAGGAAGCCAGCGCGCAAGGTGTGCCGTTTGAGGTGACGAAGTACGGCATAGACGACCTGGACCGCGCCATTGCCGACAGCGAAGCCCACGGCTTTGTGAAGGTGCTGACCGTGCCCGGCAAAGACACGATTCTGGGCGTGACCATCGTCGGCACCCACGCCGGCGACCTGCTGGCCGAATACGTGCTGGCCATGAAACACGGCCTGGGGCTGAACAAAATCCTGGGCACCATCCACACCTACCCCACGCTGTCAGAAGCCAACAAATACGCCGCGGGCGAATGGAAACGCGCCCACGCACCGCAGGCCCTGCTGGCCTGGGTGAAGAAGTACCACGACTGGAAACGCGGCTGAACCAGAGGCCGACAGGAATTCACATGCAACGCCGCACCCTGATCAAACACATAGCTACAATCCTAATAGGGACAAGCGCTGGAGCCACTTTTGGCCAACAAAACATTTTTGACCACCGCTACCCGACCTGGGACGCGCTGCTGAAAAAACACGTGCGCTGGCTGCCCGACGGCGTGCAGAGCCGGGTGGCCTACAAAGCCCTGACGGCGGACCGCGCCGCGCTGCAACAGGTGTTGGCGCAATGGTCTGCCGTGTCGCCCGCGCAGTTTCAAAGCTGGAGCAAGCCGGAGCAAATGGCGTTTCTCATCAACGCCTACAACGGCTTCACGCTGGATCTGATCCTCACGCAATACCCCAAGCTCAAATCCATCAAAGACCTGGGCAGCTTCATACAGTCACCCTGGAAAAAGAAATTCTTCAAGCTGCTGGGCGAAGACCGGCACCTGGACTGGATCGAACACGAGCAACTGCGGCCCGTGTTTGCCGAGCCGCGCATACACGCCGCCGTGAACTGCGCCAGCATCGGCTGCCCGGCGCTGCGCGACGAGGCGTTCACCGCCAGCAAACTGGAAGCCCAGCTGGAAGACGGTATGAAACGCTTCATGGCCGACCCCACCCGCAACCGCGTGGCCAACGGACAGCTGGAAGTCAGCAGCATCTTCAAGTGGTTCAAAGAAGACTTTGAAAAAGGCCACCTGGGCCTGAACAAGGTGGAAGACGTGTTTGCACGCTACGCAACCGAACTGACGCGCAACCCCGCCGAACAAGCCCAAGTGAAGGCCCGCGCCCTGCGCGTGACCCACCTGGACTACGACTGGCTGCTGAACGACACAGGGGCCTGACCGTGCGGCCACTCAAGCGGCGTGGGTTTGTGCTGGCGTGCGCACTGGCACCCGGGGTGTGGGCGCAAACCCCTGCGCCCGCCGAGGCACTGCCTTTGCTGCCCCCGTTGATGCAACCGGCAGGCAGCCTGAACCCCGCGTGGCGGTTTGTGGGCTTTCCGCAGCAGCACACCCCGTTGCCCCCCAGCCGCTTTGAAGCGGGCGCGGTCGACGGCACCCCGGCGCTGAAGGTGAACACGCAATCGTCTTACGGCACCTGGGTGTTTCGCTGGGGCACGCCGCAGCCGGTGCCCACCGCACACCTGACCTGGCGCTGGCGGGTGGACCGCCCGCTGACCGGCGGCACCGCCCCGGCGAACCTGTTGACCAAAGCGGGCGACGACGCGGCCCTCAAGCTGTGTGTGATGTTTGACCACCCGCTGGCGCGTGTGCCGTTTGTGGAGCGCACCCTGCTGCGTGTGGCCCGGGGCATCAGCGGTGAAACCCTGCCTGCCGCCACCGTGTGCTACGTGTGGGACCCGCTGCTGCCGCCTGGCACCACTGGCCCCAACCCCTACACCCGCCGCGTGCGCTTTGTCAGCCTGGGCGGGCCTGGCGCTGCGCTGGGGCAATGGGCCACCGAAAGCCGCGATGTGGCCGCCGACTTCCGGCAGCTGTTTGCCGACGAACTGGGGGCCGACCCCACCACCGCCGTGCCGTCCATGACCGCTGTGGTGCTGGGGGCCGACAGCGACAACACGGCCAGCGCCAGCACCGCATGGGTGGCCCAGGTGGGCTGGGCACTGCCAGGGCGCTGAACCCCTGGCCGTTCAAAAACCGCTCAAAAATTGGTCAGAGGCGGGACAGCAACTCGGCCTTTTTGGCTTGATATTCCGCGTCGGTCAACACCCCTTTGCGGGCCAAATCGGCCAGGCGCTCCAGCGTGGCGAACACATCGGCCTCGTTGCTGCTGGCCAGTGGTGGGTTTTGCACGGCCCAGTTCTGCGTGGGCGCTGGTGTGGGCGAAAAGACAGGGGCAGGCGCAAAGCCATCCACCGACACCACGGGCAGGCTGCCCACGTCCACCACGCCGTACTGGCTGTTGAAACACATGCTGCCGCTGCCCGACTGCTGCTGCGAAAAACCGCCAATCTGGTGGTCCAGCGTGTCGTACACCGTGACGCGGCCGTTCACCTCAATGGCCAGGCGGCACGCCTGCGCAAAGTGGGCGTAACGCGTGCCGTTTTGCGAGCCCGTGCTGTTGGGCCAGCGCAAGTCGGGGCCCCACCAGTCGGGCGCAGCGGGGGCGAACAACGCTTGGCCGCTGAAAGCGCCGGGCGCGGGCACCGGGGCGGCCGCGTACAGGCCCGCTTGCTGTGCCCACAGGGCCGACAGCTCGGCGCACAGGCTGTCCACCCGGCCCTTCAGGTGGTGGTTGAACATGTCGGACACCATGGTCATGCCACCCGCCATCCACTGGCCGGAGCCGCTGAATTCGGGGTGGCTGAACTGGGCCATGGTGCCGTTGCCGTTGGCCACGGCGTTGAGCATGGTGGCCACGGCATCGAAGCTGAAACCGTGGCGCTGGGCCACGTCGTTGAGGGCCTGTTGGCCAGCGGGGGAAAGGGGTCGCATAGGGCCCCGATGCTACGCCAGCAGGCCACCTCAATGCGCGCCGTTTATGCATTTTGAATTTAATAAGTTAGAATGATGGAGTTGGTGGCACCCAAGCCTTGCCAACGCAGCCCTTTGCCACAGGGTTTGCACACACCGACCCCGGTCGAACACGCTGTCCTGCCGAGCACCAGGCGGCCTGGTTTTTTCTCCCGCTCACGCGGCCCACAGCGGCTCGCGCGCCTTCATGACTTTTATCTCAGAGCATTCGATTTCCATGGGCAAGTACGTCGTTTCGCCCACGACACACCCCGCAGACACCGGCGGCTATCGCGCCTCGGTGTCCATCAAAAGCGGCCAGGGCACTGGCTCACACCACCGCGTTTTCAGGCTCAACGGCCTGTTTGCCACCCGCGAAACGGCCCGCCTGATGGCCGTGACGCAAGGTTGGCTGACCACCGGCAACCTGCAAACCGCGGCGTGTTGAGCCCACACTGGCTTCAGAACCCTTTTCCTGCGTGATCTTGGGGCAAGACCGCATTTCCCCGCGCCACGGTGTTCACACTGAACCCGAGCGCCTTTTCTTGAAAGGCTCACCATGAGCAGCAAAATTTACGTGGGCAACCTGCCCTATTCCATCGACGACGCCAGCCTGCGTCACAACTTTTCCGAGTACGGCACCGTGTCGTCCGCCAAAGTGATGATGGACCGCGACACCGGCCGCTCCAAAGGCTTTGGCTTCGTCGAAATGACGACCGAACCCGAAGCACAAGCCGCCATCAATGGCCTGAACGGCCAGTCCGTGGACGGCCGCTCGATCGTGGTCAACATGGCCCGTCCAAAAGAAGACCGCGGTGACGCGGGCGGCTACCGTGGTGGCAACAGCGACGGTTACCGTGGCGGCCGCAGCAGCTACTGATCGACGCTGGGCCTGTTGAACGCCTTTTGAGCGCCTTTGGCGCGCTGTTCAAGGCCCCGTTGCCCAAAAAGCCGACCCCCTGGGGTCGGCTTTTTTCATGGGCGAACGGTCAGCAAGGCTTTGGCCGCTTCGATGCGCAAGGCCAGCGGGGCACCGGGGTCGTTCATGACTTGGTGCAAAAACGTTTCAGGGTCTTGCGGCGTCGCGGGGGGTTGCGGGGCCTGCGGCTGAGGCGTTGGCCAGTGGGGCTCGGTCAACGCCGGGCGCTGGGGTTCGGCAGGCCACAGGCGGGCGCAAGCGGCCTCAAACACATCGGGCCGTGCGCAGGCCAGGCCTGCCAGCACGTCGGCCTGCGACGCATCGGCCGGTGCCATGTCCAGCCACGGGTCGTCGGCAAAAATGCGCGCCAAGTCGGGCGTGACGAAGGCGGACCAGCGGTCGGCCCCTTGTGGCGCAGGCACACACAACGCGGCCAGTGTGTCCATGCCCGGGGCTGGGGCGTCACAGGCAGGCCACTGGGACAGGCGGCGGGGCGCGATGCCGGCCAGGTAGGTGGCGCGCAACCCGGCCAGAAACGCGGCCATGTGGCCCACCGGCACCGGCTCCAACACCGAAAACCACAGCTGGTAACCGTCCACCCCATTCACGGTGATGGCGGGCGCGGGCAGCCCAAAGTCGGCCTGCGCGCCTTGCCACACACGCAGCAAGCTGTCCCAGTCGGCCGGGCGGGCCAGCGACAACACACCGGCACGCGTGTGGCCGTGGGGGCACAACAGGGGCAGCAAGTCGGCCCCCGGCTCGGGGGGCGGGGTGCCCGGGGGCAGGTAGAGGCGCTGGCGTTCGGTTTGCAATCGGGTCATGTGGAAAATTGATACAAAAAAGGCCTCCAGCGCTTGATGGAATTGACAAAGCAGCTCTGCTTTTCAAGCCTTCAACACCACCACGGTGGCCGCGCCTTGCAACAGGGGTTTGCACAGGATTTTGTAGCCATCGGCATCGAAAGCAGCGGCCACGCGGTCCAGCCGCCGGGCTTGGGCCAAGGTGGGGGCGCTGCCCAGGTAGCACCAGTTGCGCACCACGTGGAACTGGTGAAACGCAGGGTCCAGCGGGCAGGTCTCTTGCACGGCCACCGCGCCGGGGTGGGGCCAGCAGGCCACTTGCAGGTTTTCCAGCGCGGCCAGCAAGCGGGTGAAATGCGCGTCCACCGCCTCTTTGCCGCAGCAGGCCCCGGCGCAGCGTTTGACCATGTGGCGGAAACACGGCTTGCCTGCGGGCAATTTCTCCAGGCCCAACACGCCGTGGCACAGGCCGTGCTGGTCGGCCAGGGCCATCAGCCCCTCCAGCGCGGCGTGGCGGCTGGCGTACAGGCCGTACAAGTGGGGGGTGGTGGCGAAGTTGACAGCGTTGGCGTGCGCCAGGCGGGGCACCCCATCGGCCAGGTGCCAGGCGCACAGCTGGCGGTTGCGCCGCAGCCGCTGGTTGAACAGGGGCTGCTGCTGCTTGATGAGCTGGGCCTCCAGCAACTGCGCGCCCAGGTCACCGGCGGTGCGGATGTGGCTGATGCGGCGGGTTTGGCCCACCATGCGCGCCTCGTCTGCGGCCCGAAGGTGGGCCAGCACACGGCTGCGCAGGTTCACGCTTTTGCCGATGTACAGCGGCATGTGCGCCGCGTCGCCGTGGAAGGTGTAGACCCCGGGGGCGGCAGGCAAGGCGCTGGCGGCTTCGCGCAGGGGCGCGAGAGCGGGCGGGGCTGCGTCATGGGCATCGGACACGGGGCCATGCTCCTGCTGGGGTTACGTGGGCCTGGGGCAACAGGCCCAGAAAGCAAAAAAGCCGTTGAGGTTCACAACGGCTTTCGGGCAATGTTGGTGCGGCTGGCGGGGATCGAACCCACGACCCTTGGCTTCGGAGGCCAAACTGGATTTATTGTACCAGCCGGCTGCAATCGCTGCAAATGGTCACTAAGTGACGCCAGGCGCCAACTTTGCGGCTCACCTGCGCCAATCTTCGCATAGCAATCCATATCGATTGGCACGGATTTCAGCGATTTTCTGACTGAAACGACATTAAATCCTTCACGCACAGTCATGACCATTGGTCTACAAGTTGATCTGTGCACCGTCAGGAAATTGCCATTTCCTCATCAAAATCAACAATCCACTGATTGAGGTGAGGCATTGCCCAGCCTCGCAAGAGGACCAGCCAGTTGAGCGACCTGAACTCCAGACGACTGTCCGGCCAAACCAGCACCTAAGTGTCGCATCCCGGATGATTGCATAGACCCCAGAAGGTACCCGTTGCTGGCAGCGCGAGAGACGATGCGCCAGTTGGTGGATGATCTGCTGGGCCGTTCAATCCTTGCCCCGGGAGTCCTCTGATGA
>JBASFL010000086.1:0-16808 GCA_049653005.1 Burkholderiaceae bacterium | reverse complement strand
CATTGCCGTGGATTGCATGGGCGGGGATTTTGGTCCCCCCATCACCTTGCCCGCTTGCGAGCATTTTTTGGCGAGCCATCCCGATGCTTGCCTGGTTTTGGTGGGCAAGCCTGAGGCGTTGGCGTTGTCGCCCACTTTGACGTCCCACGCCCGCTGTACCCTGGTTGAGGCGTCCGAAGTGGTGGCCATGGACGATCCGGTGGAAGTGGCCCTGCGCCGCAAAAAAGACTCTTCCATGCGCGTGGCCATCCAGCAAGTGAAAGACGGCAAAGCCCACGCAGTGGTGTCGTCCGGCAACACCGGTGCGCTGATGGCCATCGCGCGTTACGTGCTCAAAACCCTGGACGGCATCGACCGGCCTGCCATCGCCTCCCAATTGCCCAACCAGACGGGGGGCTCCACCACGGTGCTCGACTTGGGCGCCAATGTGGACTGCAGTGCCCAGCACCTGTTGCAGTTTGCAGTGATGGGGTCTGCCTTGGTGGCCGCCATTTCCGGGCGACCCAACCCCAGCGTGGGCCTGCTCAACGTGGGCGAAGAAGTCATCAAAGGCAGTGAAGTCATCAAACAGGCTGGCGAGCTGTTGCGCAGTGCCGGCCAGGCGGGCGATTTGAACTTTGCAGGCAACGTGGAAGGCAACGACATTTTCAAAGGCACCGTGGACATCGTGGTGTGTGATGGCTTTGTGGGCAACGTAGCCTTGAAAGCCAGTGAGGGCCTGGCCAGCATGATCAGTGGCTTGATTCGCACCGAGTTCTCACGCAATCCCTTCACCAAACTGGCGGCATTGGTCGCTTATCCCGTGTTATCGGCCTTCAAAAAGCGGGTCGACCACCGGCGTTACAACGGTGCTGCCCTGCTGGGTTTGCGGGGGCTGGTGTTCAAAAGCCACGGTTCGGCCGACGCGTTTGCGTTCGGCCAAGCCTTGTCGCGCGCTTATGATGCCGCCCACAACGGTTTGCTGGAGCAGGTTCAGGCGCAAATTGCGCGGGCCGCGCCCCTGATGGCGGGTGCCGCCCCGGTGCCTGCCGCCAGCCGCTGAGACAACTGAGCTTCATCCCATGGCACGTTTTTCCCGTATTTCAGGCACAGGCAGCGCGCTGCCCCCCCGGCGTTTGACCAATGCCGACATGGTTGACTTGCTGGCTGCGCGAGGGCTTGAGAGCAGCGACGAGTGGATCGTGGAGCGCACGGGCATCCGCAGCCGGCATTTTGTGGCTGACGGTATGCAGGCCAGTGATTTGGCTTTCCAAGCCTGCCGGGCTGCATTGGCCGCGGCGGGGCTCAAGGTGTCTGACATCGACCTCATCGTGTTGGCCACCTCCACACCCGACATGGTGTTTCCCTCCACCGCCACGATCCTGCAACACAAGTTGACCCAGGCGGCCATTGCCGAGGGCGATGCCAGTGGTGCCGGCGGTGCGGCCTTTGACGTGCAGGCGGTGTGCAGCGGTTTTGTCTACGCGTTGACCGTGGCCGATTCACTGATCAAAACCGGCACAGCCACCAAAGCCTTGGTGGTGGGCGCCGAAGTGTTTTCCCGCCTTCTGGATTTCAACGACCGCACCACCTGCGTGTTGTTTGGTGATGGCGCTGGCGCCGTGGTGTTGGAAGCGTGTGAGCACGAAGGCTCGGGTGCTGGCATTTTGGCCACCGACATTCACGCCGATGGCAAACACACCGGCATCCTGTGTGTGCCCGGTACCGTCTCTGGGGGCGCTGTGTTCGGCGATCCCTTGCTGAAAATGGACGGCCAGGCCGTGTTCAAGCTGGCCGTGGGCGTGTTGGAAGATGCCGCCCGTGCCGTGTTGACCAAAGCGGGGAAAACCGATGCCGATGTGGATTGGCTGGTGCCGCACCAGGCCAACATCCGCATCATGCAAAGCACGGCCCGAAAGCTGAAACTGCCCATGGACAAAGTGGTGGTCACCGTGGATCAGCACGGCAACACTTCGGCCGCATCCATTCCGCTGGCGTTGGACCACGCCGTGCGTGGTGGCCAGATCAAGCCCGGCCAGACCGTGTTGATGGAAGGTGTGGGGGGGGGATTCACCTGGGGTGCAGTCCTGGTGAAAATGTGAGCTGTAAACCCAATACAGACGAGCGGTAGAACCTGTTTTTATATAAAAAATGAGCGCATTTGCATTTGTATTTCCCGGTCAAGGTTCGCAAGCCGTGGGCATGCTCGACGCTTGGGGTGACCACCCCGCCGTCACCGCCACCTTGCAAGAGGCGTCCGATGCCTTGGGCGAAGACGTGGGGCAACTCATCCAAACCGGCCCCAAAGAAGCCCTGGCCCTGACCACCAACACCCAGCCCGTGATGTTGGTGGCCGGTGTCGCCGCTTACCGCGCTTGGGTGGCAGAGGGGGGCTCGGTGCCCGCTGTGGTGGCCGGTCATTCGCTGGGCGAATATTCGGCCCTGGTGGCATCGGGTGTGTTGACGCTGGCACAGGCCGCGCCATTGGTGCGTTTTCGCGCGGCAGCCATGCAAGAGGCGGTGCCTGTCGGGGTAGGGGCCATGGCCGCCATTCTGGGCATGGGTGCTGCGGCCGTGGTGGCGGGTTGTGCCGAGGTGCAGGCCCTGTTCCCCGCCGGTTCCGGCGAAGTGGTCGAGGCCGTCAACTTCAATGACCCCGCCCAAACCGTGATCGCGGGCAGCAAAGCCGCAGTGGAAAAGGCGTGTGAGGTGCTCAAAGCCAACGGTGCCAAGCGTGCGCTGCCACTGCCGGTGTCGGCCCCGTTCCACTCCAGCCTCATGAAGCCTGCGGCCGAACGACTGAAAGCCAAACTGGCCGAAACGGTGTTTGCCCCAGCCCAAATTCCGGTGGTCAACAACATCGATGTGGCGGTGCAAACCGAGGCCTATGCCATGCGTGACGCGCTTTACCGCCAGGCTTTCGGCCCGGTGCGTTGGGTGGAATGTGTGCAGGCCATCAAAGCCCGTGGCGTCCACACGCTGGTGGAGTGCGGCCCCGGCAAGGTGCTGGCCGGTATGGTCAAGCGCATCGACCCTGAGCTGACGGGGTTGGCACTCTATGACCCAGCCACCCTGGCCGACGTGAAAGGACAACTGGCATGAGCGACATCAAATTTGAAGGCCAGGTGGCCTTGGTCACAGGCGCATCGCGCGGCATCGGTGCAGCCATTGCGCTGGACCTGGCCCGAAAGGGTTTGAAAGTGATCGGCACGGCCACGTCGGACGACGGCGCCGCCAAAATCAGCGCGGCCCTGGCCGCCCACCCCGGTTGCCGGGGTGCCAACCTGAATGTGAACGACGCCGTGGCGGCCGAGGCCCTGATCGATGCCATTGTGAAAGAACACGGTGCCTTGCACGTGCTGGTGAATAACGCCGGCATCACCCGTGACATGTTGGCCATGCGCTTGAAGGACGACGACTGGGACGCGGTGCTGGACACCAACCTGAAAGCTGTTTTCCGCATGAGCCGCGCGGTCATCCGCCCCATGATGAAGCAGCGTTACGGCCGCATCATCAGCATCACCAGTGTGGTGGGCGCATCTGGCAACCCGGGCCAGGCCAATTACGCGGCAGCCAAGGCCGGTGTGGCGGGCATGGCGCGTGCGTTGGCCCGTGAGCTGGGCAGCCGCAACATCACCGTCAACTGCGTGGCGCCTGGCTTCATCGAAACCGACATGACATCGGCCCTGCCCGAAGAGCAGCAAAAAGCCTTGTTGTCCCAAATTCCCCTGGGGCATCTGGGCAAACCCGCCGACATCGCGCATGCGGTGTCTTATTTGGCCAGTCCTGCTGCCGCTTACGTCACGGGTCAGGAATTGCATGTCAACGGGGGCATGTTCATGGCCTGATGGGCCTTGCATCCTTGTTCAACAAACGTCGTTGGTCAGTCGCCCGGCGGGCCGGTCAGGGATACTTCCTTGGCCGCAGCTAAAATGGCGACCTGTCTTTTAAACAACCCTCAGAGGGAACCATGAGCGATATCGAAGCACGCGTTAAGAAAATCATTGCCGAGCAACTGGGCGTGGAGGAAAGCCAAGTCACCAACGAGAAGTCCTTCGTGGCCGATCTGGGTGCCGATTCCCTGGACACCGTCGAGCTGGTGATGGCCCTCGAAGACGAGTTCGGCATCGAAATCCCTGACGAAGACGCTGAAAAAATCACGTCGGTGCAGAACGCCATCGACTACGCATTGGCCCACCAGAAAGCCTGATGACCATGCGTTGCCGCAGGGCCTCCCCAGACAAGCGCCACCACCCCGCGTGGGGGCAGTCCAACACCTGCCACATCCCCTCGATCGGGGGGCAAGCATGAGCCGCCGCCGTGTGGTGGTGACGGGCCTGGGCTGTGTGAGCCCTGTGGGCAACACCGTTCCCGAAGCGTGGGCCAACATCTTGGCCGGGCGCTCGGGCATCGGGATGATCAGCAAATTCGACGCGTCAGCCTTTGCGTGCAAAGTGGCTGGCGAAGTCAAAAATTTCGACCTTGAGTCCTACATCAGCGCCAAAGAGGCGCGCACGATGGACAGCTTCATCCACTTCGGTGTGGCGGCTGCCGCTCAGGCCGTGGCCGATGCAGGCTTGACCGTGGGCGACGCGCTGGACGAGGAAACCGCCAACCGCATCGGTTGCATCATTGGCTCGGGTATCGGCGGTTTGCCGCTGATCGAGTCGATGCGGGATGAATTCAATGCGCGCGGTCCGCGCCGCATTTCACCGTTTTTTGTGCCTGCCTCCATCATCAACATGATTTCAGGTCATGTGTCGATGCGTTTCGGGTTCAAGGGCCCCAACTTGGCTGTGGTCACCGCGTGCACCACGGGTCTGCACTGCATCGGCGAGGCCAGCCGCAAGATCGAATACGGCGACGCCGACGTGATCGTGGCCGGCGGCTCTGAGGCCACTGTGTCGCCCTTGGGCGTGGGTGGTTTTGCCGCCATGCGTGCCCTCAGCACCCGCAACGATGACCCCGCCACGGCTTCCCGCCCCTGGGACAGAGACCGCGATGGTTTTGTGCTGGGTGAAGGTGCCGGTGTGTTGGTGCTTGAATCCTACGAACACGCCAAAGCACGCGGTGCCCGGATTTACGCCGAGGTGTCGGGCTACGGCATGAGCGCCGATGCAGGCCACATGACGGCCCCCAGCATGGACGGCCCACGCCGCGCCATGGTGAATGCGTTGGCCAATGCCGGCATCAACGCCGACCAGGTGGATTACCTGAACGCCCACGGCACGTCCACCCCCCTGGGCGATGCGAACGAGACCAAGGCCATCAAAGCGGCGTTGGGTGACCACGCCCACAAGGTGGTGGTGAACTCCACCAAGTCCATGACCGGTCACTTGTTGGGTGGCGCGGGTGGGCTGGAAAGCCTGTTCACGGTGCTGGCGCTCTACCACCAGAAGAGCCCGCCCACCATCAACATCTTCAACCAAGACCCCGAGTGCGATCTGGACTATTGCGCCAACACCGCGCGCGACATGAAGATCGACGTGGCCCTGAAAAACAACTTCGGGTTCGGTGGCACCAACGGTTCGCTGGTGTTCAAACGCTTCGTCTGACCCCGCGCAAGTCCCATGCACAACGCCCCATCGGTGTCTTACCCGGTGGGGCGTTGTGCTTTTGTGGGCTGGTTTTTGGCGGGCATGACGGTCTTGGCTGTGGGGTTGCAAACCGGTTGGGCTTTGGCTTGGTGGCCGGGTGGCGCATGGGTGCCCTGGCGCTGGGCCGTGTCAAGCGGCGTGTGGGGGCTCACCCTGGGCTGGGCGTGGTGGCACTGGTGGCGTTCGCCCGTGGGGTGGTTGATCTGGGCACCGTGGCTGACCGAAGACCCGCCCGACACCCCAAAAGGGGGCGTTGGGTGGTGGTGGGGCACCCGCTCTGGCACCGAGGGTGAGGCCGTGGCACGTGTGCGGCCCATGGCGTTGGGCGGTGCTTGGGTTGTGTTGCACGTCACGCTGATCGGGGGTGGCCGTGCGCGCGGGCGTTGGGTGTGGGCGTTGGCCCGGAGCGCCCCGGACCGCTGGCTCCCCTTGCGCCGTGCGTTGACCCGTCACGCCGGCTGAGGCCAAGACGACTCGGGTATATTCCCGCGACTACCCAGCCATGACCACTTTCCCCCCTCCCACGCCAGCCCCTTCCCCGTCGCCTGCCACCGACCCTGTGTCCGCCGCCAGGCCTCTGGTGGTCGATGTCGATGCCGCGCTGGTGCAGCGCGCCGTGGCGGGCGAGGTCAAAGCGTTCGAGTTGTTGGTCATCAAATACCAGCGACGTGTGGAGCGCCTCATTGGCCGCATGGTGCGCGATGTGGACTTGGTGCCTGACATCGCCCAGGAAACCTTCATTCGCGCTTACCGCGCCATGGCCAACTTCCGGGGCGAGTCGCAGTTCTACACCTGGCTCTACCGCATTGCGGTCAACACGGCCAAGAAACACCTGCTCGACCTGAAGCGCAACCCGGTAGTGGTGATGTCCGCGTTGAATTCGGGGGACGACGATGAAACTTCTTCCCACGACCACGAACCAAGTTGGGCAGCGCATGACACCGAAACCCCCGAAGCGGTGCTTGCCAGCAAAGAAATTGCACAAGCCGTCAACGCCGTCATGGATGCCCTGCCCGAAGAACTCCGCCAAGCCATCACCCTGCGTGAGATCGAAGGGTTGAGCTACGAAGACATTGCCCAGGCGCTGGAATGCCCCATCGGGACTGTGCGTTCGCGGATTTTCAGGGCCCGAGAAGCCATTTCCGCCCGCATCAAGCCGATGTTGGACCGCCAGACGGGCAAACGTTGGTAAGCGCCCTGCACATGAAAGACACACCCATGCCGTCCCACACTTCAGCCCTTTTCGACGACGCCCCCCTGTCTGACGCCGACGCGCAGCGCATGGCCTTGTCTGCGTGGGTGGACGGCGAAGGCGACGACCCAGCCTGGGACGACGCTTGGGTGGCCGACGGCGGCGGTGTGCACGAAGCGTGGCACCGCTACCAACTGATTGGCGACGTGTTGCGTGCCGGTCAAAACGCCACGGCGTGGGCGGGGTCTGCCGATGCCATGGCGTCGGCGAGTGCCGTGGCCTTTGCCCGCCGCGTGAAAGAGGCAGCGCAGCAGCAAGGCCAGCTGACGCAGGTCAATCCGCTGCCGGTGACCCCTTCCGTCGCGGTTCGCCCTGTGGTCCAGGACGCGGCCAACGACGGCGTGTTCCGTTGGAAGATGGTGGCCGGTGTGGCCTCTTTCACGGCTGTGCTGGGCATTGCCTGGGGTGTGGCCGGTGGGGCAGGGCAGGGCGGCGGTGCCGTGTTGGCCGTGGCGCCCACCGCTGCGCCGGTGGTGCAGTCTGTGCAGCTGGCAGACAGCACGCCCGTGCTGGTGTCCACCCCCCAGGGTCAGGTGCTGCGCGATGCCCGGTTGCAGGAGCTGATGCAAACCCACCGCCAATTGGGGGGCGCGTCTGCGTTGCAGGCCCCCGCCGGGTTTTTGCGCACATCGACCCTGGACACCCACCAGCGCTGAGGCGCTTTGCGCCCCGTGTCCCCGTCGTCCCTTCTGTTGCTGCCAGCTTTTCAACCCATGCACAAGAATTTGAAGCTTTTTTGGCCTCTGGCGCTTGTCCTGTATGGATTTTTAGCTATCGGAAATGCCTTTTCCCAGGTGTCTGGCGTGCCCACGCGTGCCCACCCTGCCGGTGCCGACCGCAACCTGAGCGAATGGCTGGTGCGCACCCACGAGGCCTCGCGCCGCCGCGCCTACACCGGCACCTTTGTGGTGTCCGCCGGCAACGCCATGGCATCGGCACGCATGTGGCACGTGTGCGATGGCACCCAGCAAATGGAGCGGGTGGAAACCCTCACCGGCACGCCCCGCACCACGCTGCGCCGCAACGACGAGGTGGTGACTTTTGTGCCCGAAAGCCGCGTGGCGGTGTGGGAGCGCCGCGAATCGCTGGGGCTGTTTCCTGCGCTGCTGCAATCGCAAACCAGCCAGTTGGGTGAGTTTTACAGCCTGCGCCGGGTGCCGCAAAGTGACCGCGTGGCCGGGTTTGAGTCCGACGTGGTTGACCTGGTGCCGCGCGACGCCCTGCGGTTTGGCTACCGCATCTGGTCGGAGAAAAAAACCGGCTTGATGGTGAAGCTGCAAACGCTGGACGCCGAGCAGCGGGTGCTGGAGCAGGTGGCTTTTTCAGAGTTGCAGCTTGACGCCCCTGTGCGCATGGACCAGCTGCTCAAGCAAATGAAAGCGCGCGAGGGCTACACCGTGCAGCACCACAAATTGGTGCCCACCACCCCGCAAAACCAGGGTTGGCAGCTTAAGGCCCCGGTGCCGGGTTTCGCCCCCGTGTCGTGCCATGTGCGCGAGGCGGTTGCGCCGGGCCAGCCCAGCCCGCCCATGCAATGGGTGTTTTCAGATGGGCTGGCCTCTGTGTCGGTGTTTGCCGAGCTGTTTGACCCCAAACGCCATGGCAACGAGGGCGGCATGGCCACCGGGGCCACGCACTCGCTGTCCCGCCGCCATGGCGATTTTTGGTTGACGGTGGTGGGCGAGGTGCCTCCGAAGGCCTTGCAGCAGTTTGCGCAGCAGATCGAGCGCACACGTTGATGCTTGGGCCGCGCCCCACCCCTTGAAAACCCGCCGCCGCCACGCATGTGGGGCGCACCACCCATTTTGTTTTTGACCCACAGGAGATTTTTTGTGATGCGCGCACGGATGTCTTCATCGTTGCCTTCTTTTGCCCTTGCCCCACTCAACCGTGGGCTTCAAGCCGGTGTGCTGGCCTTGGGGTTGTCCCTCGGGTGGGTGCAGGCCTCCGCCCTGGCGCAGGCCCCTGCACCCGTGGTGCGGGGTTTGCCTGATTTCACCGAGCTGGTGGACGCGGTGGGCCCTTCGGTGGTCAACATCCGCACCATGGAGCGCACCAAGGTGGGCAACACCGCCGGTGCTGCCCCTGACGAGCAAATGCTGGAGTTTTTCCGCCGCTTTGGCATTCCCGTGCCCCCCGGTGCCCAGCGCACCCCCCGCCAGGAACGCGGCGGGCAGGAAGAAGAGCGCCCCTCGGGCGTGGGGTCGGGTTTTATCGTGTCGGCCGACGGTTTCATCATGACCAATGCCCACGTGGTGGACGGCGCCGACGAACTGCTGGTGACCTTGCCCGACAAGCGCGAGTTCAAAGCCCGGGTGATCGGTGCCGACAAGCGCACCGACGTGGCCGTGGTGAAAATTGAAGCACTGGGCTTGCCTGCCGTGAAAATTGGCGACGCCAGCCGCATTCGCGTTGGCGAGTGGGTGATGGCCATCGGTTCGCCGTTTGGCCTGGAAAACTCCGTCACCGCTGGCATCGTCAGCGCCAAACAGCGCGACACGGGCGACTATTTGCCCTTCATACAGACCGACGTGGCCATCAACCCCGGCAACTCGGGTGGCCCGCTGATCAACATGCGCGGTGAGGTGGTGGGCATCAACAGCCAGATTTATTCGCGCTCGGGCGGGTTCATGGGCATCTCGTTTGCCATTCCCATCGACGAGGCCATGCGCGTGTCCGAGCAGTTGCGGGCCACTGGCAAAGTCACACGGGGGCGCATCGGGGTGTCCATCGACCAAGTGTCCAAAGACGCGGCCGAAGCCCTGGGTCTGGGCGATGCCAAAGGCGCGTTTGTGCGGGGTGTCGAACCCAGCTCGCCCGCCGCCAAGGCAGGGGTGGAGGCGGGCGACATCATCGTGAAGTTCAACGGCAAAGCCATCGACAAATCGGTGGACCTGCCGCGCCTGGTGGGCAACACCAAGCCCGGCAGCCGCAGCACGCTGACCGTGTTCCGCCGGGGGGCCTACAAAGACCTGACCGTGGTGGTGGGCGAGGTCGAGCCTGAGGTCCGCGCCGCCAAAAAACCCACGGGGAACGAGAGCAAACCCACCCCCTCGGTGGCCACCAAAGCTCTGGGCCTGAGCGTGAGCGACCTGACCGAGCTGCAGCGCAGTGAGCTGAAGGTGAAAGGTGGCGTGCGTGTGGAGTCTGCCGAAGGCCCCGCCGCCCGCGCTGGCTTGCGCGAAGGCGACGTGATTTCGGTGATTGCCCGCACCGAAGTGTCGTCACTGCGCGAGTTTGAAGCGGTGGTGGGCAAGCTGGACAAAACCCGCCCTGTGGACGTGTTGGTGCACCGGGGCGACATGGCGCAGATTGCCATCATCCGCCCCGCTGCCCGCTGAACGGCCTTGCCAACGCCCCTGCTGTCAGGGGGCGCGGTGGCGGGCGGGTAAAATTCAGCCCATCTCGGGTCGCCGTTGTGCGGTGCACAGCGGCTTGACCCAACCCCACCGGGCGCGTCTGGCCCCAGACGCGCCCTTTTCATTCAGGCCGAGGCACCATGCCCGCCTGTTGTGCAGGCTCACCGCCCCATGAACCACATCCGCAATTTTTCCATCATCGCCCACATTGACCACGGCAAGTCCACGCTGGCCGATCGCCTCATCCAGCGCTGCGGCGGCTTGCAAGACCGCGAAATGAGCGCCCAGGTGCTGGACTCGATGGACCTGGAGAAAGAGCGTGGCATCACCATCAAGGCGCAAACCGCCGCCTTGCACTACAAAGCCAAAGACGGCCAGGTGTACAACCTGAACCTGATCGACACCCCCGGCCACGTGGACTTTTCGTATGAAGTGAGCCGCTCGCTGTCGGCCTGCGAAGGTGCGCTGCTGGTGGTCGATGCCAGCCAGGGCGTGGAAGCGCAAACCGTGGCCAACTGCTACACCGCTTTGGACTTGGGCGTGGAAGTGGTGCCCGTGCTCAACAAAATGGACCTGCCCAACGCAGACCCCGACAACGCCAAGGCCGAAATTGAAGACGTGATTGGCATTGACGCCACCGACGCCATTCCCTGCTCGGCCAAAACCGGCATGGGCGTGGACGACATTCTGGAAGCCGTGGTCGCCCGCATTCCGGCACCCAAAGGCAACCCCGATGGTGCTTTGCGCGCCATGATTGTGGACAGCTGGTACGACGCTTACGTGGGCGTGGTCATGCTGGTGCGTGTGGTCGACGGCAAGCTGAACAAGGGCGAGCGCATCAAGATGATGGCCACCGGCGCCACCTACAACGCCGACAACCTGGGTGTGTTCACCCCCCACAACGTGCCGCGCGATTCGCTCAATGCGGGCGAGGTGGGCTACATCATCGCGGGCATCAAAGAACTGCAAGCGGCCAAGGTGGGCGACACGGTCACGCTGATCAAGCTGGGTTCGGGCGGCGCGGCATTCACCGCGACCGAGGCCTTGCCCGGTTTCAAAGAGGTGCAGCCCCAGGTGTTTGCCGGCTTGTACCCCACCGAGGCCAGCGAATACGACCAGCTGCGCGACGCCCTTGAAAAACTCAAGCTCAACGACGCGGCCTTGCAATACGAGCCCGAGGTGTCGCAAGCGCTGGGTTTTGGGTTCCGCTGTGGCTTTTTGGGCCTGTTGCACATGGAAATTGTGCAAGAGCGCCTGGAGCGTGAATTTGACCAAGACCTGATCACGACGGCACCCAGCGTGGTGTACCAGGTGTTGCGCGGCGATGGCGAAGTCGTCATGGTCGAGAACCCTTCCAAAATGCCCGAACAGGGCAAGATCGAGGAAATCCGCGAGCCCATCGTGACCGTGCACCTGTACATGCCGCAGGAGTACGTGGGCGCCGTCATGACGCTGGCGAACCAGAAGCGTGGCATGCAGCTCAACATGGCCTACCACGGCAAGCAGGTCATGCTGACCTACGACATGCCGCTGGGCGAAATCGTGCTGGACTTTTTCGACAAGCTCAAGTCGGTCAGCCGGGGCTATGCCTCCATGGATTACGAGTTCAAGGAGTACCGAGCGTCTGACGTGGTCAAGGTCGATATTCTGCTCAACGGCGAGCGGGTGGACGCGCTGTCCATCATCGTGCACCGCAGCCAGTCGCAGTACCGTGGGCGTGGCGTGGTGGCCAAAATGCGCGAAATCATCAGCCGCCAGCAATTTGATGTGGCCATTCAGGCCGCCATTGGCGGCAACATCATTGCGCGCGAATCCATCAAGGCGCTGCGCAAGAACGTGCTGGCCAAGTGCTACGGCGGCGACATCAGTCGCAAACGCAAGCTGCTGGAAAAGCAGAAAGCGGGCAAGAAGCGCATGAAACAAATCGGTTCGGTCGAGGTGCCCCAAGAGGCGTTTCTGGCCATTTTGCAGGTGGAAGATTGATGTCGAACACAACCATGGAGTCGGTCACCGGCGTGTTGTTGGCCGCGTTTGTCGGCTTTGGGGGCGCGTGGTACCTGGGCTGGGTAGAGGCCAACTTCGCCTTGATGCTGCTGTTGGCCACCACGCTCACCGGCGCTTATTGGGTGGCCGAAAAGCTGGTGTTTTTGCCCCAGCGCAAACGCGCGCTGGCCGAGGCCGAGGCCCAGGTCGTCCAGCGCGAAGCCACGCTGAAAGCCCAGGGCATCCAGCACGTGGACGGCGGTTTGACGGCCGAGGGCCGCGAAAAACTGCTGATGCAACCCTGGTGGCTGGACTGGACTGCCGGGCTGTTCCCGGTGATTGCCGTGGTGTTTGTGCTGCGCTCGTTTTTGTTCGAGCCCTTCAAAATCCCGTCGGGCTCCATGATTCCCACCCTGCTGGTGGGCGACCTGATTCTGGTGAACAAATTCCATTACGGCGTGCGCCTGCCGGTGGTCAACACCAAGGTGCTGTCCAACAACGAGCCGCAGCGTGGCGATGTGATGGTGTTCCGCTACCCCCCGCAGCCCAGCTTGGACTACATCAAACGTGTGGTGGGCGTGCCCGGTGACGAGGTGGCCTACCTGAACAAACAGCTCACCGTCAACGGCAAACCCGTGCCCAAGGCGGCTCAACCCGATTTCTTCGATGCCGACAGCATGCGCTACGGCAAACAGTTCCAGGAAACGCAAAGCGGCAAAACCTACGGCACCCTGAACGACAACGACCGCCCCGCGTTTGTGCCGGGTGCCAGCGACTTTGCGTTCAAAGACCAATGCCACTACACCGTGGAAGGCGTGGTATGCAAGGTGCCTGAGGGGCATTATTTCATGATGGGCGACAATCGCGACAACTCGCTGGACTCGCGCTACTGGGGCTTTGTGCCCGAGGCCAACATCGTGGGCAAAGCGTTTTTTGTGTGGATGAACTTTGGCAATTTCAAGCGCATTGGCGGCTTTGACTGAGCCGGGCACACGCCACTCACCAACTCGGGGGCTTTGACAACATGCGACAAAAACAACGCGGCATCACCTTCCTGGGCCTGATCGTGGTCGGGGGTGTCCTGGTGTTCGGTGCCATTGTGGGCATGCAGGTGTTCCCCACCTACATCGAGTTTCTGGCCATTCAAAAAGCCGCCAAAAAAGCCTCTGCAGGCAACACGGTGCCCGAAGTGCGCAGCATTTTTGACAAGGCTGCGCAAATTGACACCATCAACACCATTGCGGGCAAAGACTTGGACGTGAGCAAGCAGGGCGACAAAGTGGTGGTGTCGTTTGCCTATCAGCGTGAAATTCACCTGGGTGGTCCGGCTTATCTGGTGATGAAGTACCAGGGGTCTTCGCGTTGAGTCCTGCGTTGCAGGCGTTGCAACGCCAGGTGGGGCACCCCTTTGTCAACCCGCGCCTGCTGGAGCAGGCGCTCACGCACCGCAGCTTTTCGGCCGACCACTACGAGCGGCTGGAGTTTTTGGGTGATTCGGTGTTGAACCTGGCCATTTCGGCCCTTCTGTACGAACAACTGGCCAAATTGCCCGAAGGCGATTTGTCCCGCATACGCGCCAATTTGGTCAAGCAAGACACCCTGGTCACCGTGGCCAATGGGCTGGGCCTGTCGGCTGTGCTGCGCTTGGGCGAGGGCGAGTTGAAAACCGGTGGCCGACAGCGCCCGTCCATCCTGGCCGACGCGGTGGAAGCCGTCATTGGTGCGGTGTACCTCGACGCGGGGTTCGATGCTGCCGCCCAGCTGGTGCGTCGCCTGTTCAAAGGCATCGACATCAACCCCACCATGGGGGCCATTGGCAAAGACGCCAAAACCGCCTTGCAGGAATGGCTGCAAGGGCGTCGAATGGGCTTGCCCCAATACCGCGTGGCCGAAACCACCGGGGCCGCCCACCAGCAAATGTTTGCCGTGGTGTGTGAGGTCGTCGAGACCGGGCACACCGAACTGGGCCGTGGCCCATCGCGCCGGGCGGCCGAACAAGCGGCCGCCGCCCTCATGCTTCAGCACCTGAAAGAACACCCCAAGCGATGAGCTCTGCACCCAAACCCCCGGCCTCTGGCCCCAAGAAGCCCCAGGCCACGGCCAAGCCAGCCACGCAGCCAGCGGCAAAAAAGGCCAAAACCAAGGCCCCAGCCGCCCCCAGGGCCGAACCCCTGGCCGCTGGCGACGTTCAACTGGAAGCCATGCTTTCACGCGCCCTGCGCCGCCCGGCGGCTGCCGTGGCAGCGGCCGCCAGCGAGGCGGCCGCTGAACCCACCGGCCCCAAGCGCTGCGGGCTGATCGCCATCGTGGGCAAGCCCAATGTGGGCAAATCCACCCTGCTCAACGCGCTGGTGGGGCAAAAAGTCAGCATCACCTCGCGCAAGGCGCAAACCACGCGCCACCGCATCACCGGCATGCGCACGCTGGGGGCCACGCAATACGTGTTTGTGGACACGCCCGGTTTTCAAACCCGCCACGGCAACGCGTTGAACCGCGCCCTCAACAAAACCGTGCTGGGCGCCGTGACCGATGTGGACCTGGTGGTGTTTGTGGTGGAAGCCGGGCGCTTCTCGCCCGACGACGCCAAGGTGCTGGAGCTGCTGCCCAACAGCATTCCGGTGATTTTGCTGGCCAACAAATTTGACCTGATCCACCGCCGTGGCGACATCGCCCCCTGGCTGAAAGACATGCAGGAGCGCCACCCGTTTGCCGAAATCGTGCCCATGTCGGCCAACACCGCACGCGACGTGAAGCGCTTCTATGGCATTTGCGAAAAGTACCTGCCCGAGCAGGACTGGATGTACCCGGCTGACGAACTGACCGACCGCAGCGAAAAGTTTCTGGTCAGCGAAATCATCCGCGAAAAACTGTTCCGCCTCATGGGCGACGAGTTGCCCTACACCTCCACCGTCATCATCGACACCTTCGAGGAAGAGGGCAACAAACGCCGCATTGCCGCCACCATCGTGGTGGAGCGCGAAGGGCACAAAGGCATGGTCATTGGCGAGGGCGGCGAAAAGCTCAAGCGCATTGGCACCGAAGCCCGCGTGGAGCTGGAACGCCTGATGGACGCCAAAATTTTCCTGGAACTGTGGGTCAAGGTGCGCTCCGGCTGGGCCGACGACGACGCCCGCGTGCGCTCCTTCGGCTACGAATAAGCAGCCCGCCCTGCCGCACGACCGCCGCATGAGCAAAACCCAGCGGTTCACCGATGAACCCGCCTTCGTGCTGCACCGCTACGACTGGAGCGAAACCAGCCTGATTCTGGATGTGTTCACCCGCCAGCACGGCCGCCTGGCGGTGGTGGCCAAGGGGGCCAAGCGCCCCACCTCCCAACTGCGCCCGGTGTTGCTGCCTTTGCAGCCCCTGTTGCTGGCCTGGAGCGGCACGGGCGAGGTGCACACCCTCAAAACCGCGCACTGGCGCGGCGGCCATGTGATGCCGGTGGGCGAAGCCCTGCTGGCCGGCACCTACTTCAACGAAATGCTCATGCGCCTGCTGGCGCGCGACGATGCCCACCCCCGCCTGTTCGACGGCTACGCCCAGGCCGTGGAGCGCCTGGCCCAGCGCGGCACGCCCGACCCCGCTGTGCTGCGCGCGTTTGAGTTGCTGCTGCTGCGCGAAGCCGGGCTGCTGCCCGAATTGCGCGCCGACGGCAGCAGCCTGCAAGCCCTCAACCCCCAGGCCCCCTACCTGTTGTCGCCCGAGGGGGGCCTGCGCCGGGCCGAACCCGGCGAGCGCTCGGCCCTGGCCGGTGCCCAGTTTCTGGTGCTGCAAGACGCGCTGGACGACACCACCCACTTCGCTGGCCTGGTGGCCGCGTGTGCCCCTTGCCAGGCTGGTTTGCAGGCCCAGTTGCGCCACCTGCTGCACTACCATTGCGGGGTCAAAGCGTTCAAAACCCGGCAAATGATGCTGGACGTGCAGGCCTTGGTGCGTTCACGTTGATAGCAAACAAATGAATACCATCAAGCGATGGGTACCTTTTTGATTGAATATTTTCACCCATGACCGCCCCCACACCCCCCACCGCTCTCCACACCGGCTGCGCCCTGTCGGTCAACGTCAACAAAGTGGCCACGCTGCGCAACACCCGGCACCTCGGCATTCCCAGCCTGACGCGCGCCGCCACCCAGTGTTTGCAAGCCGGTGCCCACGGCATCACCGTGCACCCCCGGCCCGATGAGCGCCACATCCGCGCCACCGACGTGACCGAGCTGGCCGAGCTGCTCAAAGCCTGGCCCGGGCGCGAGTTCAACATCGAGGGCAACCCCTTCCACAACCTCATGGGTTTTGTGCGCAGCGTGCGCCCCCAACAAGTGACCTTTGTGCCCGACAGCGAAGGCCAGTTCACCAGCGACCACGGCTGGCAGTTTCCGCAAGACGCCGAGCGCCTGGCGCCGCTGGTGGCAGAAGCCAAAGCTTTGGGCGTGCGCGTCAGCCTGTTCATGGACCCCGAGCCCAGCCAGATGGCCGGAGCCAAAGCCGTGGGGGCCGACCGCGTGGAGCTGTACACCGAGCCCTACGCCGCCGCCTGGGGCACCCCCGCCCAGGCCGCGCAGCTGGAGCGCTTTCGCGCCGCCGCCCAGGCCGCGCTCGACTGCGGGCTGGGCGTGAACGCCGGGCACGACCTCAACC
>JBASFL010000085.1:0-15547 GCA_049653005.1 Burkholderiaceae bacterium | reverse complement strand
GTCACAAAACGGTCCAGGAATTCATACACCTGAGCACCGCGCAGCGTGACCATGCAACCAATGGCCTGGCCTTCGCGGATTTTGAAACCAGCGATGGCTTTGCGAGCCTTGGTGACCACGGGCTTTTGGCCAGCGATTTTGGTCAGGTCGCTCACAGCGTTGTCCATGACTTTTTTATCGGCAACCGCTTCGCTCACACCCATGTTCAGGGTGATTTTGGTCAGGCGCGGCACTTCCATCACGGATTTGTAGCCGAACTTTTCCACCAAGCTGGGCGCGATGGTCGCGCGGAATTGATCTTGCAAACGTGCCATGTTTATGCCACCTTGATTTCTTCGCCGCTGGACTTGAAGACGCGAACCTTCTTGCCATCGGCCAATTGCTTGATGCCCACGCGGTCGGCTTTGCCAGTGGCGGCATTGAAGATCGCAATGTTGGACTGGTGAATGGGCATGGTCTTGTCGATGATGCCGCCGGTCACACCCTTCATGGGGTTTGGCTTGGCGTGCTTCTTGACGACATTGATGCCCTCAACCACGACATGGTCTTCGGAACTGCGGAGCACAACCGTGCCGCGCTTGCCCTTGTCCCGGCCGGTGATGACGATGACTTCGTCACCTTTAACGATTTTGTTCATGTCGAAACCCTCAAAGAACTTCAGGTGCCAGGGACACGATCTTCATGAACTTTTCGGTGCGCAGTTCACGCGTCACGGGGCCAAAAATGCGGGTGCCAATGGGCTCCAGCTTGGCGTTCAGCAGCACGGCGGCGTTGCCATCAAATTTGATGAGCGCGCCATCGCCGCGGCGAATGCCTTTGGCAGTGCGAACCACCACAGCGCTGTAAACCTCGCCTTTTTTGACGCGGCCACGGGGAGCAGCTTCTTTGATGCTGACTTTGATGATGTCGCCCACGCTGGCGTACCGGCGCTTGGAACCACCGAGCACCTTGATGCACATCACGGACTTGGCACCCGTGTTGTCAGCAACATCGAGTCGAGATTGCGTTTGGATCATTTGAGTTAAGTCCCAACTTGAATCCCCGCATCCACCACGGACGCAGGCGATCAGTCTTGGGCCCGTCGTTGCCAGTGTGCTTACGCGAATTCGTGAAGCACCCCAGCGTCGGTGGGCAGATACCCTGCTAGAAAAAGCAGAGCCGCGTATTATCACTCGCAGCTTTTGGCGGTGTCAACACTTTTTTCGCAAATACTTGGGGCAGCTGGCACCTCGGGCCAAGCCAATGAGCGATTGACGGCGTTTTGCCACCGGTTTCGCAAGGCCTCTCGGTGGTCCGCAGACAATTGAGGCTCGAACACCCGGTCCAATTGCCAGTGTGCTGCCAGCGCGTCACCCGTCCCCCAAAAACCCGTTGCCAAGCCGGCCAGGTAGGCCGCCCCGAGTGCCGTGGTTTCCGTCACCCTGGGGCGAAGCACTGGCACGCCACACAAGTCAGCCTGTGTTTGCATCAGCAGGTTGTTGACGCTGGCACCGCCATCCACTCGGAGCTCGGTCAGCGGCACACCGGCATCGGCGGCCATGGCGCCCAGCACATCGGCGCATTGGAACGCAATGGCATCCAATGCCGCCCTGGCGATGTGGGCCCTGCCGGTGCCGCGTGTGAGCCCCAGCATTGCGCCCCGTGCATGGCCGTCCCAGTGCGGCGCCCCCAAGCCTGTGAACGCGGGCACCAGCACAACCCCGCCCGCGTCGGGCACGCTGGCGGCAAGGGCTTCCACATCACGGGCGGATTCGATGATTTGCAAGCCGTCTCGCAACCACTGCACCGTTGCCCCACCCATGAACACCGCACCTTCGAGGCAATAGCTGGGGGCCGCGGCACCGAGTTGCCACCCGACACTGGTCAGCAAGCGGTGCCGCGAGGTGGTGGCGTGGGCGCCGGTGTTCATCAACACGAAACAGCCCGTGCCGTAGGTGTTTTTAGCCATGCCTGGCCGGTGACACGCCTGGCCGAACAAGGCCGCTTGCTGGTCACCCACCAGGGCGGCCACGGGCACGGCAGCCCCCAACCATTCGGGCGCAGTGTGGCCCAACACACCGCTGCTGGGCACCACCTCGGGCAACACGCGAAAGGGAATGTTGAACAACGCCAGCAACGCCTCGTCCCACGCCAACGTGTGGATATTGAAGAGCTGTGTGCGGCTGGCGTTGCTGACATCGGTCACGTGCCGCGCGCCGCCCGTCAAGCGGAAGGCCAGCCAACTGTCCACGGTGCCAAACGCCAGCTCACCCCGCTCGGCACGGGTGCGGGCGCCGGGCACATGGTCGAGCAGCCAGGCCAGCTTGGTGGCAGAGAAATAGGCATCCAGCTCCAGCCCCGTGCGGGCCAACACGGCTGGGCCTGCCCCCTGCGCCCGCAGGGCATCGCAGGCATCGGCCGTGCGCCGGTCTTGCCAGACGATGGCAGGGGCCACGGGCTGGCCGGTGGCGCGGTCCCACAACACGGTGGTCTCGCGCTGGTTGGTCACCCCCACGGCCACCAGTTGCCCGGCCCGCACACCGGTGTCCAGCAGCACCTGACGCGCCACCGCCAACTGGCTGTGCCAGAGGTCGTTGGCATCGTGCTCCACCGACCCCGGGTGCGGAAAGTGCTGGGCAAACGGCTGCTGCGCGGCACCGCAGACTTTGCCGGTCTGGTCAAACAGAATGGCGCGGGAACTGGTGGTGCCTTGGTCCAACGACAAAACATAATGCATGGGCATTCCTCAAAGGGCGGCGGGGCATGATGCCCGCCCGTCGCCTCACCCAGCAACCCGGACAGACCCCAAGCGCCCCGGCGCACACCTTATATATGCCAGACAACGCACCTCGCATCTCCTTCATCGGCGGCGGCAACATGGCCAGCGCCATCATCGGCGGCCTGTTGCGCCAGGGCTGGATGCCCGCACACATTCAAGTGGTGGAGCCCTGGGCCGAACAACGCGACCGCCTGGCACAGCAGTTCGGACTGCAAGCACTGGCCGAACCCAGTGTGGCCTTGCAAAACAGCCCCATGGTGGTGTGGGCCGTGAAACCCCAAACCTTCAAAGAAGCGGCACAGCAGTGCCGGGCCTGGCTGGCGGACAGCCTGCACCTGAGCGTGGCCGCGGGCATCCGCAGCGACAGCATGGCCGATTGGCTGAACACCCAACGCATCGTGCGCGCCATGCCCAACACCCCCGCACTGGTGGGCCAGGGCATGACCGGTCTGTTTGCCCGCAGCGCCGTGACCGCAGACGACCGCGAGCGCGTGCAAACCGTGCTGGCCCCCACAGGCGAATTGCTGTGGCTGGACAACGAGCAGCAGCTGGACGCCGTCACGGCGCTGTCGGGTTCGGGCCCGGCCTACGTGTTTTATTTTCTGGAAGCCATGGCGCAAGCCGGGGCCGACCTGGGGCTGTCACGGGCCGACGCCCACAAGCTGGCGGTGGGCACGTTTGTGGGCGCATCGGCCTTGGCCAAGGCATCCGACGAGCCACCGGAAATTTTGCGCCAGCGCGTCACATCCAAAGGGGGCACCACTTACGCCGCACTCACCCACCTGGAAAACGCCCACGTCAAAGCCCACTTTGTGCAGGCCATGCACGCGGCGGCCCACCGGGCGCAAGAGCTGGGCGACGAGTTCGGGCGCTGAAAGGGTGGGGACGGGTCAGCCCCTCACGCCAGGGCCTGGGCCAGCGCAAGCCCAGCGAACAGGGTGGCCCCCAGCCAATGGTTGGCGCGGAAGGCCTTGAAGCAGCCCTCGCGCGAGCGGTGGCGGATCAGGCCCACGTGCCACACCACCTGCGCCACCCCCACCGCACTGGCCAACAGATAAATAGCAAACAAATCAATGTGGGAAAGCGCCAGGGCCCAAATAAGCATAAAAAGTGCGTAGAAGGTGGTGACGGCCGCCACGTCCCACCGCCCCAAGGTGATGGCCGAGGTCTTCATGCCGATTTTCAGGTCGTCGTCCCGGTCCACCATGGCGTATTCGGTGTCGAAGGCCAGCACCCAAAACAGGTTGCCCGCAAACAAGGCCCACGCCTGCCAGGGAATGTCGCGCCAGGCCTGCCACACGGCGGCACCGTCGAACGCCGCCAGCCCCTCGGCCCACAACTGCCCCGCCGGTCCGGCGTTGACCGCCGTGAACGCCATGGGAATGCCAAAACTGAACGCCACGCCGAGCACGGCTTGGGGCATGGCCACCACGCGCTTGGCATAGGGGTAGAACAGTGTCACACCCAGCGCGGGCAAGGCCCACGCCACGGTGGCTGCGTTGGTGGTCAGCACCAGCGCCAGGGCCACCAGCGCCAGCACCGCCCCCACCGCCAGGGCCTCGCGCACGCTGACCTGGCCAGAGGTGACCGGGCGCTGCGCCGTGCGCTTCACGTGCCGGTCAAACCGGCGGTCGGCCACGTCGTTGATGCAGCAGCCCGCGCTGCGCATAAGCACCGTGCCCGCCACAAACACCACCAGCAAATGCCAGCCGGGCCAGCCACCCGCCGCCAGCCACAGCGCGGCCAGTGTGGGCCACAGCAGCAGCAGCCAACCGGCGGGCCGGTCCCAACGGATGAGTTGCAAATACAGCGCCAGCCGGTGGCGCAGCCCGCCGCTCACGACAACCGCCGCACGCCCGGCAACTCGCAGGCATAAATGGCGTTGCGCAACGCGGCAATTGCCTCGTAACGCGTGAAGCTGCGCCGCCACGCCAACACCACACGGCGCATGGGCGGCTCGCCCTCAAAAGGCAGGTAGCGCACGTGGGTGAACTCCAGGCTGGTGCCCGTGGCGTTGCCCAGGTCACCAGCGGTGGACGCGGTGGCGGCCTTTTGGGGGCGGCTCAGTGCGGCAGACGGCACGCTCAGGCGCGGCACCAGCGTCACGCCCATGCCCGCGGCCACCATGTGTTTGATGGTTTCCAGCGACGAACCTTCGAAACTTTTGCGAATGCCCTCCGCGTCGTTGGAAAACCGGGCGAACTCGGGGCACACCTCCAGCACGTGGTCGCGGAAACAATGGCCGTTGCCCAGCAGCAGCATGGTTTCCTGCTTCATCTCTTCGGCCGTGATGCTGTCGCGCCCGGCCAGCGGGTGGCTCACGGGCAACGCGGCCACAAAGGGCTCGTCGTACAGCGGGGCAATGGCCAGGTTGGTGTCGGGAAACGGCTCTGCCAGGATGGCCGCGTCAATCTCACCCAGGCGCAGTTGCTCCAGCAGCTTCACGGTGAAGTTTTCTTGCAGCATCAGCGGCATTTGCGGCGTGCGGGCAATCACCTGGCGCACCAGATCGGGCAGCAGGTAGGGGCCAATGGTGTAAATCACCCCCAGCTTCAGCGGCCCGGCCAATGGGTCTTTGCCGCGCTTGGCAATTTCGCGGATGGCGGCGGCCTGCTCCAGCACGGTTTGCGCCTGGCGCACCACCTCTTCGCCCAGTGGGGTGACGGTGACTTCGTTGGCGTTGCGCTCGAACAGCTTCAGCTCCAGCTCTTCTTCCAATTTTTTGATGGCCACCGACAACGTGGGCTGCGACACGTGGCAAGCATCTGCCGCCTTGCCGAAATGCTTTTCGCGGGCCACGGCAACGATGTATTTGAGTTCGGTCAGGGTCATGGCGGGCCTCAAAAGGTTACGGATTGTCACCCACACACCCCCGCCCTACATTGCCCCCTGGGAAAGCCCCGGCCTAAACTGGCGCTGCCTAGACCACCACCCCCATTGCGCACCATGACACACCTCCACACCCTGCTGCCCACCCTCTGCCTGGCAATGGCCGGGCTGTTGTCCCCCGCCCTGTCACACGCCAACGACTGGGTGTTTTGCGCCGCCGAAGGCGCGGCCTGCAACGTCAGCGGCGAGGCCGTGGTGCGCTTCGGTGCCGAGGGGCGCTACGAATACAAAAACGTGGCCGGCCCCATTCTGTGCAGCCCCGACGTGTTTGGCGACCCCGCACGCGGCGAACCCAAAACCTGTGCCTACAACCGCTCGGGCAACGCCGCCACATGGGCAGGGAACGGGCAACGCCCCGCCGCCCCGGGCAATGCCTGGGGCCAGAACGGTGGCGGCTGGCGCACCTGTGCCCGCGAAGACGGTTTTTGCGACTTTCGTGGCAGCCAGCAGGTGCGTTACGGCGCCAACGGCCACTACCGCACCCGCTACGCCACCAACGGCATGGAATGCAGCAACCACGCGTTCGGCGGCGACCCCGCACCTGGCGTGCCCAAGCTCTGCCAGGTGGCCCATGACCGCAGGCCCAACGCGGGGCACAACCGCCCCAACTGGGGCGACGACGAACGTGGCGGCACGTGGCGCTTTTGCGCCGAAGAAGGGGGCACCTGCCAGGTGCCACGCCAGGCCACCGTGCGCTTCGGCACAGAGGGCCGCTACGCCTACCAGGACAACGTGAACCAGCGCATTCCCTGCCACACCGATGTGTTTGGCGACCCCAACCGGGGCGAGCGCAAACGCTGCGAATACAGCGTGGACGGCAACAGCGGTGGTGGCTGGGGCCGCAGCCCTCGCGGCCCCGACAGCGACCGGTACGAAAACTGGGTGTTCTGCGCCACAGAAGGCGGCAACTGCCGGGTGCCCCGCCCCACCAGCGTGCGCTTCGGGGCAGACGGTGCGTACCAAACCATCCGCGGTGTGACCAGCGGCATTGCCTGCACCACCGACGAGTTTGGTGACCCCGCGCGGGGCAAACCCAAGCAGTGCGAATACGCCCGGTGAGTGCGCGCTGAGCACGCGCGCCCAGCGGGCTCAGGCTTTCAGGTAGTCCGAGCGGCCACCCAGCCAGCGGTGCATGTGCTGGCGGGCCAGGCCGGGGTGGCCGTCCAGCAAACGCGGGGCGGTGGTCTGGGCCCAGGCCAGCAGATCGGCATCGGTGTCGAGGTCGGCAAACCGCAGCAGCGCGTCGCCCGACTGGCGTGCGCCCAGAAACTCACCGGGGCCGCGCAGCGCCAGGTCGATGCGGGCGATTTCAAACCCGTCTGCCGTTTGCGCCATGGCTTTGAGCCGCTCGCGCCCGTGGGGGCTGAGCGGCGCGGTGTACAGCAGCACACAGGCCGATGCCGCCGCCCCCCGCCCCACGCGCCCGCGCAGCTGGTGCAACTGGCTCAGGCCAAAACGCTCGGCGTGTTCAATGACCATCAGGCTGGCGTTGGGCACGTCCACGCCCACCTCAATGACGGTGGTGCTGACCAACACGCCCACCTGCCCGCTGGCAAACGCGTCCATCACGGCCTGCTTCTCGGCTGTGGGCAGGCGGGAGTGCAGCAACGCCACGTTGACACCAGGCAAGGCTTCACACAGCTCGGCATGGGTGGCGGTGACGTTGCGCAGCAGCTGGGCTTCTTTGCCCGCGCCACGCCCACCCTTGCCGCCTTTGGGCAACAAGCTGCCGTCGTCGGGCACGACGGCACCCTCGGCCTGCTCGTCGATCAGCGGGCACACCCAGTACACCTGCCGCCCCTGCGCCACCTGCGCGCCGATGCGGGCCATCACCTCCTCGCGCCGCTCGTCGCTCACCACCTTGGTGACGATGGGGGTGCGGCCGGGGGGCAGTTCGTCGAGGGTGGACACGTCCAGGTCGGCGTAATAGCTCATGGCCAGGGTGCGCGGAATGGGGGTGGCCGTCATCATCAGCAAGTGGGGCTCGGTCAGCTCACCGGCCAGTTTGCCGCGCAGGGCGAGGCGCTGGGCCACGCCGAAGCGGTGCTGCTCGTCGATGATGGCCAGCCCCAGACGGGCGAACACCACGCTGTCCTGGATGAGCGCGTGTGTGCCCACCACCAGCCCGGCCTCGCCACTGGCCACTTTGGCCAACATGGCGGTGCGTTCTTTTTTCTTCTGGCTGCCGGTGAGCCAGGCCACGCCCAGGCCCCGGGGGGCGAGCAGGGGCTCCAGCCAGGCCACCAGCTTGGCAAAGTGCTGGGTGGCCAGGATTTCGGTGGGGGCCATGAGCGCACATTGCCACCCGGCTTGCATGCACACGCAGGCGGCCAGCGCGGCCACCACGGTTTTGCCCGCGCCCACATCGCCCTGCAACAAACGGTGCATGGGCACGGTGCGGGCCAGGTCGGTGGCCAGCTCAGCCACCACGCGCTGCTGGGCGTTCGTCAGCCCAAACGGCAGGGCAGCCAGCAAGGCCTGGGGCAGCTCGGTGGCGGGGCCCGGGAACACACCCGCGCCCAGCGCAGGGGCCTGGAAGCGCAGGCGCTCGCGCCGGGCCACCAGTTGCGACAGTTGCTGCGCCAGCAGCTCTTCGGCTTTCAGCCGCGTCCAGGCCGGGTGGGTGCGGTCTTCCAGCTCGGCCACCGACACGCTGGGCGTGGGATGGTGCAAAAACCGCAGTGAAGAACCCATGTCCATCAAGCGGTGGGCACCTATTTCGCTTAAATATTCAACCGGCACGGTGTCGGTGAGCCGGGTTTGGCCGGGTGGGGCCACCCGCGCCAGCGCCGTGGACACCGCTTTGCGCAGGTAGGCCTGGGCCAACCCGGCGCTGCTGGGGTAAACGGGCGTGAGCGCCGTGGGCAAGGGCCCGCCCGCCGGGCGCACGGTGGGGTGCACCATCTCGCGGCCCCACAGCCCACCGCGCAGCTCGCCACGCACACGCACGCGTTGCCCCACCGCAAGGGCTTTTTGCTGGGCGGGGTAGAACACCAGAAAACGCAGCACGCAGGTGTCGGTGCCGTCGTCCACCGTCACGCGCAGCTGGCGGCGCCCCCCCAGGCTGACCTCGGCGTGGGTCACGGTGGCTTCAAACTGCACGGTGCTGCCGTCGCGCGCACCGGCCAATGCGGTGAGCCGGGTTTCGTCTTCGTAGCGCAGGGGAATGTGCAGCGCCAGGTCCCAGTCGCTGCGCAGGCCCAGCTTGCGCAAGGCCAGCTGCTGCGGGCTGGGGGGCTTGGCAGGCGGTTTGGCGGGCACGGGTGCGGCTGACGGCATGGCGCGCATTGTGCGGCAGGGCATGGGTGCGGCGGGTTGATGGGACAATCTCGCCCCTCTCTTTTCTTCACCTTGGCACGGGCCCGTTCGGCCCTCAAGCGCACCATGACTTTGCACCCCGACGGCCGCCCGTTCACCCTGTCCGATTTCGACTTCACCCTGCCGCCCGAGCTGGTGGCCCAGCACCCTGCCGCCGAGCGCACCGGCTCGCGCCTGCTGGATGGCAGCGGCCCCACCCCGGTGGACCGCACGTTCAAAGACCTGCCCGGCCTGCTGCGCGCCGGTGACCTGATGGTGTTCAACGACACGCAGGTCATCAAAGCCCGCCTGTTTGGCGAAAAAGCCAGCGGCGGCAAGCTGGAACTGCTGGTGGAGCGCGTGCTCCCGGGCCACGAGGTGGTGGCCCACATGAAGGTCAGCAAAAAGCCGCTGGTGGGCGCCAAGCTGTACATGGCGGGTGGCACACGCGGCGGGGGTTTTGTGGCCACGCTGCTGGGCCGCTGGCCCGACGAACAAGGCGCCCTGTTTCGCCTGGGGTTCTCTGACGAGCCCCACGCGCTGATGGCCCGCCACGGCCACGTGCCCCTGCCACCCTACATCGAACACACCGACACGGCCGACGACGAGTGCCGCTACCAAACCGTGTTTGCCAAACACCCCGGTGCCGTGGCCGCCCCCACCGCCGCCCTGCACTTCGACGAAGCCTTGCTGGCCGAGCTGGAAGCCCGCGGCGTGCACCGCGCCGCCGTCACGCTGCACGTGGGCGCGGGCACGTTTTCGCCGGTGAAAACCGAAAACCTGGCCGACCACGCCATGCACCGCGAGTGGTACGACGTGCCCGCCGCCACCCAGCAGGCCATTGCCGACTGCCGCGCCCGTGGCGGGCGTGTGGTGGCCGTGGGCACCACCACCGTGCGCACGCTGGAGAGCTGGGCGCAAAGCGGCCAGGCCACCGGCGACACGCAGATTTTCATCACCCCCGGGTTTGAATTCCGCTTGGTGGACGCACTCATCACCAACTTCCACCTGCCCAAAAGCACGCTCATGATGCTGGTCAGCGCGCTGGCCGGGTACACCCGCATCCGTGGGCTGTACGACCACGCCATTGCGCAAAAGTACCGCTTCTTCAGCTATGGCGATGCGATGTGGCTGCAACGAGCCACTGAAATGCCCGCTGGGTGATAGAGTTTGCCGCCGACCGACCACCCTACCCAGCGACCTACTCATGAACAGAAGACGACTACACATCGCAGCACTGATGTGGCCTGTGGCCGCGTTGTGGGGGAAAACAGCCCTGGCCAAAGAGCCCGTTGAGAGCGTCAAGCCCGCAGCGACCGTCGTCAACCCCAACACACTGACCGAGGCGCAAGCGGTGATGGGCTTGCGGTCGTTGTTGGAAGTCTGCACGCGCACGGCGCTTGAGGGCGACCCCTCGCTGGTGGTGCTTTCATGGAACGAACGCCTGTTGAGCGCGTGGAACGAAGGCGACTGGCTCAAACTGGAAAAGCCCCCCCTGCGCGGCTTGCCGTGGCAAACATTCGCGCACTTTGAAGCCGTGGCCAACGAAGCGGTGGTGCGATGCTGGCCACAAGCGGGCCCGCGCCTCATGTTGTCGGTGCACCGGTTGGGGATTGACGACCTGATTCGCCTCCTCAAAGACACCAAAATGGCCCCCCCCAGGATGCGCTGGGCCACACTTCAGTTTGAACGCCAGGCTGGTGGCCAGCTGTACACCCAGTTGCTGGGGGAAGTGATTCAAGTGCAGCTTGACTGGTTGAAGGCACACCAGGACAGGTTTCCGCACCGGCCCGCCCCCCGAAACGCCCAGGTGGAACAGGCGCACCTGGAGGCCTGCCAGCGCATTGCCCGCGCCATCGTGGAATCGGTTTTTCTGGCGATTGCCATGCAAGAAAATGCCGTGCGACAAACCCCGCCCCAAGACCTGAACGCCCACAACCACACGGCAAGCATCGTGGCCTTGCTGGGCGAAGCCCCACAGGAATTGCCATTCCCCATCAGGGAGCGGCCCCTGCTTTTCGATCCAACCGAGCGTTTCTCTGACGCCAAGCCCCTGCGGTCGGCAGCGCCGCTTAAAAAAGCCAAAAAAGCCCAGAAAAAACACAACCGGGCCTGACCGCAGAAGCGCCCGCAAGCACGCCAAACCACCCATGCTGAACTTCGACATTCTGGCCACCGACCCGGCCAGCCACGCCCGCCGTGGGCAACTCACGCTGAACCACGGTGTGGTGCAAACCCCCATCTTCATGCCCGTGGGCACTTATGGCACGGTCAAAGGCGTGATGCCCCGCAGCCTGCACGACATGAACGCCCAAATCATCTTGGGCAACACCTTCCACCTGTGGATGCGCCCCGGGCTGGACGTGGTCAAGCAGTTCGGCGGCCTGCACGCGTTCGAGAAATGGGACAAACCCATCCTCACCGACTCGGGTGGCTTCCAGGTCTGGAGCCTGGGCGAAATGCGCAAAATCACCGAAGAAGGCGTGAAATTTGCCAGCCCCGTCAACGGGGACAAGCTCTTCCTCACGCCCGAAATCAGCATGCAAATCCAGACCGTGCTGAACAGCGACATCGTCATGCAGTTTGATGAGTGCACGCCCTACCTGTCGGTCGAGAAAAAAACCAAGGGCCAAATCACCACCGAGCGCGAAGCCCGCAGCTCCATGGAGCTGAGCCTGCGGTGGGCCAAACGCTGCCAGGACGAATTTGCGCGGCTGGAGAACCCCAACGCCCTGTTCGGCATCGTGCAAGGTGGCATGTTCGAACACTTGCGCGACGAGTCGCTGGCCGGGCTGGAAGCACTCGACTTCCCCGGCATTGCCGTGGGGGGCTTGAGCGTGGGCGAGCCCAAGGAAGACATGATGCGGGTGCTGCAACACATCGGCCCCAAGCTGCCCGCCCACAAGCCGCACTACCTGATGGGCGTGGGCACACCGGAAGACCTGATTGCGGGGGTGCTGAACGGCATCGACATGTTCGACTGCGTCATGCCCACCCGCAACGCGCGCAACGGCCACACCTTCACGCGGTTTGGCGACCTGAAAATCCGCAACGCACGGCACAAGACCGACGAAAAGCCGATTGACGAGACCTGCACCTGCTATGCGTGTGCTGGCTCATCAGGCGTGCCTTGGAGCGAAGGGGGTCGTGAGGGCTTCAGCCGTGCCTACTTGCACCACCTGGACCGCTGCGGTGAAATGCTGGGCCCCATGCTCGCCAGCATCCACAACCTGCACTACTACCTGAACCTGATGGGTGAGGTGCGCGCCGCGCTGGACGCTGGCACCTTGGCGGCGTTTGTGGCCCAGTTCCGCACCGACCGCACACGCGGCGTGTGAACAGAAGCCCGCACAAGGCGGGCTTTCACAGGCTCACAATTTCGCAGCTTAAAACCCAATACCAGAAAGCACCAGGGGCGCTTTTGGCACGGATTTTTGGCGCATCACAAGTGACGGGCCGTCCAGGTGCCTTCGGTGGACGAGCTGCCTGCGCTGGCGGCAACCCGCGACGTACCGGCGGCCGAAATGGGCGACAGCATTTCACCGGTCATGCTCAAGTCAACCGTGCCGGAATCGGCCACCACCGTGATGACATCGGCCGCCCGGGTGCTGATGGTGCCGCGTTTCACAGACCCACTGACCTTGAAGGCCGTGGTGGTGTGCACGGGCACCTGAAGGCTTGCGTTGGCGTTGTCGGGGTCAGGCCGGGTGACAAAGGTGGTGACCACCCGGGTGCAGTTGCCTGCGATGTTGCCGGTCAGGCTGATCTCCATGTTGGTGCAAGTCACCGTTCCACCCGCCCCCACTAACTTGAACTCCCAGCGGCCCGCATACATGGCCACGGTGGTGGGCCCATCGGACAGGCGCACAGGGCTGGCGGTGCGCACTTCTCGCACGAACGCGAGCGTTTGGGACTGTTCGTACACCTGCGTGGTTGCCGCGCCACCCGCCGGAATGTAGCTGGCGGTGGTGTCGCATTGCACCGTGCGGTCTTGCTCGATGTCATGCCAACAGGTGTCTTGGTAGGTCCAAGAGCCTGCCGCACTGGTTTCCACCCGCGTGGCGGTGTAGCGCGCCGTCTGGAATGCACGCTGGGTGGTGCCGCTTGAAATCACCCCCCCCTGCCCCAGCAAACCCAGGTTTTTGGTCTCCAACGCATTGATCCGCCCCGTCACGGATTTGGTCACCGAAGTGGCCACGGTGCCGTTGAGACACGTTTCGCTCCACACATAGGTCCACGTGTTGCCCACTGCAAACTTGGTGATGCTGGCCGGGCCGTCGGTGCGCCTGGGGAAAAGAGAGCGGGTCTGGGTGTTGTCCTGGCAACGGGTGTTTTCAAACGAAGTGGCCAGGGTTTGGTTTTTCGAGCCAAAGTCCCGCGTTTGGTAGGGCTGTGTGTCGGAAAACGTGACCGTGTGGCTGTAGAGCTGGGTGGTTTTGTCCAGGGTCGACAGGTAGTGGGTGCTGTAAAAGCCGGTGCCCGCGGTCTTGTTGATCCATTGGTACATCCACGTGTCACCGTATTCAGGGCCCGACAACGCGCCGGTGGTGCTGTCCAGCAGCTGCCCGCGGCGCATGGTGGCCAAACTTTCGGCATTGATGACAATGGGAAAACTGTCCCCAGCGGGCGTCGTGGTGCCAGGCGTGGTGACGCTGGGCGTGTACGACTCGCCGCCCCCACACCCCACCAAGGTAAGCGCCACCAGGCCACACAAGGCCCCGCCCCACACAGTGCGGGCCCGCCGGACAACCGGCGTGGGCAACGGCAGCGGACGCTGAACAAGAAGGGGGGCAACAGTCATGGGGAAACTCCGCTGAATTCGGTGGGGCCGCGCACACGTGTGCACCGCTGAGCAAAACGCATGTTAGCAACACTGGGGCCTGACACCGGCCCCTGAGCGGTCTCAACCGGGCGGCATCGCTTCGGGCGCGACATCCGACACGAACACCGTCAACACACCGGTGTAGCCGTACAACTGTTGGTGGGCAATTTCGCCGCCCGCGAAAAACCCCACCAGGGGCACATCGCCCAACGCGCGCCGCACCCATTGCAACTCGGCGCTGGGGCTGCCGAAGTGCGGGCCACCGCGCCCGGCGCAGCTCACGTAAATGGCACCACACACCGCTTGGGGCTGCCCGGTGGCGGGCGATTCCAGGTCTTCGCGCAGTTCGGCGCACATGCGCATGAGGTCGGCCCGGGCGGACTCGGGGTTGCGCTCGCAGAAGGACAGGCGTTCGCCTTCCGTCACATGGTCGGCACCGGCCACCCCCCGGCGTGTGGGGTCTAGGCCAATGATGTGGCGCACGCGTGCGTCGCCGTCCAGTTGGCCCGGGTGGCGCGCCCACGGGGTGGCCCCCGTGCCGGCCACACCTGTGTGCAGGGGGGCAGGGGCAATGCCCACCAACGTGCGCCGCAAACGCACCATGGCCGCCTGGGGGTCGTCCAGCGAAATGGACAGGTCGGCCAGCAACACCCCCAACGCGTCCTCGCCATCCAGCGTCAGCACCAGGTTGCCGTCGGCCTGGGTCACGGTGCGGGTAGGGCCCACGGGGGTACACCCCTGGGTCACGCGGGTAAGCACCGCCACACCGGGGCCAAAGGCCACACCACTCAAGCCACCGTGAAACACCCCGCCCGAAGCCCCATGCCCGCCCACTGCGCCCCGGCTGCTGTGGGCAAACTGCACGGTGCGCTGGCGGCCAGACGACACACCCCCAAACACCGAGCCACTGCGCGTGCGCTGGGCCAGCTCGGGCACCAACCCGCCCAAGTCCACCGTGGACGCGTCGGCGTGCACCAGGGCGGTGACGGCCTCGAACCCCTCGGCACGCCCGCCCACTGGCAAAGGAGACACGCCGCTGAACACGCGGTACTGGTCACCCGGCACGTCCAGCAGCATCACCGCCAGGGCCGGTTCATCGAAATACTCCACACCGCTGGCGGCAATGCCCACCCCCACGGTGCCCACCCAATCGGTGACCTCGGGCAACTCGGCCATCAGGTGGTCCAGCAGGGGCTGGGCATGGGGCGCGTACACATCGGTGATGTACAGCAGCCCCAGTGTCGGGCTGGGGGGCGGCGCAGCCTCCCCCGCCCCCATGGGGGCCACGCGGGTGTCCAGTTGGGCACGCAACTGCGTCAGCACCAAGGCGGCGGCCATGGCCCACTGGGGGTGGGTGGCATGGGCGTGGACGAAGGCTTGCATGGTGCAACCGCGTGTCAGCGGGCCCGACCGGTGGTTTTGCGCACCACCTTCGCGGGCGCGGCCTTGGCGGGGGCCTTGGTGGCGGCTTTCACAACGGGTTTAGCGGCGGCTTTGGCGGCAGGGGCGCTGGGTTTGGCTGCCGCTTTTTTGGTGGCAGCGACCGGTTTCACCGCTTTGGCGGCGGTTTGGGCCACCACACCCGACGCGGTTTTCAGCGCCTCCTGGGTGAACGCCGTGGCCATTTGAGCGCCCGCGTCCAACGCCGCCTGCCCGGCGGCGTCTTTCATGGCGTTGGCGGCGATGGTCTGAAACTGCTGCGACAACGCCCCCCACCACTGCATGGGGTCCACCACACCCGCCGTGGACGCAGCGGGCGCCGCAGCTGTGGCGGCCTCGGG
>JBASFL010000084.1:0-21779 GCA_049653005.1 Burkholderiaceae bacterium | reverse complement strand
GCTGGCCCAGGCCAGCGGCCAGCACGGTGGCGGCGAGCGCTGCCGGGTTCACAGCAGCACGCAGGCCGGGGCGGTGAACGCGTCCGCTGCCCCGGGCTCGGTTGTGGCGGCGTTGGCTGCTTTGCCTTCGGCCACCGGCACTGGGGTGGCGGCCCGCACGCCGTTTTTCGCGGCCACCACCTCGGCCATGATGGACAGCGCAATTTCCGCCGGGGTTTTGCTGCCGATGTACAGGCCCGCCGGGCCGTGCAGCGCCGCCAGTTCTTGCGCCGACACATCAAAGTGGGTGTGCAAGCGCTCGCGGCGCAGCGCGCTGTGGCGGCGCGATCCGATGGCGCCCACGTAAAACGCGTCGGATTGCAGCGCGTCGATCAGGGCCAGGTCGTCCAGCTTGGGGTCGTGCGTCAGGGCCACCACGGCGGTGCGGGCATCGGGCTTCAGGCGCAGCACCAGGTCGTCGGGCATTTCGTGGCTGAGCTGCACGCCGTCCACCTGCCAACTGGCGCGGTGCTCTTCGCGCGGGTCGCACACCACCACCTCAAAGCCCAGGCTCAGCGCCATCTGGGCCATGAAGCGAGACAGGTCGCCCGCCCCAATCAGCACCAGGCGGGCCTGCGGCCCCAGGTGGGTGGTGAGGTGGTGCTCGCCCAGGCGGGGCACGCCGTCGCGCCTGCCTTCGCGCAGTTCAACCTGCCCGCTGCGCAAGTCCAGCACGCGCTCGGTGCTGCGGCGCTGCTGGCAGGCGTGCAGCAGCTCGTCCAAACGGCTGTGGGCGGCCACGGGTTCCAGCACCAGCTCCACCGTACCGCCGCAGGGCAAACCAAAGCGGTGGGCCTCGTCGGCCGAAATGCCGTAGCGCAACACGGCGGGGGTGCCGGTGGCACACACGGCGGCCACGCCGCTCTCTCGCACGCGGTGGATCAGGTCGTCTTCAATGCAGCCGCCCGACACGGAACCCACCGTTTCGCCCCGGCCGTTCAGGGCCATGAGCGAGCCAGGGGGCCGGGGCGACGAGCCCCAGGTGCGGGCCACCGTCACCAGCACTACAGGCAGGCCAGCCGCCTGCCAGGCAACGGCGGTGCGCAGCACCAGGGTGTCCAGGTCTTCCATGGTCGTGTCCTTTCACTGTCAGGCCAACCGGTCAGGCCAGTTTGAAAGGCAACTCGCGCAGCGGCTTGCCGGTGAGCTGCGCGATGGCGTTGGCAAACGCGGGGGCCAGCGGCGGCAGACCAGGCTCGCCCATGCCGGTGGGTGCGTCGGCGCTGGGCACAACGTGCACCGCAAACGCGGGGGCGTCGGTGATGCGGGGCACGGCAAAGTCGCCGAAATTGCTTTGCTCGACCACGCCGTCTTTCAGGGTGATGGCCCCACCCGGCAGGCACATGGACAGGCCCATGATGGCCGCGCCCTGGATTTGCGCCTCGATGCTGCGCGGGTTCACTGCCAGGTTGCAGTGCACGCCAGCCGTGACCTGGTGCAACACGGGGTTGCCGTCTTTCACCGACGCTTCGACCACATAGGCCACCACGGTTTCAAACGACTCGTGCACCGCCACGCCCCAGGCGCGGCCAGCGGGCAGCTGGCGTTTGCCGTAGCCGCTTTTGTCCACCGCCAGTTGCAGCGCGGCGCGGTGGCGCGGGTGCTGCGTGCCAAACAGGCGCAGGCGGTAGGCCACGGGGTCTTGCTTCGTGGTGCGGGCAATGTCGTCCAGCAGGGTTTCCATGACGAAAGCCGTGTGGGTGGAACCCACGCTGCGCCACCACAACACGGGCACATTCACCTGGGGGTGGTGCACCGTGAGGCGCATGGGAATGGGGTAAGGCGCGCGCATGCCCTCGGTGGCCGTGCCGTCCACACCGTTTTTGACCATGCCCTGGAACATGGTGCCGGTGACGATGGACTGGCCCACCAGCGCGTGGTCCCAGGCCAGCACGTTGCCGCGGTCGTCAAAGCCGATGCGTGCGCGGTGCAGGTGCATGGGGCGGTAGTAGCCGCCTTGCACATCGTCTTCGCGGCTCCACTGGGTGTTCACCGGGGCGCGAATGCCTGCGGTGCGGGCGGCCTTGGCCACCTCGCAGGCCAGCACCACAAAGTCGCTGGTGGGGTTGCCCCGGCGGCCAAAACCGCCACCGGCCATTTGCACGTTCACCTTCACCTGCTCGGGCTTGAGCCCCAGCGTGCGGGCGGCGGCCATGCCGTCCACCCCCGCAAACTGGGTGCCCGACCAAATTTCAGCGCCGTTGTCGCCCAGCTGCACGGTGCAGTTCAGCGGCTCCATGGGCGCGTGGGCCAGGTAGGGGAACACAAATTCGGCGTCGATGCGGTGCGGGGCGCTGGCCAGCGGGGCCATGTCGGCGTCGAACGCCAGCGCGCCGGGCTGGCTGGCCAGCTCGCGGTACTGGGCCAGCTGGCGGGTGCTGTCCACCTTTTCCACGCCGTCGGTGGCCCATTGCAATTTGAGAGCATCGCGCCCCAGTTTGGCGGGCCAGTAGCCGTCGGCCACCACGGCCACGCCTTCGGCCCCCCGGTCCAGCGGCACGCGCAGCACGGCTTTCACGCCGGGCACAGCACGGGCAGCAGCATCGTCCACGGCCGCCAACTTGGCACCGAAGACGGGTGGCCGCGCCACCACGGCGGTGAGCTGGCCGGGCAGGCGCACGTCAATGCCAAAGGCCTGGCGGCCACTGCTTTTGGCACGGGCGTCGATGCGGTGGGTGGGCCGCCCGATGATGCGGAAGTCCTTCGGGTCTTTCAGGCTGACCTTTTCTGGCACGGGCAGGGCCATGGCGGCTTCGGCCAGTTCGCCGTAGAGGGCGGTGCGCCCGTTGGGGCCCAGCACGCGGCCGGCCTGGGTGCGCAGGCGGGCCACGTCCACGTTCCAGCGGGCGGCAGCGGCCGACAGCAGCATGGCGCGGGCCCGTGCGCCCAGCTCGCGGTACTGGGTGTAGCTGTGTTTGATGGAGTTGGAGCCGCCGGTGAGGTGCATGCCGTAGCGCGGGTCCACATAGGCCCCGTCGTTGCTGCCGTGGCGGCTGCGCACCAGGGCCCAGTCGGCGTCCAGCTCTTCGGCCAGGATCATGGGCAGGCCGGTTTCCACGCCTTGGCCAAACTCCAGCCGGTTGATGGTGACGGTGACCTCACCGCTGGGCGCAATGTGCACGAATGCAGCGGGTTGCTCGGTGGGCTTGAGGCCGCTGGTGGCAGCACCTTGGGCCGTGGCCAGGTGCGGGAAGGCCCCCAGCGCAAAGCCCGCCAGGCCACTGGCCCCGGTCAGTTTCAGGAAGCTGCGGCGGGGCAGCGCGGCGGGGGTGTCAGCTTGGTCGCGGGCCAGCAGGTGTTGCAGGGCGCGGGGCATGTCGTGGGGGACTTGGGGTGCAGTCAACATGGTGGGCTCCTTCAGGCGGTGGCGCGGGCGGCATCGGCCACCGCGGCGCGGATGCGGGCATAGGTGCCACAGCGGCAAATGTTGCCGGCCATGGCGGCGTCAATTTCGGCGGCGCTGGGCTGTTTGCCCTTGGGCAACGACTTCAAAAACGCGGTGGCGCTCATGATTTGCCCGCTTTGGCAGTAACCGCACTGCGCCACATCGTGTTTCACCCACGCGGCGTGCACGGCGGCCCCCACGCGGTCAGCACCGCCGGTGATGGCCTCCACCGTGGTGACTTTTTTGCCCGCTGCCGCCGACACGGGCGTGACGCAGGAGCGAATGGCCTCGCCGTCCAGGTGCACGGTGCAGGCCCCGCACAGGGCGGCACCGCAGCCAAACTTTGTGCCGGTCAGGCCCAGCGAATCGCGCAAGGCCCACAGAATGGGGGTACCGGGGTCGGCGCTCAGCGTGTGTTCACGCCCGTTGACATGCAAGCTGCTCATGGTGGGGAAACTCCGTTGGCATTGAATGGGAAAACCAACGGCGACTCTAGGGGCACCCGTGTCACTTAACTAGCCACCCAACGCTTGCACCAATGGCAAGTTAAAGTTGACACTCACATCCCCACAAAACACCCATGCCCATCAACGAACTGCGCGCCATTGCCACGTTTGCCAAAGCCGTGGAGCTGGGCAGCCTGCGCAAAGCGGCCGTGGCCCAGGGCGTGTCGCCGCAGGCCGCCAGCCAGGCCCTGGCCCAGCTGGAACAGCACCTGGGCGTGCGCCTGCTGCACCGCACCACCCGCAACCTGGCCCTCACCGACGAAGGCCGCCAGCTGCTGGAGGCCACACAACCCGCGCTGGGTGCGCTGGAACGCGCGCTGGAGGGCGTGCGCCAGGCCCGCGACGAGGTGGCGGGGCCGCTGCGCATCGTGGGGCCGCAGTCCAGCTTCGCGGCGGTGATCTGGCCGGTGATCGAGGCTTTCTGCCAGCAATACCCCGGTGTGTTGCCCGATGTGCAGCTGGACGACAGCATCGGCAACTGGGTGCAAGACCGGGTGGACGTGGGGTTTCGCATCGGCGCCCCGCCCCAGGACGGGCTGATTGCCCGGCGGCTGTTCCCCCTGCAACTGATCGTGTGCGCGGCCCCGGCTTACCTGGCGCAACACGGCGCACCCCAAACGCTGGACGAACTGCCCGCCCACCGGTGCAGCGTGTTCCGCCACCCGGGCACCGGCCAGGTGTTGCCCTGGTTTTTGGGGGTGGACGGCCAAATGGTGTCCCGGTATTTGGCCCCCACCCTGGCCACCAACGACGCCGATCTGGAGCTGCGGGCCGTGCTGAGTGGCCAGGTGTTGGGGCAACTCTCCAGCCTGCTGGCGGCCCCGTTCATTCGAAGTGGCCAACTGGTGCCGCTGCTGACCCCCCACATCACCGACCAAATGGGGGTGTATGTGTATTACGGCAACCGCACCCAGCCCACCCGCGTGCGCAAATTCATCGACACGGTGGTGGAACGCCTGAGCGACCCCACCCCCTACTGGTTGTCGCCCAAAGAGCTGGCTGTGGCCGAGGCCACGGCCCGCAAAGCGGCCGCGTTGCACCGCTGAACACCGCGTTTTTGAAAGCCCCCCATGCACACCACCACTGCCACCACACCCCAAACCACCACCCCATGCATCGCCATCGTCGGCTTGGGCGAAGTGGGCCGGTGTTATGCCCAGGCCTTGCACCACGCGGGGTTTGGGCTTTTGCTGTGCGAACCGCACCCGTCTGAGGCGGCCACCGCACTGGCCGCCGCCTGGGGCCTGCCGCTGCACCCCCAAGCCGGGCCGTGGCTGACGGGGGCCGATTGGGTGCTGTCTTGCGTGACGGGCGCGCAGTCGCTGGCGGTGGCGACGCAGGCCATGGCGCACATGGCCCCCGGTGCTGGGCTGGCCGACCTCAGCACCGCCAGCCCCGAGGTGAAACGCCAAGCAGCGGCCCAGGCGGCCAGCCACGGCGTGCGCTGTGTGGACACGGCCATCATGGGCGCCATCAGCCTGGGCGGCGTGCACACACCGCTGCTGGCGGCGGGCCCGGGGGCCGACGCACTCAAAGCCGTGCTGGTGCAGGCGGGGGCGCGGGTTCAGGTCATTGAGGGCGGGCAAGTGGGCGACGCCATGGCCTTGAAGCTGCTGCGCAGCGTCTTCACCAAAGGCATGGAAGCCCTCTGCGTGGAGCTGCTGCTCAGCGCTGAAAAACAAGGCCTGCGCGAGCCCCTTTACGCACAACTCGCCGACATCGACCAAACCCCGCTGCGCAGCTTCATTGACATGCTGGTGCGCACCCATGTGGTTCATGCCCAGCGCCGCGCCCACGAGGTGGCCGATGCCCAACAAGCCATGGCCGCACAAGGCCTGCCCTCGCGGGTGCTGCCCGGCGTGGCCCAGCGGTTTCGCGACACCGCCCACCAACTGGCCACCCACCCACTGCCCGTGGCAGACCCCACCGTGGAAGAGGCGCTGGCGTGGTTGCAAACCCCACGCACCCCGGGCTGACGCCCCGGTTCACAGCAGCTTGGTCCACGCCCCCACGTTGTGCACCTCGGCGTGGCCGTTTTTCTTCAGCAGCAGCTTGGCCATGCCGCTGCGGGTGCCGCTGGCGCAGCACACCACCACAGGGGCGTGGTGGGGAATTTCGGCCAAACGGCTGCCCAGCTCACCCAGCGGGATGTTGACCGTGCCGGGTGCGTTGCCAGCCGCAAACTCACCCGCCGAGCGCACGTCCAACAGCAGCGCGCCCCTGGCTTTGAGCGCGGGCAACAGGCCCACCACACGCCGCGAGTTCCACCATTTGTAAGCAAACCAGGCGGTCAGCGCCAGCAGGGGCCAGTAGTTTTTCAAGAAGTGTTCAGCGTCCATGGGGGTGAGTTTGTGGGGTTATCAGGCATAGCAAAGAATGACGCCAGCAAAGCGCTGGGGCCCGTTTTGACTTACAAAGCATGCCGTGTATTGTCCACTGCCCCGGGATACCCCCACCAGCACCAGGCCAAAGCCTTGCATACACTGGCCGCATGACACAGCCCACCGACTACACCCCTCCCCGCGTCTGGACTTGGGAACAGGCCAACGGCGGCCAGTTCGCCAACATCAACCGACCCATTGCCGGTGCCACGCACGACAAAGAGCTGCCGGTGGGCAAACACCCGCTGCAGCTGTACTCGCTGGCCACGCCCAACGGCGTGAAGGTGGGCGTGATGCTGGAAGAGCTGCTGGCCCTGGGCCACACGGGTGCGGAATACGACGCGTGGCTGATCCGCATCCACCAGGGCGAACAGTTCGGCAGCGGATTTGTGGGTGTCAACCCCAACTCCAAAATCCCGGCGCTGGTCGACCGCAGCGGGCCAGAGCCGGTGCGGGTGTTTGAATCCGGCGCCATCTTGCTGTACCTGGCCGACAAGTTCGGGGCCTTTCTGCCGTCTGGTCCGCAAAAGGTCGAATGCCTGAACTGGCTGTTTTGGCAAATGGGCAGCGCGCCGTATTTGGGTGGCGGGTTTGGCCACTTTTACGCCTATGCGCCCAGCAAAATGGAATACCCCATCAACCGCTTTGCCATGGAAGTGAAACGGCAGCTGGACGTGCTCAACCGCCGCCTGGCCGAGAGCCGCTACCTGGCCGGTGACGACTACTCCATTGCCGACATCGCCACCTGGCCCTGGTACGGTGCCACGGTCAAAGGGCTGACCTACGAAGCGGGCGAGTTTTTGTCGGTGCACGAATACACCCACGTCATCCGCTGGGCCGACGAAATTGCGCAGCGCCCCGCCGTGCAGCGCGGCCGCATGGTCAACCGCGCCACCGGCCCGCTGGAGCACCAATTGCACGAGCGGCACGACGTCAGCGACTTTGACACCAACACCCAAGACAAACTGCAAGACAAACTGCAAGGGGCCTGAGCCATGAGCGCCCCCATTCAACTGGACATGCCTTCGCCCAGCGGCGAGCAACTGAAAGCCGCCCGCCAAGCCGCTGGACTGAACCAGGCGCAAGCGGCCGAGCTGATGGGTTATTCACTGCAAACCGGCAGCCGGGGCGGCCTGCAGTCGCGCACTTGGCAGGCGCTGGAAAGCCCCACCGACGACCGCAACATGCAGGGCCCCGTGTTCGCCATGTTTCTGCTGTTGACGGGGCAACACCCCAGCTTTGAGCTGACGCCCAAAAACGCGGCGGCAGGCGAAGCACCCGCCGCCTGACAAGCACTGGGCAGGCGGGTCAGCCCAGGTGCTGGCCGAAAAACCGCATGCTGCGGTCCCACGCCAGCTGGGCCCAGGCCGCGTCGTACTGCGTGGCGGGCAGGCGTGTGGCGCCTTGCGCGGTTTCGTTGGCGAAAGCGTGGTGGGCCAGGTAGCGGTGGGGCTCGTAGCGCACACCGGCCTCGGCCAGCTTGGCGTCCAGGGCGTCCACGTTGGCAATGGCAAAAAACTGGTCTTGCGTGGCCCAGTGCGCCATGAGCGGGGCTTTGATTTTGGAGGCGTCCACATACTCCAGCGGGGGCATGCCGTACCAGACCACAGCCGCGTCCAGCTCGGGCGTCAGGGTGGAAGCCAACAGCGTCAAAGCGCCACCCATGCAAAAACCAGTGACGCCGACTTTGCCGCTGCCCAGCTTTTGGGCCTTCAGGTGCTGAACGGCGCCCGCAATGTCCTGGCCTGCTGCGTCACCAAAGTTCAGCCCGTCCATCAAGTGGTGGGCCTCTTCGGCTTCCACGGTGGCCTTGCCCCGGTACAGGTCGGGCACCAGGGCGGTGAAGCCCGCAGCCGCGGCACGGTCGGCCACGCCTTTGATTTGGGGGTTCAACCCCCACCATTCCTGTATGACCACCACCGCGCCCACCGGGTGGGTGGCCTCGGCCAAATAGCCCTGCACGGTTTGCCCGTCGGGGCGTTGGAACGAAATCATGCGGCCCATGTGTGTCTCCTGGTGTGGGGGTTGAAACAAACCGCCATTTTGCGGTCGGAACGCCGCCCACCCCACCCGCGATCAGCCAAGACCCTCGGGTTTGATTTGCGCGCGGTCGATCACTTTTTTCCAGCGCACCTGCTCGGCCTTGATGAACGCGTCGAACTCTTTGCCCGTGTTGCCCACGGCCAGGGCGGTTTCGTGCGCCAGCTTTTCGGCCACCACCGAGCCGCGCGCGGCCTTGATGCTTTCAGCTTCCAACTTTTCCAGTTGCGAGGCAGGCCATTTTTTCGGGGCCATCAGGCCATACCACTGCGTCATCTCAAAGCCTTTGTAGCCCTGCTCGGCCACGGTGGGCACATCGGGCAGCTGAGGCAGGCGCTGCGCCGTGCCGGTGGCAATGCAGCGCAAGCGGCCGGCCTTGATGAACGCCAGCAGCGCGGGCGCGCCCACCGAGGCGGCTTGCAAACGGCCCGCCATCAGGTCGGTCAGCATGGGGCCGGTGCCCCGGTAGGGCACGTGCAGCATGAAGGTTTCGCTCACCATTTTGAGGTACTCGAACGCCAGGTGGCCCGCGCTGCCGTTGCCGGCCGAACCGTAGTTCAGCTGACCGGGCTTGGTTTTCACATAGGCCACAAACTCCTTCAGGTTTTTCACCGGCAGGTCTGGGTGCACCACGTACAGGCTGGGCACTTTCGAGACCAGCGTGATGGGCACAAAGTCGCGCTCCACGTCGTACGGCAACTTGGGGAAGATGAACGGGTTCACCGCCAGCGTGCCAATGTGGCCCAGGATGAGGGTGTGCCCGTCGGTGCTGTTGGCCACTTCCTGCATGGCAATGTTGCCCGCCGCACCGGGTTTGTTCTCGACAAACACGTTCTGGCCTATGGTTTTGGCCATTTCACTGGCCACGGCACGCGCCACGATTTCCGAGCTGCCACCCGGGGCAAAGGGCACCACCAGACGCAGCGGCTTGGTGGGCCAGGCGGCTTGCGCCCAAGCCGAGGGCAGCAGCCCGGTGGCGGCGCCGGCGGCACCTGCGGTGAGAAGTTGGCGGCGGTTCAGGGGCATGGCATTCACGGTTTGTCTCCAGTGCGGTGTTTTGAAAAGCCCTGATGGTGCCAAGCCCAACCTATCAAACACCTATCAACCCCGGGCCCAGGCCGTGCCCATAATGACCGCCATGCACATCCTGTTGGCCGAAGACGAACCCACGCTGGGCGAATGGCTCAGCAAGGCGCTGGAGCAAACCGGCCACCGGGTGGACTGGCGCAACGACGGCCGCCTGATCGAGCCCGCCCTGGCCAGCGCCGACTACGACGTGCTGGTGCTGGACCTGGGGCTGCCCGGGCGCAGCGGCACCGAGGTGTTGCGCCGCCTGCGCGAACAAGACCGCCGCTTGCCCGTGCTGGTGCTGACGGCCCGCGACTCGTTGGGCGACCGGGTCAACACCCTCAACCTGGGTGCCGACGATTTTTTGCCCAAACCCTTCGAACTGGCCGAGCTGGAGGCCCGACTGACCGCCCTGGTCAGGCGCGCACGCGGCAACGAACACCCTCGCTTTGCTTGCGGCCCACTGGTGTTTGACGCGGTGACCAAGCAGTTCACCCTGGGGGCCGAGCACCTGCCCCTGTCGCCCCGCGAACACGCGCTGCTGAAAAGCCTGATTTTGCGCAGCGGCGAGCCCATGTCGCGCCAGCAGGTGAGCGACCGCGTGTTCAGCGACGACGCCGACGTGCAGCCCAGCGCCATTGACGTGCTGGTGCACCGCCTGCGCAAACGCCTGGAGCGCAGTGGCGTGCGCATACACACCTACAGGGGGCTGGGCTATGTCCTGGAGTCGGATCCGGCAGGCCAGCCTTAAGCTGCGGCTGCTGGTGCTGCTGCTGCCGGCCATGGCACTGGTCACGGCCACCAGCCTGTGGCTGACGCGGGTGGACGCGGTCAACGCCGCCAATGCGGCCTACGACCGCTCGCTGCTGGGCGCCATCAAGGCCCTAGACCTGAACGTGTCCACCGCGTCGGGCGGCCTGGCGGTGGAGCTGCCCTACCGGTTGTTCGAGTTTTTTCAGCTCACGGCCACCGGCAACGTGTACTTTCGGGTGGCCACGGCCGACAGCCTGGTTGAAATTGGCCACGCCGACCTGCCCCTGCCCACCCAGCCCTTGCAAACCGGGCAACCGGTGTTTTACGACGCGGTGTACTTTGACGAGACCGTGCGTGTGGGCGCCCTCATGCGCCCGCTGGAGCAGGCGCTGGGCCACACCGCAAACGCGCACCTGGTGATTCAGGTGGCCGAAAGCACCGCCTCGCGCCAACAGTTCACCAGCGGTTTTTTGCGACAGGCCGCCCTGCGCGATGCCGCCCTGCTGGTGGTGATGTGCGCCAGCGTGGTGCTGGGCCTGTGGATGGCGCTGCGGCCCCTGACGCACTTGGCCGCCCAAACCAGAGCCCGCGACGCACAAGACCTGAGGCCCCTGCAAACCACCGACCTGCCCAGCGACGTGCAACCCCTGGTGGACGCGGTGAACCAGCAACTCGCCCGCACCCAAACCCTGATGGCCCAGCGGCGTGGCTTCATCGACGATGCCTCGCACCAGCTGCGCACCCCGCTGACCGTGTTGCGCGCCCAGCTGGATTTCATCTTGCGCGAGCCCGACCCCCAGCAGCGCAACACCGCCCTGCAAGCGCTGTCAGGGGCGCTGACCCAGGCCATTCGCGCCACCAACCAGCTGCTCACCCTGGCCCGCAGCGACACCGCCGTGCTGCACCGCGAACCGTTTGACCTGGCCGAACTGGCCCACCAAGTGGCGGTGGAGCTGCTGCCCCTGGCACGCGAACGCGGCATTGATTTGGGCTTGGACGCACCCGACAGCCCCCTGCCCTGCACGGGCGACCCCGTGCTGCTCAAGCAAGCCCTGCTCAATTTGGCGCACAACGCCATCGAGCACGGCCGCCCGCACGGCGTGGTGACCTTGCGCGCGCGGTCACACGCGTCGCAATTCAGCCTGCAAGTCACCGACGACGGCAACGGACTGCCCCCCGAGCTGCAAGGCCGCACCGGCGAACGCTTTGCCAAAGGCCACCACAGCCGGGGCTCTGGCCTGGGCCTGGCCATTGCCCGCTCGGTGGCCGAGGCACACGGTGGCCAGCTGGCACTGGGGCCCGTGGACAACGGACCGGGGCTGAGCGCCCACCTGTGGTGGCCCCAATGAAGCGCACAACCCACACCCCCCTGGCACTGCTGTGCGCAGCCCTGTTGACGTGCACCACCACCCCCGCTGCGCCGTTGGAAGGCGGGCGTTGCGTCGCACCGGCCAAGCCCGGTGGCGGCTTTGACCTGACCTGCCAGTTCACGCGCGATGTGTTGCAAGCCACCGGGCAAACCCGTGTGCCCATTGCCATCACCTTTCAGCCCGGCGGCATTGGGGCCCTGGCTTTCAAAAATGCCGTTCAGCAAAACCCGGCTGAAGCGCACACCGTGCTGGCGTTTTCATCGGGCTCCTTGCTGAATCTGGCCCAAGGCCGTTTTGGCCCTTACCAGCCGGGTGACGTGCGCTGGCTGGCCAGCCTGGGGCTGGACCACGGCGTGGTGGCCGTGCGCAAAGACTCGCCCCACAAAACGCTGGGCCATGTGCTGGCCGCGTTGCGCGCCCAGCCCAACTCGGTGGTGTTTGGGGCGGGTGGCTCCATCGGCAGCCAGGACTGGATGAAAGCCGCGCTGCTGGCGAAAGCCGCAGGGGTGAGCCACAAAGCCATGCGTTTTGTGGCATTTGAAGGCGGCGGCGAAGCCTTGACCGCGCTCACGGGCGACCACGTGCAGGTGCTGACAGGCGACGCCGCCGAAGTGGGCCGCTACCTGGAGCAAGGGGCGGCGGTCAGGGTGCTGGCCACCCTCTCAGAACGGCGTCTGCCGGGGCGATGGGCCCAGGTGCCCACGGCCAAAGAACAGGGTGTGGACATTCAATGGCCCATTTTGCGGGGGCTGTACATGGCACCCCGCGCCACCGACGCGGAACACCGCCAGTGGGCCGGTGCCCTGGCCAAAGCCATGGAGCACCCGGCGGCAGGCGCCGGGCTGGCCGCCGTGGGCCTGGAACGCTACTGGGTGACAGGGCCCGAATTGACGCAACTGGTGCAGACCCAGGTGAACACCTACCGCACGCTGGCCATAGAGTTCGGGGTGGTGCGCCCCTGAACCCGCCGCCACACACCCCAGCGTTTAAACCGGCCCATGGGGAGGCATCTTCGCGCCCACATGCCTGTGACCGCGGGCTTGCGCCAGCTCCACCTGGCGCTGTCGCTCGGCCAAATTGGCTTTTTGCTCAGGGGTGTGGAGGTCGTGACAGTGGGCGCAACTCACACCTTTCACGTAGTGGGGTGAGGTTTTGTCGGTCTCGGTCAGCGGCCAACGGCAGGCGCGGCACAACTCCAGCGGGCCGGGCTTCAAGCCGTGGCCCACACTCACACGTTCGTCGAACACAAAACACTCGCCCTGCCAGGTGCTTTGCTCGGGTGGCACTTCTTCCAGGTATTTCAAGATGCCGCCTTCGAGGTGGTACACCTCGTCAAAGCCACGCATTTTCATGAGCGCGGTGGACTTTTCACAGCGGATACCACCGGTGCAAAACATGGCCACTTTGGTTTTCTTGGTTTCACCCGGAGCGGCGGCTTGCAAGCCGGGCTGGGCATCGAGCCAAGCAGGCAGTTCGGTGAAGGTTTTGATGCGTGGGTTGATGGCCCCTGCAAAAGTGCCCACGGCCACCTCGTAGTCGTTGCGGGTGTCAATCACCACCACGTCTGGGTCGGCCAACAAAGCGTTCCAGTCCTGCGGTTTGACGTACCGGCCCACAGTTTTGTTGGGGTCGAGTTCAGGCACACGCAGGGTGACGATTTCTTTTTTCAGCTTCACCTTCATGCGGTAGAACGGCTGCTTGTCGCTCCAAGATTCTTTGTGGGTCAGCGTGGCCAGGCGCGGGTCGGCACGCAGGTGGGCCAGCACGGCTCGCACGCCACCTTCAGGCCCGGCAATGGTGCCGTTGATGCCCTCGGGGGCCAGCAGCAGCGTGCCGCGCACTTCCTGGGCCTCACACAGCGCGACCAGCGGCTCGCGCAGGTCGGCAAAGTCGGGCAGGTCCACAAACTTGTAAAGGGCGGCGGTCAGGTAAGGCAAGCTCATGGCCGAATTATCGGGTGCGCTATGCTGCGACAGCAAAGCCCCCACCTCACACAAGAGAGACCCATGAACACCAATGAAACAGCCACCGGCACGGTGGCTTACGGCACCGAAGACATTTTGATGAGCTTGTGCAACTCGGTCACCAAGGTGCTGAACGTGGCCACGCAAAGCCAGATCCATTATTCGGGCATGGTGCAGCGCATTTCCAAGACCTGCCTCAAGCCCGACATCGGGTGTTTTGTGCTGTTTGACGGCGGGTTTTCGGGGTTGGTGGTCATCAATTTCTCTGCTGCCTCGGCCATGGAAATTTACGAAAGCTACATGCTCAGCATGGGCATGCCCAAAGACGAATTGGCGCACTCCCACACCTCTGACGAAGTGGCCAACGTGATGGGCGAACTGATGAACCAGGTGCTGGGCGACTTCACCAGCAAGGTGCGCCGCGAGCTGCAAACCCAAATCACGCAAAACCAGCCCAAGATGCTGGTGCTGAACAAGCAGGTGGTGCTGAGCGTGGACGCCAACCTCGACAAGCCCGAGTCGCGCCGCGTGACCTTCTACACCGCACGCAACCACATTTTTTACCTGGAACTGGCGATTGACCGCACCGAGTTCATCCGCCTGTACGACTTTGTGCCCCAACCCGAGGCCAAGCCCGATGAGCTGATGGCCCAAGCCGAGCAAAACGCCCCCATGGTGCCCGCCCCCGCTGTGGGCAACGACACCGACGATTTGCTCAAATCACTGGGGATGTGAGGGCGGCAGCCACTGGGCTTGCAACTCGGCGGCAGGCACCGGGCGGCTGAACAGGTAGCCCTGGAATTGCTGGCACCCCAGGTGTTGCAGGGCGGCTTGTTGCGCGGGGGTTTCCACCCCCTCGGCAATCACGTCCAGCTCCAGGTTGTGCGCCAGTGCCACCACCGTGCGCACAATGGCCTGGCTGTCGGTGCTTTGGGCCAGGTCGCGCACAAACGACTGGTCGATTTTGAGTTTGTAGATGGGCAGGCTTTTCAGGTAGCTCAGCGACGAGTAGCCGGTGCCAAAGTCGTCCAGCGAAAACGACACCCCTTGCGCGCGCAGGGCGGCCATTTTGGCCAGCACGTTGTCCACATCTTCCAGCAACAGGCTTTCGGTCAGCTCCAGTTCGATGCGCTGCGGGTTCACGCCCGTGGTGTGCAAAGCGGCCATCACCTGGTCCACAAAGTCGGGGTGGTGAAACTGGCGTGCACTCACGTTGATGGCCAAGCGCCAGTGGGCACCCGGGGTCAGGGCGGCCCACTGGGCCATCTGGCGGCAGCCCTCGCGCAAAATCCAGTCGCCCAGGGCCACGATGAGGCCGTTGTCTTCCGCCGCCTGCACAAACTGCGCCGGGGGCAACATGCCTTTGTCGGGGTGGGGCCAGCGCACCAGTGCCTCGACCCCGCTCAGCGCCCCACCGGTGTGGCACTGGGGCTGGTAGTGCAGTACGAAGGCCTGGGTTTGCAGGGCGTGGCGCATGTCGCTCAGGATGGCGGCCTGGGCCTGGGCGCGTTGCTGCATGGCGGGGTTGAAAAACCGGACGGCGTTGCGGCCCGCGGCTTTGGCCTCGTACATGGCCATGTCGGCCCAGCGCAGCAGGTCTTGGCTGTTGCCTTGCGCGTCGCTGAACAGGGCAATGCCCATGCTGGCCGTCACCTCGTGGTCTGAGCCGGCCAGGGCCACCGGGGGCACCAGGGCCGTTTGCATTTTTCTGGCCACGCTCAGCGCCTCTTGGGCGGCTTGGTCGGGCACGGGCGACAGGTCGCGCAGCAGCAGCACAAACTCGTCACCGCCCAAGCGGGCCAGCAGGTCGTGGGGCCGCAGACAGGCGCCCAGGCGCTCTGCGATTTTTTGCAGCAAGTGGTCGCCTTCCGCGTGGCCCTGGGTGTCGTTCACCACCTTGAAGTTGTCGAGGTCGATGAACACCAGCGCGCCGTTGGCACCACTGCGGGTGCTGGCGGCGTGGGCATTTTTCAGGTGGTCCAGGAGCAGGCGCCGGTTGGGCAGGCTGGTCAAAGGGTCGTAAAAAGCCAGCTGGTGGATTTCATTAACCGCCTTTTTCTGCTCGGTCACGTCGGTGGAAATGCCGCACAGCGCGTACACCTGCCCCTGGGCGTCGCGCAGCGGCAGTTTGACCGACAGGTACACCTGTTCGCGCAGGCCGTCCTGGCTGCGGTTGGTTTCTTCGGTGGACAGGCGGCGGCCCTCGACCAGCACCTTGGTGTCGTTGTGGCGCAGCTGCGCGGCGGTGGGGGGGTCGAAAAACGCATCGTCGCTTTGCCCCACCACCTCGTCCACCGGGCGGCCAAACACCTCGCACACCTTGCGGTTGGCGTATTGGTAGCGCAGGTCTTTGCCCTTGATGTAGATGGCCGCGTCCACGCTGTCCAGAATGGTGTTGAGCCGCTCTTCGCTGGCCTTGATGGCCTGTGTTTTTTGCGCCACCACGCGGCGCAGCCAATACGCGGTCAGCAGCGCCAGCACCAGCAAAACGGCCACCGCTGCCAGCGCCCAAAACAGGTAGGCGGGCACCATGGCCTCGGGGGTGGGCGCTCCCCAGCGGTTGAGGCTGCGGTAGTAGGGCGAATCGAGGTCGCCTTTCCAGGCCACCAATTGGCGGTCCAACGCGGCCAGCAGGGACGGGTCGCCTTGCAAGCCGGTGGCGAAATACAAGGCGGCGGGCTGAAACATCAGCGGCGTGGCGCGCAGGCCGAAGCGGGGGGCTTGCCAATCGCCGTAGCGCTGGTTGGACAGCACCACATCGGCGTCGCCCTGGGCCACGGCTTTGAACGCTTGCTCCAGGCTGGGCTGGGGCACCCACACCAGGTGGATGGCAAAGCTGTCGGCCAACTGGGCAAAAAACCGCTGCTGCACCGCCCCGTCCAGGTGGGCCACGCGTTTGCCGCGCAAATCCAAGATGGAGTCCACCTTCACCCCATCGCGGCGGTACACCTGCGACCAGCTGTGCAGCGCGGGCTCGGTGCCGAACAGGTAAAGGTGGCGGCGCTCGTCGGTCTGGGCCACATCGGGCATCAGGTCGATCTGGCCTTGCCGCAACGCCTCCAGGCAGGCCTGCCATTCGCAGGGCACGGGCTGCAACCGCCAGCCCTCGTGGCGTGCCACCTCGGTCAGCAGGTCGGCAAAAATGCCCTGCGGGGTGCCATCGGTGCCGCGAAAGATTTTGGGCGGGTTGTCGTACACGCCGTAGCGCACCACGGCCCCCGGGGTCTGCGCCGTCGCCAAGCCACACGCCAGCCCCCACGCCACCAAGGCCAGGGTGCGGCGCACGCCACGGGTCAAGGAAAGAAACGGCAGCATGCCCGCGAGCATAGCCAGCGCGGGCCGCGCCGTCATGACACAGGACAAACAAACGGTCTGAAAACCGCCGCAGGCCGCCCTGTGCCCAGGGGGCCCATCAGGTGGCGGCGGACCACACACCCAGCAACCAGGCGTTCAGGTCGGCCACCTCTTCGGCGCACACCGAGTGTTCCATGGCGTAGGTGTGCCATTGCACGGGCTGCCCCAGTGCCAGCAACGCGTCGCGGGCGGCTTCGCCCCGGCTGGGCACCACCACGCTGTCGTGGCGGCCATGGGCCAGAAACACCGGTGTGTGGGCATTGGCGGCGCTGCGCTCGGCCACCGTGGTGTTGGCCAGCGGCAAATAGCCCGACAAACCCACAATGCCCGCCAGCCGCTGCGGTGCCCGCAGGCCCGCCAGCAGGCTCATGGCGCAGCCTTGCGAAAAGCCCATCAGCACCGTGCGCTCGGGGGGCACCCCCCGTGCGGCTTCGCAGTCCAGCAAGGCCTGCACCTGGGCTTGCGACTGGCGCAACCCCGCGTCGTCTTCCTGGCGCGGCACACCGGGCTGGGTGCTGGGCGGAAAAATGTCGTACCAGGCGCGCATCACGTAACCGCCGTTGACCGTCACGGGGCGCACGGGCGCGCTGGGAAACACAAACCGCACGGGGCCCACGGCAGACAAGTCCAGCTCTTGGGCGATGGGCACAAAATCGTTGCCATCGGCACCCAGGCCGTGCAGCACCACCACGCTGGCCACAGGTTGTGCCCGGGGGTCGGGGCCGGTGACGAGTTCGATGCAGTCCAGCAAAGCGGTCATGGCTGCGGTGCGTCGTCTGCGTCTGCCGTGCGGGCTTTGCGGTGGCCGGGTTTGGCCAGCAGCTCCACGTAGGCGGTGTCGCCACCGGCTTGGGCCAGGGCGTCAAGGGCGGCCATCAGGGCACCGGGGTGCAAGACCTCGGCGGCGTCTTTGCTGGGGCCGAAGCGGCAGTCAAAGTCCCAAAAATCCACGCCCTCGGGCAGGGGCACGCGGCGTTCGCGCTTCTGGTATTTGCGGATGTCGTGTTTCACGGCTTCCAGCACGCGGTCGGGGTGTTTGCCTTCGGGGCGCAGGGGGTAGGTTTTTCGCATGGGGGCGATTATGGGTGTGTGCGTACACTGGCCGCCCTTTCCTCAACGGCCCACCCCATGCCATTTACCTCCACCGGCCTGCGGCCCGACGTGCTTGCGGCCATGGCCGCCAAGGGCTACCAACAGCCCACACCCGTACAAGCGCAGGCCATTCCCGCCGTGCTGGCGGGCCTTGACGTGCGGGCCTGCGCCCCCACCGGCTCGGGCAAAACAGCGGCATTTGCCCTGCCCTTGCTCCAGCGCTTGCTGGAAACCCCCACACCCGCCCCCAAAGCCGCCCGCGCCCTGGTGCTGGTGCCCACGCGCGAGCTGGCCGTGCAAGTGGGCACCACCCTGCGCGACGTGGCCAACCGCTTGCCCGTGGGCCTGCGCGTGACGGTGGTGTTTGGCGGCGTGTCCATCAACCCGCAGATGCTGGGCCTGCGCGGTGGCACCGACGTGGTGGTGGCCACCCCCGGACGCCTGCTGGATCTGCTGGCCCACAACGCCCTGCGGCTGGACAGCGTGCACACCCTGGTGCTGGACGAGGCCGACCGCCTGCTCGACACCGGTTTTGCCGACGAATGGGCGCGCATTGCGCAGTTGCTGCCCAAGCAGCGGCAAAACCTGCTGTTTTCAGCCACCTTCGCCCCGGCGGTGCAGGCACTGGCCGACGGCCTGCTGCGCGAGCCGGTGCGCATCGACGTGGCGCCCGTGGCCGAGGCCGCGCCCGACATCGAACAACTGGCCATCAGCGTGGACACGCGCCAGCGCACCCAGCTGCTGCGCCACCTGATCGACACCGAACACTGGAAACGGGTGCTGGTGTTTGTGGCCACGCAACACGCGGCCGACATCGTGTCTGAGAAGCTGCGCAAAGCGCGCATCAGCGCCGAGCCGTTTCACGGCGCCTTGAGCCAAGGCAAACGCACCCAGGTGCTGGCCGATTTCAAACTGAGCCGGGTGAAAGTGGTGGTGGCCACCGACCTGGCCGCGCGCGGCCTGGACATCACCGACCTGCCGGTGGTGGTGAACTACGACCTGCCCCGCAGCGCCGACGACCACACCCACCGCATGGGCCGCACCGGCCGCGCCGGGGCCAGCGGCCTGGCCGTGAGCTTTGTCAGCCCCGACACCGAAGACCACCTGCGCCTGATTGAAAAGCGCCACGGCCTGAGCCTGAAACGCGAAGTGGTGCGCGGCTTCGAACCCGAGATTGCAGCAGGCGCGGATGGCACCGATGCCACGCCCCGCCCCCCCACACACCAAGGCCCCCAAGGCCTGGACCCCAACGGCGGCGTCAAAGGCAAGCGCCCCAGCAAGAAAGACAAGCTGAGGGCCGAATCCATCAAAAAAAGCAGCTAAAAACCCAATAGCATCAAGCGCTAGACCGCTTTTTTATTGAAATTTACCTGACAGGTGCTCCCGCTTCAAACCAGCGGGCCACCAGGGCACGCTCGTCGTCGGTGATGCCGGTGGCGTTGTTCATGGGCATTTGTTTGGTCACCACCACCTGCTGGTACACGGCCTGGGTGTGGGTTTTCAGCAGCGCGGGCTGGTCGAGCCGCACGTTTTTCAGCTGCACCGCCTCACCGTGGCAGCTGTAGCAGCGCTGCTCCAGCACGGCTTTCACCTGGGCATAGCCCACGGCAGCGGGTGCTGACCCGGCCGAGCCAGCCGCAGGGGCTTTGGGTTTCGGGGCCAGCGCCACGATGGTGGCCAGCAGCAGCACGGTGCCCACGGCGGCGTAGGCCACGGGGTTTTTGTTGCGGCCCAGCTTGTAGCCGTGGCGCATCACGAAATACTGGCGAATCAGGGCGCCGGCCAGCATCATCACCACCAGAATCGCCCAGTTGTGCTCGTTCGTGTACAGAAAGCTGTAGTGGTTGCTGAGCATGGCAAAAATCACCGGCAGCGTGAAATAGGTGTTGTGCACGCTGCGCTGCTTGCCGCGCTTGCCGTGGATGGCCAGCGAGGCTGGGTCCACTTTCACCGCCGAGTTCATGGCCGCCACCACCGTGCGCTGGCCGGGGATGATCCAGAAGAACACGTTGGCGCTCATGGCGGTGGCAATCATCGCGCCCACCAGCAAAAACGCGGCACGCCCGGCAAACAGCTCGGTGGCCAGCCAGGAGCCAAAGGCAATCACCACAAACACCAGCGCGCCCACGATGGCGTCGCCGTTTTTGCGGAACCCGAACACGCGGCAAATGCCGTCGTACAGCAGCCAGAACGCCACCAGAAACGCCAGCGCCGCCCCAATGGCCGTGGGCGGTGCCCAGTCGAACACCGACTTGTCAATCAGGTAAGTGCCCGCGTTCCACAGGTACAGCACGGTGAACAGCGCAAAACCGCTGAGCCAGGTGGAATAGCTCTCCCAATAAAACCAGTGCAGGTGGGTGTGGATTTTTTTCGGCGCCACCATGTACTTCTGCGGGTTGTAAAACCCGCCGCCGTGCACGGCCCAAATGGCACCGTCCACGCCCTTTTCCAGCAAATCGGGCGAGGTGGGCTTGATGAGGTTGTTGTCCAGAAAGACAAAGTAGAAGGAAGAACCGATCCACGCAATCGCGGTGATCACGTGCAGCCACCGCAGCAGCAGGTTGGCCCAGTCGAGCAGGTAAACGTCCAAGGTGTTTCTCCGGCCTGTTCACCACTGCGGGCGCTGTGAACAGGCATCAGGTCGCGACACCGGCGGGCCTTGCCCCCGCCCGGTGTGAAGCACAGCACCGCTGCGACCGGAAATCAAAGTGTATACAGTTTTTGCGTTCAGCGGTGCAGGGATTCCCCGCACCGGTCACAAACCACAGACTTGCAACAACTGTGCCGCCACCGCCGCCGCGATCACCGCCGGTTGCTTGCCCGCGATGCCCGGCAGCCCAATGGGGCAGGCCACCTGCGCCCATTCGGCCTCGGCAAAGCCGCGCTCGGCCAACCGGTGGCGAAAGCTGGCCCACTTGGTTTGGCTGCCAATCAACCCGATCCAACGCAAATCGGCCTGGCGGCGCTGGCGCAGCAGGCACTCGGCCAGCACGTCCAGGTCTTCGGCGTGGCTGAAACTCATGATCAGCACCGCGCTGCCGGGGGTGAGGTCGCGCACGGCGGCCTGCACGGGGTCGGAGTGTTCACACACCACGGTGGGCGGCACATGGGGCGGGAAAATCTCATCGCGGCTGTCCACCCAGGTCAGGGCAAACGGCAGCGGGGCCAGGGCCTGCACCAGCGCCTGGCCCACGTGGCCACCGCCGAACAGGGCCAATGGCTGGGCCAAGGCCGTCAGGGCTTGCACCAGGGCCGGTGTGTCGGCGGCGGTGACGGCTTGCAACGCCAGGTGCACCACCCCACCACAGCACTGGCCCAGGCTGGGCCCCAGGGCGTAGCGCTGACGGGCCTGCAGCGGGGCACCGGCAAGCGCGGCGCGGGCGTGGGCCAGGGCCTGCCACTCCAGGTGGCCACCGCCAATGGTGCCCACCTGGCCCTGGGCAAACACCGCCATCCAGGCCCCCACCTCGCGCGGGCCGGAGCCCTGCACTTCGGCCACCCGCACCCACACGGCGGGTTCCACCGCCAAACGTGACAAAAATCCCGGCAAATCCGACACAACGGCCTTTCTGTGAGCACCTGTTTCCACCAATGGCCAAGCCGGTGCGCGGCCCGCCACAATAGGGGGCAAAGTATGAATGTTTTGTAGGCCCCGAGGAAACCATGCAACCCGCCCCATCGCCCTTCAACCCCGCACCGCTGGGTGCCCCCGTCACAGCCGCAGACTGTGCACGCACCCGTTGGCTGACCACCGCCGCCACCATCGCCGCCCTGCTGGCCGGTTGCGCCACGCCCCTGCCGCCCGCACCGCCCCCTCCCCCACCGCC
>JBASFL010000083.1:0-60090 GCA_049653005.1 Burkholderiaceae bacterium | reverse complement strand
GGCCTACGACACCCCCGGCGGCACGCTGGTGGCCACCCGCGTGGTGAATCTGAAGCGCCCCGCCGCAGGCTACTGGGACTTGATTTTGGGCGAGCGCAGCTACCGCGACCGCGTGCTGCTGCGCGACCTGCCCATGCTGCCCAACGGCGAGCTGGTCATCACCATCGAGGGCGGCACAGGCCAGCTGCGCCGCGTCACGCAAATTGAAGCGGGCAAGCTGCGCCAGGTGCACGGGGCCAGCTTCGGTGGCACCGAATACGGTGTGTCAAACACCCCCCGCGCCCGCATGTTCCGCGAGCAAGACGCCGACGGCACAGAAAAAGTGCTGCTGTTCGGCGTGAGCCAAGACATGGAAGCCAGCGTGGTGATGGACGGCAAACGCGAAAACGCCGCCCTGGCCGCCTTGCGCGGCCTGGCCGGGCGCGGCGTGGCCCTGCTGCCCAGCCTGGGGGCCAGTTACGAATCGCGCCTGACCTTTGGCGTGATCGACAGCGCCCCCGTCACCCGCACCCACAACGGCATCACCCAGGCCCGCTTCAGCGTGCGCGGCCTGCCTGTGGACTGACCCCGCCCCATTCACACCACCCCAGCAAAACAGAAGGAGCCCCATGGCCACCCCAGCCCCCACCACCCCCGGCAGCCCGCCCACGCTGCCCACCACCAACGACCCCGAAAGCACGTTCGACACCCTGTGGGACGGCTTCAACAGCTGGCTTGCTGGCACCCTGTGGCCCTACCTTGCCGCCGTGGTGGCAGGCACCGCCGCCAACGCCACCGAGGCTGAAACCGCAGCTGGCACGGCCACCGCCCAAGCCGTGGCCGCCCAAGCCGCCGCCAGTGCAGCCGCCGGTGCCGCCAACTTCAAGGGCGAGTGGTCAACGCTCAGCGGCGCACTGGCCCGCCCCGCGTGCGTCAAGCACAACGGGCGCTTCTGGCTGCTGCTGACCGACCTGACCAACGTGGCCACCGCCACCCCAGGCGTGAGCGCTGCGTGGACGGTGATGGACGCGGGCACCGTGCCCAGCCAGCTGGTCACCACCGCAGGGGCCACCGTGGCCGCCACCGTCGGCGTGCGCTACGTGCTCGACGCCAACAACATCACCCTGACCGCACCCACAGGAGCCGCCAAAGGCGACATGTTCGGCTGGAGGTTGATGGACGGCCGCACCGGCTGCACGGTTGACTTTGGCGCACAAAAGCTGCGCGGCGCAACGCCAGCGGCCATGGTGCTGGACATACCGCGCCTGGCCCTGGATTTGATTTTTGAAGACACCACACGGGGGTACATCTGACATGAGCAACGCAAGCGAAATTTTGGGCGGTGGAAGTGCGGGGGCGCCAATTGGTGCGATGGCCGCCGGAAAAATCAGCGACCCCGCCTGGTTGCCGCTGGACGGAAACCTTTACAACAAGGCCGACTACCCACTGCTGGACACCAGCCGAATGCTCACCTTCGGCAGCAACAACTGGGTGGCTGGCCCGGCTTTTGCAAACACCGCCTACAACATGCTGCACCTGGGCGGCTCAAACTGGTATGCCGCCAACATCGGCTTGGCCAACACCACCGCATATCGCAGCACAGACGACGGGGCAACCTGGACGGCGGCCACATTGCCCGCAAACGGCAACACTTTGGCCGTGCGGTTCGTCAACGGTGTGCTGTTCGCCCTGGTTGCGGGTAACGGTGGCTCCACCATCTACACGTCAACAGACCTCGGCGTTTCTTGGTTGGCGCGAACTGTGTCGAGTGCGAACTATTGGGGTTCGGTCGGGTATGTTGGCGGGCGGTACATCCTGTTGCCCTCTTACGCGCCCAGTGCATCGCTCATCGCGCTGTGGAGCACAGACCTTGCCACTTGGACCGCCGTGACACTCGGCAGCACCAGTGGTGGTGCGGCTAACACCAACTTCAACCTTGGTTATCAGGGCCACAAAGCCACTTGGACGCGCAACACCGGCTTTGTCGTCTTCCTCCCCGCCGAAGTCAAAGCCTTCCAGAGTGTGGATGGTTTGGTTTGGCGTGCTTTTTACCCCAGGGCGGTGGCAGACAACGCCACATGGTTGGGGATTGGCCCCGGCTCGGGGATGCAGCAAGAAACCGAAAACGGCGATCTGCGCATGCAGGACTACGTGATCACCAGCGGCGCGACGAACTGTGCCTACAAGCTCAACGTGTCACTTGCGCCCATCACGCCGCTGGGGCAGTCAAACATCGTGGTTGGGTACAACGGCGAGGTCAGCGAAAGCCACGGCGCAACCATCGTGAGCATGCCTTCTGGCATCACCACGATTTACGAGTACGCGGCTGACATTTCAGCGACTTCGGTTTGCGCTGTCACCCACACGGGGCAGGTGTACCGCCGGCTGCTGGACACCGCCAAATTCCGTGCAGTGGCCCCGGCGCAGAGCCTGTTGGGCAACCTTGCCACCAACCAAAAACTCTACATCAAGGCCCGCTGACCATGCCCCACTACTTCGACGCATTCGGCATCTTGTCTGCCGACCCCATCCCCGGCCGCAGCACCGACGTGGCCCCGCCCGACACCCCTCTGCCAACTGGCTTTGTGTGGCGCTGGGAGGGCTACGACTGGGCCCCGTTCGACCCCGCGCCACCGGCCGCCCCGCCAGCCCCCACCCAAAACCGCCACATCACCCAGCTGGCGTTCCGCCGCCGCTTCACGAAAGCCGAGCGAGCGGCCGTCGAGTGGGCAGCCGTGGACAAGCCCGACCGCCCAGACCCAGAGCGCCAGATGGCCGCAGCACTGCGGGCCGACCTGAAGGACCAAGAGCAAGCCGGGTTCATCGACCTGGACGACCCCGACCTGATCGAGGGTGTGACTGCGATGGAAGGCTACGGCTTGATCGCAGCAGGCCGCGCTGCTGAAATCTTGTCCGCTCCTGTGCAGGACGGCGAACGGCCATGACGTTACTGGCCTACCTGCCCCACATCGCGGCTGCGGCCGCATGGCTGTTGCTGTGCCACTGGGTGCCAGAGGTTCGGCGGCGCACGCTGAACGTGCTGATCGTGCTTGACCAGGTGCTGTGGGTGGTCGCAACGCTGGGCCATGGCAGCCCAGACGAAACCATCTCTGCCGCGCTTTGGCGCATGGAGCAGCAATCCAAACGTGCTGGCCAGTGGTTTCGGCCAGTGGTTGACATCCTGTTCATGCCGTTTGAGCGCGACCACTGCCGCCAGTCATACATCTCCGAATTCAAAAAACTGCACCTGCCGAGGGAATACCGTGCCGAACGATTTTGAGCAAAGCCGACACGACAGCGGCTGGGATGGCCAAGACCGCCGCAATCAACCCGCCAGCGCCGACAGCGCGAACCACCCCAAGGGCGTGCGCTTTGACGCCACCATCAACCTGGGGCACATCCTCACGTTCCTGGGCTTCATCCTGGCCGGGTTCACGGCCTGGACCACGCTGGACAAACGCGTCACGGTCATCGAAGAGCGTGCCAACCTGCAAGCCGTGGTGGACCGCAACCAAGACACCCAGCTCAGCAGCAACATGGCCGCCATCCGCGAAAGCCTGGTTGAAATAAAGCAGCAAATCGCCCGCATCAATGACCGGCAGGACCGGCGCAGCGTGCCGTGAGGGGGTGCCCATGTCTGACCGCTGGAAGCAAGACCACATAGACCACGCCCGCCGCAGCTTAGTGACGCGCGAGGCTCAGGCCCGCATGCACGGCAAAACCGCCCGCCAGCAGCTGGCCGAAGCGCTGGACGCCAGCCGCGCCCCCCGCGATCTGCCCCAGCCCGACGACGGCGATGACGCCAGCACGCAACGCGGAGTGCTGCGGTGAACACCATGCCCACCGTTCGCCTGGTGCGTGGCCCCAGCACAGACCAAGGCACCTTTGGCCGCCTGCTGTTCGGTGGCCAGGTGCTGCACACCACAGAGCTGCCCTGGCGCCACAACACCCGCCAGCGTTCATGCATCCCGACTGGGGCCTACACCTGCGCGCTGGTGCAAAGCCCCAAATTCGGCCGCGTGTACGGCGTGCAGGCTGTGCCCGGCCGCAGCCATGTGCTCATTCACGCGGCCAACGTGGGCGGCGACACCACCCAGGGCTGGGCCACCCAGCTTCAGGGCTGCATTGCTCCGGCAGAAAAGCTGGGGGCCATCCGCATTCCGTCCGGGCGCATGCAGCGCGCCGGGCTCATCAGCCGCCCCGCCTTGCGCCGCCTCATGGACTGGGCAGGCGGCCAACCCTTCACCCTGGAGATTTCCGCACCATGATCGCCGCCATCCTTTCCATCCTGGGCAGCAGCGCCGTCGGCAGCCTCATCGGCGGCGTGTTCGCCTTCCTCAACCGCAAGGCAGACATTGAAGCCAAGCGCTTGGACAACGACCACGCCCTGGCCCTGCGCCGCGCTGACCTTGAACTGGCCCAGGCCGAGGCCCAGGGCAAACTGCAAGTGGCCGTGGTGGAAGCCGAGGGCTCAATTGAAACCGCCCGCATGGTGGCCATTGGCCAGGCCCACCAGGCCGACGCGCTGGACGCCGCGCAAATCAAAGCCGCTGGCAAAGTGGGCGGGCTGCTGCTGGTGCTCACCGATGTGCTGCGCCGCCTCATTCGCCCAGCCGCCACCGTGGCACTGGTGGGCGCCGCCCTGGCGCTCAACTGGCTGCTGATCGACCGCCTTGCCCAAACCTGGCCCAGCCTCACCCCCGCGCAGCAGCTCGACGCAGCCATGCAGGCCTTCGCCTGGATTACCGGGCAGGCCAGCATGGTGTTAGGCTACTGGTTCATCAGTCGTGGCGGGGCCACCCGCTAATGCCCGCGCTGTGGGCCATGGCCCCGTGGATTTGGTGGTGGGCGTGGGTGCCAGTGAGATAATCAGCGCCATTGACGGTCAAGCGCAACATCAGCGCAGGGCTGGGGTGTCCCGGCTGCCGTCAATCGAAATGGAATGTTTTGGAACGGATTGCGGTAGCACGTTTCTGGAGCGCCGCAAGCTGTTGATTTAAAAGGCAAAAATCTGACGTTGACGCCTTGCAAATCCGTCTAGCCCGGTTCGACTCCGGGTCGCGCCTCCAAACACCTCACCGAAATCAACCCCAGGACGAAAGTTGCTGGGGTTTTTTTGTTTCACAATGTGATCACGCCTCGATGGTGAAATGGGTAGACACAGCGGACTTAAAATCCGCCGCTTTCCTGAAAAGGGGCGTACCGGTTCGACCCCGGTTCGAGGCACCACCGACTTGAATTGCGCCCAGTTTGATGAGCCGGGTCAATGGAGAAATTGCCATGATGTACAACGCCCCGTTTGAAATTCACGTTCATGGCGACGTGCCCCTGCGTCCCGATGTGGCCTTGTCTGCCGTGCAAGAGGCCCTTAAGCCACTGTGGGTCTATGCCGGGGCCAATTCGCTGGCGACGGGTGCGCGCAGCAGCTATGAAGAAGAGCCTGGCATTCGTTTCAATGCCAAAGAGCATTTGTTGCAAATCTGCTGGACTGTGCCCGGTGACGAAGATTTTCGGCAGGTGATGGAAGAGGCCTGCATGGGCCTGAACGACATCGCGGCGACAGGTGCGCCCATTGAGGTGTCTTTTTACGATGCCGAGTTTGACGAGGAAGATGGCGAAGAGCCAGAGGCCGAGTCGCGCGACGATTTCATGATGTGTTTTGTGGGCCCCACCCCCGCCGCCATTCTTCAGGTGCAGCGGGACATGTTGGTGCAAGATGTGGTGCACCTCATGGAACGCCACTTTGAGGCCAGCGAACTGGAGCCAGTGGTTCAGGCTGTTGACCAGCTTTTCACCAACCGTTTCGATGCGTTGGTCAACTCCATGCAACTGGGCAAACCACCCCGTGGCTTGGGGGGCGGCAACCCGGGCGGTCACGGTGGCGGTGGCCGCAAGCCGCGCCATTTGCACTGATGGGGTGGTGGCTGGCCAGGGGCTCTGGAGGCGCTACAACGCATCCGCTGCGGTTCAGCGGGCCTGAAACGGGGTTTGTGCTGCTGCGTCGGGCAGCCAGCGCTGGGCGGCACCCATCAGGTGTGACATATCTGCTGCGGAACTGAGCCAGAGAACCAAGCCCTTGGGTGGTTCGAGTGTGGCAGTTGGTGTTGCGGCAACCGGTCCGTTTTCCAGCACCCGGGACAGTTGTCGCGCCACCGCGTGTCCGGGTTCCACCAGCGTGATATCCGGGCCCACAGCCGCCTGAAACGTGGCCAGCTCCAGAGGGTAATGCGTGCAACCAAGCACCAACGTATCAATGCTCCCATTTTGATGGCCAAAAGTGCCTGTGGCGCTTGTGTATAAATCAATCAGTGCTCTGATTTCTGATTCGTTTTGAGTCTCAATGGCGCGTGCCAACCCGTCGCAGGGCGTGACAGTGAAACGGGCTTTGGGGGCCAGCGTGGTCAGCAGGTCTTTGAATTTCGCACTGCTGACCGTGCCCCGGGTGGCCAGCACCCCGACGTGGCCGGTGCGTGTGTGGGCCACGGCGGGTTTGATGGCGGGCTCGACGCCCACCACCGGCAAATCGGGGTGGGCTGCGCGCACCGCTGCAATGGCCAACGCGGTGGCCGTGTTGCAGGCCACCACCAACGCTTTGATGCCGTGTGCCTGTCGAAGTTGGGCGGTGATGGCCAGGGACCTGGCAGCCACATAACCATCGTCGCGCTCCCCGTAAGGGGCGTGGGCGCTGTCGGCAAAGTACACGAACGACTGGTGGGGCAGCTCGACCCTCAGCGCCCGCAAGATGCTCAAGCCCCCAATGCCGCTGTCAAACACCCCCACTGGGCTGGGGGTGTTCATGCCAGCGGCACCCACTGAGCGCTCACGCTTGTGACAGCGAAATGCCTTTGAATTCGCCGGTGGCAATGCGTTTTTGCCATTCGGCAGGACCGGTGATGTGGGCGCTGGTGCCGCCCGCGTCAACCGCTACCGTGACGGGCATGTCCACCACGTCGAATTCGTAAATGGCTTCCATGCCCAAATCGGCAAAGCCCACCACCTTGGCGTGTTTGATGGCTTTGGACACCAGGTAGGCCGCACCGCCCACCGCCATGAGGTAGGCCGATTTGTGTTTCTGGATGGCTTCGATGGCCACTGGGCCGCGTTCTGCCTTGCCCACCATGGCGATCAGGCCGGTTTGGGCCAGCATCATTTCGGTGAAACCGTCCATGCGTGTGGCTGTGGTGGGGCCTGCGGGGCCCACTGCTTCGCCCGCAACAGGGTCCACGGGGCCTACGTAGTAAATGACGCGGTTGGTGAAGTCAACGGGCAAAGGCTCGCCTTTGGCCAACATGGTTTGAATGCGTTTGTGCGCGGCATCACGGCCGGTGAGCATTTTTCCGTTCAGCAGCAAGGTGTCGCCGGGTTTCCAGCTGGCCACTTCAGCAGGGGTGAGGGTGTTCAGGTCCACCTTCTTGCTTTTCACGTAGTCGGGGGTCCAGTTCACGTTGGGCCACAGGTCCAGGCTGGGGGGGGTGATGTAGGTAGGGCCGCTGCCGTCAAGCACAAAATGGGCGTGGCGGGTGGCGGCGCAGTTGGGGATCATGGCCACGGGTTTGCTGGCTGCGTGGGTGGGGTACATCTTGATTTTGACGTCCAGCACTGTGGTCAGTCCACCCAAGCCTTGGGCCCCAATGCCCAGGGCGTTGACCTTTTCAAACAGCTCCAGGCGCAGTTCTTCCACTTTGGTGAGGGCTTCGCCTTTCGCCGACTTGGCTTGCAGCTCGTACATGTCAAGGTCGTCCATCAGGCTTTCTTTGGCCATCAGCACGGCTTTTTCGGCGGTGCCGCCGATGCCAATGCCCAGCATGCCGGGCGGGCACCAGCCCGCACCCATCGTGGGCACGGTTTTCAGCACCCAATCCACCACGCTGTCGCCAGGGTTGAGCATGACCATCTTGCTCTTGTTTTCAGAGCCACCGCCTTTGGCGGCCACCGTCACTTCCACGGTGTTGCCGGGCACGATTTCGGTGAAGATGACCGCGGGCGTGTTGTCTTTGGTGTTCTTGCGCAAGAACTCGGGGTCGGCCACCACGCTGGCGCGCAGGGTGTTGTCGGGGTGGTTGTAACCCTGACGCACGCCTTCGTTGATGGCGTCGTCCAAGCTGCCGGTAAAACCTTCCCAGCGCACGTCCATGCCCACCTTCAGAAACACGTTGACGATGCCGGTGTCTTGGCAAATGGGCCGGTGGCCCGTCGCGCTCATTTTGCTGTTGGTCAGGATTTGCGCGATGGCGTCTTTGGCCGCAGCGCTCTGCTCGCGTTCGTAAGCACGTGCCAGGTGGGCAATGTAGTCAGCAGGGTGGTAGTAACTGATGAATTGCAGGGCGGCTGCAACGGACTCGATCAGGTCGGCTTGGCGGATGTTTGTCATGGTGTGCGTGGGATGGGTGCAATTGAACCCTTCAAATTCTACGCACCACAAGACCCCCCTGGCTGACACCCCCTGCGGGTCTTGCCGACCTGCAGGGGGCACACTGGCACGGCTCAGTGCTTGGCGGTGTGTGAGCTGTTCAACAGCTTGTCGGTGTAGGCAATGGCAATGGCGCTTAGCAGGAAAACCACGTGGATGATGGTTTGCCACATCAACACCTTCACGTCGTAGTTGGCCGCGTTGATGAAGGTTTTGAGCAGATGAATCGAGGAAATGCCGATGATGGCCGTGGCCAACTTCACTTTCAGCACCGACGCGTTCACGTGGTCCAGCCACTCGGGCTGGTCGCGGTGGCCGTCCAGGTCCATGCGGCTCACAAACGTTTCGTAGCCCCCCACGATGACCATGATCAGGAGGTTGGAGATCATCACCACGTCGATCAGCGCGAGTACCACCAGCATGATGATGGTTTCATTGAGGTGGTGGATTTCCACGTCCGACTTGTAGCCAATGCTGCCAATCAGGGCTTGCAAGGCGGTCTGGCTGCCAAAGGCCGCTTCGATCAGGTGCAGCAACTCGATCAAAAAGTGCACCACATACACGCCTTGGGCCGCAATCAAGCCCAGGTACAGCGGCAATTGCAACCAGCGGCTGGCAAAAATGACGCGGGGCAAGGGACGCAGCGAGACGCTGCTGGGTTTTTCAGGGGAGGGGTGTGACATGGGCACCTTCTGGCGACAAACGGAGCCAACTCGGCTCAAGCGGCGAATTGTAGATGTGCCATACCCCACCCTGTAAGCTTGAAGCCAGTCAGACGCATGTAAGAGCGTCGCCCGACATTAAATAGGAAACCTTTCACCGTCCAGGAGACAACATGACTGCTACCGAAGGCGCAACCGCATTGCCCACCTATTTGCCCAGCGAAGAGTTTGTGAAAAACGCCGCTGTCTCGGGCATGGCTGCTTATGACGCGTTGTGCAAAGACGCCGAAACCGATTACGAAGGTTTTTGGGCCAAGCACGCCCGCGAGCTGCTGAGCTGGAAAACCCCGTTCACCAAAACCCTGGACGAAAGCAACGCCCCTTTCTTCAAGTGGTTTGAAGACGGCACACTGAACGCGTCCTACAACTGCCTGGACCGCAACGTCGAAAAAGGCCTGGGCGATAAAACCGCCATCATTTTTGAAGCCGATGGTGGCGAAGTCACCAAAATCACTTATAGCGAGCTGCTGGCCAAAACATGCCAGATGGCCAACGGCCTGAAAGCCATGGGTGTGGAAAAAGGCGACCGCGTGGTCATCTACATCTCCATGTCCATTGAAGGCGTGGCCGCCATGCAGGCCTGCGCCCGCATCGGTGCCACCCATTCGGTCGTGTTTGGCGGTTTCTCGGCACAAAGCGTGCGTGACCGCGTCCAGGACACCGGCGCCAAAGTGGTGATCACCGCTGACCACCAGGTGCGCGGTGGCAAGCAGTTGCCCCTGAAGTCCATCGTGGACGATGCGTTGGCATTGGGCGGTTGTGAGTGTGTGCACAACGTCTTGGTGGTCAAGCGGTCTGGCTCGCCCATCGCCATGACCGAAGGCCGCGATGTTTGGATGGAGGACGTGATCGCCAGCCAGCCCACCACCTGCGAACCCACTTGGGTGTCAGCGGAGCACCCCCTGTTCCTGTTGTACACGTCCGGCTCCACCGGCAAGCCCAAAGGCGTGCAACACAGCACCGGCGGCTACCTGCTGCACGCGGCACTGACCACCAAATGGACCTTTGACCTGAAGGCAGACGACGTGTTCTGGTGCACGGCCGACATCGGCTGGGTCACGGGCCACACCTACATCACCTACGGCCCCTTGGCCCTGGGTGGTACCGAGATTGTGTTTGAGGGCGTGCCCACCTACCCCGATGCCGGTCGTTTCTGGAAAATGATCCAAGACCACAAGGTCAGCATTTTTTACACCGCACCCACCGCCATCCGTTCGCTGATCAAAGCGGCCGAAGCCAACGATGCCGTGCACCCCAAGAGCTACGACTTGTCCAGCTTGCGCTTGCTGGGTTCGGTGGGCGAGCCCATCAACCCCGCCGCCTGGGAGTGGTACCACAAGCACGTGGGCGGCGGCCGTTGCCCCATCGTTGACACCTTCTGGCAAACCGAAACCGGTGGTCACATGATCACCCCGTTGCCCGGCGTCACGCCCATGATTCCCGGTTCTTGCACGCTGCCATTCCCCGGCATCCAGGCCGCCATCGTGGACGAAACCGGCAAAGATGTGCCGAATGGCCAAGGCGGCATTCTGGTGGTCAAGAAACCTTGGCCTTCCATGATCCGCACCATTTGGGGCGATTCGGAGCGTTTTATCAAAAGCTACTACCCCGATGACTTCAAGGGCAAGTACTACCTGGCTGGCGACGGTGCCATCCGCGATGAAAAAACCGGTTACTTCACCATCACCGGTCGTATTGACGACGTGCTGAACGTGTCGGGCCACCGCATGGGCACCATGGAGATTGAATCTGCGCTGGTCAGCTGCACCGAACTGGTGGCCGAAGCCGCTGTGGTGGGCCGCCCTGATGACACCACCGGCGAAGCCGTGGTGGCGTTTGTGGTGCTCAAGCGCAGCCGCCCCACCGGCGACGAAGCCAAGGCCATTGCCAAACAGCTGCGCGACCACGTGGGCAAAGAAATTGGCCCCATCGCCAAGCCCAAAGACATCCGTTTTGGCGACAACCTGCCCAAAACCCGCTCTGGCAAGATCATGCGCCGCTTGCTGCGCAGCATCGCCAAGGGCGAGGCCATCACGCAAGACACCAGCACGTTGGAAAACCCGGCCATTCTCGACCAGTTGTCCGAGAACCTGTGACGCCTGAGTTGGGGTTTCAGCGTGATAGCTGAAACCCCAATACTGTCAAGCGCCAGGGGCTGAAAAAGCATTAAAAAACCCCGCCAACTGCTGCCAGTTGGCGGGGTTTTTTGTGGTCTGTTGCTGACCCGTCAGGGCCAGCAAGCACTCATTATTTCAAGCCCAGGATGAAGGTGGCCATGGTTTTGGCATCGGCTTCAGACACTTTGGGGTTGGCGGGCATGGGGATGGCACCGTACACGCCAGAGCCACCCTTGATGATTTTGGCGGCCAGTGCATCGGCCTTGGCTGCGTCACCGCCGTGCTTTTTCGCCACGTCTTTGTAAGCGGGGCCCACCAGTTTCTTGTCGATGGCGTGGCAAGCCATGCAGTTGTTGGCTTTCAACAGGGCTTCGCTGGCCATGGCGGGAGCGGCGACGGCCAAGGCGGACGCGATAACGATCAGAGCACGTTTCATTTGAGAATATCCTCGTGGGTGGGTTGGTAAATAAGCCGAGACTGATTTTATAGGCTTTGTTTGATTTGGGTCAGCCGCTTACAGTCTGTTTCACCCGGGGTTTTGTGGTTGACAAGGAGCGCGTCATGTGGTTTTTGGGCTTGGGTCTGTTGTTGTCGCTGCTGAAAGTGCAAGAGCTGACGCCGGTGGCCAATTGGCCCTGGTGGGCGGTGTTGGCCCCGTTTGGGTTGGCGGCGGCGTGGTGGGGCTGGGCCGATCACTCGGGGTACACCAAACGCAAAGCTGTGGAGAAAGAAAACCGCCGCGTGAAGGCGCGGGTGGAGCGGCAACGCCAAGCCATGGGGCTTCCCCCCAAGCGCAAATAGGCACCGAGCCGATAGACCCACAGGGCATGTGGGCGGCGCGTATTCTTGGCAGGCCTGCGAGATAATCGCTGCCTCGTTTTTCGGCCCCCTGCACGTCGCGGGTGGGCTCAACCCACCCCATAACACCATGCCCGCATACCGTTCCAAGACCTCCACCGCCGGCCGCAACATGGCCGGTGCCCGCTCCCTGTGGCGCGCCACGGGCATGAAGGACGAGGATTTCAGCAAACCCATCATCGCCATTGCCAACTCGTTCACCCAGTTTGTGCCCGGCCACGTACACCTGAAAGACCTGGGCCAACTGGTGGCGCGCGAGATCGAGGCGGCAGGTGGTGTGGCCAAAGAGTTCAACACCATCGCAGTGGACGACGGCATTGCCATGGGCCACGACGGCATGCTGTATTCGCTGCCCAGCCGCGACATCATTGCAGACAGCGTGGAATACATGGTCAACGCCCACTGTGCCGATGCGCTGGTGTGCATTTCCAACTGCGACAAGATCACCCCCGGCATGTTGATGGCCGCCATGCGGCTCAACATCCCGGTGGTGTTTGTCTCTGGCGGCCCCATGGAAGCGGGCAAGGTGCGGCTGGCCAACCCCACCACGCAGGTGATGGAGTTCAAAAAGCTCGATTTGATCGACGCCATGGTGATGGCCGCTGACGCCAAAGTGAGCGACGCCGACCTGGCCGAAGTCGAGCGCTCTGCCTGCCCCACCTGTGGTTCGTGCTCGGGCATGTTCACCGCCAACAGCATGAACTGCCTGACCGAAGCCCTGGGCCTGGCGTTGCCCGGCAACGGCACCGTGGTGGCCACCCACGCCGACCGCGAACAGCTGTTCAAGCGGGCAGGGCGCCTGGCCGTGGAGCTGTGCCAGCGCTACTACGAACAAGACGATGCCACCGTGTTGCCACGCTCCATGGGCTTCAAGGCGTTTGAAAACGCCATTGCGCTGGACATCGCCATGGGCGGCTCCACCAACACCATCCTGCACCTGCTGGCCATTGCCCAGGAAGCCGAGATCGATTTCACCCTGGCCGACATCGACCGCATGTCGCTGGTCGTGCCTCAGCTGTGCAAGGTCGCGCCCAACACCAACAAGTACCACATCGAAGACGTGCACCGCGCCGGCGGCATCATGGGCATCCTGGGCGAGCTGGACCGCGCGGGCAAGCTGCACACCGACGTGCCCACCGTGCACAGCAAAACCATGAAAGACGCGCTGGACCAGTGGGACATTGCCCGCAACCCCAGCGAAGCCGTCAAAACCTTCTACATGGCCGGCCCCGCGGGCATACCTTCCCAAGTGGCCTTCAGCCAGGCCACCCGTTGGCCCAGCCTGGACACCGACCGTGCCGAGGGCTGCATCCGTTCGGGCGACCACGCTTTCTCCCAGCAGGGCGGCCTGGCCGTGTTGACCGGCAACATCGCCCTCAACGGCTGCGTGGTCAAAACCGCCGGTGTGGACGACAGCCTGCTGGTGTTCGAAGGCCCTGCCCACGTGGTGGAAAGCCAGGACGAAGCGGTGGCCAACATCCTCGACGACAAAGTCAAGGCGGGCGACGTCGTGGTGGTGCGCTACGAAGGCCCCAAAGGCGGCCCCGGCATGCAGGAAATGCTCTACCCCACCAGCTACATCAAGAGCAAGGGTTTGGGCAAAGCCTGTGCGTTGCTGACCGATGGCCGATTTTCGGGCGGCACCTCGGGCCTGTCCATCGGCCACGTGTCGCCCGAAGCCGCAGCGGGTGGCGCCATTGGCCTGGTGCGCAACGGCGACCGCATCCGCATCGACATCCCCAACCGCCGCATTGATGTGTTGGTGTCGGACGAAGAGATGGCCACACGCCGTGCCGAGCAAGACGCCAAAGGCTGGAAACCCGTGTTGCCCCGCCCCCGCAAAGTGTCGGCCGCGCTGAAGGCGTATGCCATGTTGGCCATGTCGGCCGACAAAGGTGCGGTGCGCGACCTCTCTTTGTTGGGCGACTGAGGGAAAAACCCCAGCAAAAGCCCCCGCCAGCGGTGGGGGGCTGCGCTATATTGAAAGCCCCACACGCGGGCCCTTGGCCCACTCAAGGAGTCACCATGAAAGTCAGCGACATTCTCAGGGTCAAGGGCGGCACGCTCTACACCGCATCCCCCGACGACAGCCTGCAATCGGCCGTTGAAACCATGTCGCAGTTCGACATCGGTTCCCTGGCCATCATGGAGCACGGTGAGCTGGTGGGCATGCTCACCTTCCGCGAAATCATCCACGACTTGGCGCACAACGCCGGCACCCTGGGCACCCACACCGTGCGCAAGGTGATGGACGACCACCCCATGAGCTGCACCCCCGAAACCGAGCTGGACGCTGTGCGGCCCATGATGATCGAGCGCCACTGCCGCTACATGCCCGTGATGGACAACCGCATGTTGATGGGCGTGATCAGCTTCTACGACGTGGCCAAAGCCGTGGTGGACAGCCAGAACTTCGAAAACAAAATGCTCAAGGCCTACATCCGCGACTGGCCCGAAGAAGAAAGCGCTTCCCCCGCGCAGTGATGCACGCGCCGCACCGCACGGTGCGGCGGCAGGGCCCGAGCCCGGTCGGGGATAATCCCGGGCCATGAGCGGCAACACATTTGGCACCCTTTTCGCAGTCACCAACTTTGGTGAATCCCACGGCCCAGCCATTGGCTGCGTGATCGACGGCTGCCCGCCCGGGCTGGAGCTGTCAGAGGCTGACATACAGCCCGACCTGGACCGCCGTCGGCCTGGCACCAGCAAGTTCGTCACCCAGCGCAACGAGCCCGATGCGGTGGAAATCCTCAGCGGCGTGTACCAGGGGCGCACCACCGGAACCCCCATCTGCCTGCTGATCAAGAACACCGACCAGCGCAGCAAAGACTATGGCGACATCCTGCAAACCTTCCGGCCCGGCCATGCCGACTACACCTACTGGCACAAATACGGCCTGCGCGACCCGCGCGGCGGTGGCCGCTCGTCGGCACGGCTGACCGCCCCCATGGTGGCCGCCGGGGCCGTGGCCAAAAAGTGGCTGCACCTGGTGCACGGCACCACCTTCATAGGCTGCATGACGCAAATCGGCGAGCTGCCCATCGGGTTCGAAGACTGGGCCCATGTGCCGAACAACCCGTTTTTTGCCCCCGTCGCCGACGTGAGTGCGCTGGAGGACTACATGAACGCGCTGCGCAAAAGCGGCGACTCGTGTGGGGCCCGCCTGCGCGTGACCGCACAGCACATGCCCGTGGGCCTGGGCCAGCCGCTGTTCGACAAGCTCGATGCCGACATTGCCTTTGCCATGATGGGCATCAACGCTGTCAAAGGCGTGGAAATTGGCGCGGGTTTTGGGGCGGTCACGGCCAAAGGCAGCAGCCACGGCGATTCGCTCACGCCCACAGGCTTTGTGGGCAACAACGCGGGCGGCGTGTTGGGGGGCATCAGCACAGGGCAAGACCTGGAAGTGAGCCTGGCCATCAAACCCACCAGCTCCATCCTCATCCCGCGCGAGACCATTGACTCGGCGGGCCAACCGTCTGAAGTCATCACCAAAGGCCGCCACGACCCGTGCGTGGGCATCCGCGCCACGCCCATTGCCGAGGCCATGCTGGCCCTGGTGGTGATGGAACACGCCTTGCAGCACCGCGCCCAGTGTGGCGATGTGGCGCAGCCGGTGGGCCCCATCCCCGGCCAGCGGGTCTGACGGCCGTGCCTCCTGCCATGCCTGCGCAGGAGTGGGCGGTGCGCCAAGACCTGGCGGCCGCCTACCGACTGGCCGCGCTGAACGGCTGGGACGACACCATTTACACCCACATCTCGGCCGCGGTGCCGGGCGAGCCGGGCGCGTACCTCATCAACCCCTACGGCCTGTTGTTTGACGAGGTGTGTGCGTCCAACCTGGTGAAGGTGGACACGCGCGGTCAAAAACTGTGCGGCTCGCCGCACCCGGTCAACCCTACGGGGTTTGCCATCCACGGGACCATCCATGCCGCGCGCCCCGATGCGGGTTGTGTGCTGCACCTGCACACCCCGTGGGGCATGGCCTTGTCGATGGTGCCCGGTGGGCTGCTGCCCACCACCCAACACGCCATGCGCCTGTGGGGACGGCTGGGCCGTCACCCCTACGAAGGCCTGGCACTCACCGCCGCCGAGGGCGAACGCCTGGTGCGCCACCTGGGCCCAAAAGACGGGCTCATTCTGGAGAACCACGGCACCCTCACCGTGGGCGCCACCGTGGCCGAGGCCTACATGCTGATGCACCACCTGGAGCGCGCCGCCCAGGCGCAGCTGCGCGCCATGGCCGCGTGTGGCGGCCGTGCCGAAGTGCTGCAAGCCAGCCCGGCCACGGCAGACCGCACCCTGGCCCAGTGGCTGGGCGACGGCAGCGAGCGCGACGGCGACAGCGAGTGGCCCGCCCTGCGCCGGCGGCTTGATAAGATGGATCGCAGCTACCAGCGCTGACGCTCAGCGGGTGGCACACCCCCGCACAGATTTCTAACAAAAATGGCCTATACCGCTTGCCGGTATTGGCTTTTAAGCTATTGTATTTTTATGCCCACCATCCACGTTGAGCTGTTCGAGGGCCGCACGCCCGAGCAGAAAAAAGCCCTGGTTCAGGCCCTGACTGAGGCCGCCGTGAACACCCTGGGCGGCAAGCCCGAGGGGGTGGACGTGATTTTGGTCGAGGTGAAAAAGTCCGACTGGGCCACCGGCGGCGTGTTGTGGAGCGAGCGGGACTGACCCGCCCCATGTCCACACCCGCCAGCGGCCCCGGCTTGGGCGCGGCGTCGCTGGTGCCGTTTTCGGCGCTGTCGGCCAGCTACTTTGCCCACATCGGGTTTTTCAACCCCTACCTGCCGCTGTGGTTGCAGGAGGCGGGCTTTGGCATTTTGGCCATCAGCGTGTTGACCTCGGTGCAATCGGCCACGCGCCTGTTTGCCCCCTACGGCTGGGGCTGGCTGAGCGACCGCACGGGTGAACGGGTCAAGCTGCTGCGTTACGGGGCCACGGCAGCCCTGGTGTGTTCGCTGGGCCTGTGGGCCAACCTGGGGTTTGGCGGGCTGCTGGTGGTGCTGTTGCTGGTGTTTGTGCACACCAGTTCCATGATGCCCATGAGCGAAGCGGCCATGGCGCACCTGGTCAGCCAGGGCGGCAGCTTTGACGCCAAACGCTACGGCCGCGTGCGCCTGTGGGGCTCGCTGGGGTTTTTGGTGACGGTGATGGTGGCGGGCGCGTGGTTCGAGCGGCACGGCATGGCTGACTTTCCCGCGTGGACCGTGGCCACCCTGCTGGCCCTGACCGCCAGCGTGTGGTGGCTGCCCGACGTGAAAGAGCCCGCCCCCCACGCCCACGAGCCCCCCAGCCAACCGGTGCTGGCCCTGCTGCGCCAACCGGCGGTGGCGTGGCTGTTTGTGGCGGTGTTTTGCCACGTGTTGTCGCACATGGCCATTTACGTGTTTTTTTCGCTCTACCTGGACAGCCTGGGCTACAGCAAAACCACCATCGGGGCGCTCTGGGCCGTGTCGGTGGTGCTGGAGGTGGCCTGGTTTTTCACCCAAGGGCGCTGGTTGCCGCTGATGAGCCTGACCGGCTGGCTGGTGCTGGCGGCGGTGCTGGCCACCGCGCGGCTGGCGCTGACCGCTGCGTGGCCACTGGTGCTGCCCTTGCTGGTGGTGGCGCAAATGCTGCACGCCATCACGTTTGCGGCGCACCACACGGCGTGTATTGCCCTCATTTCGCATCACTTCCCGGGCCGCCTGCGCGGGCGGGGGCAGGCGCTTTACACCGTGCTGGGTTATGGCGTTTCGGGGGTCTTGGGCGGTCTCGGCGGAGGTGCGCTCAGTGCGCAGTGGGGCTTGTCGGCCGTGTTTTGGGCTGGTGCGGTGGCCGCCGTTTGCGCCGTGGGGGCCGCGTGGCGGGTGCGACACTGGGAACGCGCCGCCGTGGTTTGAAAAGGAAACACGCTGTGTTGGACGTGAACGGTTTGGACTTTGCCTGGCCCCAGGGCCCGGCCTGGCGCGGGTGGAGCACCCAGGTACAGCCGGGCGTGACGGCCCTGGTGGGGGGCGACGGTGTGGGCAAAACCACGCTGCTGCGCCTGCTGGCTGCCGAGCTGCGCCCCACCGGGGGGCAACTGGCCTTGAACGGCACCCCGGCCTGGGGGGCAGGTGGCCCGGCAAGCGCTGCCAACCCCGCTTACACCGCCCAGGTGTTCTGGTGCGACCCCGCTAGCAATGCGTTGGACGAACTGACTGCCCACGCCTACCTGGCCCAACACGCGGCGCGCCACGCCGGGTGGCAGGCCGAGGCGCTGGCCGACCACTTGGCTGGTTTTGCGCTGCTGCCCCACCTGGAAAAACGGCTGTACGCCCTGTCCATGGGCATGCGGCGCAAGCTGCGGTGGGCGGCGGGGTTTGCGTCGGGCGCGGCGCTCACCCTGCTGGACGACCCGTTTGCCGCGCTGGACCGTGCCTCCATTGACCACGTGCTGGACACGCTGGACGAACTGGCCGACCACCCGCACTGCGCCGTGGTGGTGGCGGGCTACGAGCCCCCGCCAGGGGTGACGCTGGCGGGCAGGCTCGACCTGGGCTGAGCCGCCCGGCAGGCGGCTTACTTGCTTACTTGCGTTTCACTGCCGCGTGCGCAGCGGCCAGCGCCGTCATGTTCAGCACCCGGCGCACGGTGGCCGAAGGGGCCAGGATGTGCACGGCGGCGGCGGCCCCCATCAGCACGGGGCCGATGGTGACGCCCTGGCTGTTGGTGGTTTTCAGCACGTTGTAGAGGATGTTGGCCGAGTCCAGGTTGGGGCAAATCAACACGTTGGCCGAACCGCTCAGGGTGGTCTCGGGCAGGTAGGTTTTGCGCACGTCTTCGCTCAGGGCGGCATCGCCATGCAGCTCGCCATCGCACTCCACGTCGGGGTGGGCGGCCACGAAAAGGTCACGCGCTTCGCGCATTTTGCGGGCCGAGGGGCGCACGCTGGAGCCGTAGCTGGAGTGCGACAAAAACGCCACCTTCGGGGGCAGGCCAAAGCGCTGCACCTGTTCCACCGCCATGGCGGCAATTTCGGCCAGCTGCTGTGCGCTGGGCTCATCGTTGACATAGGTGTCGGCAATGAACAGGGTGCGCTGCTCTGTCATCAGCACGTTCAGCGCGGCAAAGTTGCTGGCGCCTGGCGCCACGCCCAGCACGCTGCGGATGCGTTCCAGGTGGGTTTCGTAGGTGCCCACCAGGCCGCACAGCATGGCATCGGCATCGCCCAGCGACACCATCAGCGCGGCAATGAGGGTGTTTGAGCGGCGCACGGCGGCTTTGGCCATGTCGGGTGTCACGCCGTTGCGGCCCATCAGCTTTTGGTAGTGCTCCCAGTAGCGGCGGAAGCGCGGGTCGTCTTCGGGGTTGACGTTTTCAAAGTCCACCCCCAGGCGGATGCGCAGGCCCGCTTTTTTCAGCCGCGCCTCGATCACGGCGGGCCGCCCGATGAGGATGGGGCTGGCCAGGTTTTCGTCGATGACCATTTGCGCGGCGCGCAGGGTGCGTTCGTCTTCACCGTCGGCATAGGCCACGCGCTTGGCGTTTTTGGGCAAGGCTTTGGCGGCGTTGAACACCGGCTGCATCAGGATGCCGGTTTGGTACACAAACCGGGTCAGCTCCTGGCGGTAGGCCTCCATGTCGGCAATGGGGCGTGCGGCCACGCCGCTGTCGGCGGCGGCTTTGGCCACGGCGGGGGCAATGCGCAGGATCAGGCGCGCGTCAAACGGCTTGGGAATCAGATACTCGGGCCCAAAGCTCAGCTCTTGACCGGCGTAGGCGGCGGCCACTTCGTCGCTGGTTTCGGCTTTGGCCAGCTCGGCAATTTCGCGCACGCAGGCCAGCTTCATGGCCTCGGTGATGCGGGTGGCCCCGCAGTCCAGTGCACCCCGGAAGATGTACGGGAAACACAGCACGTTGTTGACCTGGTTGGGGTAGTCCGAACGGCCGGTGGCGACGATGCAGTCGGGCCGCACGGCCTTGGCCAGCTCGGGGCGGATTTCGGGCTCGGGGTTGGCCAGCGCCAGGATGATGGGGCTGGGGCCCATGGTTTTCACCATCTCGGCGGTCAACACGCCGGGGGCGCTGCAGCCCAAGAACACGTCGGCCCCGTTGACCGCATCGGCCAGGGTGCGGGCGGCGGTGTCTTGCGCATAGCGGGCTTTGGATTCGTCGTAGCCCCCGGGGCGGCCCTGGTGAATCACGCCTTTGGAGTCACACACCAGGATGTTGGCAGGGCGGGCACCCAGGCCCACCATCACGTCCAGGCAGGCCAGGGCGGCGGCACCGGCGCCCGACACGGCAATTTTCACGTCGCCAATGGCTTTGCCCACCAGCTCCAGGCCGTTGAGCAGCGCGGCGCTGCTGATGATGGCCGTGCCGTGCTGGTCGTCGTGGAACACGGGGATGCCCATGCGCTCGGTCAGCTTCTTTTCAATGTAGAAGCACTCGGGCGCTTTGATGTCTTCCAGGTTGATGCCGCCCAGCGTGGGCTCCAGGCTGGCAATGATGTCGATGAGTTTGTCCGGGTCGCGCTCGGCCAGCTCGATGTCGAACACGTCAATGCCCGCAAACTTTTTGAACAGGCAGCCTTTGCCCTCCATCACCGGCTTGCTGGCCAGCGGGCCGATGTCGCCCAGGCCCAGCACGGCGGTGCCGTTGGTGACCACGCCCACCAGGTTGCCCCGGCTGGTGTATTCGGCGGCTTTGGTCGGGTCGGCGGCAATTTCCAGGCAGGGGTAAGCCACGCCGGGGGAGTAGGCCAGCGACAGGTCGCGCTGGTTGGTCAGGGCTTTGGTGGGGGTGACGGCAATCTTGCCGCGCACGGGGAAGCGGTGGTAGTCGCAAGCGGCGTCGTGCAGGGCCTGCTCGGCGGGCGACAGGTGGGCCATGCTGGGGGTGTCTGTGCTCATTGTTGTGTGTTCCTGAATTGGCGAAGGGCGACCAGCCTACTGCATGAGGCTTTCAATTCCCAGCCCCATTGGGCGCATGCCGCGCAACACTGCTTTGCCTGCCCGAAAGCAGGCTGGGGCCACTTTCATGAGAAAAAGTGGCCCCAGCGCTTGATGGGTATGGAAAGTCAGCTATGGATTGTGTTGGCTTGGGTCAGTGTGCATCGGCCAGTTTGGCGGCGCCCACGGCATCGGCTTCGTTGGTGCTGGCGCCGTTGAAGAACAGGTTGAGCGCCACGGCGGCAATCGACGCCAGCAAAATGCCCGACTCGATCAGCGGGTGGATGCTGTGGGGCATCCACTGTTTGAAGTTGGGGGCGATCAGCGGCACCATGCCAATGCCAATTGACACGGCCACGATGAACAGGTTGTTGCGGTTGGTCTTGTAGTCCACCGCCGACAAAATGCGGATGCCCGTGGCCGCCACCATGCCAAACATCACCAGCCCGGCACCGCCCAGCACAAAGGTGGGCAGCGACTCGACCAGCGCCGCCATTTTGGGCAGCAGGCCCAGCACCATCAAAATCACGCCACCGGCCACGCACACAAACCGGCTTTTCACGCCGGTCACGCCCACCAGGCCCACGTTTTGCGAGAAGCTGGTGTACGGGAAGGTGTTGAAAATGCCGCCAATCAGCGTGCCCAGGCCGTCGGTGCGCAGGCCCGCGGTCAGGGCTTTCTGGTCGATTTTGCGGTCGGTCATGTCGCCCAGCGCCAGGAACATGCCGGTGCTTTCGATCATCACCACCACCATCACCAGGCTCATGGTCAGGATCAGGATGGGGTCAAAAATGGGCGTGGCAATTTCAAAGGGCAGCACCACGTCAAACCAGCCGGCTTTGGCCACTTTGTCGAAGTTCATCAGGCCCATGCCGGTGGCGATGACGCCGCCGATGACGATGCCCAGCAGCACCGAGATGTTGGCCACAAAACCCTTGGCGTATTTGGCAATCAGCAAAATCGACACCAGCACCAGGCCCGCAATGGCGATGTGGGGCAACTGCGCGTAAAGCGGGTTGGGCACGGTGCCCACCAGGGCCAGGCCCTTGGGGATGGCGGGCGCGGTGCCCGAGCCGGCCAGCGCCGTCACCTCGGCCAGCCATTTGGCGTGTTCGGGGTTCACCACGTTGGGGGCGGTGGGGCCGAAGGGGTTGCCAAAAATCCAGTTGATGCCCACGCGCATCAGGCTGATGCCAATGACGGCAATGATGGTGCCCGTGACCACCGGCGGGAAAAACCGCAGCATGCGGCTGACCACTGGCGCAATCAGGATGGACACCACCCCCGCGCCAATGATGGAGCCAAAAATCAGCCCCGCCCCGGCCACACCGGGGTTGCTGTTGGCCATGGCCACCATGGGGGCCACCGACGCAAACGTCACGCCCATCATCACCGGCAGCTTGATGCCAAACCACTGCGTGGCACCCAGCGACTGGATCAGCGTGACCAGCCCGCAGCAAAACAGGTCGGCCGAAATCAGCATGGCCACCTGCTCGGGGCTGAGCTTGAGCGCCCGCCCCACGATCAGCGGCACCGCCACGGCGCCCGCGTACATCACCAACACATGCTGCAGCCCCAACGCTGCCAGCTTGCCCGTGGGCAAGTGCTCATCAACCGGGTGGACAGAAACCGACATGCACAACTCCTTCAAATAGATTGCGTGTGCAAAACTGTATACAAAATATACGTCAGATCGTATACATGATTACCCGAATGCGAGGGGTGGGGAGTGCTGCGAGGGGTTGATGGCTTTGATGCCCATTCGCCACAAGGACACACAGTCAGCAAGCTGGTAACGTGGCTCTCCATGGCAGACACACTTGATGCGCCTGATGAACTGATGCGGGACGCAGGGCTTGGCACCGGTGCGCGGGTGACCTTGACGGCGGCCGGTTTGCCGCTGGTCGCGCCCTCAGCCAATGCACCCGCCTCGCAAATGACGCCAGCAGACTTGTTGGCAATGGAGCAGCAAGCACAAATGCAAGAGGACGCACAACGTGCCGGGCACCCTGTTTGACACCAATTGCCCTGTGACTTGGTCCTGGACGCGCTGGGTTGATAGGGTGCAGCAAAGGAGATTGATCATGAAAATCAAAGCCATCCGCGCCAAAACCGACTACCTGGCCGCTCTGCGCGAGGTCTCTGGTCTGATCCACCTTGACCCAACCCCTGACTCACCCGAAGGCGAGCGCCTGGGGGTGCTCGGCACGCTGGTGCAGGCTTACGAAGCCAAGCACAGCCCTATCGACCCGCCCGATCCCATCAAGTTTCGAACGGAACAGTTGGGCTTGATGGGGTGACACGTGCATGAAAACCCTTTTGCTTTTTGTGATCACAGCCTTGGCCGAAATCGTCGGCTGTTATTTGCCGTATCAGTGGCTGAAGCAGGGCAAGTCGGCGTGGCTGCTGGTGCCTGCGGTTTTGAGCCTGGCTCTCTTTGCTTGGTTGTTGACATGGCATGAGACCGCTGCGGGGCGTGTGTATGCCGCCTACGGCGGCGTTTACGTTTGTGTGGCGCTGGTGTGGCTTTGGGCGGTAGACCAAGTGCGCCCGACCATCTGGGACGCGGTGGGGGCCAGCGTGGCGTTGATTGGCATGGCTGTCATCATGTTTCAACCGACGCGGTGATGACCCCTGTCAGAGTTGCTTCGGACACCTTGCCTTTTGAGATAGGCTTTAAAATGGGCTCTAACGCTTTACTGAATTCAATAGTTTGCTATTAATTTAAATTAATAGCAATGAATTCAATTCAGTAGGGCGGTAGAGGCCAATTTTTATGAAATAAACGCGAGTGATGGCCAGCGCCTATCCACTGGCACCCTCATAAACAATTTTCCAATTGCCTGCACGTTTTTGCCAGTATTGGCGGACGGTCCGTCCACCCCGTACCCCGGCAATCACCTCCCCAAACGTCGTCACCATGGTTTCCTCGGTGTCGGTCCAGCCGATCAGGGACAGGTCTTCCACCTCAACCCTGCGACCGTTGATGCGCGATATTTCCGGTGTTGCGGCAGCCATGAACGCGTTCAGGTCTTTGCCATCTGCAAAGAAGTCGTTGGCGTAGAAGCGCGTCAATGAAGCGGGCGTACCCGTTTGTTTCGTGTCTGCCCATTGGCGAAGCAGTTGTGCAAACTGCTGTTTTTGGGGTGCCACGGCATGGGGCTGCGTCCACTGCAGCTGGGCGGCTATCACCACAGGTGTGGTCTGAATTTCAACCGAGCGAATGATGCGGTCCAGGTCTGGGTTTGACAGCGCGATGCATCCCTCGGTGGCCAGCGGTGCGCGGGCAAACTGCGCTTTGGGCTTCCCGTGCAGCCAAATGCCGCTGCCTGTTTTCCCCCGGCGCTGGTCCAGTTTGTTGGGGAAGTTGATGGGCAGGGCACCCGTGCCATACAGGTCTTCCAGGCTTTTGGGATTCAGGTTGCTGGTGATGAAGTAAACGCCCAGCGGGGTGCGCAAGTCGCCTTCCATGTTTTTGCCCACGCCCGCCTTGCCCACAGACACGTAATAGTCCGCCAGCAACCGGGTGCCCGAACTTGTGTTTTCAAACAAATACAGCCGAGATTTGTCCGTGTCCACGGCAATGGCGTGTTTGTTGCGCTTGGCCAGTCCCACAAACTGAACGGGCACTGTGTTGGTGGCGGGCCGCGATTGCAGTGCCCTGACCCGCCGTTGCGATTCGGCCCGCAGCGCCTGAAGATTGGCCATGCCTGCCTGCGCCACATCGGGTGGTGCATCCCCCAACGTTTTCAATGGCCGAGTGCGGCCCATCATCAAATCGGCATACACCAGTTGGGCCAGTTGAAATTGCGGGTAGTCGGTCACCAGCTGCCTGGCTTGGGCCAACGCCAGCTGGGAGTTGGCATTGGCCATGAGCTTGTAGATGCCCATCAAACGCGCCTCCGCCACGCCGTCTTTTTCGACCACGGGAGGGGGTGCCACGGCGGGTTTCGGTGTTTGTGCGGGCTTGGCGTTTTTGGCTTTTTTGCCGACAGTGCCCTTCTTGGGTTGTTTCGCGGCAGACACCAATGGCTTGTGGGGCTTTTGCTTGGTGGGGCGTGCGTCGGCCTGGGGCAAGCCCCACGCCAACACACACACCAAGCAAAGCTTCACCAGCCCTGGGGCAGTGAACGCTTGAAATGCTGAGGCTTTCAACTGCTTCGCTCACCCATCAAGGTTTTGATGTCGGCGGCAATGACCGCTGGCGCGGTGCCGTATGCCGAAAACAACCGGATTCGGCCCTGCGCGTCGTACACGAACTTGCCCGCAGAGTGGTCTACGGTGTAGGTCGATGGCGTGTTGCCCGGCACTTGCTTGAAATAAATCTTGAAGTCGGTCACCACGCCTTTCAGTTCCGTTTCTGTGGGGCGGAGTGCCAAGAACGAGGCATCAAAACTCTGCATGTAGCTTTTCAACAGCGCGGTGGTGTCGCGCTCGGGGTCCAATGTGATGAACACGACCTGCAAGCGATCGCCATCGGCCCCCAGCAACCGCTTCACATCTGCCATGGTGGACATAGAGGTTGGACAGACATCGGGGCACTGTGTGTAGCCAAAAAACACCACCACGGTTTTCCCGGTGAAATCGGCCAACGTGCGGGTTTGACCGTTGTGATCTGTCAGGTGGAGGCTTTTGCCGATGGTTGAGCCAGTGATGTCGGTGCTGGTGAACTTGGGGCCTGCTGGACTGCACCCCTGCAACGCAAATCCACCGATGCAAGCGCTACCCAGAGCCATGAATGCTTGTCGGCGGGTTACGCGGCACAGGGTGTCCGGTTCGCCGGTGGCGGTTGTGCTGACCAAATTCGTCATGGCTTTTTCACCTTCGCCACTTCCTCTGCCACGAGGGCGGTCAACTGGTTCAAACCGAAACTGGGCAGGCCCCGGCCGTTGACCAGGAAGGTGGGTGTTTTGGTGACTTCCAAGGCCGTCAAATCCTGAATGTCTTGCTGGAGAGCAAGATCCACAGCCGCATTGGCCATGTCGGCTTTGGCTTTTGCCAGGTCAAGCCCGGCCTGTTGCTCGGCCACTTTGAAGGCCAACTCGATGTTGGGTTTGCCGTGGTCGGCCCATGCCGGTTGTGCTTCCAAAATGGCCTCCAGCACCTGAACGTATTTGTCCTGGCGCTTGGCGGCTTCCAGCAACTTCACCACCTGGTCCGATCCTTGGTGGAATGGTGCGTAGCGCAACACCAAGCGCACATCGTTGGGGTATTGCTTCATCAGCTCCTTGACCATGGGGTAGAACGCACGGCAGGTCTCGCAAGCGGGGTCGAAAAACTCCACGATGGTGACTGGGGCGTTGGTGGGGCCAAAAATAGGGGAGTGAAACCGCACCAGGCGGTCGGTTTGTTGGGTCACTTTCTCTGCTTGGGCGTTTTGCACCCGGCGTTGGTAGCTGTTCATGCCGAACAGGAACGCAGCCACCACCACCGCCAATAGGACGGCCACAGTGATTTTTTTGGAGTTCATTTTGAAGTCTTTCTCAGGTAAACGGCCAGCAAAACGGCCATGGTCAGAAACGCGGCCAAAGACAGCCAGGGAATTTGAATGCCGTTGAGAATCTCAAGCTTCTGGTCCGCACACGACACCCCTGCACCGCAAGGCACCCAGGCCTTGGGCAACAGGCCCGCCACCAACAGCGTGTGATAGACCGCGAGCAACAAGCCCGACCACACCAGTGGCAAGGCATACAAGGCCCCGCGCCGGTCATCGCTGTAACAGGCCATGCCCAGCACAAACACCAAGGGGAACATGGCGATGCGCTGGTACCAACACAACGTGCACGGCACCATCAACATGACCTCGCCGATGAACAACGCGCCAAAGGTGGATGCCAGGGCGATGGCCCAAGCACCGAGCAAATACGTCCAGCCGCGTTTCATTGGGGGGCTTTCGGAGCAGGCGAAAGCTGGGGGGAGTGCGCTCGAAGCGATACAAGCAACCAGATCCCGGCAGCGGCCACCACCCACACATCGGCAAAGTTGAAGGCCGGCCAGTGAAGGCCACGCCAGTGGACGTCCAGAAAGTCCACCACCGCACCTGTTTGCGCACGGTCAATCAAATTGCCCAGGCCACCGCCCACCACCATGGCACCCACCCAGCGATCCAACTTTGCCGTGTGCTTCATGAGGCAAACCCACGACACCGCAACCACCACCAGAGAGCTCACGGCGATTAGAAAATAACGCTGCCACCCCCCAGCATCGGCCAACACGGAAAACGCGGCGCCGGTGTTCAGCAGGTGAACCAGGTTGAACCAGGGCGTGACTTCAACCGACGCCCCCAGCGGAATGAGCTCGGAAAAATGGGTTTTGCTGGTTTGGTCGATGGTCACCAACAAACCCACCACGAACAGCCAGGCCAGGCGGGGATAACGCCGCCAACGGAAAAAATGCATGAATCACACCTCAAAAAACGCCAAGAAAAACGCTCGGAACCACGCAAATGCGCGGGTCCAGGACACGTCCAGGGGCGAGGTTGAAAGCCGCAGCCGCCACCACCGCTGATCGGGTGGTGTGTGATCGGTCAGATCACGAAAGAGGCGGTGTACCGTCGTCGCCCTGGGTCAGGCCAGGGCGTGCCACTGGGGCTTTTCAGGGGGTGGGTGGAGCAGTGCAGCCCAGGTGCAGAGGTGCGTTGTGTTCGGGGCGCCGTCAAAGCTGGCCACGGTCATTGAAATGTCCGCAGGCACCACAGCGGAGCATCCCGAATGGCAGGTGCCGCAGTCCGCGTCGTCAGAAAGCAGTGGCTGCTGGGCAACCGGTTTGGTGTCGCCTCTGGTGGCATCCACGCAGTGGTCGTGGTGGCTTTTCGCGGCTTGGCGCAAAACGGGGTTGTCCGCCCGTGCCGGGGCCGTGTTCTCAGCCCAAGTGGGCTTGAATGGCATCAGCAAACAAAGGATCAACAACCAGCAAAAGCGCATGGCGGTAGTTTAGTGGCAGGGCCGTTGCACAAATCCATCACCGCCCATCGCCCCTGATGGCTGCCACGTTGCGGTTCATGGCATGCCGAACCACGTTTTGGTAAACCCAACGTTTGGGGCCTTTGAGGTTGGTGCCATGCAAGGCATAAAACGCATCTGGCGTGTCAAAAACGCCAAAGTCGTGATTGATTCCGTCACGTTGAATATAAGTGTCCGCTCCACGCCAATCCACGTCTGGGTTCTGGAGATCGGGCGTCGCCGCGCCGTATCCGAAAAATGGGCCCGGCACCTCGGCAAACCGGCGTTGCAGCGCAGACAGGTAAGTCTTGTCTAGGATGAACCCCTCCAAGTTGACCCACCGGTTTTCAAACCAAACCTCTACCCAACTGTGGATGATGTTGCGTGGGGCCAGCAGATAGGCCAAGCCCGTGATGGCCCCGCGTTGCAGTGCTTTGTCAATCGTGAAGCCATGAAACCGGCAGGGTACCCAAGCGGCCCGCAGCAAGGCCATCAGCAAAGTGCTTTTGGTGTTGCATTGCCCCATGCCATCGGCCAGCACTTGCGAGGCGGGCAAATCATCAGAGACGTTGTAACCAAAAGCGATCTCGTCACGCACGAAGCCGTACACCGCACCGATGCGCTCAAACAACGGCAGGTTTCGCCAAGCTCTTTGCCTGACCAATTCAATCAGAGCTGGGTGGTCGATGTCCAAAAGTGGCGTGGCCTGTGCCAGATTTTGTAGCCTACCCTGTTCAGTGCTGGTGGTCATGGTGACTTCCTTTGGACGATTGAACGTCGCAACTGGTTGTGTCGGTGCCACTGGCCGAAGCGATTTCCCGCCGCGCCTGCCGCATCACCTGCCAGCCACCGTGCAGGGCCAGGGCGGCCATCAGGCCTGCCACGGCCAAGTCGGGCCAGGCGGTGCCGGTGCCGAACACGCCCAGGGCGGCGGCCATCACGGCCAGGTTGCTGATGGCGTCGTTGCGGGTGCACAGCCACACGCTGCGCATGTTGGCGTCGCCTTCGCGAAAGGCGTAAAGCATCCAGGCCACGCCCAGGTTGGCCGCCAGGGCCAGCGTGGCCACGGCGCCCATGGTGGCGGCTGCGGGCACCTCGCCGTGCCACATGTGCCACACCGCGCTGCCCAGCACAAACAGGCCAAAGCCCATCATGCTGAGCGCTTTCACCACGGCGGCGCGGGCGCGCCAGGCCACCGCAGCGGCCAGCACGGCCAGTGACACGCCGTAGTTGAGGGCGTCGCCCGCGAAGTCCACCGCGTCGGCCAGCAGCGAGAGCGATCCGGCCTGAATGCCGCCGATGATTTCAATGGCAAACATGGCGGCGTTCACCACCAGCGCCACCCACAACACGCGGCGGTAGCGGGGCAGGTCGATCACGGTTTGGGGGGCGGGGGTGTCGTGTTCGCAGCAGTGGGCTGACATGAAAGGCTCCTGTGGGTGGGCAATGCCTGTATTGAAAACCCTGGAGCCACTACAGTGTCAAGCATGCAAATCAAAGACCTTGCCGCCGCCACGGGCGTGGACGCCGACACCATCCGTTTCTACGAAAAACAAGGCCTGTTGCCCGCGCCCGCCCGCCTGGGCAACGGTTACCGCAACTACGGTGCCCCCCACTTGGAGCGCCTGTCGTTCATCCGGCATTGCCGGGCGCTGGACATGCCACTGGCCGAGGTGCAGCGCCTGCTGGGTTTTGTGGACGACCCCAGCACCCACTGCGCCGATGTGAACGACTTGGTGGACGCCCAGCTGGCCCGGGTGCGCGCCCGCCTGGCCAGCATGCGGGCGCTGGAAAACCAATTGGTGCAGTTGCGGGCCCGCTGCGCTGTGCCGCCAGTGTCGGGCGAGGCCTGCGGCATCTTGGCCGAGCTGGTGTCTGCCGCACACGGCGAGGCCTGCGCCTGCCACGCCGTGGCACCCGCCTGAGGGGCTCAGTGCTTGGCGGGGGCGGTGGCTTTGGCCGCGGCGTCAAAACCGCCTTTGGCCTTCCACTCTTCCATGCCACCTTGCAGGATGCGCAGGTTGTCCCAACCCGCCACGCGCATGGCAAAACCGGCTTGGGCCGACAGGCTGCCGGTGTTGCAGTACACCAACACGGGTTTGTTTTTGGGGATGGTGTTGCGCTTGGCCAGCAGCTGGCGCCAGTCCATGTTGATGGCACCGGGGATGTGGCCTTTGGCGAACTGGCCGGCATCGCGCGCGTCGATGACGACCATCTTGGCCCACTCGTCTTTCGGAATTTGCTCGGCAAAAATCACACCGCCGCCGTAGTCCACAAACTCCAGGTAGGCCTCCATTTCGTCAATGGCAGCGGCTTTGTCCGCCCAGGCGGCGGGGGCAAACACGGCAGCCCCGGTGAGTAGGGCGGCCGAAAACAGGCGGTTGAACATGGACTCTCCATTCGTTGAATATAAGCATTAAACGATATTTTGAGGGGCCTGAAAAAGGGGGCGAACCCTGATCAGCCCTCAACGCCGCGCGGGAGGAGAGTGGGTGCGGGCGGGGGAAACCGCAGCACAAAGCGGTTGGTGCCGTGCCCAGAGGTGGCGGCGACACTGCCGCCGTGCGCCTGCATGATGGCGCGGGTGATGGCCAGGCCCAGCCCCGCGCCGTCTGACGCGGGGTGGCGGCGTGCCGGGTCTGCGCGGTAGAAGCGGTCAAACAGCCGGGGCAACACGTCGGGGGCAATGGCTTCGCCCTCGTTGGCCACGCCCACTTCCGTGCCCTGCGGGCCGGTGTGGATGTGGACGGTCACACGCCCGCGCTCGGGCGAGTGGCGGATGGCGTTGGACAGCAGGTTGCTCAGCGCCCGGCGCACCATCAGCCGGTCGCCTTGCACCTGGGCCGCGCCACTGGTGGCCCATTGCAGGTGTTTGTCGGCGGCCAGGGCGTCGTAAAAGTCGGTCAGCGCGGCCACTTCCGTGTCCAGTGCAATCGCCTCGGGGTGGGGCAGGGCCAGGCCGTTTTCGGTTTTAGCCAGAAACAGCATGTCAGACACCATGCGCGCCAGGCGCTGAAACTCTTCCGAGTTGGAGGCCAGGGCGTTGCGGTAGTCGTCCACCGTGCGCTTTTGCGACAGCGTGACCTGCGTTTCGGTCAGCAGGTTGCTGATGGGGGTGCGCAGCTCGTGCGCCAGGTCTGACGAAAAGGCCGACAGGCGCTCGAAGTCGGCCTGCAAGCGCACCAGCATGTCGTTCAGGCTTTGGGCCAGGTCGGCCAGCTCCACTGGCACCGCTTCCACCGGCATGCGCTCGTCCAGTTTGTGGGCGCTCACCGCCTGGGCACGGGCCTTCATGGCGCGCAGGGGCGACAGCCCGTTGCGCGCCGCCAACCACCCCAGCAGCCCGCTGGCCAGCGTGGCCAGTGCCACGTAGGCCCACAAAATCCGCTGGAAACGGGCCATGAAATGGGTGTGGTGCACGGGGTCGAGCGCGGCCTGCACCGTCAGTGGGGGCCCAGCGGGGCCCGGTGCCTCTGCCTGTGTTTGCAGCGTTTGCCAGTGCGCCGGGGCGGGGTGGGCGTGGCCCGGGGTGGCGTACACCACCTGGTTGCCCTGGGTCACCCGCACGGCCAGGCCTTCGTGGCTGTGCAACACGTCTTGCAGCCGGGCGGCGAAGTCGGTCAGCGTGGCCGAGCGCTGGCCCAGGCTCTGAATCAGTTGCACCTTGTCGCGCAGGGTGGCCTGGTCCAGTTCCACAAAGTGGGCGTTCACTGCGGCGGCGGTCAGGGCGCCCAGGCCCAGCAGCACACCGGCCGACACCAGGGTGTAGAGCGTGGTCAGCCGTGCGGTCAGGGTGAGGCGTCGCATCAAACCGCCTCCGGCACTTCCAGCACGTAGCCCATGCCGCGCACGGTGTGCAGCAGCCGGGGCTCAAAGCCGTCGTCCACCTTGGCGCGCAGGCGGCGCATGGCCACCTCGATCACGTTGGTGTCGCTCTCGAAGTTCATGTCCCACACCTGCGAGGCAATCAGGCTGCGGGGCAGCACCTCGCCGGTGCGGCGCATCAGCAGCTCCAGCAGGCCAAATTCTTTGGCCGTCAGGTCAATGCGTTTGCCCGCCCGCGTCACGCGGCGGCGCAGCAAGTCCAGCTCCAGGTCGGCCACGGCCAGGGTGGTGGGCTCGGTGCCGGTGCGCCCCCGGCGCAGGATGGTGCGCACGCGGGCCAGCAATTCGGCAAACGAAAAGGGCTTCACCAGGTAGTCGTCGGCCCCCAGCTCCAGGCCCTTCACGCGGTCGGCCACTTCGTCGCGGGCGGTCAGGAACAGCACGGGCATCTGCCGCCCTTGGGCGCGCAGGGTTTTCAGCAAGGTCCAGCCGTCCATGCCGGGCAGCATCACGTCCAGCATGACCAAGTCGTAATCAATTTCCAACGCTTGATACAGGCCATCAACTCCGGTGGTGAACAGGTCTGTGAAATACCCTGCCTCACGCAGTCCTTGCCGAAGGTATTCACCGGTTTTGGGCTCGTCTTCAACGATCAGAATTTTCATAAAACTTTCTCCTGCGGCCGAGTTTGCACTGTGGACTGTGCCCGTCGCGCGGGATGACAAACATGTAATGAATCAGACGGTGTGATGACAGCGTGGCTTCGCAACAATTCACAGCATTGATTCACAACAGGAGTTCATCAAGTGATGTCACCCACCCGAGTACTCAACAAGCGGCGACTGATTGCAGTTCATTTGCTTGCGATGCCCATGGTTTTATGGGCACAGGTTGCGCCGACGACCCCACCCACCGATTGGAAGCGTGCCAACGATGCTGTCGCCGAATTTCCACGCGGGCATGCTGACGTCCTCAAATGGGAGGGAGTAAATACCAAAGGCAATGCAAACACCGCCAGCAACACCAACGAAAGTCAGTTTTCGGCCCTGAGTTTGGAGCAAGCGACGCGCATGGCGTGGTCTGCACACCGTGAATTGGTTGGTGTGCAGGCCCGTTTTGGTGCGAACAATGTGGGATTGGTTGAGCAAGGCCGCTGGACAGAAATTGATGTCAGCCTTCAACGCCGTGTGAAAGGCGTGGATGAGTTGCTGGAGGTGGCAGCACAAGGACGCAAAGCCTGGTTGCAAGCCGTTGCAGCCCAGCAAATCCTGAGGCATCAGCGAAGCATGGCAGACGCAACCGAGGCCGCTTTGGAGTTGGGTCAACGCATGGTGGCTGTCGGCAACTGGAGTGCTTTGCAACTCACACAGGTGCAGTTGGCCAAAACCTCGGCCTACATGAACTTGAGGCGGGCCCAATATGCCGCTGCACAAGCACAGGGGGCATTGCTGAAAACCTTGCGTCTGGCTGGTACAGCCAAGGGCGTGGCCTTGCCTGATGCTTTGCCCGCTTTGAGTGCCAGCTCACTGACCGAAGCCGATGTGACGCAACGTTTGCAAGCTTTACAGGCCCACATGCCCAGGGCCGAGGGGCTGCGTCAACAAGCTGCGGCGCAGTTGGCCTTTGAGGCCTACCAAGCCAGTTTGGCTGTGGCGCAGGGCAACCAGAACGAAGTGTTGGCAACCCGCCAGTTCATGGTCCAGGAAACCCAGTTGCACTACAACGGCATGCTCAAAAGCGTGTGGGATTTGCTGACAGAGGCCAACAACCAGTCTCAAGCCGCCATCGATGCCATCAATGCGCAGCGCGATGCGCTGATAGCTGACATCGATTTGAAATGGGTGTTGCAAGGTGGCTTACCAAGCAGTTTTGTTTCGTTAGGCGGCGCAAGCGCTTCCGCGCCAGCCGCTGGGCATTGAAGAAAAGGATGCATTGATATGACCAACAACATAAAACCCAACTCACGTCGTCAGTTTTTCGCAGGTGCGGCTGCGGCTGTGGCAGGCGTGGCAGTGTCTCGCTCCGCTTTGGCGGGGTTGCCAGAACCTGTCATTCAGACTTCGGTAGAGACCGCTCCACCCCTGGTCCCGACAACTGGTCGGCCTTACAACCCCGTGGTCACGCTCAACGGCTGGACCTTGCCCTGGCGAATGAACCAGGGCGTGAAAGAGTTTCACCTGGTGGCCGAGCCCGTGGTGCGTGAGGTGGCGCCCGGCTTCAAGGTCAACATGTGGGGCTACAACGGCCAAAGCCCTGGCCCCACTATCGAAGTGGTGGAGGGCGATCGAGTGCGCATCTTTGTCACCAACAAGCTACCTGAGCACACCACTGTGCATTGGCACGGACAGCGCTTGCCCAGCGGCATGGATGGTGTGGGTGGTTTGAACCAGCGCGCCATTCCTGTCGGCAAAACCTTCGTGTACGAGTTTGAAGCCCGCCGCCCTGGCACCTTCATGTACCACCCCCATGCTGACGAAATGACACAAATGGCCATGGGCATGATGGGCATGTGGGTGACGCACCCCAAGGCCAAACACCCGCACATCAGCGACGTAGACCGCGATTTTTGTTTTCTGCTCAACGCGTTTGACGTGGAGCCGGGCAGCAAAACGCCCAAGGTGAACACCATGCTGGACTTCAACATCTGGTGCTGGAACAGCCGGGTGTTCCCGGCCATCGATACGCTCAATGTGCGACTGAACGACCGCGTGCGTATCCGTGTGGGCAACCTGACCATGACCAACCACCCGATCCACCTGCACGGTCACGAGTTTCTGGTAACTGGCACCGATGGCGGCCCGACCCCACCCAGCACTCGTTGGTACGAGGTGACCACCGACGTGGCCGTGGGCCAGATGCGACAGATTGAGCTGCTGGCCGACGAACCGGGCGACTGGGCCATGCACTGCCACAAAAGCCACCACACCATGAACGCCATGGGGCACGCTGTGCCCACCATGATTGGCGTGGACCACCGCGGCCTGGTCAAAAAGATCCAGAAGGTCGCGCCCGACTACATGCTGATGGGCGAGCGTGGCATGGCCGACATGGGCGAGATGGAAATGCAGATTCCCGACAACACAGCCCCCATGATGACCGGCACCGGCCAGTTTGGCCCGCTGGAAATGGGCGGCATGTTCACCGTGTTCAAGGTGCGCGAAGACCAGAAACCCGGCGACTACTCAGACCCCGGGCCTTACAAATTTCCCGAAGGTACCGTGGCCTACGAATGGAACGGCGCGCTACCCCCAACACCACGTCCCGCGGCTAGCAACGACACAACCCCAGCCACGGCCAAGGTGATCAAGCCCACCGCTAAAGGGATGTCGCATTGACTGACATCACTGCGTTGAAGAAATCCTATTGTGTTCAATTTTTTGCCAAAGTAACTCTGAAAGAAATCCAATGAAATCTCTCAAATTCAATATCTTCTCGCGTGCTGGTTTTGTTGCATCTGCTGCGGCATTGTCTGCGTCAGTCGTTTTTGCAGGTGGCACTCATGGTGGTGGGCATGACGACTCACCTATTGGAGAACCGGGTGTGGCGGCAAAAGTATCGCGCACCATTGAGGTAGACGCTGCCGATAGCATGCGCTTCACACCTTCGAATGTGTATGTGAAAAAGGGCGAGACCATTCGTTTTGTCGTAAAGAATTCTGGCAAGGTGCCCCACGAGTTTAGTCTCGGTACGGAAAAAGAACTTAAGGAGCATTATGAAGTGATGAAAAAATTTCCGAATATGGAACATGAAGAAGCCAACAAAATTTCTCTCAAACCTGGAAAACAGGGTGAAGTGATCTGGCGATTCACCAAGGCCGGTGTCGTGAATTTTGCTTGTTTACATGTGGGTCACTATGAAGCTGGCATGAAAGGCCAGGTAAAGGTGGCAGCCAAATGATTTGGTTCCAATCAGGCATATCATCAACTCAAAAACAAGGTGTCATCATGAAATTTCGACTGATTTTGAGTGCAACTGTATTGGTCTTCTCGGCTTTTTCAGTCGGCTCTGTATTCGCTCAAGCAAACATGGATCACGGAAAGATGGGTATGGCGGCAATGCCAAGCATGACTGATGGTGAAGTCCGAAAAATTGACAAGGAAGCGGGCAAAATCACCATCAAGCACGCCGAAATCAAGCACATGGAAATGCCTGGGATGACCATGGTCTTTTCGGTGAGGGAAAAAGCCTTGCTGGACAAAGTTGAAGTGGGTCAGAAAATCCAATTCATTGTTGTGCAGGAGAATGGAAAGATGATTGTTTCAGATATTAAATCTGAAAAATAATTTGATCCTGCTTTAGGCGACTGAGACTGCGTTTTGGCTGATTTATTGCCTTTCTATGCAGTGACGAAATTGTAACGAGGTCGCAATGTTCTCGTTATTATTGATTGAGTAAACTGGGCTTGTACGTTGTACCGCATTGTTTATTTTGGCAATGTGAAATTTCAAAGGAAATTATTATGATTCGCAATATCGGCGTGCTTGCCGCCTCTCTGGTTATGTTGACATCTGCATTTTCAATGGATGCAGTTCGATCTGAGGCCAAGCAAATCATTGCCTTGCAAGGCGGTGAAACGCTTTATGTTTTTGAAGATGGTTTGATGTCTAAAGAAAATAAATTTGGCCGGCCCGTTTACCTCAGCTCCGGTGAATCAGTTCAAACGATCGATGGTAAAAAAATTGCCGTCAAAGGAAACGAAATTGCTCGGCTGACTGCCTTGATGAACCAAGGTCATCGGAACTGACAACCCAAGAAATCAAAATGGGGTTGCACACACACCAAAAGTGGCACGCTTGCATGCCCCATTTTTTCAACAATTTTTCACAGACCAACTCATGAACACCCAACCCATCAATCGGCGTACTGTTGTTCTCGGCGTTGCAGGCGCCTGGGCATTGCCGCTTCTGGGTTGTGGTGGCGGTGGTGACGGAAACGCGGCGGTACCCACTGCTTTGTTTCCCGCCGAGCAACCCTTCAAACCACTTGCTGCGTTGGGCAACACCAATTCTGTGCATGGGCAGTTCTCGGCCGTGCTGACCGCACGCCCGGCCTCGGTTCAGCTCGCAGCCCAAGGGCCTGCCACCACGGTTTGGGCTTACAACGGCGTGTGTCCGGGTCCCCTTATCGATGTGAAAGAGGGTGACACGGTCAGCATTCTTTTTCAGAACCAGCTGGCCCAAGAGTCCACCATCCATTGGCATGGGCTGCCCATTCCGCCCGATCAGGACGGCAACCCCATGGAGCCCGTAGCGGCGGGAGGCAGCAAAACCTACACATTCACGCTTCCACTGGGCAGTGCTGGAACCTACTGGTATCACCCGCATCCGCACATGACCACTCACCAACAGGTCTACATGGGCCTGGCGGGTTGTTTCGTGGTGCGGCCAGCGGTAGACCCTTTGGCGGGCTTCACGGAACGATTGATGGTGGTCACCGATTTGAGACTGGACAGCAGCAACCAGATCGCAGCAAACACCAACATGGACATGATGAACGGGCGGGAAGGCAATCAACTGCTTGTCAATGGTGTAAGCCAGCCAGTGCTGCGGGTGCAACCCGGCGCAACTGAGCGTTGGCGCGTGGTGAATGCCACCAACGCGAGGTACCTGCGCCTGGCTTTGCAGGGCCACGCTTTCAACGTGGTTGGGCTAGACGGCGGTTTGTTTGAAACGCCCCAAACGGCCACAGAAACTTTGCTGGCTCCGGGGCAGCGGGTTGAGTTATTGGTGCAGACCAGCCCAAGCGCCAACCAGCGGTACGTGCTCCAGGCGCTGGCTTACGACCGTGGTGCAATGATGTCGGCGGTCCCCACCGACCTCGATTTACTGATTCTGAGCACCTCACTGGAGGGCCGGGCAACTCCCATGACGCTGCCAACCGCTTTGCGTCCGGTTGCAGGGCTGGTGAACCCTGTCAGGACGCAAGCTGTGGTGTTGTCTGAAGTCATGGGCATGGGGAACATGGGCAATCAGTTCCTCATCAACAGCAAGTCTTTTGACCCTGCAAGAGTGGACATGGTGTCCCGCCTGAACGATGTGGAAGACTGGACCATTGACAACCAAGGTGATATGGATCACCCGTTTCACATTCACGGGAATCAATTTCAGCTGGTCAGCCGTACCCGTTCAGGCATGACGACTTCGTCCGCTTACCCAGCGTGGATAGACACAGTGAATGTGAGATCAAAAGAAACGGTGCGAATTCGCGTTCAACAAACCATGCTTGGCAAGCGCATGTTTCACTGTCACATCCTGGAGCATGAGGACCAAGGAATGATGGGCATTCTTGACGTGCAGCCCTGACGCCCGGGACTGTTTTTGAAAAAATAAACCCAAATTACTCAACGCAAACACATGAAAACTCGACTGTTGATGACCTGCCTTGTGTTCTCAAGCACCGCATTCGCCGCTGGCAACCACGCCGGTGGCCATGGCCATGCCACCGCTGAAACCGCCATTGGCAAACCCGGCGTGGCGGCCAAGGTCAACCGCACCATTGCGGTGGACATGGCCGACACCCTGCGCTACACGCCCTCCAACATCCAGGTCAAGCGCGGTGAAACCATCCGTTTTGTCATCAAAAACAGCGGCACCACCAAACACGAGCTGAGCCTGGGCACCGAAAAAGAGCTGTTGGACCACCTGGAGGAAATGAAAAAATTCCCCGACATGGAACACGACGAGCCCAACAAACTCACCTTGGCCCCCGGCAAACAGGGCGAAATCATCTGGCAGTTCACCAAGGCCGGGCCGGTGCACTTTGGCTGCCTCATGCCCGGGCACTACGAGGGCGGTATGAAAGGCCTGGTCAAGGTGGTGGCGAAATGAGCGGCGCTGCCTTGAACCGCAACGGTTTCAACCGCCGCCGCGCGTTGGCCCTGGGCGCTGTCGCCCTGGGCGCAGGCCTGGCTTGGGGCGTCCAGGCCGCCAACCCCAAACCCGTGGTGCAGGTGTGGAAAGACCCCAACTGCGGTTGCTGCAAAGACTGGATGGCGCACCTGGAGCGCGAGGGCTTTCAGGTGGTGGGCATCGACAAAGGCAACACCGCTGCGCGCGCCGCGCTGGGCATGCCGCAAAAGCTGGGTTCGTGCCACACCGCGCAGGTGCAGGGCTACGTGATCGAGGGCCATGTGCCCGCCAGCGACATCAAGCGCCTGCTGGCCGACAAACCCAAGGCCCTGGGCCTGGCCGTGCCGGGCATGCCCATCGGTTCACCCGGCATGGACGGCCCCGAGTACGGCGGCCGCCGCGACGCCTACCAAGTGCTGCTGGTGCAAAAAGACGGCAGCACCCAAGTGTTCAACAGCTACTCCTGATACAGACATTCCATGAAAACCTTTTTTCGCCAAACCCTTGTGTTGTTTGCCCTCGCGGGTTCTGCCATGGCCTGGGCGCAAGCCACCGACCACAGCCACCACGCCGCGCCCGCAGTCCAAGCCGCTGCCCCCGCCACCGACCTGACCGACGGCGAGGTGCGCAAGCTCGACCTGGACACCGGCAAAGTCACCCTGAAGCACGGCCCCATCAAAAGCCTGGACATGCCCCCCATGACCATGGTGTTCACCGCCGACAAAGCCTTGCTCACCCCCCTGAAGGTGGGCGACAAGGTGCGGTTCAAGGTGGTGCACCAGGGTGGCACATACGTGGTCACCGACATTCAGCCCGGTCTGTGAGCAGGGCTGCGTCGCCCGCCTGACGCATGGACATCGTTGCGCACGGTTTGTGGGTGGGGGCGGGGGCCGCGTGGCTGCACCGGCACCGGCCCCTGAGCGGGCGCACCGTGGCGTTGGCCGTGGGCCTGACCGTGTTGCCCGACCTGGTGCAGCTGCTGCCCTTGTTGTATTGGGTGCTGTTTCGTGCCACAGACATGGCGGTGGTGCTGGCCTACATCAACGGGCTGCCGGGGGCCGAGCCGGTGTTCGAGCCCGCACTGGCATTGCTCACCCACCATTTGCATTGCGTCATGCACAGCGCGCTGGTGGCCGGTGTCGTCACCGGGTTGAGCTGGGTCGCCCTGGGCCGGTTTTGGTGGCCGCTGGCGGGCTGGTGGGCGCACATCGTGGTGGATGTGTTCAGCCACTCGGCCGACTTTTACCCCTCACCCGTGCTCTACCCGCTGACCCAGCGCGGTTTTGACGGTGTGGCCTGGAACACGCCCGTGTTCATTGCCATCAACTACCTGGCACTGGCCGGGGTGTATGGCGTGCTCGGTTGGCGGTATTGGCAAGTTTTTTATAAAAAATAGCCTTCCACCGCTCGTGTTTATTAAACAGTTCACTCTTGTTTTTTAACGGCGGGGTGCGCCGCCAGCAGCCCCACCAACCCCAGGCCCAGCAGCGAGGCCGTGCCGGTGGCCAGCCAGGTCAGGTGCCAGCCGCCCGCTTGCGCCGCCAGCCAGGCCACCAGGGGCGGGCCAGCAAACTGGCCGGTGGCCGAGCACTGCTGTATCCAGCCCACGGTCGTGGATACCGTGCGCTCGTTGGGGGCCACCCGCACCGCCAGTGAAAACAGCGTGCCCGGCACCAGCCCGCCCAGCGCCGAAAACGCCAGGCAGGCTGCGTAGCGCAGCACGGGGGTGTGGGCCGTCAGGGGGCTGAAAGTCAGCCAGGCCGTCACGCCCATGGCCACAAACCCCACCGCCAGCAGGCGCTGCGGGGGCCAATGGCGGTGCAGCAAATGGCCCGCACCCACGTTGCCGCTGATGTTGACCGCACACACCAGCGCGGTCAGCGCCCCGGCCACCGGGCCGCTCAAGCCGGTTTGGGCGTACACCGAGGGCAAAAACCCCACCACCGCCAGCCACTGGCTGGAATACAGCGCAAACGCCACCGCCACCAGCCAGGGGCCCCGGCTGGTCAGCGTCAGGCGCAGGCGCTGGGCCCAGGTGTCGGTGGGGGTGGCCGCCGCTGCGGGCTGGGCCAACGCCCGTTGCGCGTCCGGCGGAATGGCGCGCCACGCCCACACCGCCATGCCCGCCGACAGCGCACCCAAACCGCCCCACAAGCCCTGCCAACCCACCACGGCCATGGCCGCCGGGGCGGCCAGCAGCGCCACGGCGGTGCCGGTGGGCATGTACGCGCCCCACAGCCCCAGGTGGCGGGCCAGTTGGGCGGGCGGCACCAGTTGGCGCACCAGGCTGGGCGCGGGCAACACCACCAGCAAAAAGCCCAGACCTTCCAGCGCGCGCAGGGCCAGCAGGTGGTGGGGCGCTTGTGCGGCCATGCCGCCAAAGCTGGCCACCGACAGCAGGCACAGCCCGGTCAACAGGCTGCGGCGCAGGCCCCAGCCGTCGGCGGCCAGGCCCAGCAGCGCACCGCCCAGCATGCCTGCGGCTTGCACCATGGACAGCAAAAAGCCCGCCTGCACCAGCGTCACGCCCAGCGCGTCGCGCAGCACGGGCAGGGCGGGTGGCATCTTGCCGATGTGCAGGGCCGCCACCACGCCACACAAAATGGCCAGCAGGGCGGGGGACAGCGGAGAAGGGCGTTGGGTGGGGGTCATGTGGCGTTCTGCAATGGCGTTCAGGTGCTGCCCCGCACCACCAGCTCGTAGCCCAGGTCCACACAGGGCTGGGCCACGGGTTCTTTGGCCATCAGGCTCAGCAGCATGCGGGCCGCCGCGCTGCCCACCTCGGCGCGCGGGGTGCGCACGGTGGTCAGGGGCGGCCACATTTGGTCGCTGCCGGTCAGGTCGTTGAACCCGGCCACGGCCACCTGCTGCGGCACCTTGATTCCCAGCCGCAGCGCGGCCAGCAGGGCGCCCTGGGCCAGGTCGTCGTTGCAGAAAAACACGGCGTCCACACCGGGTTGCTGCGCCACGATCTGCTCCAGCATGCGCCCCCCCAGGTGCAGGGACGATGGCTCGGGGTTCAGCCATTCCAGTTGCGGGTCGTACAGGCCCGCGGCCTTCAGGGTGTGCCGCCAGCCTTCCAGGCGCTGTAGCGTGCGGGGGTCGAGCTGGGCGGCGGCAAAGGCAATGCGGCGGCGGCCACGGGCCAGCAGGTGCTGCGTCATGGCGGCCCCGGCGGCGGTTTGCGAAAACCCCACGCTGTGTATGCCGGGCTGGCCCGACGCTTCCATCAGGTGCACGCAGGGCACGCCGCTTTTTTCCATCAAGGCGCGGGTGGCGTCGCTGCGCTCCAGGCCGGTCACCAGCAGGCCAGCGGGGCGGTGTTGCAGTTGCTCGCGCAGCAGCTGTTCTTCTTCGCTCGCGTCGTAGTGGGTGATGCCAATCAGCGTCTGGTAGCCCGCCGGGCGCAGGGTTTTTTGCACTGACTCCAGCAAGTCCACAAACAGCGCGTTGGACAGCAGCGGAATCAGCACCGCCACATGGCTGCTGTGGCGCGAAGCCAGGGCACGCGCCGCCGGGTCGGGCACATAGCCCAGCTGGTCGGCGGCGGCCTGCACGCGGGCCACCAGCTCTTTGTCCACCGCGCGTTCGCCGCGCAGCGCACGCGACACGGTCATGGTGCTCACACCGGCCAGTTGGGCCACATCGGCCAGGGTGACGCGGCCTGTGGCGCGGGAGCGGTTGGAAGTGGGTGCCATGGGGGCTAGGGAAATTACCGAGTGACCTGCGAAACAGAGGTGTTTAGGATAGCGCTAACCAAAGGCCAGTCGCCCGAGGGAATTCCCTGAAAACCCCCTTTCAAGCGTTCAAGCCAAAAGGGGTTGCCTGACGGGATATTCCACGGGCAGGTCATTTTTTATTTTTTCATGAGATAGCGCTAACCAAAGAATGAACGCTTCAGTCGTTTTCATGGGTGTGGCCGGTTGCGGCAAGTCCAGCCTGGGCGCGGCCGTGGCCGCCGCCGAAGGGTTGCCGCTGGTGGAGGGCGACGACTTCCACAGCCCCGAGAGCCGCGCCAAGATGGCCCAGGGCATTGCCCTGACCGATGCCGACCGCGACGGCTGGCTGACCCGCCTGGGCCAAGAGTTGCAGCAGCACCTGGGTGGCCCAGGTTCGGGCGCGGTGCTGACCTGCTCGGCCCTGAAGCACAGCTACCGCCAGCGCCTGCGCACCGCCGTGCCGGGGCTGCGTTTTGTGTTTCTGGACATTGGCCGCACCGATGCCCAAGCCCGCGTGGCCGCCCGTGCCGCCCACTTTTTTTCCGCCAGCCTGATTGACAGCCAGTTCGCCACGCTGGAGGTGCCCACGGGCGAACCCGGCGTGCTGCGGGTGGATGCCCTCAGCCCCTTGGCCCAACTTCAAACCCAGGTGAGCACCTGGCTGCGCACCGGAGACGCTGCATGACCGCTGAAACCCACCCCAACCCGGCGCGAAACCGCCTGCAACACTTGGCCAATGTGGCCATGGGCGCGTGCCTGGCCGTCATGGCCCTGGCGGTGTTTGTGAACGTGGTGCTGCGCTATGGCTTTGGCAGCGGCGTGCCCGCCAGCGAAGAGCTGTCGCGCCTGCTGTTTGTGTGGATGGTGTTCATCGGTGCCACGGCCGCCTACCCGCTGGGCGAACACATGGCCTTCACCTCGCTGGTGGGCTTGCTGCAAAAGAAGCCGGCGCTGATGGCGGTGGCCGCCGTGGTCATTCGCCTGCTGGTGGTGCTGGCCAGTGTGCTGGTGGCCCGGGGGGCTTGGCAGCAGGTGGTGGTGGGGCTGGACAGCCATTCGGTGGTGCTGGGTTACCCCACGGCGCTGCTGCCCTTGCCCGCCTTTTTGTGCACCACCGCCATCGCCCTGATGGCGCTGTGGGAGCTGGTTCAACGCAAGCCGCTTGACCTGGGTCACGGCGCAGAAGTGGAGTGACCCATGGGTGCAGAAGCCTTGGCGTTTGTGGTGTTTGTGGCGGGCATGCTGGTGCTGATGGGCATTGGCATGAACATGGCGCTGGCCCTGGTGTTGACCGGGGCGGGCATGGCCTGGGTGCTGGACTTTTGGGACACCCAGTTGCTGGCCCAGAACCTGGTGGCGGGGGTGGACAGCTTTCCGCTGCTGGCGGTGCCGTTTTTCATATTGGCCGGTGAGCTGATGAACTCGGGTGGCATCAGCCGCCGCATCATCGACATGGCGCAGGCCTGGGTGGGGCACATACGGGGCGGGCTGGGCTATGTGGCCATTGGGGCGGCGGTGCTCATGGCCAGCATGAGCGGCTCGGCCTTGGCCGACACGGCGGCACTGGCCACCATTTTGTTGCCCATGATGCGCCAGCAGGGTTACCCCATGGCCACCTCGGCAGGTCTGGTGGCGTCTGGCGGCATCATCGCGCCCATCATCCCGCCGTCCATGCCGTTTGTGATTTACGGGGTGACCACCAACACCTCCATTTCGGCGCTGTTCATCTCGGGCATCGTGCCCGGCCTCATCATGGGGGTGGGGCTGATTTTTGCGTGGCGCTATGTGCTGCGCGACCTCGATTTGCCCGCTGGCCAACCCTTGCCGTTGCGCGAGCGTCTGCGCGCCACGGCCAAGGCCTTTTGGGCGCTGGTGATGCCCATCATCATCATCGGCGGCATGAAAACTGGGGTGTTCACACCCACCGAGGCCGCTGTGGTGGCCGCGTTTTACGCGCTGGTGGTGGCCCTGTTCATCCACCGCGAAATGAAGCTGCCCGAGCTGGGCGGCGTGCTGGTGCGGGCGGCCAAAACCACCGCCATCGTCATGTTTTTGTGCGCAGGTGCACAGGTGGCCAGCTACATGATCACCCTGGCCGATTTGCCCAGCGTGCTCACCGGCTGGCTGGGCCCGCTGGTGGAAAGCCCGCGTCTGCTCATGCTGGTGATGATGGTGACGCTGGTGCTGATTGGCACCGCCCTGGACCTGACCCCCACCATTTTGATTTTTGCCCCCGTGATGCTGCCCATTGCCGTGAAGGCGGGCATTGACCCCGTGTACTTCGGGCTGATGTTTGTGCTGAACGGGGCCATTGGCCTCATCACCCCGCCCGTCGGCACGGTGCTGAACGTGGTGGCCGGGGTGGGGCGCTTGTCGCTGTACCAGGTCATCAAGGGGGTGAACCCGTTTCTGTTCACCTACACCGCCATCTTGGCCGCGTTCGTGGCCTTCCCCCAGATCGTGACCGCGCCGGTGGCGTGGATGCGCTGAGTTTTCGTCCGTTTTTCACCCCAAACCCTGACCCTGGAGACACAACCATGACCTTTCTTCGCAGAACCCTGGTGGCCGCCGCTGCCGCCCTCACGCTGACTGCCTCATTCAACGCGGTGGCGCAAGACTTCAAGCCCCGCCTCATCCGTTTTGGCTACGGCCTGAACGAGCAAAGCAACCAGGGCCGTGCGGCCAAGGTGTTTGCCGAGGCGGTGGAAAAAGCCTCGGGCGGCAAAATGAAGGTGCGCGCCATTGGCGCAGCCGCCCTGGGGGCCGACACCCAAATGCAGCAGGCCCTGATTGGCGGCGCGCAGGAAATGATGGTGGGCTCCACCGCCACACTGGTGGGCATCACCAAAGAAATGGCGCTGTGGGACACCCCCTTCCTCATCAGCAACGCCAAAGAAGCCGATGCCCTGCTCGACGGCCCCATTGGCGACAAAGTGCGCGCCAAGCTGCAAGAAAAAGGCCTGGTGGGCCTGGCCTACTGGGAAAACGGCTTTCGCAACCTGACCAACAGCAAGCGCCCCATCAACAAAATGGAAGACATGAGCGGCATCAAGCTGCGGGTGATGCAAAACAACGTGTTCCTGGACAGCTTCAAAACCCTGGGCACCAACGCCGTGCCCATGGCCTTCAGCGAGCTGTTTGGCGCACTGGAAACCGGCACGGTGGACGGGCAAGAAAACCCCTTCAACACCATTTTGTCCAGCAAGTTTTACGAGGTGCAAAAGTACCTGACCGTCACCAACCACGTGTACAGCCCCTGGATCGTGCTGGTCAGCAAAAAGTGGTGGGACCAGCTGTCGGCCGCCGAACAGAAGGTGCTGACCGACGCCGCCGTGGCCAGCCGCGACTTTGAACGCAAAGACACCCGCGCCGAAGCCGCCAGCGCGGTGGACGCCCTCAAAGGCAAAGGCATGCAGGTGAACGAGCTGTCTGCCGCCGAAGCCACCCGCATGCGCAGCAGCCTGACGCGGGTGTACGCCTCCATCGGCGCCAGCGTGGGCATGGACCTGTGGAACGAAACACAGGCCGAGCTGGTCAAAATCCGCACCAAGAAGTAAGCCTGTGCAGTGGCATGGGCGCACCGGAGATCCGCCCCATGTCCATGGTCACCCATTCCCCTACCCGCCGCCACCTGCTGCTGGCCCTGGCCGCTGCCCCCGTGGGCTGCGCCATCCAGCCGCTGGCCCCATTGACCACCCAAGCCCTGGCGACCCCGCCGGGTGTGCCCGCGCTGCGGCTCCCGCAGGTGGGCCAGACCTGGACGTACCGGCAGCTGAACCACTTCAATGGCAGCGAAGTGGCCGTGGTGCGGGAAACTGTGGCCGCGGTGGCTGCTTCGGGCGGTGGCGTGGTGGTGGAGCGCCAGGCAGGCACCACACCCTTGCCCGCAGAGCGGCACAGCACCTGGGGCCAACTGCTGCGCGACCCCGTGTGGGACTACCCCCTGAACCTGGAACACCCCGTGCCCCTGTGGCCCACCGCGCTGGCGGTGGGGCAGGTGCAACGCGTCAACACCCACGGCCGTGAAGACGGCGGCAGCTACCGTTTCTGGGTGCAGGTGCACACCGCCGTGGTAGGCTGGGAACGTGTGACCGTACCCGCGGGCACCTTCGACACCGTGCGCGTGGAGCGTTTGGTGCGCTTGCAGCACCGGGACGTGAACCGGCTTGAAACCGTGCGGCGCGACGTGTTGTGGCTGGCCCCCGCCGTGGGCCGCTGGGTGGCCCGTGACACCTCAGGCCGCTACCGCGAGCCCGATGGCGACAAACTGGGCGGCGGCGAGTACCTGGAAGACCACTTCCGCTGGGAGCTGATGGCTTAACGGCGGCTGTCCAGCGCCAGAATGGACAAACCCGCTGCCACAAACGTGGCGCCAGCGCCCCGGTTCAGCCAAGTGGTGGCGCGCGGGCGCTGGGCCAGCCAGCCCGACAGGCGCGATGCAAACGCCCCCAGCACCGAAAACACCACAGCGGTCAGCACCGCAAAAATGCCGCCGTACACCAGCATCTGGGTGGCCACCGGGCCACGGGTGGCGTCGACAAACTGGGGAATGAAGGCCAGCACAAACAGCCCCGGTTTGGGGTTCAGCACGTTGGACAACAGGCCCACCCCAAACACCTTGGCCAGCGGCTGGCGCGCGGCGGGCGTGAACGCAATCAGGCTGTTGGAGCGCAAGGCTTTCACACCCAGCCACAGCAAATAGGTTGCCCCTGCCAGCTTGATGGCCCAAAACGCCAGAGGCGAGGTTTGAATGACCAGGGTGAGCCCCAGCGTGGCCGCCACCGCGTGAACCATGATGCCCAGCCCCGCGCCCAGCGATGACAGTGCGGCGGCCAGCCGCCCCTGGCTCAGCCCCCGGCTGATGGCCAGTATGTTGTCGGGCCCGGGCGCAAACACCACGACCAGAACGGCAACCAGGTAGGCCAGCAAGGTGTCGGTGGGGAACAAAGTGGTCATGGGGTTGAAACAGACGTCAAACGGGGCGGGCTGCCCTAAAAACCAAGCTTACCTGTGCAGGTGGTCACCCGCCACGCCGGTGCGGCGCGCGGGCGGCGTTGTGGCGGGGTTTTGCCGGCCAGATGCGGCGCGTTTACCGGCGCGTTACGTGGCGAAGCCACACTCATTCGGGTTAACCCTTGATTTGAGCCGAACGCCATGAAACCCATCAAAACCGCCCTGGGGCTTTTTCTGCTGGCCCTGTCCGCCCTCTGGTGGCTGGCCGACACCACCGATTGGGCGGCCTTGCCCCACTTTTTTGCCTGGCGCGCCGTGCTGGTGCAATACAGCGGGGTGCTGGGCATGGGTGTGATGAGCCTGGCCATGTGGCTGGCGTTGCGCCCCGTGTGGCTGGAGCCCGCGCTGGGCGGGCTGGACAAGATGTACCGCCTGCACAAATGGCTGGGCATTGCGGGGCTGGTGCTGGCGGTCAGCCACTGGCTGCTGGCCCAGGGCACCAAGTGGGCGGTGGGCTGGGGCTGGTTGGCCCGCCCGGTGCGGGGCCCGCGCCCGTTGCTGCCCGAAGGCAGTTTGCAGCAGTGGCTGGGCGCCCAGCGCGGCCTGGCCGAGGGCGTGGGCGAGTGGGCGTTTTACGCCGCCGCGCTGCTGATGGTGCTGGCGCTGGTCAAGCGCTTGCCGTACCGCTGGTTTTTCAAAACCCACCACTTCATTGCCGTGGCCCACCTGGCGTTGGTGGCCCACTCGGTGGTGTTGTTGGCGTTTGACCACTGGGCCAGCGGGCTGGGTGTGACCATGGCCGTGCTGATGGCCGGTGGCACTTACGCCGCTGTGCGGGTGTTGCGGGGGCATGTGGGCACACACCGCCAAGTGGCGGGCCAAGTGAGCGCCGTGCACACCTTGCCCGACCTGGCCGTGCTGCGGGTGGAGGCACAGCTTCAGCCCGGCTGGCCGGGCCACCGGGCGGGGCAGTTTGCGTTTGTGTCGCTGCACAAAGGGGAGGGCGCGCACCCGTTCACCATCACCTCGGCCTGGGGCGGCGACGGCCGCCTGGGCTTCACCATCAAAGCGCTGGGCGACTACACCGGCACCCTGGCGCAGCGCGTGCGCGTGGGCGATGCCATCACGGTGGAAGGGCCTTATGGCCGGTTTGATTTTCAGGGCGCGGCGCGGCGGCAAATCTGGGTGGGCGGGGGCATTGGCATCACGCCGTTTGTGGCCCGCATGCAGGTGCTGGCCGGGCACAGCGATGGCAAAGCCATCGACCTGTTTCACACCACCCCCGTGCTCGACCCCCAGGCCATGGCCCTGCTGGAGGCCGACGCAAAGGCGGCGGGTGTGACGCTGCATGTGATGCTGGACAGCCGCGACGGCCTGCTGACCGCCAGCCGTCTGGCCAGCCAGGTGCCCGGCTGGCAAGAGGCCGACGTGTGGTTTTGTGGCCCCGCTGGTTTTGGCAAGGCCCTCAAATCGGGCCTGGCCGCCCTGGGGTTGCCCCCCGCGCGGTTTCACCAGGAGCTGTTTGAGATGCGGTGAGGGCGACTGCTTCAGCCTGCGCGCACAGGTAGTCCAGCAGCCGGGCGGCGGCCGGGGTCAGGTCGCTTTGGCGGCGAAAGCAGATGGCGAATTCGCGCGGGGCCCACTCGTTCAGCAGGCGCACCATGCGCACCTGACCGGCCGACACGTACATCTGGCTCACCTCGCGGGGCACTACGCTGATGCCCAGGTTGGCCCCCACCACGCGAAACGCCGCGTCGAAGTTGGACACCAGCACCCGGTAGCTCATGGTGCGCCCCGCCTTCTGGGCGGCTCGGTGCAGCATGGTGTAGACGGCGGTGCTGGGTTGCAGGCCCACGTGTTCGTAGGCCAGGGTATCTTCAAACCACACGGCGGCCTGGCTGGCCAGCGGGTGGTCGCGTGGCACGGCCAGGGCCAGTTCGTCGCGGCGGTAAGGGCGGTGCTCCAGCCCGCCGAAGTCGATGTTGCCCCAGCACACCCCCAGCGACACCGTGCCTTCGCGCACCTGCGCCACGATGTCTTTGGAAAACCGTTCTTCAATGTCCACCTTGATGTCTTGGTGCACCGGCTCGCGCATGAAGGCGGCCAGGTCGTCCAGCAGCGATTCGGCAATGGCCGACGCGCTGGCCACCACCCGCACCTGGCCCTTCACCCCGCCTTTGAAGGCGGCCATGTCGGCCTCGATGCGGTCCAGGGTGAACAGCAGCGTGCGCGCGTGCTCCAGCAGGGCCTGGCCTGCGGGCGTGGGCACCGCGCCGCGCCGCCCGCGCACCAGCACGGGCGTGCCCAGCGTGTGCTCCAGCTGGGCGATGCGTTTGCTGATGGCCGAGGGCTCGATGTGCTCTTGCGCCGCCGCGTCTTTCATGTTGCCGTGGTCGCACACCGCCACCAGCAGGCGCAGGGTTTTCAGGTCCAGGTCGCGCATGGGGTTGGCTCAGGGTGCGGTGGGCAACATGGCTTTGAGGTCTTTCATCAGCAAAAACAGGTGAAAGGGGTCGCTGGGGCTGGGTTCGAACTCCCACTGCAGGTACCAATGCCGGGCCGCGTCGTCTTTGGCGTGCACGAGCAAGGCCCGGATACCGGCGATGTCAGCCGCCCGGGCGGTGCGAATCAACGCGTCTTTGAGCAAGGCCCTGCCCAGTCCCAAGCGCTTGTGTGGCAGGTCAACGGCCAACCGGGCCAGCAGCATGACCGGCACCGGGTGATGCGGGATGCCTTTGGTCACCCGGGGGGCTGCTGCACTGGGTGCCACGCTGCCCACCGCCAGGCTGTAAAACCCCGCTACGTTCTGCTGGTGGCACTCCACGTAGGTTTGTGCGCTGTGAGATTGCTGGTTGGCCCAGGCAAAGCGCTGCAGGTATTGGTTCAGCGCGGGTTGTCCGCAGTCGAACGCGTCAGAGCGGTCGGTGGCCAGCAGCTTTCGGATGGGGGTGAAGTGTGGGGCTTTCAACCGAGCAGCCCCGGTTCTTCCAGCAGCTTTTTCAGCTGGGGCTTGGGGGCCACGGGCTGGTCAAGGGCCGCCTGAAAAGCCTCCCACTGTTCGGTGGACAGTTCAAAGCGCCGCCGGTCTGCCAGCATTTGGTTCGCGGCCACGATGCCTGCATCCAGCAAAAACTCGCTGACGTTTTTGTGCGCGGCCCGTGCCGCTTCTTGCAGCAATTGCTTGACGGGCCGGGTGGCCCGAACGTCTATCCGTTCGGATTTAGATGCAAGGCTGACAGTCATGGCAGGGGCCTTTCGGTGTGTGGGGTGTTGTGTTTCGTCCGGACATTGTACTGACGTAGCGGGCAAAGCACCCTCAGGCGCAGGGTTTTCAGGTCGAGGTCGCGCATGGGGTTAACCCTTTATTTGAGTTCCTGTTTGGAATTTATATGGTGCCAAAGCTTCACTTGATGTTCTATATGGAAATCATAAACTGCCCGGCATGACATCACTTCCCAAACAAGCCGTTATCCGCGAAGTGGGCCTGCGAGACGGCCTGCAAAGCATCCAGACCGTGTTGCCCACCGCCCTCAAATGCGAGTGGGTCAGTGCCGCCTTCGCTGCCGGGCAGCGCGAAATCGAGGTGGGCTCGTTTGTGCCCGCCCGTTTGTTGCCCCAGTTGGCCGACACCGCCGAGGTGCTGGCCCACGCGTTGACGTTGCCCAGGCTGAAGGCCAGCGTGCTGGTGCCCAACCTGAAAGGGGCCGAGCGGGCCATTGAGTGCGGCGCGCACCTGATGATCCTGCCGTTGTCGGCCAGCCACGCCCACAGCCTGGCCAACCTGCGCAAAACGCCCGACGAGGTGGTGGAAGAGATGCGCCGCATCCGCGCCGCCCGCGATGCAGCCGGTTCCCAAACCCTGATCGAAGGCGGCGTGGGCACCGCCTTTGGCTGCACCCTGCAAGGCGATGTGGCACCCGCCGAGGTGCTGCGCCTCATGGCCGCGCTGCTCGACGCCGGGGCCGACCGCGTCAGCCTGGCCGACACCGTGGGCTACGCCGACCCGGCCTCGGTCAGCCGCTTGTTCGAGCAAGCCCTCAAGCTGGCAGGCGACCGCTTTTGCTGCGGCCACTTCCACGACACCCGGGGCCTGGCGCTGGCCAACGTGTTCGCCGCGCTGCAAGTGGGCGTGACGCGGTTTGACGCCTCGCTGGCCGGCATTGGCGGCTGCCCCCACGCCCCCGGTGCCAGCGGCAACGCCGCCACCGAAGACCTGGCCTTCATGTTGCAGGCCGCTGGCGTGCCCACCGGCATTGACCTGCCCCAGTTGCTGGCGCTGCGCCAGCGGGTGGTGGGCTGGCTGCCGGGCGAACAAACCCATGGCGCGCTGTGGCGTGCGGGTTTGCCCAAGATTTTTAAGTAAAAAATGCCTCCAGCGCTTGATGGTATTGCGCTGACAGCTATGGTTTAAATGCCGAACAACTCTTGCCACACATGAACACAAACCCCTCTGGACTGCCGCTGGAAGGCGTGCGCGTCGTCGAATTCACCCACATGGTCATGGGCCCCACTTGCGGGATGATCCTGGCCGACCTGGGGGCTGAGGTCATCAAAATCGAGCCCCCCGGTGGCGACAAAACCCGCCACCTGCCGGGGCTGGGCATCGGGTTTTTCAGGTCGTTCAACCGCAACAAAAAAAGCGTGGTGCTGGACATCCAAACCCCCGAAGGCCTGGCCAACGCGCTGGAACTGATCGGCCAGTGCGACGTGTTGCTGGAAAACTTCCGCCCTGGCCTGATGGACAAGCTGGGTCTGGGCAGCGAGGCACTGCGCCAGCGTTTTCCCAAACTCATTTACGTGTCGCACAAGGGCTTTTTGCCCGGGCCGTATGAAAGCCGCCTGGCGCTGGACGAGGTGGTGCAAAACATGGCGGGCCTCACCTACATGACTGGCCCGGTGGGCCGCCCGCTGCGCGCGGGCACCTCGGTGAACGACATCATGGGCGGCATGTTCGGCGCCATTGGTGTGCTGGCCGCGCTGCGCGAACGCGACCGCGAAGGCGGCACCGGCCAGGGGCAGGAAATTCAAAGCGCGCTGTTTGAAAACTGCTGCCTGCTGGCCTCGCAGCACATGCAGCAGTTCCAGATGACGGGCGAGGTGCCGCCCCCCTTTCCGTCGCGCATCTCGGCCTGGAGCGTGTACGACACCTTCACCGTGGCGGGCGGCGAGCAGCTGTTTGTGGGCGCGGTGAGCGACAAACAATTTGCCACGCTGTGCCAGGTGATTGACCGGCCCGATTTGGCCCACGACCCGGCGCTTGCCACCAACGCCCAGCGCGTGGCCGTGCGCCCTGAATTGCTGAAAAAGCTGGCCGACACCTTTCAGCACCACGACCTGGAAACCCTGTGCGCCCAGCTGCAAGCCGCCGGGCTGCCCTACGCCAAGGTGGTGCGCCCCGACCAGCTGGTGAACGACGAACACCTGACGGCCAGCGGGGGCCTGGTGCCCATGCAAACCGAAGACGGCGAGACCCAAGTGGTGCTGCTGCCGCTGCTGATGGGCGGCCGCCGCCCCGGTGTGCGCCACCCGCTGCCCGCCGTGGGCGCACACACCGACGAGGTGCTGGCCGGGCTGCGTGCCACGGCCCACTGAACTTCACTGATTTTTGACAAAAACCACCCCGGAGACATGCCATGAAACCTTTTAACTTGCCCCGTCGAAACCTGTTGGCCCTGGCCGCGTCCAGTGCCCTGACCGCTGTTGCCTGCTTCGGCCCCACCGCCGTGTGGGCTCAGGTGCCGTCCACGCCGCTGCGCGTCATATTGCCCGTGGGGGCGGGCTCGGGGGTGGACGTGATCGTCCGCTCGGCCCAGGTGGCGCTGTCCAAAGCCTTGGGCGGCCAGGCCGTGGTGGTGGAAAACCTGCCCGGTGCGGGCGGCATCACCGGCACTTCTGCGCTGGTGAAAGCCGCGCCCGACGGCAACACGGTGGCCTTTTTGTCTAACAACCACGCGGTCAACCCCAGCGTGTTCAAAAGCCTGCCCTACGACAGCCTGAACGACATCACCGCCATCAGCGTGGTGGGGGCCACACCCTTTGTGCTGGTGGCCAACCCGGCCAAATTCCCAGGGGCTGGTGCCAAAGAAATGCACGCCCAGCTCAAAGCCGATCCGGGCAAATACAACATGGGCTCTTCCGGCAACGGCACCATCATCCACCTGGCCGGGGAAATGGTGGTGGACGCCATGGACGTGAAGGTGCAGCACGTGCCCTACAAAGGCATGGGCCCCATGATGACCGACATCATTGGCGGGCAGGTGGACTTTGGCGTGGCGGCCGTGCCCGCCGTGCAAGGGCACCTGGCCTCTGGGCGCATGAAGGCCATTGGCGTCACTGGCAAGCAGCGCGTGGCGTCTTTGCCCAACGTGCCCACCCTGGCCGAGCAGGGCTACCCCGATGTGGACGTGGGCGGCTGGTTTGCCATGGTCGGCCCCAAAGGCCTGCCCGCCGCGCAGGTGAAGCGCCTGCACGAAGCTGTGGTGGCCGCGTTCAACGACCCCGAGGTGAAGGCCGCCATGGCCAAGCAAAACAACGAAATAGCGCCCACCAGCCCGGAAGCCGCGGCGGCCATGCTCAAGTCGGAGCAGGCACGGTATGCGCGCCTGGTGGCCAAGGCCCACATCAAGCTGGAGTGACTATCTGTGGGGCACCACACGGCCGCCATGGCCGTGGGTGAACACACCGGCTGAATGCCTCCGGTCCAAACGCGGCGCACACAGGCGCTGGCGTGGGGTGGACTGGGGCAGTTTGGTGGGGTGAGGGCAGGGCTGTTCGGTCTTACGCACAAACTTTCTGGCGGTTTATAGGGTAATTCCCAGTCTTTGTTTGCAACAAAGTACAACCCCTGCCGATTTCCGTACACATTCGCGCAGGGCACCTTGCCCACAATTCCCCCACGGTCAGCAAGCCCCGTTCCCCAAGGCTGCAATTCCAAATCCAGGAGACACACGTGAAATTTCGCCTCGCTTCCGTCCTTGTGGCCGCTCTGATGAGCGCCGGTGTGGTGCATGCCCAAACCGAACTGGTCATTGCCACCGTGAACAACGGGCACATGATCGAAATGCAAAAACTGGGCAAACATTTCGAGACCGCCAACCCCGACATCAAACTCAAGTGGGTCACCCTGGAAGAAGGCGTGCTGCGCCAACGCGTGACCACCGACATCGCCACCAAAGGCGGCCAGTTCGACGTGATGACCATTGGCATGTACGAAACCCCCATCTGGGGCAAAAAAGGCTGGCTGACCGAAATCAAGACCGATGCCGCCTACGACGCCGATGACCTGCTGCCCGCCATGCGCAGCGGCCTGTCGGTGGACGGCAAGCTGTTTGCCGTGCCCTTCTACGGCGAAAGCTCCATGCTGATGTACCGCAAAGACCTGGCCGACAAAGCCGGTGTGAAAGTGGCCGACCGCCCCACTTGGACCGACATCAAAGACCTGGCCGCCAAAATCCACGACCCCAAAAACGGCGTGTACGGCATTTGCCTGCGTGGCAAACCCGGCTGGGGCGACAACATGGCGTTTCTGAGCACGCTGGTCAACACCTTCGGTGGCCAGTGGTTTGACACCACCTGGAAGCCCCAGCTGGAAAGCAAGCCCTGGAAAGAGGCCATCACCTTCTACGTGGACCTGCTGAAGAACTACGGCCCCCCCGGCTCTGCGGCCAACAGCTTCAACGAAATTTTGGCGCTGACCAACTCGGGCAAGTGCGGCATGTGGATCGACGCCACCATTGCCGCCAGCTTTGTGAGCGACCCCAAGCAGTCCAAAGTGGCCGACCAGATGGCGTTTGCCCAGGCCCCCACACAGGTCACCCCCAAAGGCGCTAACTGGCTGTGGGCCTGGTCGCTGGCCATCCCTGCGGGCACCAAGAAAGTGGACGCTGCGCAGAAGTTTGTGACCTGGGCCACCTCGAAGGACTACATCAACCTGGTGGGCAAAACCAACGGCTGGGGCACCGTGCCCACCGGCACACGCAAGAGCACCTACGCCAACGCCGACTTCCTGAAGGCGGCCCGCTTTGCCAGCGCCGAAAAAATGGCCATCGACTCGGCCAACCCCAACGACTCCACCCTGCCCAAGAGCCCGTATGTGGGCGTGCAGTTCGCGGCCATTCCCGAGTTCCAGGCCATTGGCATTGCCGTGGGCCAGCAAATGAGCGCGGCATTGGCGGGCAAGTCCACCATCGACGCGGCGCTGAAGGCCAGCCAGGTGGCGGCCGACCGCGAAATGAAGAAGGCCGGTTACTACAAGTGAGTCTCTGAGTTTGTGCGAACGCGGGCGCGGGGTTGTTGCGCGCCCGCGCCTTTTTCCGTATGGACCCGTGGGGACACTTTTGCCATGAACCGCCTGCTTCCGCGCCTGTTGCTCACGCCCGCCGTGGCCACGCTCTTCCTCTGGATGATCGTGCCGCTGGTGATGACGATTTATTTCTCGTTCATCCGCTACAACCTGCTGCAACCCGACCAGACCGGGTTTGCCGGGCTGGAAAACTTTGAATATTTCGTCACCGACCCGTCGTTCACCACGTCGGTGGTGAACACAGTGCTGCTGCTGGGCAGCGTGATCCTGATCACCGTGCTGCTGGGCGTGGCCATTGCCTTGCTCATCAACGAGCCTTTTGCCGGCCGTGGCCTGGTGCGGGTGCTGCTGATTTCGCCCTTTTTCGTCATGCCCACGGTCAACGCGCTGATGTGGAAGAACATGATGATGAACCCCATTTACGGCGTGCTGGCGCAGGTGTGGGCGTTCTTCGGTGCCGCCCCGGTGGACTGGCTCACCGACTTTCCGCTGCTGTCCGTGATCATCATGGTCAGTTGGCAATGGCTGCCGTTTGCCACGCTGATTTTTATGACCGCGCTGCAAAGCATGGACCGTGAACAGCTGGAGGCCGCCCGCATGGACGGTGCCCACTACGGCCAGCAGCTGCGCTACCTGTACATCCCGCACCTGGGCCGCTCGGTGGCCGTGGTGGTGATGATTGAGCTGATCTTTTTGCTCAGCGTGTTTGCCGAGATTTACACCACCACCGGCGGTGGCCCCGGCGACGCGAGCACCAACGTGGCCTTCCTGATTTTCAAGCAAGCGCTGCTGAACTTCGATGCGGGCGTGGCCTCGGCCGGTGCGCTGTTTGCGGTGCTGCTGGCCAACATCGCGGCCATTTTCCTGATCCGCATGGTTGGCAAGAACCTCGACAAATAAGGCGCACACACCATGGCACGTCAAACCATTTACACGCCCGCCTACGCGGTGCGCACCGTTGCCGCCTGGGCCGTGGCCCTGCTGCTGTTTTTTCCGCTGGGTTGGCTGCTGCTGACCGCGTTCAAGACCGAGCTGCAGGCCATTGCGGTCCCGCCCGAGCTGTTTTTCACGCCCACGCTGGAAAACTTCCACGAGGTGCAAGAGCGCAGCGACTACCTGCACTACGCCTGGAACTCGGTGGTCACCAGCGTGGCCTCCACCCTGATCGGCCTGGCCATTGCCGCCCCTGCGGCCTACGCCATGGCCTTTCACAAAGGCCGGCGCGACAAGGACATCCTGATGTGGATGCTCTCTACCAAGATGATGCCCGCCGTGGGCGCGCTGGTGCCCATTTACGTGCTGGCCCAGAAGAGCCACCTGCTCGACACGCAGCTGGGCCTGGTCATTGTGTTCACGCTGTCCAACCTGCCCATCATGGTGTGGATGCTGTATTCGTCGTTCAAGGAAATCCCGAACGAAATCCTGGAAGCCGCCCGCATGGACGGCGCCACGTTGTGGCAAGAGGCCTTCAAGGTGCTGCTGCCGCTGGGCATGGGCGGCCTGGCCTCCACCGGCCTGCTGTGCCTGGTGCTGAGCTGGAACGAGGCGTTCTGGAGTTTGAACCTCAGCTCGGCCAAGGCCGGCACCCTGGCCACGCTGATTGCCAGCTACTCCAGCCCCGAGGGCCTGTTCTGGGCCAAGTTGTCGGCCGCCTCGCTCATGGCCATTGCGCCCATCGTCGTGTTCGGCTGGTTCAGCCAAAAACAGTTGGTCCAAGGTCTGACCTTTGGTGCCGTCAAGTAAACCCATTCAAGACCACAAACCATGGCTTACCTGCAACTCAAAGGCATCGAAAAGTTCTTCGGTGACCACCGCGCCATCAAAGGCATCGACCTGACCATCAACCGGGGTGAATTCGTGGTGTTTGTCGGCCCCTCGGGCTGTGGCAAATCCACCCTGCTGCGCCTGATTGCCGGGCTGGAACACATCGACGGTGGCCAGCTCAGCCTGGACGGCAAAGACATCACCCACCTGCCGTCCAGCAAACGCGACCTGGCCATGGTGTTTCAAAGCTACGCGCTGTACCCGCACATGAGCGTGTACGAAAACATGAGCTTTGCGCTGAAGCTGGCGCAGGTGGACCCGAAGGTGATCGAAGACAAGGTGCAAAACGCCGCCCACATCTTGAACCTCACGCAATATTTGCAGCGCACGCCCAAAGACCTGTCGGGCGGGCAGCGCCAGCGGGTGGCCATTGGCCGCGCCATCGTGCGTTCGCCCAAGGTGTTTTTGTTTGACGAGCCGCTGTCCAACCTGGACGCCGCGCTGCGCGGCCAAACCCGCGTGGAAATTGCCAAGCTGCACCGCGACCTGGGGGCCACCACCATTTACGTGACGCACGACCAGGTGGAAGCCATGACCCTGGCCGACCGCGTGGTGGTGCTGCGCGACGGCGTGATCGAGCAGGTGGGCACACCCCTTGAGCTGTACGACAAACCCGCCAACCAGTTTGTGGCGCAATTCATTGGCACCCCGCAAATGAACGTGTTGCCGCTGCAACAGGTGTCTGCCGTGGTGCAGCAGCAGGCCCCGGCGGCGGCGGTGGGCGGTGCCATTGGCTTGCGCCCGGAAAACGTGGCGGTGCGCAACGTGGGTGCCACGGCGGTGCCCGGCACCGTGGACCTGGTGGAAGCGCTGGGGGCCGAAACGCTCATTTACGTCAGCACCCCATCGGGCGCGCAATTTGTGGCGCGCCAGAACGAACGCACCGGCCTGCACGCGGGCCAGTCGGTGAGCCTGGACATCGACACCTCACACGCCCACTGGTTCGACCCCGCTGGCCGTGTGGTCACCCACACACACGCCTGACCCGCCCGCCTTGTGGCCCCAACCTTTTCACCCACCCCATGACATTTCAAACCGCATTGCACGGCCAGGTGGCCGCCGTCACCGGTGCCGCGTCCGGCATTGGTTTTGCCAGCGCCCAGGCCCTGATTGAAGCGGGGGCGCAAGTGGTCCTGGTGGACCGCGACGAACGCGCGCTGGCACGTGCCGCTGAAACCCTGGGCCCTGCGGCCCTGCCCCTGGTGCTGGATTTGCTCGACCCCCAGCAATGCAACTCGCTGCTGGCGCGCACCCTGGCACTTGCCGGGCGGCTGGACATTTTTCACGCCAACGCCGGCCTGTACGTGGGCGGCGACCTGGTGGACGCCGACCCCGACGCCATTGACCGCATGCTGAACCTGAACGTCAACGTGGTCATGAAAAACGTGCACAACGTGTTGCCCCACATGATCGAGCGGGGGCAGGGCGACATCATCGTCACCAGCTCGCTGGCCGCGCATTTCCCCACGCCCTGGGAGCCGGTGTACGCCTCGTCCAAATGGGCGGTGAACTGTTTTGTGCAAACCGTGCGCCGCCAGGTGTTCAAACACGGCATCCGCGTGGGCGCCATTTCGCCCGGCCCGGTCATCACCTCGCTGCTGGCCGATTGGCCCGCAGAAAAGCTGGCTGAAGCCAAGGCCAACGGCAGCCTGATCGAGGCGGCAGAGGTGGCCAACGTGGTCCTTTTCATGCTCACCCGCCCACGCGGCATGACCATCCGCGACGTGGTGATGATGCCCACGAACTTCGACCTCTGAGCCCTGAAAGGACACCCCGCATGAACACCCTTCTTCACCTGGGCCTGGGCTCTTTCCACCGCGCCCACCAAGCCGTGTACGTGCACCAGCTGCGCGAGCTGGGCGACACCCGCTGGGCCCTGGCCGGTGGCAACCTGCGCCCCGACATGCCCGAGACCATTGCCGCCTTGCAGGCACAAGGCGGTGCCTACACGCTGGAAACCGTCACGCCCCAGGGTGAGCGGGCCTACACCCGTATCACCTCCATCCAGCAGGTGTTGACTTACCAGCCAGACCTGGCCCCCTTGGTGGCGGTGGGGGCCGACCCGGCCACCCGCATCATTTCTTTCACCGTGACCGAAGCCGGGTATTACCTGGACGCGCAAAACCGCCTCGACTGGGCCACGTTCCCCGACCTTCGGGCCGACCTGGCGGCGGTGAAGGCCGGTGGCGCAGGCCACACCATTTACGGTGGCCTGGTCACCCTGTTGCGCGCCCGCATGCGGGCCCACAGCGGCCCCGTCACGCTGATGAACTGCGACAACCTGCGCCACAACGGCGACCGCTCGCGCGGCGGTTTGCTGCAATTCATCGAAGCCCTGGGCGACACCGACCTGCTGGCCTGGGTGCAGGCCCACACCACCAGCCCCAATGCCATGGTGGACCGCATCACCCCCCGCCCCACGCCCGATGTGGTGGCCCGCGTGAAAGCCGCCACCGGGGTGGACGACCCCGCCGCCCTGATGGGCGAAAGCTTCATCCAGTGGGTGATTGAAGACAACTTCATTGCCGGCCGCCCCGAGTGGGAGCGCGTGGGCGTGGAAATGGTGGCGTCGGTGCAGCCCTACGAAGAGGCCAAAATCCGCCTGCTCAACGCCACCCACAGCTGCATTGCCTGGGCGGGCACCTTGCTGGGGTACCAGTACATC
>JBASFL010000082.1:0-6196 GCA_049653005.1 Burkholderiaceae bacterium | reverse complement strand
GGCGCAGCGCGGGCACGCCGGGCATGGGCGGGTACTGGTTGTGGCCGGCTTGCATGGCGGTGGTCACGGCGTTGACCAGCGCGGGGTCGCAGTCAAAGTCGGGGAAGCCCTGGCCCAGGTTGACCGCGCCTTTTTCGGCGGCCAGCGCCGACATCACGGTGAAGATGGTGGTGCCCACGTTGGGCAAGCGGCTTTGCAGGGTGGGGGTGTGGGCTGGCGCGTTCATGAAATATGAATAAAAAGTGCCTCTGGCGCTTGATGGTATTGGGTTTTCAGCTACAGGTTGCTGTAGTTTTCTATGTGGCCGTCCATGGCTTTGGCGATCAAATCGCGGCTCAGGCGGTCGCTCAGAAACTCGGCAAAACGCAGCACGTAGTTGCGCAGGTAGGCCCCGCGCTTGAACGCCACCCGCGCCACGTTGTGGCCAAACAGCTGGCCCAGGGGGCGGGAAGCCAAGTCCGGGTCGCGGTTGTCGCCGCCCATGGCCATTTCGGCCACGATGCCCGCGCCCAGGCCCAGCTTGACGTAGGTTTTGATGACGTCCGAGTCGATGGCTTCCAGCACGATGTTGGGCTTCAGGTCGCGCGCGGCGAACGCGTTGTCGATGCGTGTGCGCCCGGTGAACGACGGGTGGTAAGTGACCAAGGGCAGTTTGTCCAGGTCGTCCAGCGTCAGGCGCTCGCGTTCCAGCAGCGGGTGGCCCACGGGCAGCACCAGCACGTGTTGCCACTCGTAGCAGGGCAGGGTGATGAGGTCTTCGTATTGCGACAGCGATTCGGTGGCCATGCCAATGTCGGCCACGTCGGTCAGCAGCATTTGCGCCACTTGGTCGGGCGAGCCCTGGTGCAGGCTGATGGCCACCTTGGGGTAGGCCTGGCGCAGTTTGGCCACTGGCGCGGGCAACACATAGCGCGCCTGGGTGTGGGTGGTGGCAATGGACAAGGTGCCGCTGTCTTGGGCCGAAAACTGGTCGCCAATGCGGCGCAGGTTGTTCAACTCGCGCAGGATGATGTCGATACTTTTCAGCACATGCTGGCCGGGCTCGGTCACGCGGCGGATGCGCTTGCCGTGGCGGGCAAAAATCTGGATGCCGAGTTCGTCTTCCAGCTCGATGATGGCTTTGGACACACCGGGTTGGGAGGTGTGCAGCGCTTTGGCGGTTTCGGTCAGGTTCAGGTTGCGGCGCACCGCCTCCTGCACAAACTTGAACTGGTGCAGGTTCATTCGGCGGGTCCCAGCGCCATTTGGGCCAGCAGGGCGGTGAGCGCCGGGTTTTCCCCGGCCGCAGGCAGCACCGTGAGTGTCAACCCAGGGTGCTGCGCGCGCAGCGCCTGGGCCAGCTCGGGCAGGTCTTCTCGGGCGTGTTTGCCCATGCCAAAAAACACGGGCAACAGGCGAACGTGGGTCACGCCCTGGTCCACCAGCGCCTGCACCGCGTCGGGCAGGCTGGGCTCGCACAGCTCCAGGTAGGCGCAGGCCACGGGGGTGTGGGGGGATGTGTGCTGCACTTGGGCAGCCACCGCTTCAATGGGGGCGCGCCACAAAGGGTCGCGCGAGCCGTGGGCAAACAGCACCACGGCGCTGGGTTTGGGGGTGGTCGTGTTCACAGGGGCAAGGGTAGAGGGGGCAAAAAAGCGTCAACGCCGCAGCACCAGCCAACCAAAGGCCGTGAGCGACACCAGCGAATAAATCAGCGACGGCGAGGCCGCCGCCAGCCAAGGCAACCAGTTGTTCAGGTTGCCTATGTAACCAAACACGTTGTTCAGCAGGAAGAAACTGATGCCAATCATCACCCCGCCAAACACGTAGCCCGTGATGCCCCCCGAGCGGAAATGCAGGTAGGCAAAGGGCAGCGCCAGCACCACCATCACCAGGCAACTGAGGGGGTAGAACACCTTGCGCCAGAACTCCAGCTCGTAGCGCTGCGAGCTTTGGCCATTGGTGTCCAGGTGCTGCACGTAGCGGTACAGGTCGGCGGTGGGCATGCGCTCGGGCCGCAACAGGGCCACAGACACCATTTCAGCCGTCAGCGAGTTGGGCCACAGCAGGCTGGGCAGGGTGCGCTGCTGAACCGCTGCGCCGTTCCCGCCGGGTGCCAGTTCGGTGCGTTGCACCTGTTGCAGCAACCAGCCGCCCTCGTCGTCGATGCGCCCGGTTTGGGCTTGGGTGCGTGACACCAGGCGGCCTTGGTTGTCAAACTCAAAAATGCGAATGCCTTCCAGCTCACCCCGGCCGTTCAGCGCCAGCACATTGACCGAGTACTGGCTGTAGGCCTGCTTTTCTTTCAGCCAAGCCCCCGAGCCCCCCACGTTGACCCGCCCTTGGAACTGCGCTTTCTGCAACTGGGCCGCTTTGCCGGCGGCGGGTGCCAGGTAGTCGCCCACCACAAACGTGATGGACACAAACACCAGCCCCAAGCCCAGCATCATGCGCAGCGCCCGCCAGGGCCCCAGGCCGCTGGTGCGCAAAATGGTGTATTCCGAACCTTGTGCCAGCCGTGCAAACACAAAAATTGCCCCAATCAGCACCGCAATGGGCAGCACCTCGTAGGCGTGGCTGGGCACTTGCAGTGCCACTTGCAGCAGCGCGTCTTTGAGCTGGTAAACGGTCTTGGGGTCGATGGGCGATGGGCGGCCAATGGCCCCCAGCTCGTCGATGAAATCAAAAAAGAAAAACAAACCCAAAAACGCCAGCGTCACCAGGGCCACCGCCCCGCTGACCTCGCGGTAAACCAAACGGCGCAGCACCGTCATGCCACCGCTCCTTTGCGGGCTGGGGCCAAGCGTTGGCGCCACGTGCTGCGCAGACTGATGTTTTCATGCCGTTTGGCCAGCCACAGACCGGCCAGCACACACACACCGCCGTGCAAGGCCAGCAGGTAAGCCCCCACTTGAAAACGCCCACTGGCCACCCAGGTTTCGCCCAGGTTGAGCAAGTTGTAATACAGCAGAAACGCGAACAGCGCGAACACCACGTTGCCGCTGCGACCGGCGCGCGGGTTGCCCGTGGTGATGGCCACGGCCACCAGCACCAGGTTGAAGGCGCACAGCACCAGCCCCAGGCGCCAGCCCAGCTCGGCGTGGGCCGGGCGGCTGGGGTTGGCCAGCAAGTCCCAAGTCCAACGGGTTTTCATGCCACCGTCTCGGTTCAGCGTGGCACTGGCTTCGGTCACCCGCACGCTGTAGCGCTCAAATTCGCTCACCCGCAGGCGTTGCAAGTCCGGCGAGGTTTCCACCCGCTGCCCGTTGCTGAGCTGCAAAAATTGTTCGTCGCCCTGGCGCACCAGCTGCGCGGCCCGCGCCGACACCGTGCTTTCGCCCTGTGGCCCGTTGGACGAAATGAACACGTTGCGCCCCTCGGTGCCATCCCCCGTGTCTTTGTCGATGAAAAACACGCGTTGGCCTTGGGCATCTTCCTGGAATTGGCCGGGGGCCACCCGTTGCAGATCGCCGCGTTGGGCAAAACGGTCACGCAGGTCGGCCGCTTGCTGGTTGGCCCAGGGCCAGGCCAGAAACACCAGCACCGCAGCGGTGGCCAGCACGGGCCACGCAAACCGAAAAATAGGGGCCAGCAACCCCGCCAGGCCGCGCCCGCTGCCCATCCAGATGACCATTTCGCTGTCGCGGTGCATGCGCGACAACACCGACACCACCGCAATGAACAGCGACATGGTCAGGATGATGTGCAGCCGCCCCAGCACCGTGTACCCCAGCACCAGCACCACTTCTTTGGGGTCCACACTGCCGGCCGTGGCCAGGCCCAGGGTGCGGATCAGCATCATGGTCACCACGATCGTGAACAGCACCACCAGGGTGGCGCCGAAGCTGCGCGCCAGCTCTTTGCGAATAGAAGAATGGAATAACATCTTGCGGCACTGGAAACCACAATTATGGACTTCGAACTCAAGCCCCTGACCCTGGCGCAAGCCGCTGCCACCGACGCTGACGCCCTGGTACTTGCCTGGCCCGATCACCTGCCCGATGCACTGCCCAAAACCCTGACCGGCCCCTGGGCCCAAGGGGCCGACAAACTGTTGTCTTGGCTGCAACCCTTGCTCAAAGCCGGTGAGCTGGAACCCGGCGTGGGCAAACAACTGGTGGCCCTGGCGTGCCCCGCAGTGGCCTCCACCCGCTTGGTGCTGGTGCGTGTGGGCGACGGCTCTGCCGCCGCCGTGCGCAAAGGCATGCTGGCCGCTTTTGGCGGGCTGAAGCAGCCCTCAGTGAAAAAAGCGGTGCTGTTTCTGGGGTTGCCCGGTGTGAACGAATCGGCGGCGCGCGCCGCCGTGGTGGCAGTGGCCGAAGCCACTTACCAATACACCACCACGTTGTCCAAACCCAAGGCCCGCCATTTGCACAAAGTGGTGGTGGCCATGCCCGCTTCCGAGCGGGCGCAGCGCCTGCTGGAAGAGGGCCAGGCACTGGTCAGCGGCATGGAGCTGGCCAAGGAATGGGCCAATCGCCCGGCCAACCACGCCACCCCCACCTTGCTGGCCGAGGCCGCTGAAAAATTGGACAAACACCCCCACGTGAAGGTGGAGGTGCTGGGCCCCAAAGAGGTGGCCAAGCTGGGCATGGGCGCTTTCATGGCCGTGGCCCAGGGCTCTGTTGAGCCGCTGCGCTTCATCGTCATACGCTACAACGGCGGCACCAAGGGCCAGGCCCCCGTGGTGTTGGTGGGCAAGGGCATCACGTTCGACACCGGGGGCATTTCCATGAAACCCGCCGCCGAGATGGACGAAATGAAATTCGACATGGGCGGTGCGGCCAGCGTGCTGGGCACCATGCAGGCCGTGGCCCTGTTGCAACCGGCCATCAACGTGGTGGGCATCATCCCGTCGTGCGAAAACATGCCCGACGGCCGCGCCATCAAGCCGGGCGATGTGGTCACCAGCATGAGCGGGCAAACCATTGAAATTTTGAACACCGACGCCGAAGGCCGCCTGATTTTGTGCGACGCGCTGACCTACGCCGCCCGGCTTAACCCCGCCAGCGTCATCGATGTGGCCACCCTCACGGGCGCTTGCGTGGTGGCGTTGGGCGGCGTGCGCACCGGTTTGTTCAGCGCCGACGACGCCCTGGCCGCCAAGCTCTCCAGCGCGGGCGAGCAGGCGCAAGACCTGTGCTGGCGCATGCCACTGGACGATGAATACGGCGAAGGCCTGAAAAGCAACTTTGCCGACATGGGCAACGTGGCCGGGCGTTCGGGCGGGGCCATTTCGGCCGCCAAGTTTTTGCAAAAATTCACCGGCGATCTGTGCTGGGCCCACCTGGACATCGCAGGCACGGCCTGGAAAAGCGGTGCCGCCAAAGGCTCCACCGGCCGCCCCGTGCCCTTGCTGCTGCAATACGTGCTGAACGAGGCCGCCATTGGCCAGACCGCAGCCCCCGTCGCAGACAAAGCCGAAAAGCCTGCCAAAGCCAAAAAGAGCCAAGGCTGACACACACATGGCCCAGGTTGCCTTTCACTTCAACGTGGCCGACCCCATCGACTACGTGTGCCGCTTGACCCGCAAAGTGCGGGCCCGCAACCTGAGCCTGGTGGTGTGCGCCGACCCCGCTGACGTGGCCGACATCGACCAGCGCCTGTGGACCCTCGCACCGCTGGCGTTTTTGCCCCACGCTGGCCCCAATGCCCCTGCGCATGTGGCCGCCCGCTCACCGGTGCGGTTGTGCACCGAGGTGTCGATGCAAGACACCGGGCAGGTGCTGGTCAACCTGCGCACCGCAGCGCCCGAACACGCCGGCCGGTTTGAGCGCTTGGTGGAAATCGTGCCGATGGACGAGCCCTCGCGTGCGGCGGCCCGTCAGCGTTGGCGCGGTTACGTGGCCCAGGGGCTGACCCCCGAACGACACGATGTGGCCGCCATGCCGGCCCAATGACCACTGCACGGTAAACACCCCAGATGGCCACCGATTTTTCGCCCCCTTCCGGCCGCGACCCGTCGCGACCCGCCTCGGAACCCCGCCGGTTTGTGCCCACGTTGACCGAAGTGGTGCATTTGCCCGAGCCGCCTCCCCCGGTGCCGTTTCAGGCCGAAGTCGCCGCGCCCGTCCCGCCTGCCATGCCTGCGCTGGCGCTCACCGACCCCGAAGCCCTGGTGGCCCGCGTCTGTGCCACCGTTTCGCAGGAACTGGACGACCATGTGCGTGCTGTGGTGGCCGATGCCATGCAAGCCCAGCACATGCTGTTGGTGCAA
>JBASFL010000081.1:0-13618 GCA_049653005.1 Burkholderiaceae bacterium | reverse complement strand
ACACCTTCTTTGAAATGCTGGGCAACTGGAGCTTTGGCGACTACTTCAAGCGTGAAAGCCTGAAGTGGGCGTGGGAGCTGTTGACCGAGGTCTACAAGCTGCCCAAAGAGCGCCTGCTGGCCACCGTGTACGCCGAAGACGACGAGGCTTATGACATCTGGACGAAAGAAATTGGCCTGCCCGCCGAGCGCGTGATCCGCATCGGCGACAACAAGGGTGGCCGCTACAAGTCTGACAACTTCTGGATGATGGCCGACACCGGCCCCTGCGGCCCTTGCTCCGAAATTTTCTACGACCACGGTGACCACATTCCCGGTGGCCCTCCCGGCAGCCCCGATGAAGACGGCGACCGTTTCATCGAGATCTGGAACAACGTGTTCATGCAGTTCAACATGGACGAAACCGGTGCCGTCACCCCGCTGCCCGCGCCCTGCGTGGACACCGGCATGGGCCTGGAGCGCCTGGCAGCCATCCTGCAGCACGTGCACAGCAACTACGAAATCGACATTTTTGACCAGCTCATCAAGGCCGCTGGCCGCGAAACGGGCACCGCTGACCTCAGCAACCCCTCGCTGAAGGTGATTGCCGACCACATCCGCGCCACCTCGTTCCTGATCAGCGACGGCGTGATCCCTTCCAACGAAGGTCGGGGTTATGTGCAGCGCCGCATCGTGCGCCGCGCCATCCGCCACGGATACAAGCTGGGCCAAAAGACGCCTTTTTTCCACAAACTGGTGCCCGACCTGGTGCGCATGATGGGCGAGGCCTATCCGAACATGGCCGCCCAGGCCCAGCGCATCACCGACATCCTGAAGGCCGAGGAAGAGCGCTTTTACGAAACGCTGGCCACCGGCATGGAGATTTTGGACAGCGCCCTGTCTGGCGGTGTGACCGTGCTGCCCGGCGACGTGGCCTTCAAGCTGCACGACACCTATGGCTTCCCGCTCGATTTGAGCGCCGACGTGTGCCGCGAACGCAACCTGAGCGTGGATGAAGAAGGCTTCAAAGCCGCCATGGAGCGCCAGAAAACCCAGGCCCGCGCAGCAGGCAAGTTCAAGATGGACAAGGCGCTGGAGTACACCGGCGCAGGCAACACCTTCGTGGGTTACGAGCAATTGCAGCAAACTGCAAAAGTGCTGGCTGTCTATGTAGATGGAACAAGCGTTGAGGCCATCAAACAGGGTCAAAATGGTGTGGTGGTGCTCGACACCACGCCGTTCTACGCCGAAAGCGGTGGCCAGGTGGGTGACCAGGGCGTCATCACCAGCGGCAGCGCCAGCTTCGAGGTGGGTGACACCCTCAAAATCAAGGCCGATGTGTTCGGCCACCACGGCACGCTGACGCAAGGTACCTTGGCCGTGGGCGACACCGTCAACGCCCAGGTGAACACCGCTGCCCGCGCCGCCACCGTGCGCAACCACAGCGCCACCCACCTGATGCACAAAGCCCTGCGCGAAGTGCTGGGCGAGCATGTGCAGCAAAAGGGCAGCCTGGTCGATGCCGAGAAAACCCGCTTCGACTTTGTGCACAACGCCCCCATGACCGACGCCCAAATCCGCGAAGTCGAGCGCCGCGTGAACGACGAAATCCTGGCCAACGCCGCTGCGCAAGCCCGCGTGATGGACATTGAAAGCGCCAAAGCAACCGGCGCCATGATGCTGTTTGGCGAGAAATACGGCGACACCGTGCGCGTGCTCGACATCGGCTCCAGCCGCGAGCTGTGCGGTGGCGTTCACGTGCAGCGCACGGGCGACATCGGCGTGTTCACCATCACCGCCGAGGGTGGCGTGGCTGCCGGTGTGCGCCGTGTGGAAGCCGTCACCGGCCTGAACGCCCTGGCCTACATGCAAGGAATGGAAACCATGCTGGGCGGCGTGGCGGGCACGCTGAAGGTCACGCCTGCCGAAGTGCACGCCCGTGTGGACGGCTTGCTGGGCCAGGTGCGCGACTTGGAAAAAGAGCTGGCGGCCCTCAAAGGCAAGCTGGCGTCTGCCCAGGGCGATGAGCTGCTGACGCAGGCCGTGGACGTGAAAGGCATCAAAGTGCTGGCCGCCGTGCTGCAAGGCGCCGACGCCAAAGTGCTGCGCGACACCATGGACAAGCTGAAAGACAAGCTGAAAACCGCTGCCATCGTGCTGGCTGCGGTCGATGGCGACAAGGTGCAACTGGCCGCTGGCGTCACGGCCGACAGCACCGGCAAGGTCAAGGCCGGTGAACTGGTCAACTTCGTCGCCCAACAAGTGGGCGGCAAAGGCGGCGGCAAGCCCGACATGGCCATGGCCGGTGGCACCAACGCGGCGGCGCTGCCACAGGCACTGGCTGGCGTGGTGGCCTGGGTCAGCGAACGCGCCTGACCTCACCCCCGCGCGCTGGGCACAGCGCGCGGCACCCGCAGCGGGGCACAATGGCTTGGCGAGTGACGTTCCAGTCACCCCCAGGAGGATTTGTGAACCCCGTACCCCCTACCGCGCCCCAGGGCGATTCAAGCCCGTCCGGCCAGACCACCAACCGGGTTTGGCCCGCCGATTGGCCCATCCGGCTCTCCATTGCCTCGGTGGTGGTGGGGGCCATGGTGCTGCTGGCCAGCGTCATCATGGGCATGGGCTGGGTGGGAGCCCGCCAGAGCCTGCTGGACACGGCGGCCCTCTCGGCCCGTGACGCGGGCCTGCTCATTTCAGAAAAGTCGCGGCGCATGTTAGAGCCTTCGCAGTCCACGCTGCGGCAGCTCAGCTTTGACCCCATTGCCGGTGCCAAAACCCAGGCCCAGCGCCTGGCCCGCCTGCACGTGCTGGCCGACGAACTGGCCGCCAACCCCCTCATTTCGGCCGTGTACCTGGCGCACGCCGACGGCTCTTTTTTGCTGGTGCGCGCCCTGGACCACCCGGCCATGCGCGAGCGCTTCAACGCGCCCCCCAAAGCCAACTTTCTGGTGCAGTCCATGGCCAAAGACGCATCGGGCCGCCTGGTGGGGGAGTTTTTGTTTTACACCGCCAACAACAACCTGCTGCAACGCCGGGCAGAGCCCGCGTACCGGTTTGACCCTCGCACCCGGGGCTGGTACCAGAGCGCGGTGCGCACCAGTGCGCCCACGTTGTCGGCCCCTTATGTCTTTTTCACCACCCGCCAGGTGGGGCTGACGCTGAGCCAGTCCAGCCGGGCGGGCGACGCCGTGTTCGGCATCGATGTGGTGCTGGACGACCTGGCCGAGAGTCTGGACGGCATGCGCATGACCCCCAACACCCAGCTTGCCTTGGTCGATGCCGCTGGGGCCGTGTTGGCCCACCCCGACATGGACCGCGTGCTGGTGCAAGGCGAAGACGCGTTCACCTTCCGCCACGTGGCCGACATCAACGAGCCCGCGCTGCACGCCCTGCACACCGCCAACCCACCCAAAGGCCAGGCCGAAATCTTTGACAGCGGCGGGCGCGAAATGCTCGGGGTGGTCATGCCCTTTGACGTGTGGCACAGCCAAAGCCTGGCCCTGCTGGTGGTGGCCCCGGTGGACGAACTGCTGGGCGACCTGGCCGCCAAGCGCCGCCGCCTGTGGGCGCTGGTGCTGGGCATGGCGTTGCTGATGTTGCCCCTGGGGTGGTGGGCCGGTGGGCGCATTGGGCGCAGCCTGGACCGGCTGACCCACCAGGCGCAGCGCATTGCGCGGTTTGATTTTTCGGTGCAGCGCCAGGCCCCCACGCTGGTGCGCGAGGTCAACCAACTGTCGGGCGTGATGGCCGACATGGGCCAGACCATCCAGCGCTTCTTGCACCTGAGCCAACACATGGCCACCGAGCCCGACACCGACCGCATGCTGGACGCGGTGCTGGGCCAGTTGGTCGAGGCCACAGGTTGCCGCGCGGGGGCGGTTTACCTGTGGGACGAGGCGCGCCAGTTCATGCAGCTCACCAGTGCCACCGGGCCAGACCAGGCCCACTTTCTGGCCGATTTTCCCTACCCCTCCGAATGGGTGGGGCGCTCGGCCCTCCCGCCGGGCGGCAGCGGTCTGGCGCAAGTGGACGTGGAGTTGCGCGGCCGCACGGGTGGGCTGCAGGGGCTGCTGGTGCTGGTGCACACGGCCAACGACGACCACGCCGACCCCGCCTTCCTCGACTTCACGCACAAGCTCTCGGGCATGTTGGCCGTGTCCATCGAAACCCGGCAACTGATGGCCGCGCAGAAAGACCTGCTCGATGCCGTCATCCGCCTCATGGCCGACGCCATCGACGCCAAAAGCCCCTACACCGGCGGTCACTGCGAGCGCGTGCCCGAGCTGGCCACCGCGCTGGTGGACCGCCTGTGCGCCGACACCAGCGGCCCCTACGCCGACTTTCGCATGAGCGACGAGCAGCGCCACGAGTTCTACCTGGGCGCCTGGCTGCACGACTGCGGCAAGGTCACCAGCCCCGAATACATCGTGGACAAGGCCACGAAGCTTGAGGTCATTTACAACCGCATCCACGAGGTGCGCACCCGCTTCGAGGTGCTGTGGCGCGACGCCGAAATTGCCCACCTGCAACGCCTGGCCGCCGGTGCCCACGCCACCTCCAGCGAGGCCGAGCGCGACGCGCGCCACGCCCAGTTGCAAACCGACTTTGCCTTTGTGGCCCAGTGCAACGTGGGCGGTGAGTTCATGGCCGATGAAGCCCTGGCCCGCTTGCAGGCCATCGCCGGGCAGACCTGGCAGCGCCACTTTGACAACCGCCTGGGCCTGGCCACCGAAGAGGCCAGCCGCCTGGCCAAAGCCCAGCCCCAGGCCCCCACCTTGCCTGTGGCAGAGCCTTTATTGGCCAACCGGCCCGAACACGTGGTGCCCTGGGGCGACCGCAAACCCGCCGTGGAAAAGGGCGACCCGCGCAACGTGCACGGCTTTGACATGAAGCTGCCCGCCACCCAGCAAAACATGGGCGAGCTCTACAACCTGGCCACCCGGCGGGGCACGTTGACCGACGAAGACCGCTTCAAAATCAACGACCACATCGTGCAAACCTACGTCATGCTCAAAGGCCTGCCCTGGCCCGGGCAGTGGGCCCGGGTGCCCGAAATTGCCGCCACCCACCACAAAAAAATGGACGGCAACGGCTACCCCCGCAAACTCCCCGCCGAGCGCCTGACGGTGGCCGACCGGGTGATGGCACTGGCCGATGTGTTCGAGGCGCTCACCGCCGCCGACCGGCCCTACAAAGCCCCCAAAACCCTGAACGAGTCGCTGCGCATCATGGCCTTCATGTGCAAAGACCGGCACCTGGACGCCGAGCTGTTCCGCTACTTCCTGCGCAGCGGCCTGTGGCGCAGTTTTGCCGAGCAATACATGCAACCCGCCCAGCGCGATGCGGTGGACGTGGCGGCCATCGATGCCCTGTTGCCCCCGTCCCCTGCGGCACCCGTGCAGGTGGCGTGATGCCCATGCCGCTCGCGCGTTGGCTGGCCGGTGTGGTGGCGCTGGTGGGGGCCGTGGGCGGCATGGCCGCCGAATTGCGCCCCTTGCCCGCAAGCCCAGCCCAACCCGGCCTGCAGCTGCGTGCATGGTGGTCTGCCGCGGTGCCAGACCCCACCGCTTCCACGCCTGGTGCCACCCTTCGCCCCGTGGTGCTCATGCTGCACGGCTGTGGCGGCATGCTCAACCGCCAGGGGGAACCCAGCACACGCATGCACACCTACGCCCGCTTGCTCAACGCGCAGGGCTGGCACGCGGTGGCGGTGGATTCACTCACGCCCCGGGGCGAGCGGGAAATCTGCACCCAGCGCACCGGCAGCCGACAGGTCACCATGACACAGCGCCGTGCCGATGCCTTGGCCGCGTTGCAATGGGTGGCCACCCAGCCGGGGGTGGACCCGCAGCGGCTGGCGTTGCTGGGTTGGTCCAACGGCGGCAGCGCGGTGCTGGCCAGCACCAACCTCAACCACCCTGACGTGGCGCAAACCCGTGCGTCCCTGGCGGCGCAAGGCGCCCGCGTGGCAATGGCCGTGGCCTTTTACCCCGGCTGTGCCACTGAAGCCCAAAGGGGGTACCAGCCCTGGGCCCCCACGCTGCTGTTGCTGGGCCTGGCCGACGACTGGACGCCCGCCGCCGCATGTGCACCGCTGGCGTCTGGCCAGGTGCAGATTCGGCAGTGGGACGGCGCCCACCACGGGTTTGATGGCACCGCCGCTGTGGTGCACCGCAAAGACGTGCCCAACGGGGCCCACCCCGGGTTGGGCGTGCACGTGGGGGGCGAGCCCCAAGCCCGGCAAGAGGCCCAGGCCGCGTTGGTGAAGGCGCTGGCCGAGGCGTTTGCCCGCTAGCCGTCGGCGGCCATCGCCAACGTGCGCTGGCTTTCGAACCAGCGGGCCTGGCCGGTCAGCGGGTCGGTGAAGCCCAGGTCCCGCGCCAGCAGTTGCAGGGGTTGTGTCCAGTCGTCGGGTTCTTGGGGCCCGCGCCGCACGTGGGGGTAAAACGCGTCGCCCAGCAGCGGCAGGCCCAGGGCCGCCATGTGCACACGCAACTGGTGGCGCTTGCCCGTGACCGGCTGCAACCGGAACACGCCGGCCATGCGGTCCGGGCCGCAGGGCAGGGTGCGCAACAAGGCGATGTGGGTCTCGGTGTTGGGTTCACCGGCCACTTCGCGCATCCGGAAAAACGCCCCACCGTCTTCTTCCATGCGGCTGCGGTGCACACGCGGCCCGTGGGCCATGCCTTCGGAGGCCGGGGGCAGCAGGGCCAGTGCTTCGTACACCTTGGTCACCGCGCGTTGCCGAAACAGCGCCTGGTAGGCGTCGCGGTCTTGCGGGCGCACGGCAAACACCACGAGCCCTGCGGTCTCGCGGTCGATGCGGTGCACCGGGCTCAGGTCGGGCAGGCCCAGCTCGCGTTGCAGCCGCACCAGCAGCGTGTGCTGCACGTGGCGGCCCGCTGGGGTCACTGGCAAAAAGTGGGGTTTGTCGGCCACCACCAGGTGGGCATCGGCAAACAGCACCTGGTGGGCAAAAGGCACGGCCACTTCGTCGGGTTGGCTGCGCCAGTAGTACAGGCGCTGGCCGTTGCGGTAGGGGGTGTCGGCAGCCACGGGCTGGCCCTGTTCGTCCAGCACCTCGCCGGTTTGCAAGCGGGCTTGCCATTCGGCACGGCCCACGGCGGGCAGGCGTTGGGCCAAACCGTCGAGCACCGTCAAACCCGTGGGGCACGGCACCGAAGGCAGCACCACACAACTGGCCGGCACACCGTCACGCAGCGGGCGCGAGGCTGAAGAGGGTTGCAAGGTAGATAGCAAACTTTTCATAACAGAAAAGCGCTGGAGCCTGTTTTATTGAATTTTCTGCAACCGCAGCCGCAGGTCGGGCCCCACGGGGGTGGTGTCCACAAAGCGCCAGGGCAGCGCCTGGTCCATGGCCGTGAACGGGCCCAGCGCCGCCATGCCCGCCCCGGGGCCGAGCAGGGTGGGGGCCAGGTACACCAGCAGTTCGTCCACCAGCCCGGCACGCAGGAAAGAGGCGTTGAGTTTGTGCCCGGCTTCCACGTGCAGCTCGTTCACGCCGTGTTGGGCCAGGTCGCGCAGCACGGCGGGCAGGTCCACCTTGTCGCGTCCGGCCTCGGGCAGGCTGACCAGGCGGGCGCCGGTGTGGGCCAGGGCATGGCTGGCAGCGGCGGGCAGCGCGGTGTACACCCGCACATCGCCCGGCGCTTGCAGGATGCGGGCGGTGGCGGGCATGTCCAGCCGCGAATCAACCACCACCCGCAGGGGCTGGCGGGCGGTGTCCACCAGGCGCACGTCCAGGCGGGGGTCGTCGGCCAACACGGTGCCCACGCCGGTCAGCAGCGCCCCGGCGCGTTTGCGCCAGGCATGGCCGTCGGCACGGGCTTGCGGGCTGGTGATCCACTGGCTCACACCGTTGTGCAGGGCAGTGGTGCCGTCCAGCGAGGCGGCCACTTTCAGCCGCACCCAAGGCAGGCCGCGTTCCATGCGGCTGAAGAAGCCGATGTTCAGCTCGCGCGTGGCCACGACCAGCGGGTGGGTGGCGGGCAACACGTCCACCGCCACACCGGCGGCGCGCAGGCGTGCCACGCCCTGGCCGTTGACCAGGGGGTTGGGGTCGGTTTGCGCCACCACCACGCGGGCCACGCCTGCTGAAATCAGGGCATCGCAGCACGGTGGCGTGCGCCCGTGGTGGCTGCAAGGCTCCAGCGTGACCAGGGCGGTGGCCCCTTGGGTGGACGCACCCGCCGCTTGTGCGGCACGCAGCGCCACCACCTCGGCGTGTGGACCCCCGGCTTCTTGTGTAAAGCCTTCAAAGACCTGGCTATTGGTCAGCAGCAAGCGGCAGGCCACGCGGGGGTTGGGGTCTGACAGGCCCACGGCTTGGGCGGCCAGTGCGTTCAGGCCTTCCAGTGCGGCATCGGGCAGGGATGGGAGGGTCATTTGGCGAAATATTGCACGCTGGGCAGGCCCTGGTAGTCCACGTCTTGCGTCCAGAAGGTGGCGCCGTGCTCCAGGGCCAGGCTGTACATGAGGGCGTCGCCCATGGCCAGTTTGTGGCGCAGCGACACATCAGCCCCCGCTACGGCACGGGCGGCTGTGATGTCGAGCACCCGGCCGAGGCGCATGACATCCAGGCAGGCTTTCACCACGCCGGGTGGCAGTTTGCGGCTGAGCACGCGGTGTACCTCAAACAGTGCAATGGTGGGGACGAGCAGGGCTTGGCGTTGTTCGATGACCGGTTTGAACGCCGGCCCGTTGGCGCCTGCCAGGAAGAATTCGATCCAGCCTGATGAATCGACCACGTTGTGCGTGGTCATTCAAAGTCCTTGTCGATTTCTTTCTCGATTTCCAGGTCCGCTGGGTCCAGGTTGTAGGGCTTGAGCATGCCGTAGTACGCGCTCATGGGCAGCTCGGGTTTGATGACCAGCTCACGCCCGCGCAGCTCAAACTGGATGTGCGAGCCAGGCCCGATGCCCAGTTGGGCGCGCATGGCGGCGGGCAGGGTGACCTGTCCTTTGCTGGAAACGATGGCATCGGCGTGCATGGGGGCTCCTGGGTGCGGTGGCTGAACGGCGTTTGAATGTAAGACGCAGCAGCTGGTAAAGCAAGTCTGTTTGCTTTACTTTTCGGCGCGCCGCGCAAACACCAAATCCCACACACCGTGGCCCAGCTTCAGGCCGCGGTTTTCGAATTTGGTCAGGGGCCGGTAGTCGGGTTTGGGGGCGTAGCCGGCCAGTGCGGGGTCGGTGCTGGTGTTGGCCAGGGTGGGCTCGGCGCTCAGCACTTCCAGCATTTGCTGGGCGTAGGGTTCCCAATCGGTGGCGCAATGCAGGTAGCCGCCGGGCTTCAAGCGGGCGGACAGTTTGGCCACCAGCGCGGGCTGGATCAGGCGGCGCTTGTTGTGCTTGGTTTTGTGCCAGGGGTCGGGGAAGAAAATGTGCACACCGTCCAGGCTGGCGGGGGGCAGCATGTGGTCCAGCACCTCAACGGCGTCGTGTTGCAGGATGCGGATGTTGTCCAGGCCTTGCTCGCCGCAGTGCTTCAGCAGCGCGCCCACGCCGGGTTCGTGCACCTCGCAGCACAGGAAGTTGTCATGGGGGCGGGCCAGCGCGATTTTGGCGGTGGCGTCGCCCATGCCAAACCCGATTTCCAGCACCAGCGGTGCGGTGCGGCCAAAGGCGGCGGTGGCGTCCAGCGGGGTGTGGGCGGTGTAGTTCAGCAGAAACTGGGGGCCAAACTGCTCAAACGCCTTCACCTGGCCCGAGCCCATGCGCCCCGCGCGCAGCACGTAGCTTTTGATGGTGCGCAGGTACACGCCTTCGGGCGGCGGCTGGTGGCCGCGTGGGTTGGCGGGGTTGGGCGCCTGGGGGGCTGCGGTGGGTTCTGGGCGGTCTTGGGGGTCTTGGGACATGGGGCAGCTTCTGAAAGGAGGCCGCATTTTAGGTTTGTGGCCTTGAACACCCTGCCGCCACTCCCGTTGCCCACAGGCCGACCCACGCGGCCAGCGCATCGGCGGGTTGGCCGTGCTGCGGTGGCAGGCCCAGTGTGGCGGCGGCGGTGTTCAGGGTTTGCAGGGGATTGCCCATGTCCAGCGCAGCCGCCCCGTTTTGTTTGCTGAGTTTTTCGCCATTCGGCCCCAGCACCAGTGGCGTGTGCAAACAGGTGGGGTGGGGCAGGCCCAGGGCGTGTTGCAGCAGCCGCTGGCGGGGGGTGTTGTCGGCCAGGTCTTGGCCGCGCACCACGTGGGTGATGCCTTGGGCGGCGTCGTCCACCACCACGGCCAGCTGGTAGGCCCACAAGCCGTCGGCGCGTTTCAGCACAAAGTCGCCCACGGCCTGGGGCACGTTTTGGTGTTGTGGCCCCAGGCGGCGGTCGTGCCAGGTACCGTCAAAGGGTGTAGCTGACACCTGAATACCAACAAGCGCTGGAGCCTGTTTTGGCTTGAAATTTTGTGCCGCCAGGGTGTTGAGCCGCCAGGCACGGCCCTCGCGCCCTTGGGTGCCGTGGCGGCAGGTGCCGGGGTACACCAGTTCGCCGTGGCGCGTTTTGCCCTGGCCCTGGGCCCGCAGGGCTTGCTCGATGTCTTTGCGGGTGCACGCGCACGGGTAGGCCAGGCCAGCCGCTTGCAGCTGGGCCAGCGCCGCCGCGTAGGCCGTGCCGCGTTGGGATTGCACCCACACCGGCCCGTCGCTGACCAGGCCGCAGGTGGCGAGTTGTTGCAAGATGAATTCGGCGGCGCCGGGCACGCAGCGGGGGGTGTCCACGTCTTCGATGCGCACCAGCCATTGGCCGCCGTGGGCCCGGGCGTCAAGCCAGCTGGCCAGGGCTGCCACCAAAGAGCCCGCGTGCAGCGGGCCGGTGGGCGAGGGGGCGAAGCGGCCGCAGTAGGGTGGGGGGGGCGCCATGGGCGGGTGTCAGTGCAGCAAACCCGCCGCCGCGTTCACGGTGAGGGCCAGCAGCGTGGTGTTGAACACGAACGACACGCCCCCGTGCGCCATCACCAGCTGGCGCATGCGGGTGTTGCACACCGCCACATCGGCGGTTTGCGATGTCATGCCAATCACGCCCGCGAAATACAGAAAGTCGGTGTACACCGGGTTGGTGCTGCCCGGAAAGGCCAGGGGCTGCGGGGTGGACTCCGCCGGTTTGGCCCAAAAGGCGTGGGCGTAGTGCAACGCAAACGCTGTGTGCACCAGCAGCCAAGACACCACAAACGTCAGCGCCACCAGTCCCAGGCGCAGCGCATCGCCCAGCTCCGAAACCCCTGTGGGCCCGTGCAGTTCGGCCACGATGGCCGCGAGGCTGGCCACCGACGCGGCCACGGTCAGCACCAACACGCCCAGTGCGCCGTCGTCTTCCACGCGGGCCAGGGCTTTCATGTGGTCGGCGGTGGCGCGGCCCATCATGGCCCAGGCCAGCACCAGGTAGGTGGCGGCCCCCGTGTCCCAGGCCAGCAACAGGCGGTCTGCCAGCCCCAGGGTGGCGGGCAGCAACACCCAACTCAGCAGGCCCATGCCCATGCCCGTCAAGAGCCGGGGCCGCCCGCGCCAGGGGTGCCAGTACCGGTGCGCGGGGTGGTGTGCGGGGCTGGCCAAGGGCAAACGCCGGTGGGCGGCCGGGTGTCAGCCCAGGGTGGCCAGCGCCAGTTCCAGGCCGGAAATGAACGCGTCTTCCACCCGGTGGCCCAAGCACCAGTCGCCACACAGGCCCACGCCCAGCTCGGCCGACCACAGGTGGCTTTGGCTCAGGGGGGTTTGGGTTTGGGCGTAGCGCCAGCGGTGCACCACGGCGTGGGTGGGTTCGGCGCGGATGCCGGTGACTTCAGAAAACGCCTTGCGCAGCTTGGCGGTCACGCGTTCGGGGCTGTCTTCCAGGTGCTCGGCCGACCAGGCGGGGCTGGCCTGCACCGTCCAGCGTTCGATGGGGTCGCGCCCGGGCTTGCTGCCTTCGCGGGCCAGCCAGCTGATGCGGTGGTGGGTGCTGCGCGCGGCGTTCCACTGCGGCCCCAGGTGGGGCAGGCCGGGTTGCATGGCCTGGGGGAAGGCAATCATCAGCGTCCAGCAGGGGGCCACGGTGACGGTTTTCAGGGCTTTGGCCAGGGGCGCGGCCGCGCCTTTTTCAAGGCCCGAAGCGCGCAGCAGGTCTTGCGCCTGCATGTGTGGGATGGCCAGCAACACGCGGTCAAAGCCGCCCAACACGGCCTGTGCGCCTTCGGTGGTGGCGTCTTCGGTGTGCAGCTGCCACTGGTTGGGGTGGATGGGGTCGCGGGCGATGCGCACCACGCGGGTGTTGAGCCGGGTGCTGGCCCCTTGTGCGGGGGCCAGGGGGTGTTTGGCATCGGCCAGGGGCTCGCACCAGGTGCGCACCAGGGCGTTCATGCCGGGCTTGGCCACGTAATGGGGCTCGCGGGCGGGCGGGGTGCTGGCCAGCACATGGCCCAGGGCGTCGAGCACGCGCACGGTGTTGGCGCTCCAGGGGCGCACCACGTCGGGGGTGGTGGCCAGGGCTTTCTGGAAGCGGTCGTCGCGGGCGGTGAAGTACTGCGCACCGTGGTCAAACCCACCGAATTCGGTTTGGCGGGTGGACATGCGCCCGCCGTAGCCCCGGCTTTTCTCCAGCAGGGTGACGTGGCAACCGGCTTGGGCCAGCGTGCGGGCACACGCCACACCGGCCATGCCCGCGCCAATGACGGCCACGCGCAGGGCGGTTGGGGCGGCCTTTCCCGCCACGGGTTTGGCGGCCTTTGGGGCCACCGACTTGGCTGCGGCTTGGGTTTTGGCTTTTGTCTTGGCTGGGGCAGAGGGGGCTTTTGTCATGGTGTGTTCTCCTGCAGTGACTGTAGCAGCGGCTGGGCGTTCGGCAGTGGTGCAAACCCGGGCATGGGTGAACGCCGGGCCGCCGGTTCAGAGGCGGTGGTGGTTGTGCAGCAGGGCGGCGCGGGTGGTGGGGCTGACCAATTGGTCCAGCCACCATTGCAGGGCTTTGCCCATTGGGCCCCGGCCATCGCCCGAGCGCCAGGCGTAGCCCACGCGGGCCACGCGGGGTCCGCGCTCCACGGCTTTCAGCACCAGCCGCCCGGCGTCCACGTAGGGCTGGGCCAGCGGCACAGGCAAAAAGCCGCAGCCCATGCCGCGCAGCTGGGCTTCCAGCTTGTGCTGCATGCTGGGCACGGTGAACACGTCTTGGCCCGAGAGCAGGTTCACCGTCACGCCACTGCCGCGTTGGGTGCTGTCGGCCACGGCCACGGCGCGGTGCTGGCCGATCAGCGCATCGGCCAGCGGCTCGGGCGCTTGGGCCAAGGGGTGGTGCGGGGCCACGGCAAAGCGAAACGGCACGTCGCCCAGCGGCAGGGCCTGAAACCCGGCGTAAGAGCTGCCATCGGCGCTCACGCCCAGCGCCAGGTCGGACTTGCCGCCCAGCAGCGACTCCAGCGTGCCGGTGAGGGTTTCGTTGCGGATGCGCAGGCGCGTGGGCACGCCCAGCGCGTAAAACGCCTCGCACAGCTCAAACAGGGTGGTGCGCGAAATGATGGCGTCGGCCACCACGGTGAACTGCGGCTCCCAGCCGGTGGCCACGCGCCGCACGCGCTCGGCCACGGCGTCCAGCTCGCGCAGCAGGTGCTCGCCGCTGCGCAGCAGCTCGGCCCCGGCGGGGGTGATGCGGGCCTGGCG
>JBASFL010000080.1:0-38069 GCA_049653005.1 Burkholderiaceae bacterium | reverse complement strand
GCTGCTGGGCGCCCCGTTGCGCCGCCGTGTGACCGAGGTGGCCTTGCCGCTGGCCCGCCCGGCCGTGGCGGCGGGTGTGGCGTTGGCGCTCATGGAAACCCTGGCCGATTTTGGGGTGGCCAGCTATTTCGGCATTCAGACCTTCACTGCGGGCATTTACAAGGCGTGGCTGTCCATGGACAACCGCCTGGCCGCCGCCCAGCTGGCCACGGTGCTGCTGGTGATGGTGGCCTTGTTGCTGAAACTCGAGCACGGTGCCCAGCGGCGCATGCGGTTTGCCACCACGCGCAGTGGCCACGGCGGCGCGGCCGAGGCCACCCCCGTGCGCCTGACCGGGCGCTGGGCCGCCCTGGCGCTGGCGCTGTGCCTGGCGCCCATTGCCTTTGGGTTCGTGTTGCCGGTGGCCTTCATGTTGCGCCCGCTGGTGCAGGGCTGGGGCGAGTTGCCCTGGGCCCCGTTTGCGGGGTGGGCCCTCAACAGCCTGTGGCTGGCGGGCCTGAGCGCGGCGCTGGCCACCGTGCTGGCGCTGGGGCTGGCGTTTGCCGTGCGCGTGCACACCGGGCATTCCAACGCGAGGGATTGGCGCGCGCGGTTCACACGGGGCGTGGCGCAACTGGCGTCGCTGGGCTACGCGGTGCCGGGCGCGGTGATTGTGGTGGGCCTGCTCCTGCCCGTGGGCTGGCTGCAGGCCGTGGCCCCGCAGACCAGCGCGGGTTATTGGGTCACGGCCACGCCGCTTGGCATTGTGTGGGCCTACCTGGTGCGGTTTGTGGCGGTGGCGCTGCAATCGGTGCAAAGCGGCTACGCCCGGGTGCCCACCAGCCTCGACGAATCGGCCCGCATGCTGGGCACCACGGGGCTGGGGCTGGCGTGGCGGGTGCACGCCCCGCTGCTGCGCCGCTCCACGGCCGCTGCCGCGCTGCTGGTGTTTGTGGACGTGATGAAAGAGCTGCCCGCCACCCTGGTGCTGCGCCCCTTCAACAGCGACACCCTGGCCGTGATGGCCTACCAGCTGGCCCGCGACGAACGCCTGGGCGAAGCCGCCTTGCCCGCGCTGGCGCTGGTGCTGGTGGGGCTGGTGCCGGTCATCATGCTCAGCCGCACCCTGCGCAGCCGCTGACGCGTGAGGGGGGTTTCTTGACCCAAGTCAAAAGACGCAGGGCCGCAGGGTTCCGTGGACGTGAAAAAATACTTGGGTCATTTCACATGCACTTACCGCAGGCCGAACACACATGAAGCAGCTGGGCAGCAAATTCTTGAATTCAGGCCTGTGGGGCCCCGCCGCCGCGCTGATGCGCAACCTGCCCTTCCCCGCCAAGATGGCCCTGATCGGTGGGGCGTTTCTGGTGCCGGTGGCTTGGCTGCTGTTGAGTTTTGTGGCCACCGAACGGGCCAGCCTGGCCGTGGTGACTGCTGAGCGCCAGGGCGTGACCGTGGCCCGCGCCATTTACCCCGCGCTGGATGCGGCAACCCTGTGGCGTTTCCAGGCGCGCGCCGTGTCCATGGGCAACCCCAGTGCCCCGGTCGATGCCGCCGCCCAGGCGTTTGAGGCCAAGCTGAAGGCTGTGGAGCAGTTGCACAGCCAATGGGGGGCCGAGCTGGGCACGGCTGCGGCCTGGGCCCAGGTGCAGCAAACCCGCGCGGCCGTGCCAGACCCCAAGCAGGCCAAGCCCGAGGTGGTGTACCAGCACATGGTCGAGTTGTCCCGCGCGCTCAATGGGTTGATGGCCGTGGTCACCGACAAATCGGGCCTGGCCCTTGACCCCGAAATGGGGTCTTACTATTTGATGAGCGCGGTGCTGATGCGCGCGCCCACCGTCATCCAGGGCACGGCCGAGTTGCGCGGCTTGGTCAGCAGTGCGCTGGCCGCTGGCAGCATCACGCCCGAGCAATGGGCCCGCGTGGCCCGTTTGCAGGCGGTGGTGCAGCACGAGCGCGACCTGGCCCAAGACGACCGCGCCAAAGCCAAACAAGCCGAGCCCGTGTTGGCGCAGTCGCTGGTGCTGTCGGGCAGCGATGCCACCACCGAATTCTTGAACGCGGTGGCCGCCTTGGTCAAGCCCGGTCAGACCGAGGTGACCGGCGACCGTGCCGCGTTTGTGCAACTGGCCAACCAGACACTGGCCGCCCAATACGCCCAGGCCGAGGCCAACCTGGGCTTGCTCGACAAGCTGCTGGTGGCCCGAGAAGACCGCTTGGCGCGGGGGTTGTATACCGCGCTTGGCATCACGCTGCTGTGCCTGGCGCTGGCGGTGTACCTGACGCTGGGCTTTTACAGCGCCTTGTCCAACGGCTTCAAAACCGTGCGCAAAGAGCTGCTGACCATGAGCATGGGCGACATGCGCACCGACATCCAGGTCACCGGCAAAGACGAGGTGGCCGGCCTGCTGCGCGAGCTGTCTTACATGCAGGCGGGCCTGCGCGACACCATGCGCCAGGTGCGCCACAGCAGCAACGAGGTGGTCAACGCCGCCATTGAAATTGCCACCGGCACACACGACCTGTCGGCCCGCACCGAGTCGGCGGCGGCCGCGCTGGAAGAAAGCTCTGCCGCGCTGGAGCAAACCACGTCGACCACCGGCCACACGTTGGACGCTGTCAACCAGGCCACCGAACTCGCCCGCAGCAACGCGGGTGTGGCCGCCCGGGGCGGCGAGGTGGTGGCCGAGGTGGTGCGCACCATGGAGCGCATCCAGGCGTCGTCAGCCAAGATCGGTGAAATCATCGGGGTGATCGATGGCATTGCCTTCCAGACCAACATCCTGGCGCTGAACGCCGCCGTTGAAGCCGCGCGGGCTGGCGAGGCCGGGCGGGGGTTTGCCGTGGTGGCGTCCGAGGTGCGCAGCCTGGCCGGGCGCAGCGCGCAGGCGGCCAAAGAAATCAAAACGCTCATCACTTCCAGCGTGGAGCAGGTGGGGCACGGCACCCACGTCGTGCGCGGCGCGGGCGAGGCCATGCAGGAAATTGTGCAAACCGCCGACCAGGTGCGCAGCCTGATGGACGAAGTGGCCACCGCTGCCCGCGAGCAAAACCAGGGCATTTCGCAAATCGGCCAGGCCGTGCAAGAGCTGGACCAACACACCCAGGCCAACGCTTCGCTGGTGGAAGAGGCCGCCGCGGCGGCCACCGCCCAGCGCGACGCCGCGCTGCGCATGGCCGCCATGGTGGACGAGTTCCGCCTCGCACCAGGCAAATCCCAACAGATTTCTCAGGTGGAGGGGCTGGACGTGGACGCCATCATCGACGGCCACCGCCAATGGAAGGTGAAGTTGCGCAACGCCATCGAAACGCGCGAAACCATCGACGTGGCCACCCTGTCGCGCGACGACTGTTGCGCTTTGGGCAAGTGGGTGTATGGCGACGGCGGTCGCCGTTTTGGCGACAAAGCCAACTTCACCCAACTGATCGAGCGGCACAAAACCTTCCACCGCATGGCGGGCCAGGTGGGTGAGTTGGTCAACCAGAAGCGTTACATCGAAGCCGAAGAAGCCATGGCCCCCGGCACCGGCTTTGCCACCGCCACGCGCGAGGTGGTGCAAGTGCTGTCCGCAGCCAAGCGAATGGGTTTGTAATTTGTAGCTGACAAATGAATGCCATCAAGCGCTGGAGGCCAAAAAGGCTTCAAATTTCAGCGGATGTCGTCGGTGGACAGCTTTTTGTCCATCACCACTGGTGTGATCAGGCCGTAGCCTTGGTTCTGCCAGTGCACCAGCTCTGACATGGCCGAGGGCGTCACTTCGATGAAGTCTTGCATGTCGGCCAGGGTGTAGCCAAAGTCTTTCAGCGCCAGGCCACACACCTTGAACTTCACGCCCTGGCTGGCGTAGTAACGCATGCGTTGCACCACGTCCGCGTAGGTCGCTTCGTTTTTCCTGGCCACGGTCACCAGCTCGGTGCCGTGCAGCAGCACGATGACGCTCATGTCTTCCGGCAGCATGCTGTAAGGCGGCTCCACCAGCGGGTTCACCAGCGAGCGCACCCAATACAAAGCCGCCCCCATCTTGGCCGGGTGGTCCAGGTAAACGTCCACCAGCGCCTTGGGGTTTTGGTAGGGCGTTTGCACGAAGGTGGCCTGGGCCTTGGCTGGGGTGGCCACGCCCGAGAGCGCCACGGCGCACACCCATGCAAACGCCTGGGCCAGGCCCCAGGCGGCCAGGGCGGGGCGGTGGGGGTGGTGCGAGCGGTGCGGGTGTGTGGCGTGGGGTGTCATGGCTGTCTCCTTCAAGGGCGTCAGCGTACCGCAGCAGGGTGCGCGCGTGCGGCCTTCCGCTACAGTTGCCGCTTCAGTTTTTGTGCCCTTCACCGTTTGCCCCGACCATGACCCCAAAAGCCTTTGCGCTGACCGCCCTGGTGGCCGCCAGCCTTTCCGTTCACGCTGGCGATTTTGAAGACGGCAGCGCCGCCCTGAAGGCGGGCAATGCCAGCGGTGCCCTCAGCCTGTTTCACGCGGCTGCCGCGCGGGGCGAAGCCCTGGCGCAACACGCGCTGGCCCAGTTGTACGAGCAAGGCACGGGCGTGGTGGCCGACCCCGCGCTGGCCCGCCGCTGGTACCAACAAGCCGCCAGCCAAGGCCACGCCGCGTCGCAACTGAAGCTGGCCCAACTGCTGGACGAGCAACCCAACCTGCTGCGCCACCGCGCCGAAACGGCCCGCTGGTACCAAAAAGCCGCCGACCAAGGCCTGACCGACGCCCAGTGGCGCCTGGCCGAGCTGCACGCCACCGGCGACGGTGTGGCCAAAGACGACACCTTGGCCCTGAAGTGGTTCCGCGCAGCCGCAGCCCAGGGCCACGCCCGCGCCCAAAACGCCTTGGGCGACCGCCTGTTGCGGGGCCAAGGCACTGCCGCCAACCCCGCAGAGGCGTTGGCCTTCCACCGCCTGGCCGCCGCCCAAGGCCTGCCAGCCGCCCAGCACCGCGTGGGCCAGGCACTGGCCGGGGGCTTGGGTGTGGCGCGCAACGAGGCCGAAGCCGTCACTTGGTACCAAAAAGCCGCCGACCAGGGCTGGGCTGCTGCCCAAGTCAGCCTGGGGCTGGCCCACGCCCACGGTACCGGTGTGCCCAAGGACCCCCTGCAAGCCCAGGCCTGGTTGGGCAAGGCCGCTGCACAGGGCGACGCCGAAGCCCGTTTCCAGCTGGGCCAGCTGTACGCCACGGGCAAAGCCCTGCCGCAAGACCTGGCCGAGTCGCTGCGCTGGACACGCCAGGCCGCCGACCAGGGGCACCCCGGTGCGCAACACCGCATGGGCCAGGTGCACGAACAAGGCCTGGGGGTGCCCAAAGACGGCGCCACGGCCAGCACCTGGTACGAAAAAGCCGCTGACCAGGGCTTTGCCCCCGCCCAAAGCGCCCTTGGCTCACGCCTGATGCGCACCGAAGCCGGGTACACCCCCGACCACACCACGGCGCTGAAATGGAACCGGCTGGCCGCTGCCCAGGGCGATGCCTCTGGTCAAAACAACGTGGGCCTGGCCCACCTGAAAGGCTGGGGTGTGCCGGTGGACCACGCGCAGGCCTTGCCCTGGTTCCAGAAAGCCGCTGAGCAAGGGCATGCCGACGCCTTGTTCAACCTCGGCACCATGCACGACGCCGGTCAGACCGTGCCCCAAGACCACGCCAAAGCCGTGCAGTGGTACCGCGCCGCTGCCGTGCAAAGCCACACGCTGGCGCAATTGACGCTGGCCGACCGTTACGACCGTGGCCGTGGCGTGGCACAAAGCGATGCCAAGGCCCACCTGTGGTTCAACGTGGCGGCCGCATCGGGCAACGCCCGCGCCGCCAAGTACCGCGACTACGCGGCCAAGCGCATGAACTTCGAGCAACTGTCACAAGCGCAGAAACAGGCCACCGCCTGCCAGCAATCGGGTTTCAAAGGCTGCGACTGACGCGCCAGCCCCATTCCCCAAGAAAAACCCCGCTCGGTGCTGAGGCACCGGCGGGGTTTTGTGTTTGTGGGGCTGGTACCACCAACAGGAATCGAACCTGTATCTAGCGCTTAGGAGGCACTCGTTCTATCCATTGAACTATGGCGGCAGGCGGCGCGGATTCTACCCGGGGGCTTTGGGGCGGCAGGTGGCGGTGCCCCCGCGCCGGGCGGGTGCTTTCAGTCGTGTTGCAGCGTGAAAATCAGGTCGAGCGCGCTGGTCTGGCCTGCCTGGGCGCGCACCGTCAGCCGGCGGGACACGTCGTAAAACAGGTTGACCGCCCCCATGGCGCTGTTCAGGCTTTGTTCGTAGGTCACGTACAGCTTGCTGGACAGGCGTTTGCCCAGCGTCAGCGCGGCGGTCTGGCTGGTGCTGCCGTCGGAGCTTTGGGTGGTGTTGCCGCGCAGGGAAATGTCGTCCAGCCCCAGCGCCAAGGCCAGGTTGGTGTCCATACCGCGCCCGTTGCTGTCGGCCAGCAAGGCCAGGGCGGCTTGTTGCAGCACAGCGGTTTCTGCCCCCACGCCCGAGGCGGGGCGGCCCAGCACCAGCCAGGCGAGCTTTTCGCTGTCGGGCAGGTCGGGGCTGGCGTACAGGGCCACGCGGGGGGCGCGTGCGCTGCCGGTGATTTTCACGCCCACCTGTTGGTTGTCGGCGGTGTTGCCTGACAAACGGGCATTGCCGCCGGGGGTGGCTTTGCCGCGCAGGGCCAGCACGTCAAGCCCGGGGTCGTCGTAGGGGCCTGAGAAACGCAGCACCCCGTCTTCGATGCGCAGCGGCTGGCCGTAGGCGCGGTAGGTGCCGTTGACCGCCCGCACCTCGCCCACCACCTGAAAACCGTCAGACCGGGGCGGGCTGGTGACGGCGAGTTCGCCGCTGAGGCGGGTTTGCAGGCCTTGGCCTTGCACCTCAAATTGGGGCCCCAGGTCGATTTGCAGGGCCACATCGGTGCGCATGGGCACGCTGGCGGGCGGTGGCGGGGCCGCGCGGGCCAGGCGCACCACCACGTCGGTCCCCAGGCTGGGGGCGGTTTCGTCGGGCAACACAAACTGGGCCTGGTCGGCCTTGAGTTTGCCGCGCAGGGTCAGCAGGCTTTGGCTGAGCTGGGCGGTGGCCTGGCCAGACACGGTCAGCCGCCGGTCGGCCCTGGCCGACACGCGCAGGCGCTGGGCGGTGGCTTGCAGCGCCACGCTGCGAGGCGGGGGGGTGGCCCCGGGTTCGGCGGCGGGCCAGTGGGCGCTGCCGGTGAGTTGCAGGCTGCCCCCGGCGGCGGCCCCCCCTTCGCCTTCCAGCCGGAACTCGGTGATTTCGGCGCGGTCACCGCCCAAGGTGGCGCGCAGGGTGCCGTTGCCAAAGGCCAGGCCTTCGACGACCGAGCGCAGCTCCAGCGCATCGGCGCGCAGTTCGCCCCGCCAATCGGGCTGGCCCAGGCTGCCGCCCACGGTGGTGCTCAGGCCCAGTTGTCCTTTCACGCGCCAGCCAGGCGGGGCCAGGCGTGACCACACGGCTATGTCGGGCATGTCGGCTTGGGCCTGGCCGCTCAGCGGTGCGTTGCGCTGGGGCAGCCAGCCTTGGGGGCTGGTGTGGGGGCCGGGGGTGAGGCGGGTGGCCCAATTGGCTTTGACGCGGCCTGCGCGGGCGCTGTCCCATTGGGTGAGCAGGGTCAGGCTCTCGCCTTGGGTGCGCAGTTCGAGCGATGCCTGGGTCAACCCCAAGGCCAAGGCCGTGCCCCCGGTGCGGGGCGCCGTGGGTGGGGTGGGGTCGGCGCTGGTGGGCAGGGTGGCGTCGTCCACCCGCAGGTCGCCGCTTTGGCGGGCAATGGCCAGCCGACCTTGCGGTGGCTGTGTGAGCAGACCGGGCCACGCCAGCTGCCATTCGCCTTGCAGGGCCAGGTCGCCGCCCAGGCCTGCCGCTTTCAGGGCGTTGTGTGCGGCGGGCGTGCCCAGTTGCGACAGCACCTGGGCCCAGGGGTGCACCGCCAGGTTTGAAAACTGGCCTGTGGTGCTGAGCCCTGCTGTACCCCAGGTGCTGGCTTGCCAATCGATCACGGCGGGTGTGCCGGTGGCCATGGGGTGCAGGCGCAGCGCACCGGCCGCCAGGCTGGTGGTGCCGGCCCGCCAGGCCACCGACAGCGGGCGTGGGTTGTCCACCCGCAACGCTGCCGGACCCTTGCGCGGGCCCAAGGCCACCGCCAGTTGCGACACGGTGACGCTGGCATTGGGGCTGGCTGGTTCCCCCGGGGTGGCCAGCAGCCCTGGGGTTTGCCCGCTCAGCGACACGGCCAGTTGTGCGCCCAGTGTGTCGCGGTGCAGTTGCCCGCTGGCGCTGGCTTGCCATTGGGCGGCGGTGCCGTTCAGGGCCAGGGCCAGCGCTTGGGCACCCCAGGTGGGCGACGCAGCGGTGGCGGGCACGGTGAGTTGCTGCAACGCGGCTTTGGCGTCGAGTTGCAGCGTGGGGCTGCGCCAGCCGCCGTCCCACTGGACGGTGGCTTGGCCTTGGCCGCTGGGCATGGGGGTACCCCCGGCCAGGCCCAGCGCCTGGCCGACCACTGGCAGTCCCCCCAGCCAGCGGGCCAAGGCGGTGCCGTCGTCCACGGCCAGGTTGAGTTGGCCTTGCCCCGCGTCGGGGCCCAGGCGGCCTTGGCTGCTGGCATGGAGGCCGGGGGCCAGCAGGCGGGCCTCGCCGTCCCAGTCTTGGGTGCGTGGCGTGAGCGTGCCCTGGGCGTGCAGGCTGGCGTTGTCCAGCCCCAGCTTCAAGCCGTCCAGTGCCAGCCGTTGGCCGTTCCAGCTGAATTTTGATGAAAAAGTGGCCTGGCGCTTGATGGATATGAATTGTTTGCTATTGGAATTTTTGCCCCAGGGCAGGGCGGTGGCCACGGCTTCCAGGTTTGCGACGGTGGTGGCCGTGGGGGTGGGTGTTGACGGGGTGTTCGGGCGTTTGGCCCCTGCCGCCCGTTGCTGGGTTTGCAGGCTGGCGTTGAGCAGGGCATGGGGCAGCCGGGTGTCTAGGTCGGCCAGCCGCACGCCCTGGGCTTGCAGCTTGCCTTGCCAGGTGCTGCCTTGCCAGCTGCCGCTGCCGTCCACCAAGCCGTTGCCTGCGCTGGCTTTGAAGTGGGTGAGCTGGCCCGCACCGGTGTTGCCCTGGGCTTGCAACACCAGGCTGGACACAGGCAGGCGCTGCTGGTCCCAGGTGCCGGGGGTGGCGTTGGCCAGGGTGGCAGACACGGCCCACTGGGGCACAGCCCCGTCCACCGGGCCGGCTTGGGCCTGGCCTGACAGCTGGGTGTGTGGCAGCCCGGCCCAGAAGGTGGCGAGGTCGAGCCGGTGCAGTTGGGCGTTCAGCTTCAACAGCGGCTGGTTTTGCCAGGGTTGCACGCTGGCTTGCAGCTCGGCCTGGGGGCCAGGGGCAGGGCTGTGCACTTGTGCGGTCACTGCCAGTGTGGCCTGGGGGCTGTGCAATTCGCCCGTGACCTGGGCGCTCACCTCGGCTTGCCAGGCGGGTGTGGCGAGTGCCGAGGCCGGGGCAGATGGGGCGCTGGTGACGGTGCCTTGCAGGCGGGCCGAGAGGGTCAGGGGTTCGGTCGACTGCAGGCGCACGTCGCCCCGGTATCGGCCTTGGGCGGCCACGAGTTCGGTCAGTTGCAGGTGGTGTTCTTCGTCGCCGTTGTCGTTGTCGCCGTGGGTGTAGTGCCCGCGCAGGCGCTGGGTCAAGGGGGTGGGCGTGCGTTTGGGGTGGTCGGTCCAGAACAGGGGGCCCAAGTCCAAGTCCAGCGCCACGGCCACGGGAAGGGCCAAGTCGTCTGGTGGGGTGAGGGGGTCGGGGCTGGTGGGGCGCTGGTCGGTCACGCGGATGGCGTCGGTGCGCAACTCCAGGGCCAGGGGCTGGCCCAGCAGCAGGGGCAAAAACTGCCACCCGAAGCGGGGGCCGTCCACCACCACGGTCAGGCCGTCTTGTTGCCAGGTGAGTTGGTCGGCCCGCCCGCCGTCTCTCAGGGTGGCGTCGAGTTCGGTCCAGTCCAGGCCTTCGAGTTCGGGCACGAAGGGGGTGGCCACGGCCAGCGCCTGGCGCAGCGACCCAGCTGTGCCCGCCCACAGCCACAGTGCCACGGTCAGCGCTGCCACGGAGGCCATCACGGCCCCGGGCAGCCATTGCGTCAGACCGGCCACGGCCAGCGTCAGGCCGCGTATGCCGGTGCGCACCCAGCCCCAGGCGGTGCGCCCGCTCAAAACGCAAACCCCACCGACAGGTGCAGCCGCAGGCGGCGGGTGTCCACTCCGTAGGCCAAGTCCATTTGCAGCGGGCCCACGGGGCTGAGGTAGCGCACACCCGCGCCGATGCCCACTTTGGCGCGCAGGTCGCTGGCCTGGTTGGCCACCGAGCCGGCGTCCACAAACACGGTGCTTTCCCAGGCGGTGCGGGTGCCGTTGGCCCAGATGGGGCGCTGCCACTCCAGGCTGCCCACGGTCAGCAGGCGGCCCGCGGCCACGGTGCCGTTGGCCTGGGGCACCCCGATGTCGCGCAGGGCGTAGCCGCGCACGGTTTGGTCGCCGCCGGTCAGGAACAGCTGGCTGTCGGGCACGGGGGTGCTGAGTTTGGCGGCCACGGCACCGCCTTCCAGCCGCACGGCCAGCCGCCCTGCGCGTTCGCTGGGCAGGGTCCACAGGCCTTGCCAACGGCCGCGTGCCCGCAGAAACGGGGCGCCTTTTTGTGCCACGGTCCAGCCCACACCCACCTCGGCGGCCAGGCCGTGGCCGCGGGTGGGGAAGGGCATGTGGTCGAACTGGCGGCGCGTCCAGCCGAAGTTGGCGCTGAGCGATTGGGCGGCTTCGGCGGGCAACGCACCGGCGGCGGTGTCGCGCACCAAGGCGCGGTCCCATTGCAGGAAGTAGGTGCGGTCCAGGTTTTCTTCGTTTTTGGCTTTGCCCCACCGGTACAGCTGGCTGGTGGTGACGCTGTCGCTGTCGGTCTGGTGGTTGGCTTTGGCACCGGCCACCCAGTGCCAGCCGTCTGCCCCGACGGGGCTGCTGAGCTCGGTTTCGGCGGTGCGGGTGTGGCGCTCCAGTTTCATTTTGCTGTGGGCGCGCCAGTCGAGCCCGGGGATTTGCCGCCAGTGGTGCTCAGCGCTCAGGCGTGCGCCGCTGTCGGTGCTGCCGCCCACGCCCAGCACCCAGGTCTGGCGCAGGGCTTCGCGCACTTTCACGCGCACGGGGCTGCGTTCGGGCGGGCCGTTGGGGTCCACATACACAAACACCGACTCAAAGTAGCCGCTCTGGGCCAGGCGCTGCTGGGCGGCTTGCAGCTTGGCCAGTTCGTAGGGGCTGCCGGGCACCACCCCGGCCAGCTCAACCATGTGGCTTACCCAGGCGGCTTCGTAGCGTTGCAGGCCTTCGGTTTGCACGGTGCCGAAGGTGAAGGTGGGGCCAGGGTCGATGTCGAGCGCCAGGTTGACGGCGTGGGTTTCGCTGTCCACGTCGGCCAGGCTGCCCACCAGGGCAGCGGCGGGGTGGCTGGCCTGGGTGAGGGTGCGCAGGGTGGTGGTTTTGGCGTTGTCCCAGGCGGCTTGGGTGAAGGCTTGCCCGGTGGGCAGGGGCCACTGCTGGCGCAGCCGCTCGGCCAGGGCGGTGTCTGCCCCGGCCTGGGGGCGCACGGCCAAAATGAGGTCGCCGACCCGGGCAGCGGGGCCTGGCTGCACCGTCAGGGTGACCGCACCCAGGCTGGGGGTGGAGGGGGTGGCCTCCAGGGTGGCGGTGGCCGTGGCGGCAAAGTGGCCTTGGGTGCCCATCAGTTGGCGGGCATCGGCGGGCAACTGGTCCACCAGGCGTTGCAGTTCGGGCACGTCGAGGTCGGCCAGGGTCTGAAAGCGTTGGATGTTCAGGTGTTTTTGCAGCAGGCCGCGAAAGGCTTCGGGGGCTTCAATGCGCAACTGGAAGCGGGGGGCATCGGTGGTCTGGGCCATGGCGGCCCCGCCCCACAGGGCCAACACCAAGCCGCACAGGGCCCGAAGTGCCCTGGCGCCCAGACCTGGGTGGCTCACTTCGAGAGCAGGCGCATCGTGTCCTCCAGGCCTTTGAGGGTGAGCGGGTGCATGCGCTGGCCCATGAGCTGCTGGATGATGCTGATGCTTTGGCGGTATTGCCACATGCCGGGTGGCTCGGGGTTGATCCATGCGAAACGGGGGAATGCGTGCGTGAGGCGTTGCAGCCATTCTGCCCCGGCCTCTTCGTTGTTGTATTCCACGCTGCCGCCAGGTTGCAATATTTCGTAAGGGCTCATGGTGGCGTCGCCCACGAAGATGAGTTTGTAGTCTTTGTTGTACTTGCGGATGATGTCCCAGGTAGGAAACTTTTCTGCGTAGCGCCGGCGGTTGTTCTTCCACATGTAGTCGTACACGCAGTTGTGGAAGTAATAGAACTCCAGGTGCTTGAACTCGGCCTTCACCGCTGAAAACAGCTCTTCCACGCGCTGGATGTGGTCGTCCATAGTGCCGCCCACGTCCATCAGCAGCAGCACTTTCACGTGGTTGTGGCGCTCAGGCCGCATTTTGATGTCCAGCCAGCCCGCGTTGGCGGCGGTGCCTTTGATGGTGCCGTCCAGGTCCAGCTCGTCTTCGGCCCCGATGCGCGCGAATTTGCGCAGCCGGCGCAGGGCCACCTTGATGTTGCGGGTGCCCAGCTCTTGGGTGTCGTCGTAATCGCGGTAGGCGCGCTGGTCCCACACCTTCACGGCGGTTCGGTTGCCGCCTTTGCCGCCGATGCGAATGCCTTGGGGGTTGCTGCCGCTGTGGCCAAAGGGGCTGGTGCCACCCGTGCCTATCCATTTGCTGCCACCGGCGTGGCGCTCTTTCTGTTCTTCCAGCCGTTTTTTGAGCGTGTCCATCAGCTCGTCCCAATCCATCTTGGGGGCGTTGGCTTTTTGCTCGTCGCTCAGGATGCGTTCCATCTCCTGGCGCAGCCAGTCTTGCGGAATGGGTTTGGTGAAGTCGGCCACCATCTCCACGCCCTTGAAGTAGGCGGCAAAGGCGCGGTCGAACTTGTCGAAGTGCTTCTCGTCCTTCACCAGCGCCGTGCGGGCGAGGTAATAGAAGTCGTCCATGCCGCACGCGTCTGGGTTGGTGGGGCCCACCACATCGGCTTTGAGCGCTTCAAGAAGCGTGAGGAATTCCTTGACCGAAACGGGCAGCTTGGCGTCGCGCAGGGCGTAGAAAAAAGGAATCAGCATGTTTTTTGCCTCTGGCGATTAACTGGATTGATTTCTTTGCTCCAGTAAATACAGCAGTTGTGCCTTGGCCTCAGGCCATTCACCGCTTCGCATGGAGTACATCACCGTGTCGCGGATGGTGCCGTCGCGGCGCAGGGCGTGGCCGCGCAGCACACCGTCTTTTTTGGCCCCCAGCCGCTCAATCGCACGCTGGCTGGCAAAGTTGAAGTTGTCGGTGCGCCAGCCCACCACGTGGCAGCCCAGGGTTTCAAACGCGTGGGTCAGCAGCAGCAGCTTGGCCACGGTGTTGACGTGGGTGCGCTGGCAACGTTTGGCGTACCAGGTCCAGCCAATTTCCACGCGTTTCACGGCGGGCACGATGTCGTGGTAACTGCTGCAACCCAGCACCTGTCCGGTGGCGCTGTCGGTCACCGCAAACGCAAAGCGGTTGCCCGCTTCCCGCATGGCCAGCGCGTCTTTGATGTAACGGCGCGTGTGCCCAGGCTCGGGCACCGAGGTGATGCGCAGCTTCCACAGCTCGCCATCGGCGGCGGCGGCTTGCAGTCCGGCTTCATCTTCGAGCGCAAGGGGCCGCAGCGTGACGCCGTGTGCGCTGAGGGTGACGGGTTCAACGAAGGCCATGGGGGTCACTCTTCGTCGGTTTTGATGTTGGCTTTTTGCCAGATGCGTGCCGCGTGCAGCCCGGCACCGCCGCCCAGGCCGATGGCCAGAATGCCCAGGATGTTGGCGCCGCCGTAGCCGTCGGTAAACACGTCCCACCCCATCAGTTGGCCCAGCCAGAACCCCCCCAGGGCACCTCCGACAAAGCCCACAGCGTCAGAGACGCCTTGTTTCAGCATGCGGTTCAGTTGTTTGTCCATCGTGCGTCTTTCAGCGGTTGCGTTGGTTCATGAACACCAGTTTTTCAAACAGGGTCACGTCTTGTTCGTTTTTCAGCAGGGCGCCCACCAGCGGGGGTACGCTGACTTTTTGGTCGGCGCTTTGCAGGGCTTCCAGGGGAATGTCTTCGGCCATCAGCAGTTTCAGCCAGTCGAGCAGCTCGCTGGTGCTGGGTTTTTTCTTCAAACCGGGCAGGTTGCGGATGTCGAAAAAGGTTTTCATGGCCGCGGTCAGCAGCTCTTTTTTCAGCCCGGGGAAGTGCACGTCCACGATTTGCTGCATCACCGGCGCATCGGGGAATTTGATGTAGTGGAAGAAGCAGCGGCGCAAAAAGGCGTCGGGCAGCTCTTTTTCGTTGTTGGAGGTGATGAACACCAGCGGGCGGTGCTTGGCGCGCACCAGCTCGCGGGTTTCGTAGCAATAGAACTCCATGCGGTCGAGTTCGCGCAGCAAGTCGTTGGGAAACTCAATGTCGGCTTTGTCAATTTCGTCAATCAACAGCGCCACGGGCTGGTCGGCGGTGAAGGCTTGCCACAACACACCTTTGACGATGTAGTTGTGGATGTCTTTGACCTTTTCATCGCCCAGCTGCGAGTCGCGCAGGCGGCTGACCGCGTCGTACTCGTACAGGCCCTGCTGGGCCTTGGTGGTGCTTTTGATGTGCCACTGCAGCAGCGGCAGGTTCAGCGCCTCTGACACCTCCTCGGCCAGCATGGTTTTGCCGGTGCCGGGCTCGCCCTTGACCAGCAAGGGGCGTTTCAAGGTGATGGCGGCATTCACCGCCAGCATCAGGTCGGCGGTGGCCACGTAGTTTTGGGAGCCCTGGAATTTCATGCAAATATCCTGTGCGGTGTGAAGGCCCATACGGTGGGCGGTATCAGGGAAAACAAGGGCAAATGCCGATAACCGAGTCTATATAATTGACCGTTGATTTTTATCAATTGACTTCATTGCGCTCAAAAATGAAACCACTGTTGCCCAAGCCGATCTCCCACCTTGTCGCAGGCGCGACCTTCTTTTTGACTGCCATTGCCGCCCAGGCCCAGGCCCCTGCGGGTGATGTCAAAGCCGGTGAAACCAAAGCAGCCATGTGCATCGGCTGCCACGGCATCATCGGTTACCAGAACAGCTTCCCTGAAATCCACCGAGTGCCCCAAATTTCGGGCCAGTCGGCGGGTTACATCGTGTCTGCACTGACCGCCTACAAAAAAGGCGACCGCAAGCACCCCTCCATGCGTGGCATTGCCGCATCGTTGTCCGAACAAGACATGGCAGACCTGGGTGCGTTCTACAGCGGCCACGCAGGCAACGTGACCGCACCCGAGGCACCATCCAAAACCGCTTCGGTGGCCGTGGCCGCGTTGATCGAAAAAGGTGCTTGCGCTTCTTGCCATGGCGCCAACTTCAGCAAGCCCATCGACCCCAGCTACCCCAAAATTGCAGGCCAGCACGCCGATTATTTGTACGTGGCACTGAAGTCCTACGCGGTCGATGGCAACCACGTGGTGGGCCGTTCCAACCCCATCATGGGCGGTACCGCCAAGCAGTACAAGCTGTCTGAACTCAAGCAAATGGCCAACTACTTGGCCACGCTGGACGGCGAGTTGAAGACCGTGCCCCAGTCCAAATTCCGCTGATGCCCCAGCCCGGTCCGGGCTGAACACCGCGAATCACACAAAAAGCCACTTTCGAGTGGCTTTTTTGCGTCTGTGTTGGCGCCTGGTTTGAGTGCCTGAAGCGGGTTCAGGGCCTGCCGACAAACAGGTACAAGCCGGTGGTCTGCCGCGGTGCGTGCACCAGGCCCAGGTACACCGGGCCCACCGCTGTGTCGGCCCCCACATACAGGCTCATGCCCCATTGGGTGCGGCTGTTGGCCGCGTTGGCACCCAGGTTCCACACCTTGGCGGCTTCCAGCGTGCCGCCTGCGAACAGCGCACGTGAAATCACCGGTTCGGCGGGCAGACGGCGGTAGTAGCCCAAACGCCCGAACACCAGGTGGTTGCCCGCCACTTGTCCGGGTTTGTAGCCCGACAGGTTGTGGAAACCGCCCAGCGAATATTCGTCCACCGTGCCCAACACCACATCGCTGACCCTGGCCGCCCTGGCGTGCAAGTTCAGTGTGTGGGGGCCCCAGGTGAACGCACGGTTGCCCGAGACTTCCAGCTGATTGAAGGCCTCGCTTGCGCCCCCGGCCGCGCGCCGCCCGAACGCCAACTCAGACGTGACGCGGTAGCCCTCTTGTGGAAAGTTGGCGTGGTCCAGCTGGTCTGACACAAAAGCGAGTTTTGCGCCGGTTTCCGTCCAGCTCACGTCGCGAGAGCCCGTGGCGGCCGAGGTCGCGAGTTCCACATCCAGGTTGCGGCGGGCGGCGAACACGCCCAACCGCATTTCACCCAACCGGCCCGCCCGCCCGATGGTCCAGCCGTGGTCAAGGCCGATGGCCAGTTTGCGTTTGCCCAGCAAGGCCAGTGAATCACCGTCAGAGCTGTAAAGCATTTGTTTGCGTTTGCTCACACCGATGTGGGCCGACACAAACCGGTCCCGCTCGCCGCCCCAGGGGTGGTACAGCTCGGTGTGCGCCGCGGTGGTGTCACCGATTTCAAGTTGGTTGCGCCACTCGGTGCCCCCGGGGGTCAGCCAATGCCTGCTGTGGTTGATTTTCAGGTTGAAGGCGCCTTCACCCTGGAAATCGGTGCGCATGGACAGCCCCACGCGGAAGTAGTTGGGCCCCCAGTTGTTTTCGTTCAGTTTGAACACCAGGCCTTCGGTTTGCGTGAGGGTGTCGCGGGCCAGCCGGTAGTCCACGCGTTCGTAGTCGCCGCTGGCCGTGAGTTGTATCAAGTCGTCTTCCAGCACGTCCATGTCCAACGGGACTCCGGCGGTGGTGTCCACCAGCCGCTGCAGTTGGGTGGCCCGCTGGGGGGGCACACCTTCGAATTGCACAAACGCCAACTGCTGCGAGGGCAGGGGCTCTGTGCGTCGCTGGGCTTGCCATTGGGCGTAGGCGGTGGGAGCCACCGCGAAACGCGCCAGCGACGCGGCAATGGTCTGGGCGTAGTCGTGCCCGAGCTGGGCAATTTCTGGGGCGTTGTTGAAGTTGGCCGATGTGTAGCGCCCCAAGGGCGGTGCCAGCAACAAATCGTGCACGGTCAGTTCGGCAATGCTGCGCTGGACGTTTTGCTCGGTCAGGATGTTGATCATCTGGGCGCTCACGCCCACCACATTGCCCAGGGTTTCCCGACCGGCCAGCGGGGTGCCGATGTTCACGGCAATGACCACATCGGCCCCCATCTGCCGCGCCACCGACACGGGCAGGTTGTCCACCAGGCCACCGTCGCCCAGGATGCGACCGTCCATTTCCAGCGGGGCAAACACGCCCGGCACCGACATGCTGGCGCGCAACGCTCCCGCCAGGTCACCGCTGGACAGCACCACGGCTTCGCCGGTTTCCATGTCGGTGGCCACAGCCCTGTAGGGGGTGGGCAGCGCGTCGAAGTGGGGCAGGTGGCGGGTGTGCAGCGTGTATTTGCGCAGCAACCACTCCAGCGAGCGGGTGGACACCGCCCCGCTGGGCAGGCGGAATTCCCCGTCCCTGAACCCCAGCATCAGCACCGGCGACATTTGTAGGTCGTCTTCCTTGCGCCGCTGCGACTGTGTCTGGCGCGGGGCGCGGCTTTCAAACAGGCCGCCCCATTCGATCGAGATCAGCTCTTGCTCCAGCGTGTCGGGGGACATGCCGCTGGCGTAAAGCCCACCGATGATGGCCCCCATGGACGTGCCCACCACCATGTCCACCGGCACCCTCGCGGCTTCCAGCGCTTTCAGCACCCCCACGTGTGCAAACCCGCGTGCGCCGCCGCCCGACAGCACCAGGGCCACTTTGGGGCGGGCCTCTGCCCAGGCGCTGCCAACGCCCCCCATGCCCAGCACACCGATCAGCACCGCCGCGCCCAGCGCAGGCCAGGGCCGTGCCATGGGTGTCACTTGTGCGGACGGTGCGCGCGGGCTTTCGTGGTAACTTGGTTTGACGCACACGTCCTTGCCACCCTTCATCGATGCATTTGCCATGACCGACATTCTCATTCACCACGAAGCCGGGGTTGCCACCCTCACGTTCAACCGGCTGGACAAGAAAAACTCCATCACAGCCGCCATGTACGCCGCCCTGGCCGACGCGGTGGAGGCCGCTGCCGCCGACACCACCACCCGCGTGCTGGTGATTCAGGGACACGAGACCATCTTCAGCGCGGGCAACGACATTGCCGATTTTCTGCACAACCCCCCCGCCACGGCCGACTCACCGGTGTTTCGGTTCCTGCGTGCCATCAGCACCTGCCCCAAACCTGTGGTGGCTGCCGTGTGTGGACCGGCGGTGGGCATCGGCACTACGCTGTTGTTCCATTGCGACCTGGTTTACGCAGGCGACAACGCCGCGTTTTCCATGCCCTTTGTGAACCTGGGCCTGTGCCCCGAGGCTGCGTCCAGCCTGCTGGCCCCCAAGCTGATGGGTTACCACCGGGCGGCCGAAGCCCTGTTGCTGGGCGAGCCCTTCATGGCCGAAACTGCGTTGGAGCTGGGCCTGGTCAACCGCGTGGTGCCCCCGGCCGAGGCCAGTGCCGTGGCCCAGCTGGTGGCGCGCAAACTGGCCGCCAAACCCCTGAGCAGCCTGGTGGAAACCAAGCGCCTCATGAAACAAGGCCATGCGCCCCAAGTGGCGGCCGCCATGGCCGAAGAGGGGACCAGTTTTGGCCGCATGCTGCGAGAGCCCGCCGCCCGCGAAGCCTTCGGGGCCTTCATGGAAAAACGCAAACCCGATTTTTCACAGCTGTGAGCAAGACCAAAACCGCTGCCACCACACCCGTGGTGTTCGAGCCCGAATTTGTGGATGCGCTGAAAGACATTTTTGAGCAACGCATCGTGTTCAACCAGGTGCTGGGCCTGAAGATCGTCAGCATCGAGCCTGAGCGCGTGGTGGGCCGGGTGGCCATGCAGCCCCAGCTGGTGGGCCACTTCGCCTACAACCGGGTGCACGGCGGGGTGATCAGCGCCAGCCTCGACGCGCTGGGCGGCCTGGCCGTGATGGCCGCCATTGGCGCCCGCCACATGGACGAACCCGTGGCCCAGCGCCTGCACCGCTTTGGCAAGCTGGGCACCATCGACCTGCGCATCGACTATTTGCGCCCCGGCATTGGCGAAGCCTTTGAGTTGCGTGCCGAGGTCATGCGCCTGGGCTCGCGCGTGGCCAGCACCCGCATGGAGTTTTTGGGCACCGACGGCAAGCTGCTGTCGTGTGGCAGCGCCGCTTACATCGTGTCTTGAGGCCTGTTGGGGGTGGCCTGTTTCAGGCCGTTGACCTGCGTCAAGCAGGCAAACGGGCACGGCGGCTAAGCTGCCCGCCCATGCAAACCGCCACCCACGCCACGTCCCCACACTTTGACATCGCCATCGTGGGTGCTGGCCCCGCCGGGCTGTGCCTGGCCCAGGCATTGAAGCCCCTGGGGTTGACCGTGGCCTTGGTCGAGCAGCAATCTGCCGACAGCCTGGCCCAACCCGCGTTCGACGGGCGCGAAATTGCCTTGACCCAACACAGCGTGCGCCTGCTCACCCAACTGGGCGTGTGGCAGCGCCTGCCCGCGGCCGATGTCTCGCCGCTGCGCGATGCACGCGTGCTGAACGGTCCCCATCCGTTTGCCATGACCATCAGCCACCGCGACGCACCCGCCGTGCAAGGCCAGGTGCCCGCCGAGTTGGGGTTTCTGGTGGGCAACCACCACCTGCGCCGTGCGGCGCACGCCGCCGTGTTCGACGGGGCCCACGCCCCCACGTTGCTGGCAGGCCAGGCCGTGCAAAAGGTGGCCACCACCCCCGACCACGCCCACTTGACGCTGGCCAACGGCCACACCCTCACCGCCCGCCTGCTGGTGGCGGCCGACAGCCGCCACTCCCCCACCCGCCGCGCCTTGGGCATTGCGGCCGACCACCACGACTTTGGCCGCAGCATGCTGGTGTGCGCCATGACGCACGAGCAGCCCCACCACCACGCCGCGTGGGAATGGTTTGACCACGGCCAAACCCTGGCCCTGCTGCCCATGAACCCGTGTTCGGTCACGGGCATGCACCGCTCGTCGGTAGTGTTGACGTTGCCCGGCAGCGACATCGAGGCCGTGTGGGCGCTGGACACCCCTGCTTTCAATGCCGAGATGGCACGCCGTTTTGACCACCGGCTGGGGGCCATGGCCCAGGCCAGCACCCGCCATGTGTACCCGCTGGTGGCCGTGTACCCGCGCCGCCTGGTGGCCCACCGCCTGGCCTGCGTGGGCGATGCGGCGTGTGGCATGCACCCGGTCACCGCGCACGGCTTCAACCTGGGGCTGCGCAGCATCGAGGCCTTGGCCGGCGGCCTGGCCCAGGCCAAGCACATCGGCCGCGACCTGGCCCACCCCGTCGTGTTGGCCCGCTATGAACGCACCCACTGGCTGGCCAGCCGCCCCACCTACCTGGCCACGCAGTGGGTCACCCGGCTCTACACCCAAGACACCGGCCCTGCCAGGCGGTTGCGCGACTTGGCTTTGCGGCTGGGGCAGGGGTTTGCACCGTTTCGGCGGGCTGTGGCCGCGTCACTCACCGGCGCTTGATTTACCCTAGCGCCCCATGACATTTGAACGCGACCCTTGGGTGCGCAAAGGGGTGGCCCTGGCGCTGTGCGCCGTGTTGGCCGCTTGCCAGCACACCCCGCCCCAGCCCACCTCACTGCCGACCTCGCCGCCCACGGCCGCCGGTGAGGCCGATGACCGGCCCCCTGAACCCGCCGCCGTGCAAGCCACGCCGCCCGGCGGCGCGTTTGCGGGCTGGCAACCCCGGCCATTGCCTTCCAAGCGCTGGGCCGATTTCGAGGCCGTCACGCTGGCGGGTGCGGCTGGCCTGCAAGTGCAGGCCGACAGCAGTTTGAGCTTGTTGCACCTCACCGTGGCCCCTGCCCGCACCGATGTGAGGCGCGTGGCCTGGTCTTGGTGGTTGGAGCGCGAGCTGCCCGCAGCCGATCTGGCCCAGGCCGACGTCAGCGATTCCCCCGTGCGCCTGCTGCTGGCGTTTGACGGTGACCGCGACCGCCTCACCGGCCGCCAAGCCATGGTGTCGGAAATGGTGCGCCTGTTGACCGGGCACGAGCTGCCCTATGCCACGCTGACCTATGTGTGGACCCACCAATACGCCCCAGGCACGGTGCTGCACAACCCGCGTTCGGACCGCATTCGTTATTTGGTGGTGGACCAAGGGCCCGCCCACCTGGGGCGCTGGCAGCACCACGAGCGTGACGTGCAAGCCGACTTTGTGCACGCCTTTGGCGAGCCACCCGGCCCCCTGGTGGGGGTGGGCCTGATGACCGACACCGACAACACCAAAGCCAGCACCCGCGCGGTGTATGGCCCCGTCACGCTCAAGCCCTGAGCCGGTGACCCGGTGTGGCCATGGGGTTGGTTCAGGCGCCCGGTTTGGGAATGGGCCGTGGGCGGCCCTGGCCGTCGATGGCCACGTAGGTGAGAGACGCTTCCGTCACCTTCACGTAACGCCCCTGGCTTTGGAAGCGCTCGGCGTACACCTCCACCTGCACGGTGATGGAGGTGTTGCCGATGCGGCTCACGCTGCTGAAAAAGCTCAGGATGTCCCCCACCCGCACCGGCTGTTTGAAGATGAACTGGTTCACCGCCACCGTGGCCATGCGCCCCTGGGTGTAGCGCGCGGGCAACACAGCGCCAGCCAAGTCCACCTGTGCCATCACCCAGCCGCCAAAAATGTCGCCGTTGGCGTTGCAGTCGGCGGGCATGGGGATGACCTTCAGCACCAGCTCTTTGTCGGTGGGCAGGGGCACACCCTGGGCCGGGTCGTGGGCGTGGGGGTCAACAGGTGGCGTGTGTGGGTTTGTCATGGGAAGGGTGTGCCGGGTTCGGTGGTTCAATGCGGGGAGACTGTTTGAGATTTTCCCCCTTCTTCATGCGCCACCTGTCAGCCACCGCCCCTTCTGCCACCCAAACACCCGTTGCCCCGGCCCCCCGCCGCTCCGACTGGGCCACTTTGCAGCGTTTGTTGCCCTACCTGTGGGCCTACAAGTGGCGGGTGATTCTGGCGCTGGCCTTCATGGTGGGGGCCAAAGCCGCCAACGTGAGCGTGCCGCTGCTGCTGAAAGAACTGGTCGATGCCATGACCCCCGCCGTGGGCCGTGCAACGGGGTTGGCACCGGGCATGGAGGGGCTGCTGATCGTGCCCGTGGGCCTGTTGCTGGCCTATGGCGCGCTGCGGTTTTCCACCAGCCTGTTCACCGAGCTGCGCGAACTGGTGTTTGCCAAAGCCACCGAAGGGGCCACGCGCAGCATTGCGCTGCAAACCTTCGAGCACCTGCACGCGCTGAGCCTGCGCTTCCACCTGGAGCGCCAGACCGGGGGCATGACCCGCGACATCGAGCGCGGCACGCGCGGGGTGCAGTCGCTCATTTCGTATTCCCTCTACAGCATCGTGCCCACGCTCATCGAGGTGGTGATGGTGCTGACCCTGCTGGGCGTGAAGTTCGAGGCCTGGTACGTCTACACCACCCTGGCCGCGCTGGTGCTGTACATCGCGTTCACGGTGTGGGTGACCGAGTGGCGCACCCAGTTTCGCCGCGAGATGAACGAGCTCGACAGCCGCTCGCACAGCAAAGCCATCGACTCGCTGCTGAACTACGAAACCGTCAAATACTTCAACAACGAAGCCTTTGAGGCCAAGCGTTACGACGACAGCCTGGAAAAACTGCGCAAAGCGCGCATCAAAAGCCAAACCACGCTCAGCCTGCTGAACACGGGGCAGCAGCTCATCATTGCCACCGCGTTGGTGGCCATGTTGTGGCGCGCCACCACGGCGGTGGCGGCGGGGCACATGACGCTGGGCGACCTGGTGATGATCAACGCCTTCATGATCCAGCTCTACATACCGCTGGGGTTTTTGGGTGTGCTGTACCGCGAAATCAAGCAAAGCCTGACCGACCTGGACAAGATGTTCACGCTACTGGAAAAGGAGCGAGAAGTGGCCGACCATAAAGCGGCAGAGCCACTTTTTATTCAAAACCAACCCGGTATTCGGTTTGACAACGTGCGTTTTGGTTACCACACCGACCGCGAAATTTTGCACGGTGTGAGCTTCGAGATACCGCCCGGCAAAACCGTGGCGGTGGTGGGGCCCTCGGGGTCGGGCAAGTCCACCCTGGCGCGGTTGCTGTACCGGTTTTACGACGTGAGCAACCACGCCGCCGGGGGGCGCATCGAGATTGCGGGCCAGGACATCACCACCGTGACCCAGGCCAGCGTGCGCCAGGCCATTGGCATCGTGCCGCAAGACACGGTGCTGTTCAACGACACCATTGAATACAACATCCGCTACGGCAGGCCCACTGCCACCGCCGACGAGGTGCACGCCGCCGCCCGTGCCGCGCGCATCCACGACTTCATCACCGGGTTGCCCCAGGGCTACGACACGCCGGTGGGCGAGCGGGGGCTGAAGCTGTCGGGCGGTGAAAAGCAGCGCGTGGCCATTGCCCGCACGCTGCTGAAAAACCCACCCATCGTCATTTTTGACGAGGCCACCAGCGCGCTCGATTCGGCCAACGAGCGGGCCATCCAGGCCGAGCTGCGCACCGCCGCTGCCAACAAAACCACGCTGGTGATTGCCCACCGCCTGTCCACCGTGGTGGACGCCCATGAAATTCTGGTGCTCGACCACGGCACCGTGGTCGAGCGCGGCACCCACGCCGGGCTGCTGGCCGCCAACGGCCGTTACGCCCACATGTGGGCCTTGCAGGAAAGCGCCGCATGAGCCAGTTGCCCGCAAACCCCTTGCCCGGTGGCGATGTGTTTGTGGGGGCGCCCGTGCCCATGCCCGCTGCCTTGAACGCCAGTCTGGTGGTGGGGCTGCGGGCGTCCCAAGAGGTGACGGCGGTGTTCGAGCACGCGTCGCTGGGCATTGTCTTGACGCGCGACCGGGTCATCGTGCGGCACAACCGGGTGTTTTCCCAGAAGCTGGGCTACCCCGCCAATGGGCTGGTGGGAAAGCCTGCCGTGGTGCTGTTCCCATCGCCCGCCGATTACGCGGCGTTCGGCGAACTGGCCGGGCCGGTGCTGAAGGCGGGCCAGCCGTTTCGGGGCGAGCGCACGTTTGTGCGCCAGGACGGCTCGCTCATGCTGGGGGTGGTGTCCGCCTCGGCGGTGGACCCTCAGCGGCCCGAGTGGGGCACCATTTGGATTTTCGATGACGTCACCGAGGAGCGTCAGCAGCAGGAGGCCTTGAAAGACGCGCTGATGCGCATCGAGGCCATCATGAAAAATGCCCCCCTGGGCATCATCTTGACGGCCAGCCGCCGCATCACCGACTGCAACGCCCACTTCAACGCCATGTTCGGCTGCGCGCCGGGCGATGCCATTGGTTTGCCCGCCATCGAGCTGTTCCCGGACGCTGACGCCTATGCCGCGCTGGGCCAATACGCCAGCCCCCGCCTGTCTGCAGCCCAGCCCGTGGACGTGGAGCTGCGCATGCGCCGCCGCAACGGCGAGGTGTTCTGGGCCCAGCTGGTGGGCTATGTGCTGGACGTGGGCAACACCCAAAAAGGCACCATCTGGCTCATCAGTGACCGCTCCGAGCCCCGCCGCCAGGCGCAGGCCCTGGAGCAGGCCCTGGCCGAGAACCAGGCCATTTTTGACCGTGCTGCCTTGGGCATGGTGGTGCTGAAAAACCGCACCATCGTGCGCTGCAACCCGCAGCTGGAAACCATGTTTGGTGCCCCCACAGGGGGGCTGCTGGGCACATCCACCCGCGCCTGGTACCCCGACGACGCCAGTTTTGACTGGGTGGGGCAGCACCTGTACGCGGCGATGTCGCAAGACGGTTCGGTGACGCACGAGCAGCCCTTGCAGCGCGCCGATGGCAGCCGGTTCTGGGTGCGCATGACGGGGCGGCAATTGGGCGACAACAGCCCCTTGGTCGGCGGCTCGTTGTGGCTGTTGGAAGACATCACCGCCCGCCGCGCCACCGAGGACGAGTTGCGCGCCGTCACGGCATTGAACCAGGCGGTGTTTGAAAGCGCCAGCGCGGCCATCATTGCCACCGACACGGTGGGCACCATCCAGCTGTTCAACGCGGCGGCCCAGCGCATGACGGGCTACAGCGCCGATGAGCTGTTGGCTTGTGCCACGCCTGCGCGGCTGCATGTGCCCGACGAGGTGGCGGCTTATGCCGTCGACCTTTCCGTCGCGCTGGGGCGGGTGATCGAGCCTGGCTTTGAAGTGTTTGTGGCCATGGCCGATGCACACGGCAAAGACGAGCGCGAGTGGACCTATGTGCGCAAGGACGGCACCCGGTTTCCGGTGCTGCTCAGCGTCACGCCGCTGCGCCGCCCCAACGGCGACGTGTCGGGCTACCTGGGCTTGGCCACCGACATCACTGAGCGCCAACAGGCCCAGGCCTTGATCGAGCGTTCGCAGGCCGATCTGGAAGCCCGGGTGCAAGAACGCACCAACGAGCTGGCGCTGGCCAACGCCCAGTTGCAAACCGAAATGGCCGAACGCGACCAGATGGCCCGGCAAATGCGCACCATGGCGCACTTCGACGCCATCACCGGCCTGCCCAACCGCAACCTGCTGTACGACCGCCTGGCGCAAGCCCTGCTGGCCGCCCGCCGCCACAACGACCTGGCGGTGGTCATGTTTCTCGACCTGGACCGCTTCAAAAACATCAACGACACCCTGGGCCACTCGGTGGGCGATGCTTTGTTGCAGCAGGTGGCCAAGCGGCTGTCGATGGTGCTGCGCGAGTCGGACACGCTGGCGCGCATCGGGGGCGATGAGTTTGTGCTGGTGTTGCCCCAGGTGTCGGGCCGTTCGCAGGCCGCGCTGGTGGCCGAGAAGCTGATATCGGCCCTGGACGCGCCGCTGGAGGTGCACGAACACGCCTTGCACATCAGCACCAGCATCGGCATCTGCGTGTTCCCGCAAGACGGGCAGCAGGCCGAGGTGCTGCTGCGCAACGCCGACACCGCCATGTACCAGGCCAAAGCCGCGGGCCGCAACACCTACCGGTTTTTCACCGACCAAATGAACCGCGAGGCCGACCAGCGCTACCTGATTGAGTCGGCGCTGCGGGTGGGTGTGCGTGACCAGGAACTGCTGCTCATGTACCAGCCGCTGGTGGACACCCGCACCCAACGGGTGTTTGGGGTGGAGGCCTTGGTGCGCTGGCAGTCCAGCAGCCTGGGCCTGGTGCCGCCGGGGCAGTTCATTGCCATTGCCGAAGAAACCGACCTGATCGTGGAGATTGACAGCTGGGTGCTGAAAGCCGCCTGTGCCCAGGCCGCGCAGTGGCGCGCCCAGGGGCAGCCCGACATCACGCTGGCCGTGAACCTGTCGGCCCGCCAGTTCCGGCGCAAAGACCTGGTGGCCTTTGTGGCCGGTGTGCTGGCCGACACCGGCCACCCGCCGCACCTGCTGGAGCTTGAAATCACCGAGTCGTCGCTGATGCACAACGTGACCGACGTGATCGACACCCTCGACCAGCTGGTGCGCCTGGGCGTGCGCCTGTCCATCGACGACTTCGGCACCGGGTACTCCAGCCTGGCCTACCTGAAGCGCTTCCCGGTGCACAAACTCAAGGTGGACCAATCGTTTGTGCGCGACATCGGGCACACCCACAGCGACCTGGGCATTGTCAAAACCGTCATTGCCCTGGCCCAAACCCTGCAACTGGACCTGTTGGCCGAGGGCGTGGAAACCCAGGCCCAACTGATGACCCTGCACGCCCTGGGCTGCGAGCGGTTTCAGGGCTACCTGTTCGCCCGGCCGCTGCTGCCAGACGACGTGGCCGCCCTGTTTCGCAGCGATGTCCAGGCATTGCTGGCCGCGCCCTAAACGCCCGCCAGTCGCCCGCCAGTCGCCCACCCGCAGCCCCCACACCGCCCCTGTTTGAGAGACCTGGCCCATGGAAACCAAATGGCTTGAAGATTTCGTCAGCCTGGCCGACACGCGCAGTTTCAGCCGTTCGGCCCAGTTGCGGCACGTCACGCAACCCGCGTTCTCGCGGCGCATCCAGTCGCTGGAGGCGTGGGCCGGTACCGACCTGGTGGACCGCAGCAGCTACCCCACACGCCTCACCCCCGCCGGGCAAACCCTGTACGACCAGGCCGTGGAGGTGTTGCAAGCCCTGCAAACCACCCGGGCCATGCTGCGTGCGCACACCACGGCGGCCAGCGACACCATTGAATTTGCCGTGCCGCACTCGCTGGCGTTCACGTTTTTCCCCGCGTGGTTGTCGGGGCTGCGCACGGCGTGTGGGCCCATCAAGAGCCGCCTCATTGCCCTGAACGTGCACGACGCCGTGTTGCGCCTGGTGGAGGGCAACGCCGATTTGCTGATTGCCTACCAACACGTCTCACAGCCCATACAGCTCGACCCCAACCGCTACGACATGCTGCCCCTGGGCCAGGAAGTGCTGGCACCCTACGTGCGCTCTGACACCCGACCCGAGCACCTGGGCCAACCCCTGTACCGCCTGCCGGGCACCGCCAAGCAGCCCGTGCCCTACCTGGCTTACGCCCCCGGTGCGTATTTGGGGCGGGTGGTGGAGGCGGCGCTGAAGCAGGCCCCGGCCGCCGTGCACCTGGACCGTGTGTACGAAACCGACATGGCCGAAGGGCTCAAGGCCATGGCCCGCGAAGGCCACGGCGTGGCCTTCCTACCACTGAGCGCGGTGCAAAAAGACATCCAAAGCGGCAAGCTGGTGTCGGCCGGGCCCGGCTTGGACATGACGCTGGACATCCGCATCTACCGCGAACGCCCCGGCGTGCGACCGCACGACCGCAGCCACGACCGCGGTCACGAACGCGGCACGGCCGCCGCCCAGGCCCCACGGGCGGTGGACCGTTTCTGGGACGACCTCAAGCGACAGCTCGACACCGCCGGGTGAGAAAATGCGGCCATGACCTCTGCCGCCACCCCCATCGACACCCTCACCCTTACCCGCCCCGACGACTGGCACCTGCACCTGCGCGACGGCGTGGCCCTGCAAACCGTGGTGCCCCACACCGCCGCCCAGTTCGGGCGCGCCATCGTCATGCCCAACCTGCGCCCCCCGGTCACCACCGCCGAGCAGGCGCTGGCCTACAAAGAGCGCATCCTGGCTGCCGTGCCCGCTGACGTGGCTTTCGAGCCGCTGATGACGCTGTACCTCACCGACAACCTGCCACCCGACGAAATCCAGCGCGCCAAAGACGCGGGCGTGGTGGCCGCCAAGCTCTACCCCGCCGGTGCCACCACCAACAGCGACGCGGGAGTGACCGACCTGAAGAAGACCTACAAAACCCTGGAAGCCATGCAACGCGCCGGGCTGCTGCTGCTGGTGCACGGCGAAGTCACCAGCCCCGACATCGACCTGTTTGACCGCGAGGCCGTGTTCATCGACCAGCAACTCATCCCGCTGCGCCGCGATTTCCCCGAGCTGAAAATCGTGTTCGAACACATCACCACGAAAGAAGCCGCGCACTACGTGGCCGATGACACAGCCGGCGGGCCGTTCACCGCCGCCACACTCACCGCCCACCACCTGCTGTACAACCGCAACGCCATCTTCACCGGCGGCGTGCGCCCCCACTACTACTGCCTGCCCGTGTTGAAGCGCGAAACCCACCGCGTGGCCCTGCTGGCAGCCGCCACTAGCGGCAGCGACAAGTTCTTTTTGGGCACCGACAGTGCGCCCCACCCCGCCCACCTGAAAGAACACGCCAGCGGCTGCGCCGGTTGCTACACCGCCCACGCCGCCCTGGAGCTGTACGCCGAAGCCTTCGACAGCGTGGGTGCGCTGGACAAACTCGAAGCCTTCGCCAGCTTCAACGGCCCGGCCTTCTACGGGCTGCCCCGCAACGTCGGCACCGTCACCCTGAAGCGCGAAACCTGGACCGCGCCCGAGAGCTACCCCTTCGGCGAAGCCATCGTCAAACCCCTGCGCGGCGGCGAGACGCTGGGGTGGCGGATGGTGAATTCCTGATAGCTGAAAACCCAATACCATCAAGCGCTGGGTGCCATTTTGGCTTGTGAAATGCGTGCAGAAGGGCTTGCCTGCCCTGGCTTGCCCCCCGTGGACTGGCACCGCCCCTGGCTGCACCCGCTGGCGGGGGTGGGGGCCGCAGTGGCCCAAGGGGCTGGTGGCGGCTCGGTGGCCCAGGCGCTGAACGCCGCCGCTGACACGCAGGGCTGCCCCGTGCGGTTTGCCACCCCCGATGCGGCCCCACCCTGCGAGGCCTACGAAGCCTTCATTCGCCGCACCGCCCAGGTGCCCACCCGCGACAACCTGCACGATTTTTTCAACGGCCTGGTGTGGCTGCGCTTCCCGCAAGCCAAGGCCGCGCTCAACCGCTTGCAGGCCGAGGCCATTGCCGCCCAGGGCGTGGGCGCGGTGCGTGGCCCCGTGCGCGATGCCATCACCGTGTTCGATGAAAACGGTGCGTTGTTGCTGGCACCGCCTGCCGCAGCCGCCGTGTTGTGGCCCTTGCTGCTGGCGCGCGATTGGCACGGCCTGCTGGTCACCCACCGCGCGCTGTGGGCGCAGGCCCAGCTGGTGCTGTTTGGCCACGCGCTGATGGAGCAGCTGGTGGCGCCCCGCAAACCCATCACCGCCCATGTGTGGGTGCTGCCTTTTGAGCCCGCAGCGTCTGGCGACCCGGTGCCCGCGCTCGATGCCGCGCTGGCCGCCGACCTGTCGGCCCAGCGCCTGGCCACCAAGCCTTTCACCCCCTTGCCCGTGTTGGGCGTGCCCGGCTGGTGGCCCGAGAATGAAGACCCTGCTTTTTATGCCGACGCCACGGTGTTTCGCCCCGCCCGTCGGCCTGCCGCCCCGGCCAGACCAGCCCCCTAGCCCAGTCACCCAGCCATGACCACCACCCCCGAAGCCTCTGTTTCTGCGCCGCCCGGTGATTGGGCCCACCGCTTCCAGGCCGAAGGCGTGCGCGACGTGGAGTGCCTGTTTGCCGACGTCACCGGCTACCCACGCGGCAAGCTGATGCCCGCCGCCAGCTTTGCGCGCGGGCAAGAGCTGCGCATCTGCCAAGCGATTCCCATGCAGTGCGTCACGGGCGCGTATTCGCACCACCCCATCTTTCCCGACAGCGACCCCGACGTGCGGCTGGTGCCCGACATGGCCACCTTGGCGCCCGTGCCGTGGGCCAGCGTGCCGCGCTACGTGGCGGTGCACGACTGCGTGGAACTGAGCGGCGAACTGTGCCCGTTTGCCCCCCGCTCGGTGCTCAAAACCGTGGTCGCCCGCTACCACGCGCTTCGGTTGCGGCCGGTGGTGGCCCCGGAAATCGAGTTTTACCTGACGGCGGCTGTCACCGACCCCACGCAACCCCTGGCCTTGCCCGTGGGCCGGGGCGGCCGGGCCGAGGTGGGCCAGTCGGCCTTCAGCCTGAACATGCTCAACGAGCTGGCCCCGTTTTGGGACGAATTTCACGCCGCGCTCGACGCGTTGGGCGTTCGCACCGACACCTGGCTCCACGAAGTGGGCCCCAGCCAATACGAAATCAACCTGCTGCACGGCGACCCGGTGGCCACCGCCGACCAGGCCTTTCTGTTCAAGTACGCGGCCAAAGAGGTGGCGCTGCGCCACGGCCTGAACGCCGTGTTCATGGCCAAGCCCATGGCGGGGCAATCGGGCAGTTCCATGCACCTGCACCAAAGTGTGGAAGACATGGCCACAGGCCACAACATTTTCAGCAACCCCGATGGCTCAGCCAGCGAGTGCTTTGCGCACTACATCGGTGGCCTGCAGGTGCACACGCCCGACCTGATGCCGCTGTACGCCCCCAACGTGAATGCCTACCGCCGTTATGTGGCGGGCAACCAGGCGCCGGTGAACGTGCACTGGGGGCACGACAACCGCACCACCGGCCTGCGCGTGCCCCACAGCGCCCCGGCGGCCCGCCGTGTGGAAAACCGCCTGGCCGGTGCCGACGCCAACCCCTACCTGGCCATGGCCGCCACCCTGGCCGCCGGGCTGGCCGGCATGCAAGCGCGCTGCACCCCCACCGAGCCGCTGGTGGGCAATGCCTGCGACAGCGAGCGCCAGTTGCCCCACACCTTCGATGCAGCGCTGGCCCAGATGCTCCACAGCGCCCACGCCCCCCAGTTGCTGGGGGCTGGTTTTGTGCAGGCTTATTTGGCGGTGAAAGGGCTGGAGCTGGACCATTACCATGCCGAAATCAGCGCCTGGGAGCGCCGCTTCCTGTTGCCACAGGTCTGAACTTTGCCGCCAACGATAGGTCAACGCCACAAAATATCCAGCCACGCGGGGCAGAGGGTTCTTGAAGAAAATACTGAACGTCCCCAGCTTATATTCAGCCTATCTCTTACCTTGGAGTTGCCATGAAACGCATCCTTCTTTTTGTACTGACCAACGTGGCCGTGATGGCCGTGTTGTTGATCACCACCCGCCTGTTGGGCGTGGACCGCTACCTCACGGCCAACGGCCTCAACATGGGCGCGCTCGCCGGGTTCTCGCTGGTCATGGGTTTTGGCGGTGCCATCATTTCGCTGCTGATGAGCAAGCAAATGGCCAAATGGTCCACGCCCGGGTTCACCTTGATCAACCAACCCAGCAACGCCGACGAGGCCTGGATCGTGGACACCGTGCGCCGCTTTGCCGACAAAGCCGGCATCGGCATGCCCGAGGTGGCCATTTTTGAAGGCGACCCCAACGCCTTTGCCACCGGTGCCAACAAAAACAACGCGCTGGTGGCCGTGTCCACCGGTTTGCTGCACAACATGACCCGTGAAGAGGTGGAGGCCGTCATCGGCCACGAGGTGGCCCACATCGCCAACGGCGACATGGTGACGATGACGCTGATTCAAGGCGTGATGAACACCTTTGTGGTCTTCCTCAGCCGCGTCATCGGGTATGCCGTGGACAGCTTCTTGCGCAAGGGCGACAGCGAAAGCTCTGGCCCCGGCATTGGCTACATGGTCACCACCATCGTGCTCGACATCATTTTGGGTTTTGCCGCCGCCATCGTGGTGGCCTGGTTCAGCCGCCAGCGCGAGTTCCGCGCCGACGCCGGTGCCGCCCAGCTGATGGGCCGCAAGCAGCCCATGGTCAACGCCCTGGCCCGCCTGGGTGGGCTGACCCCCGGCGAGTTGCCCAAGAGCATGGCCGCCATGGGCATCACCGGTGGGCTGGGCAAGTTGTTCTCCACCCACCCGCCCATTGAAGAGCGCATTGCCGCCCTGCAAGCCAGCTGAAGCCGGGCGGTTTCACCCACAAAAAAAGCGACCTGTCAGGGTCGCTTTTTTTATGCCGTTGTGACATGTGTCAACGCGGGGGTCAGCGCCAACGGCGGTCGTCGTCCCAGTGTCGGCCGGGGTTGGTATAGCCGTAACTGCCGTTCACCCGCCCGTGCGAATGGTGGTGGGTGGTGTAAGGCTGGCGGCGGTCAGACGATACGTTCAGCCAGAACTGCGCGTTGGGCGCGCCGACATAGCCACTGGGGCGCACGTAGGTCACGGGGGGCTGTAGGTAGGTGGTTTCCTGTGTGATGACCGTGGGGCCCAGGAACACCGGTGCGGTGCTGACCGGGCTGCCGTAGCCCGCATCAGACACGGGCTGGCCAGGCAACACGGGCGACACGCGCAGCTGCACCCAGGCCCCGGGGTCTTGCGGCATTTGCACGGTGTATTGCTTGCCCGCGTATTCGTAGGTGACGTTGTAGCCCTGGGTGCGGGTTTCGTAGGTGGTTTCGGTGCGGCAGTTTTGCACCTGCTGGGTTTGGGGCTGGCCACCGCCTTCGATGTTGTTGCCCAAAATGGCCCCGCCCACAATGCCGATCATGGTGGCCACCGCGCGGCCCGTGCCATCGCCCACGGCGTTGCCCATGGCACCACCGGCAATGCCGCCCATCAAGGCCCCGGCGCCAGACTTTTGCCCATCGCGGGTGATGTGTTCCACGGTGCAGACCTGCCGGGGCACGGCCACTTGGGCCAGCACCGGAATGCTGCTGAGCACCCGGCCCATTTCAGCGGCGTTGGCTGGTGGGTTGGTGGGGTAGCTTGGGGTTTGTGCCAAAGCGGGTGTGCTGCACAAGGCGGCGGCAACAGCGGCCAGTGCCCAGGCGGGTGTGTGTGTCATAAATTGCTCCATCGGTGCGGCCAAGCATGCCACCCGTGTGTAAACGCCGGGGTGGCGGCTTGTAAGAGATTGTTACGCGCCCAGCAGTTCCCGGGCCACGGCTTCGGCCACTTTGATGCCGTCCACCCCGGCCGACAAAATGCCGCCCGCGTAGCCCGCGCCTTCACCGGCGGGGTACAGCCCCGCCACGTTCAGGCTTTGGAAATTGTCACCGCGCGTGATGCGCAGGGGTGACGACGTGCGGGTTTCCACACCGGTCAGCACCGCGTCTGCCATGTCAAAGCCTTTGATCTTGCGGCCGAAGGCGGGCAAGGCCTCGCGCATGGCTTCAATGGCGTAGGCGGGCAACACGGCCGACAAATCGCCCAGCTTCACACCGGGTTTGTACGACGGCACCACGCTGCCGAACTGGGTGGACGGTTTGCCCGCCACCAGGTCGCCCACCAGTTGGCCGGGGGCTTCGTAGTTCTGGCCACCGGCCTCGTAGGCGCGGCTTTCCAGCGTGCGTTGCAGCACGATGCCCGCCAGCGGGTGGGTTTGCCCTTTTTGGGCAAAGGCCTGCGCTTGGGCCAGGTAGCGGTTCCCATCGGCTTCGCCAAAGGCGGCGTGCCAGGCGGGTGCGTCCAGCGGGTAGTCGCGGGGTTCGATGCCCACCACCATGCCGGCGTTGGCGTTGCGTTCGTTGCGGGAATACTGGCTCATGCCGTTGGTCACCACGCGGCCCGGTTCGCTGGTGGCGGCCACCACGGTGCCACCGGGGCACATGCAAAAGCTGTACACCGCCCGCCCGTTGGCGGCGTGGTGCACCAGCTTGTAGTCGGCCGCGCCCAGCAGCGGGTGCCCGGCGTGGCGGCCCCAGCGGGCACGGTCGATCACGCTTTGTGGGTGCTCAATGCGCACGCCCACCGAAAACGGTTTGGCTTCCATGAACACGCCGCTGTCCCACAGCATGGCAAACGTGTCGCGCGAGCTGTGGCCCAGGGCCAGCACCGCTGCCGGGGTGGGCAGGGTGGTGGTGGTGCCGGTGGCCAGGTCTTGCACTTGCAGGGCCTTGACGGTCATGGCGCTCAATTCGATGCCCACCACCCGCTGCTGAAATCGAATTTCCCCCCCCAGCGCAATGATTTTTTCGCGCAGCGCCTCCACCACCTTCACCAGCTTGAAGGTGCCCACATGGGGGTGTGCCATGTAGAGGATGTCGGGCGGCGCGCCCGCGTCCACAAACTCTTGCATCACCTTGCGGCCCAGGTGGCGGGGGTCTTTGATCTGGCTGTACAGCTTGCCGTCTGAAAACAGGCCTGCACCACCTTCACCGAACTGCACGTTGCTTTCGGCCTTCAGGGCTTTGTTGCGCCACAGGCCCCAGGTGTCTTTGGTGCGCTGGCGCACGGGCTGGCCGCGCTCCAGCACGATGGGCTTGAGCCCCATTTGCGCCAGCGCCAGGGCGGCGAAAAGGCCGCAGGGGCCGAAGCCCACCACCACCGGGCGCTGGCCGGGCGAGGTGGGCCAGTCGGCAGGGGCGACAGCGGGGGCACGCCACTCCATGTCGGGCGTGGGTTGTATGTGGGGGTGTGCGGCGTGCCGGGTCAGCAGCTCTGCTTCGGTGCCGGGGTCGGCCAGGGTCACGTCGATGATGAACACGGCCAGCAGGTCGGCCTTGCGGGCATCGAAGCTGCGCTTGAACACGTGGACCGACGCCAGGGCTTCGGGGGCCACGCCCAACACCTGTGTCGCCAGGGCCTGCAACGCGGGCAGGGGGTGGATGCGGGCGGGGTCCAGTGCCTCGGCAGCGGTGGGCTGGTCGGCATCGACGGCCAAGCGCTCCACCACGGGCAGGGCGGACAGTGGGAGTTTGAGTTCGGACAGGCGGATCATGGGCGGTTCCTGAGGGGCTTGTGGTCATCAAGCAAAAGGAGGCCGGGCAGGCCCCGGCGTGGGGCGACGATAATAGCGCCGTGAAGCTGGCCAGACCGCCGCTGGTGCAAGGCCCGAAAGGGCGCACTGGAGGAACGTCCGGACTGCACAGGACAGCGCAGGAGGTAACACCTCTCCACCGACAAGCCACGCGGGTTCGCCCAAAGGGCCCTAAGGTGAGGATCAGAGCAACAGAGACGAGCCGGTTCAGTCCGGGTGAAACGGGCAATCTCTGCGCGCAGCAATACCAAATAGGCACGCCTGAAGCGGCGCGGTTCGCCGCGTTGCCGATTCCTTGTGGTTCCGCAAGGCGAGCGTGCGGGTAGGTAGCACCGAGCCGGGTGGGCGACCCCCGGCCCAGATGAATGGCGGTCACCGGCAGGCAACTGCCGCGCACAAAATCCGGCGTATCGGCCAGCTTCACACTTTATTCAGGCCACAGGGCTTCGGCCCTTGTGGCCTTCAAAAGCGTTCATAGCCCAGCAAAAACCGCCACTGCCCCTCGGGAAGGGCCGCCAGCGGCAAGCGGCCGATGCGGATGCGTTTGAGCGCGGTCAGTGCCAGCCCCGCCTGGTCGCACAGTTGCACGGTCTGTCCGGGGTGGTAGCCCTTGTAGGCCAGGCGCAGGCGGGTGGTTTGGGGCCCGGTGTGGTTGACGCTTACCTTGGCGGCCTGCATGGCGCGCCCGTCCACCACGCTGGATTCTTTGAGCCGTTTCAGCGCCTGGGGCGACACCTCGCCTTGCACCTCGGCAATGGCTTCGTGCTCGACCAGCGAGCCGTCTTCCACCAGTTTGCGCTGTATGCCCGCGTGTTGGCTCCACACCACCAGGCCGCTGGCAGCGGGCTCCAACGGTGTGAGGCACACCAGTTGGGCCAAGTGCTTTTTCAGCAACACCAGGCCCGAGCGGTCGTTGGCCATGTGGCGCTCGGCCACCAGCAGGCGCAGTTGTCCGGCCGAATCGACCCCGGCGGGTTTGTGCAGCAGCAGGGTGGCGGGCGCAATGGGCTTGGCCGCGCCGGTGCCGGCCACTTCCACGGTGTGGTGGGGCAACACGCGGGCAGGGGGGTCTTGCACCACCACGCCGTCCACGGTCACGCGGCCGCTTTCAATCAAATGCTCGGCTTGGGCGCGCGAGCAGTCGGTCAACTCGGCCACGCGTTTGGCCAGGCGCACGCCGGGCAACACTTCGGGCACCGGGGGGGGCGGGGGTGTGCGTGGCTTTTGGGGCGCGCGGGGGCGCGGTGCCGCAGGGTTTGTCTTCGGGCTGGTGGCGGGGTTGGCCGTGCCTGGGCCTTTGATGCGCCGGGCGGCCCCGGTGGGCGTGCGGGGGGTGTCGGAACTCATTTTGTCGCTCATGCCAGGCCCAGGGTTTGAATGCGTTGCACATGGGCCAGCAGCGAGCGTTCGGCCACGGGCCACAGCCGCTCGGGCACATCGCCGTAGGCGTGGCGCACCCAGTCTTGCACGCTGCCGTCGGGCAGGGCTTGCAGGGCGGCCAGCACTTTGGCTTCGCGCTGCAGGCGGTGGTTTTTGAGGTGGGCGATGGCCTGCGGGGCGTTTTCCAGCACGTAGCCGTGGGCCGGCAAGATGAACCCGATGCCGTGCTCGGTGCAGGCCAGGGCCAGGGCGTCGAGTGAATCAAGGTAATCGTTCATGTTGCCATCGGGCGGGTCGATGACGGTGGTGCTGCCATTCAATATGTGGTCGCCGCTGAACAGCAGGCCGTCTTCCACCAGCACCAGGCACACGTGGTTGGCCGCGTGGCCGGGGGTGTGAATGGCCTTCAAATTATGAGTCAAAATGCCTTCTGGCGCTTGATGGGTAAGCGTTATAAGCTCTCCATTTTGAAGCTCTTTGTCGGGTTTGAACCGGCTGTTGGCCCGCGATGTGGGGGCGCTGCCCAGGCCCAGAATGGCCGGGGTGTGTCCGGTTTGGGCGGTGCACAGGGCCTGCAAGGGCAGGGCGCCGGGCGAGTGGTCGGGGTGCGAGTGGGTACACACAATGGCTTGTATGCGCCCACCGGCGGCGCGCCACAGGCGTTCAAGGTGTGCGGCGTCGTCGGGGCCGGGGTCGATCACCACATGGCCGGTGGCCGGGTCGCCCACGATGTAGCTGTTGGTGCCGGGTCCGGTCATGAAGCCGGGGTTGGGAGCGGTCAGGCGCTGCACGTTTTTCAGCAGCTGTACGGGGCGGGTGGGGTCCCAGTCCAGTGGGTGGGTGATGTGGCCGTCGGGGCACACCAGGGCCAGCTCGCCATAGGGCGGTTCGTGTTCCATGTGGCGCGATTCTTTGCCGCCCATCAGCCCCGCCCGGGGGGTGCTGCTGAACAAAGGTTTTTCACCCTGGCAAGCGGCCAGCACAGCGTCCACGTTGGCGTAACGCTGCAAATGTTCCAGCGTGCGGATGGTGGGGAAAATCATGAAGAACCGCCCGGCCGCGTGTTCAGCCAGCGCATGGGCGGGGCTGACCCACACGGGTTCGAACTGTTCGGCGTTGTCGGGCACCGGGGTTTGGTCGGGCGGCATGCGGGCCACCAGGAAGGGCACGTCAAAGCGTTTGGCCATGTCCCGGTCGGTGACCCAGTGGCACAGCAGGTGCACTTCCGCCCCTGCCAGGGTCAAGCCACGCGCCTGGCACTGGGCGTTGAACGGGGCTTTGCGGTCCAGGGCTTCGATGTCGTCCATGGTGGCCCAGCGCCCGTCGGGGTGGCGGGCCAGCAGCACGCCCACTTCTTCAAAGCTCTCGCGGATGGCGGCCACGGCCTGCGTCAAGGCCGCGTCGCTTTGGCCGGCGCGGCGGGTGGACAGGGCGTGGGCCTGGGCATCAGCGGCATCCACGCCCCCGCCTGGGAACACATAGGCCCCGGGCACGAAGCTGGCGGTGGCGCTGCGGCGCGTCATCAGCACTTCAAAACCGGCGGGGGTGTCGCGCAGCAGCAGCACGGTGGCGGCGGGGCG
>JBASFL010000079.1:0-4727 GCA_049653005.1 Burkholderiaceae bacterium | reverse complement strand
ACTTCATTTTGTGAGCGATGTATGCAAACCGAAGAAGCGATGGCGCAGAAACAAGCGCGCAAAAGCAAGCTGGACCAGGATGCGGGCTTGCAGGCGTTTCACGGTTACGTTTGCGCACAGTTGGAGTCCCCCCGCAAGGATGAAATATTGCAACGTGCGGCTCAGCGCATTCGGCTTTGGCAAACCCAAAAGCTGTGCAGTGATTACTACATTCGGTTTTGGTCGTCGGTGGTCAAGGCCGGTGATGTCGAGACATTCAGGGTCAAAGTTCTGAATGCGTCCAGCAAACGTTCGGTGGCGATGATGCAAAACACACCGTTCTCATTTCTGATGCGGGAGCACAGTTGAACCGGGAGCAGTTGCATGTGTTGTTGCTCAGGGCCAGGCACCTGAGTGGGCACGCTGAATTTGTTGTCGTGGGTTCTCTGGCCATATTGGGCGCGGTGCATGAGCCCCCCAAACAGATGGTGCTGTCCATCGACGTGGACGTTTACATGAAAGCCGATCCCGACCGCACCGGGATGCTGGTCGAGGCATTGGGGCAGGGCTCTCCGTTTGAAGACGAGTGTGGTTACTACCTCGATCCCGTATCGCCCAACTTGCCTTCCTTTCCGGAGGGCTGGCGAGACCGACTCATCGAACTGGATTTTGGTGACGTTCGTGCTTTTTTTGTGGAACCGAATGACGTTGCCGTGTCGAAATACATCCGTGGTGAAGAGCGCGACATGCGTTGGCTCAGGTTCGGGCTGGCCAGTGGCCTGCTGAGCATGGCCGTTATCGAACACCGGGTCGGCAGTGCGCCGACCTTGGAGGGAGAGCTGCCAGCGGCCCGAAAAAGAATGGCTGGGCACAAAGCGCGGATGAAGTTGTGATGACAGGCCCCATCGGGGGCTTGGCAACGGTGCCATTTCATCTCAGAACGATCACAAAATGCCGATGAAAAACACCCATAAAACCGCCCTCCTCACCGGCCACAGCCAAGGGCTGGGGCAGGCAATTGCTCTGGAATTGCTGGCGCAGGGTTGGCGGGTGCTGGGCCTTTCGCGCCGTGGCTGGTCGGCGCAGGCGGTGGCTGCGCACCCGGGTTTGACCGAAATTGGGCTGGATTTGTCTGACACCGCTGCCCTGGTGGCCTGGTTGGCAGGGCCGGGTTTGGCGAAGGCCTTGCACGGAGTGGGCCAAGCCTGGCTGGTGAACAACGCGGGCACGGTGCAGCCCATTGGGCCGTTGGGTGGGCAAGGGGCGGCCAGCGTGGCGCAAGCCGTGGCGCTGAACGTGGCAGCACCTTTGGTGCTGACCGATGCGTTTGTGGCCGCAAGTGCAGGCGTGGCCGACCGGCGCGTGGTGCACATCTCCAGCGGCGCGGCCCGCAACCCTTACCCGGGCTGGGGCGTGTACTGCGCCACCAAGGCCGCGCTGGACATGCATGCCCGTGCCACCGCGTTGGACGGTGTGGCGGGTTTGCGCATTGAAAGCCTGGCACCGGGTGTGCTCGACACGGCCATGCAGGCCGAGATACGGGACACGGGGGCCGAGCGGTTTCCGTCTGTGGCGCGGTTTCAGGCCATGCACCGCGACGGCGGGTTGCTCAGCCCTGTCGAGGTGGCCCAGCGGCTGGTGGCGCACATGGCCTCAGCTGCTTTTGGGCAAGAGCCTGTGCGCGATTTGCGGCAGCTGGCCTGACACCTGCGCATTGACGCTCAAGCCTTGACTTCACCCGCCCGCTGCGCCAGGTAGCGGGCCAGTGTGGCATACAGCTTGTCGGGGTTGATGGGTTTGGTCAGGTGGTCGTTCATGCCCAGCGCGGCGCAGCGCTCGACTTCTTCGACCATGGCGTGGGCGGTCATTGCGACGATGGGCATGGGGTCAAACCGGCGGTCGGCGCGCAGGCGTTGGGTGGCGGTGTAGCCGTCCATCACGGGCATTTGCAGGTCCATCAGCACCAGGTGGTAGTGGTGGGGCCCCAGCTCTCGCAACCGCTCCACCGCTTGTTGGCCGTCTGCCACCACGTCCACCGCCGCACCCCGTGCCTCAATCAATTTGCGCGCCAGCATCTGGTTGACGCGGTTGTCTTCTGCCAGCAGCACACGCATGCCCGCCAGTGCCTCGGGGCCTGCTTTGTCTGTCTCGTCGTCCGACGGTGCGGGCGGCGACGCAGGGGTTTGGGCGCGGTTGCGCAGCACGCTGCGCAGGTGTTCGGGCAGGACCGGTTTGCTCAGCACGCGCGATGCGCCCAGCGGCCCGGCCACATGTTGCAGGGCATCGGCATCGTGGGCAGACACCACCACCAGGTTGGGCCGTGGTGTGCTGCTGGTGGTGGCCCAGGCTTGCAGTTCGCGCAGGAAGGCTTCACCGTCCATGTCGGGCATGACCCAGTCCACGAAGCAGTGGTTGAAGGTGTCACCGGCTTTCAGGCGTGCCAGCCCCTCGGCGGCGGACGCAACGGTGACGACCTGCGCGCCCAGGTTGTAGAGCATGTCGCCCAGCACCTGACGGGCCAGCGCGCTGTTGTCGATCACCAGGCAGTGCAGTTGGCCGGGGGCCACGGCATCGGTCAGGGTGGTCTGGTTGGGCACCAGGGGCAGGCTCATGCGCACGGTGAATTGCGTGCCTTCGCCGGCTTGGCTTTGCACCTGCACATCGCCGTTCATCATTTCCAGCAGGCGCTTGGTGATGGCCAGGCCCAGCCCGGTGCCACCGAATTTGCGGGTGGTGGAGCCATCGGCCTGGGTGAATTCCTGGAACAACCGGGTTTGCTGCTCGGCCGTCATGCCTATGCCGGTGTCTTCCACCGTGAACGCCAGCCGCACGGGCGACACATGGGGTGGGGTGAGCACGCGCACGGCCAGTTTGACCGAGCCGTTTTCGGTGAACTTCACCGCGTTGGACAGCAGGTTGGTCAGCACCTGGCCCAGGCGCAGCGGGTCGCCCATGAACGCGCCTTCGCTGTGCAGCAGCTGACGGTCGCGCACGTCGAGCAGCAGCTCCAGGCCTTTGTCCAAGGCCGACTGGCGCACCATGACCAGCGCGTTGGACACCACGTCTTCCAGCCGGAAGGGCACGTGTTCCAGCGACAGTTTGCCCGCTTCGATTTTGGAGAAGTCAAGGATGTCGTTGATGATGCCCAGCAGCGAATTGCCGGCCATGTGGATGCGGTTGACGTACTCGCGTTGCTCTTCGCTCAGGTCGGTTTTCAGGGCCAGGTAGGCCATGCCGATGATGGCGTTCATGGGCGTGCGGATTTCGTGGCTCATGTTGGCCAGGAACATGCTTTTCGCTTTGTTCGACTGCACCAGGCGCTCGTGGGTGTCTTGCAGATCCTGGATGGCGGCGTTGATGCCGCTTTGCAGGGTTTGCAGGTCGCCCACGTAATGCCCGCCCATGGTCACACCGAAGTCGCCTTTGGCCACGGCGTTGACCGCGTGGTTGGCGCCGTTGAGCGCCTGGGCCAGGCGGTCAAACAAGGCGTTCAGGCTGCGTTGCACGTCACCTATTTCGTCGGGGCGGTCGGTGGGCGTGGGCTGGTCGAAGCGGCCCGCGTCCAGGGCTTTTCGCAGCGTTTGGGTCATGGCCTGCAGCGGTTTGGTGATGCGCTGGCGCACGTCCCACAGCAGCACACCGGCCATCATCAGCAGCAACAGCACCAGCCCCGCGTTCACCCACACCAGGTTGTGCTGGGATTGCTGGATGCGCGCCAGCACGGGGGCTGCGTCCACCATCAGCACGTGCCGGCCCACGGTGGCGTTGGCCTCGTCTTTCACGGGCACCACCAGCACGATGCGGTTGTCCATCAGGCTCACGCCCGTGGACGCCATCAGGTCCGACCAGTGGGCGCCCACCCATTCGACGGCCAGAGGGTCAAACCAGGTGGGGTGCGCCAACAGGTGGCCGGGCTGCAACACCTTCGCGCCTTTGTAGGGGGCGGGCAGGGTGTTGTTGTGGCGGGCAGCAAGGCCCTTTTCGTCCACCACCATGACCCAGTCGATGTCTTTTTGCTGCAGGTCGTTCACCACCGACAACACACCCTGGGTGATGGACACCAGCCCGATTTGCTGCTCGTTGGCCACCACGGGGGCAAAGGCAATCACGCCCGTGCCCGCGTTGCCCACGCCAAACCGGGCCATGGCCTTGTTTTTGGACAGCACCACAGCGCCCAGCGGGTGCGGGGCTTTTTCGCCAAAAAAGGCCGGGTCCCAAGAGCGGGCGCGGATGATGCGGTTGGCGTCAATGACCTGCGCGCTGATGCTCTGGTAAGCGGTGGTGGCGGCGTAGTCTTCGCGGATGTGTTTCACCGCGTCCACGGCCAGTTGCCGGTTGCCGGTCAGCAGGCTGCGGCGCACGCGGTCGTCGCGGGCCAGGGCCGCGGCCATGCTCACGGCCGAGTCTTGTTTGGCGGCCAGCCGCAGTTCAAGGTCTTTTTGCGCGAGGTTGATGGCGGTTTCCATCTCGCGCTGGCTTTGCGGGACGATCACGGCCCAGTACACCACCAGCGAAACGCCCAAAATGCTCACGATCAACACCACCAACGCCCGCTGCAACATGGCGCGGAAGATGGAGGTGGGGGCGGTCAGCAGCGGGGAATGTCGGGTGGTCATGGGCTTGTGTGACTCTCAAAGACGTGCCAGGCGTTGCAGGGCTGCGGTCAGCGTGTCGTCTTTTTTGGCGTAGCAAAAACGGATCACCTTCTGGTCAAACCCGTTGCCGTAAAACGCCGACAGCGGGATGGC
>JBASFL010000078.1:0-1939 GCA_049653005.1 Burkholderiaceae bacterium | reverse complement strand
TTTCCTGCCCGCGCACCACGTCAGGCGGCGGTGGGGCGGGCGGTGCCGGGGGTTGCTGCATGGCCTGCGCGGGGGGCATCAGTGTGGCGACCATGGCACCCAGGGCATCCAGCCCAAAACCGCTCTTAGCCTCGCGTTGGGCCTGTCGGTCTTGTTCTTGCGCCAGCTTGGTGATCTTTTCACTGCTGCAATTGGCCGCATGGCAGGCCACGCCAGCTTCCTTGATCGCTTCCATGTTGGCTGCCTCCAGTGCGGCAACGGTGCTTGGGTCGGCTTTCCAGTAGCCTTTGTTCACTGCCACCAACATCTGGTCCACCATGGCCTGGTAGGCCAGCATGTTTTTGGCATCGCGGAACTTTTGCTTGATGTTCAGGTTGTGCTTGTCCTTGACATAGGTTTCATACATTTCCTGCCACTTGGATGCATCCACCACCTCGGGCGTAGTCACTTGCCAGCCCCACAGATTTTGTGTGACTTGCATCACCATGCGCGCACCGGAGTAGCCCTCTTTCATCATGGCGTTGATCCAGACTGGGTTCAGGTAACGGGAGCGCATTTCGCGGCCCATGTAGGCGTCCAGGCTTTCGGTGCGCTGGCGCGACGGGTCAGCCAGATTCACCAGCATGGTCTCGGGCGATGTGCCATTGACCTGGCGCACCGCCAGTGCCGAGCCACCCAGGTACTGGTACAAATCCATGTTGTCCAGCGTACCAAACAGGTTGCTGGAGCGCGAGTGCAGCACGGCCTTCACGTCTTTCAGTGCCATCTTGAACACCTCGCCTGCCAGCGCCGTGCCATCCGCGCCACCGGTGGCTGGGCCAGTGGGTGCGTCCCCCCAAAAGCCCTGGCCAAACAAATGACCTACACGCTTGAAGTACACATCAGCCACTTCAGACTCATTGGTCCAGTTGTTGCTGTTCATGGTCATATTACTAACCCCCGTGCCATAGGCACCCGGTGGCTCGGTGAACAGGCGCACGGCAGCCATGCGCTTGGCCAATTCGGGGGCCACGCCCTTTTCCTCAAGCGTCGTTTGCGCCTGCGTGGTGTTGATGCGAATCACGTTGTCGGCTTCGGGCTGCTCCTTCACCAGCGTCACCGCTTTGTCTAGCAACAGCATCAGCGTGGGCAGCGAGTCGCGGTACAAGCCTGAGGGGGTGATGATCACGTCCACCCGTGCCCGCCCGAGTTGTGTGCGTGGAATAACTTCCAGATCAACCACCTTGTTATTGCTGTCCCACACCGGTTTGACGCCCAGCAGCGCCAAAATTTGCGACTCCATCACGCCTTCATGGCGCATGGTCTCCACCGACCACAGGTTAAACAGCAAGCGATCTGGGGCTTTGCCGTGCTTTTTGCTGTAGTCGCGCACCAGTGCCGCCGCCAGCGCACTGCCTTGCACGTACACCCCCGGCGTGGGCAGGCGTGTCGGGTCAAACCCATACATGTTGCGCCCGGTGGGCAATGAGGCCGGGTTGCGCAGCGGGTCACCGCCGGGGCTGGCTGACACATAGCGCCCTGACAGGGCCGCCACAAAGGCATCCAGCTCTGCCTGCCCACTTATTTGCATGAGCTGAGCCAAAGCGGCTACACGTTTTTCCCGTTCCACTGCACTCATGGCACCCTGCGTGTCCACAATTGCGCGCGCCGTGGACTGGCGTGCAGGCTCTGGAGGTGAAACACCAAAAGTATGCAGACCCAGCGGGCTTTGGGCTTTGTCCAAATCGTCAAGGTAGTCGGTCAACGACTCCAAATCGGCGGTGTCCTTGAACTCTGTTTTGCCCAAGTCTTTGAGTACGCCCATTTTGAGTGCCTTGGCATTGATGTCGCCCAGCGTGGCCTGCGCGGCGGATTCACTTTTCTGCAGCGCCACGGCATAGTCATCCACCAAGCCTTTGAGGGCTACCAAATCCGGGTTCAGTCCGGTCTTGTCAAAGGG
>JBASFL010000077.1:0-2335 GCA_049653005.1 Burkholderiaceae bacterium | reverse complement strand
GTGACGGTGTTGCTGGTGCTGTTCCCCCTGCTGCCGCTGCCCCGCATCGTGGCTGCCGACATTGCCTACGCCGTGCCCCTGACCTTGGTGGCGGGCATGGGCCATGCATCCCTGGGCTCGGTGGACTGGCCGCTGCTGACCAACCTGCTGGTGGGCTCGCTGCCAGGCATCTGGCTGGGTTCGCGCCTGATGAGCAAAACACCCGAGCGGCTGATCCGCTCCCTACTGTCGGTGCTGCTGGCCTGGGCCGGCACCAAGCTGGTGTTTGTCTGAGCCCCGGCACACCCGCCAGCCCCCTCTTTTTCACACACACATTTCCCACGAACAGCCATGTACCAGTACACCGAATTTGACAAACAGTTTGTCCAAAGCCGAGCGGCCCAGCACCGCGACCAGCTGGAACGCTACCTGGCCGGCACGCTGAGCGGCGAAGAATTCCGCCCCCTGCGCCTGCAAAACGGCTGGTACGTGCAGCGCTACGCCCCCATGCTGCGCGTGGCCGTGCCTTACGGCGAACTCAACAGCACACAGCTGCGTGTGCTGGCAACAATAGCCCGCGACTACGACCGCCCCAGCCCTGAGCTGCTGGCAGAGGCACAGGCCAAACAAGACGAAATCGGCACGACACCGGGCCCCCGCCTGACGGTGGGCTACGGCCACTTCACCACGCGCCAGAACGTGCAGTTCAACTGGATTCCGCTGGAGAAAAGCGCCGATGTGATGGACCTGCTGGCCACCGTGAACCTGCACGGCATCCAGACCAGCGGCAACTGCATCCGCAACACCACCAGCGACGAGCGCGCAGGTATTGCCGTGGACGAAGTGGTGGACCCCCGCCCCTACGCCGAGCTGATCCGCCAGTGGAGCACGCTGCACCCCGAGTTCGCCTTTTTGCCCCGCAAATTCAAAATTGCCATCCACGGCGCCAGCGAAGACCGCGCCGCCACCGCCTGGCACGACGTGGGCCTGCAGGTGCTGCGCAACGCCGAGGGCGAGGTGGGCTTCAAGGTGCTGGTGGGCGGCGGCATGGGCCGCACCCCCGTCATTGCCACAGTCATTCGTGAGTTCCTGCCCTGGAACCAGATCATGAATTACCTGGAAGCCGTGGTGCGCGTCTACAACCGCTGGGGCCGCCGCGACAACATGTACAAGGCACGCATCAAAATTCTGGTGAAGGCCGAAGGCCAGCGCTACTTTGACGAGGTGGAGCAGGAATACCGCGACATCCTGGAAAAAGACGGTGCACCCCACACCATCCCCCAGGCCGAGCTGGACCGCCTGCTGGCCTGCTTTGCAGCGCCCGACCTGAGCTGCGACAAAAAAAGCGCCGACGCCAAAATTGCCCACATCCTGAAAGCCGCCGCTGAAGACGACGTGGAGTTTGGCCGCTGGCTGCAGCAAAACGTGGCCCCGCACAAAAACCCCGACCTGCGCGCTGTCACCCTCAGCTTCAAGCGCCTGGGCCAAGCACCTGGCGACGCCACCGCCGACCAGCTGTTCCGCGCCGCCGACCTGGCCGAGCAGTTCAGCGCGGGCGAAGTGCGCGTGACGCACGACCAGAACCTGCTGCTGCCCTGGGTGCGCTGCGACCAGCTGCCCGAGCTGTGGCGCGCCGCCCGCAAGCTGGGCCTGGCCAAGCCCAACATCCGCCTGCTGACCGACATGATTGCCTGCCCCGGCGGCGACTACTGCGCGCTGGCCAACGCCCGCTCCATCCCCGTGGCAGCGGCCATTTCCGAGCGCTACAAAGACCTGGACGAGTTGCACGACCTGGGCGAAATTGACCTGCACATCAGCGGTTGCATCAACTCCTGCGGCCACCACCACAGCGGCCACATCGGCATTCTGGGCGTGGACAAAGACGGCCAAGAGTGGTACCAGGTGACGCTGGGCGGCTCAGACGGCTCGGCCCTCAGCGGCACGCCCGCCGCTGGCAAGGTGATTGGCCCCTCGTTCGCCGCCGACGAGGTGGTGGACGTGATGGAAGCCCTGCTGGACACCTACAAAGACCACCGCACCACCGGTGAAACCTTCATGGCCACCCTGAAGCGCGTGGGCGCAGAGCCCTATAAGGCCGCTGCCAACGCCGTGCGCCACATCACGGCACGCAAGGACCCCGCAGCCGACGCCGCCCATGAGCGCCACCTGGCCCATGCGCAAGCCGCCCGCGACATCGACGCCTGACACCGCTGACCGACGAGGTAAAACATGAAATTGATAGCTGAAAACACAATCGCATCAAGCGGTGAAGGCCAAAATGGCTCAAACAACGTGGTCACCCTGGCCAACGACGCCGACCCGCGTGCACTCGACCTGAACGGCGTGACCCGCGTGG
>JBASFL010000076.1:0-75129 GCA_049653005.1 Burkholderiaceae bacterium | reverse complement strand
CGCCTGGGGTGTGCGGGCCGTGGCGGTGGGGACTGCCAACGTGCGCGCCTGCACCACCTGGCCCACGGTGGTGGTGGGCGGTGGCAAAGCGCCGGTGGCATGGGCGGCCGGTGGCGGCGGTTGACTGCCCGGGGCCAGCGCACGGTTGAATTCGGGCTCGGCCATCAGGGCCAGGGCACCGGGGCCGGTGGTCCGCTGGGCCAGCCAGGCCAGGCCCAGCAGGTGGGCCAGCAACACGCCCACCGCCAGCACAGCCAGCTGCCGGGTGGTGGGGTTGCGCATCACCCCAAGCGGGCAGGCCATGCCGAGGGGGTGGCGGTCGCGGCGGGGCCGGGGGTGAACTTCACCACGGTTTGGCCAGGTGCGGTATCACCCGCCTGTGGCCAGGCCAGGGGCAAACGCAGCACGCGGCGGTCGCGGCTGACCAGGGCGTGCAGGTGGGGGCGGGTGCCCAGCAATGGGGCAATGTCGTCGAGTTTGGCGATGCGCCAGGTTTCGCCGGGCGCACATTCCACGGCCAGCCATTCGTCGCCGCTGGCCATGCCGGCCTGTTCTGCGGGGCCGCCACGCAGCACGTTTTTCAGGGTGATGCCATTGGATTCGGCCACGCGCAGGCCCAGGCGCTGCGCCAGGGGGGCAGGCTCGATGTCCACTTGCACGCCGTGGGCTTTCAGCAGCTCGGCCACTGGCAGCTCGGCGGTGCTGTGCACCCAGGCGTCGAGTTCGGTGTCCAGCGGTTGGCCTGCCAAGCTGGCCAGCACGGCGCGCAGGTCGGCTTCGGCCATGGGGCCGCCCTGGCAGCGGTGCCACAGGGCGCGCAAGGCGTGGTCCAGGCTGCTGCCGTGCTGGCGCAGGGTCAGGTCAAGGCACAAGGCCACCAGTGCGCCTTTGGTGTAGTAGCTGACCGTGGCGTTGGGCGTGTTTTCCTGGATGCGGTAGTAGCGCGTCCACGCGTCAAAGCTGGCTTGGGCCACGGTTTGCACCAGTCGCCCGGGGGTTTGGGCCACCTGGTTGGTGGTTTTGGCCAGCAGTTGCAGGTGAGTGGGGGTGTCGATGAGGCCTGCGCGGTGCAGCAGCAAGTCGTCGAAATAGCTGGTGAAACCCTCGAAGAACCACAGCAGCTCGGTGTGGTTTTCGCGGTCCAGGTCATGCGTGGCGAATTCAGCCGGGCGCAGGCGTTTGACGTTCCAGGTGTGGAAATACTCGTGGCTGATGAGGCCCAGCAGGCCGGTGTGGCCGTCGGTGGCCTTCAGCGCGGTGGCGGTGTGTGGGCGCGGCAGGTCGCCTCGGGGGCAGATGAGGGCGGTGGAGTTGTGGTGTTCCAGCCCGCCGTAGCCGTCGTGGGTGGCGGCCAGCATGAACAGGTAGCGGTTGAAGGGGGGGCGCTCGCCGTTGTCGGCAGGCCCGTGCCAGAAGTCCATTTCGGCTTCGCAAATGCGCCGGGTGTCGGCCACCAGCCGTTCGCCGTCCAGCCAGGGGCCTGCGCCGCTGACCACGAAGCGGTGGGGCACGCCCCGCACGTCGAAGTGGGCGCTCCAGAACGCGCCCATTTCCACCGGGGTGTCCACCAGCACCGCGTAGCTGGGCGCGCTGTAGGTGCCAAAGCCCGCGTCGTCCACCTGCACCGGGTCGAGGGCGGTGGCCAGTTGCCAGTCGGGGTGGGTGACGGGGGTGTCCACTTGCAGGTGGTGCGGCCGGTCTTCCTGGCCCACCACGCGCAGGCACAGGCTGGTGCCGTTGAAGAAGCCACGGGCGTCGTCCAGGTAGGCGGTGCGCACCGAGGCGTCAAACGCATACACCTCGCAGCGCACGGTCACGGGCTGGCCCGGCTGGTGGCCGTTGAGCTGCCAGCGGTGTTTGTCGAGCTGCGTCAGTGCCACGGCCTGGCCGTGTTGTTGGGCGCTCAGGTGTTGCAGGTGTTGCGAAAACTCGCGCACCAGGTAGCTGCCCGGTATCCACACCGGCAGGGCCAGCACTTGGGCCGCAGCGGGGGCGGGCACCGTGAGGGTGATTTCAAACAGGTGGGCGTGGGGGTTGAGCACAGCCACGCGGTAGTGGATGGCGGTTGTGTTCATACCGCGCCTGCGCCAATGAAGCAGCTCAAGGCGGCCACGGCGGTCAGTTGAAAGCGCAGGGTGAGCCAGTGGCCCAGGCCCGATTCGGGGTAGGTGCGCCGGTCCACCAGGTAACACACCACCAGCAGCAGGCCCAGCCAGGGCAGGGCGGCGTAGGCAGGCATCAACACACCGGGCCACGCCAGCAGCGAAGGGGTGATGCCCCACAGCAGGTGGAGCTTGGCGGCACGGTCGGGCAGCGGGGGAATGTTGGCCACACCGGCCTGCCGCACCCACACCAGGCCCCAGTGGATGCCGCCCAAAAACGACACGATCAGCGCCGCGTAGGCCACCAGGGTCAGGGCCACATAGGGCAGCGCCTCTTCGGTGACCACCCACAGCAGCAGGGCAAACACCCCGAAGGGCACCAAACCGGCCTGGCCCAGGCGGCGGGCCAGGGTGTGGACAGGCACCTGGTGCAAACGTTGTGCGGGGGAGGGCGGTGGGGTGTGCGTGGGCGCGTTCATGCCGCCATTGTCACCAAACCGGCAAACCCCCGTGGGGCGGGGGCGTGCAGGCGGTGTTGGGGTTTACTTGGCTTCGGCCAGCATTTTTTCCAGCTTGTCGCCGGGAATGGCCCCGGGCACACGTGTGCCGTCCACAAAGAACAGGGTGGGGGTGCCGGTGATGCGGTTTTTCTTGCCGAAGTCCACGTTGCGCTCCACGGCGGCGGTGTCGCAGCTGGCTTTGGGCGGCTCGATGTCTTTCACCATCCAGTTGGTGAAGGCCCGGGCCTTGTCTTTGGCGCACCAGATGGCGTTGGATTTGTCGGCCGAGTCTTTGCTGAGGATGGGGTACAGGAAGACGTGCACGGTCACGTTGTCGACCTTGGCCAGCTCGCGTTCGAACTTTTTGCAGTAACCGCAGTTGGGGTCTTCAAACACGGCCAGCTTGCGTTTGCCGTTGCCTTTGACGATGGTGAACGCGTCTTTGAACGGCAGCTGGTCAAACGGCACGGCGGTGAGTTTTTCCACGCGCTCTTCGGTTAGGTTGGCCTTGGCTTTGGTGTCGATCAACATGCCTTGAATGAGGTAGTTGCCCTCTGCATCGGTGTAGAGAATGTCGGCACCGTTCACCCGCACCTCGTACAGGCCGGGCATGGGGGTTTTGCTGACCTCGTCGATTTTGGGCAGGTTGGGCAGGCGCTCGGCCAGGTTTTTGCGGATAGCGGCCTCTTGTGCCTGCGCGCCGCCGTGCAGGGCCAGCCCCAAGGTGACAGTGGCCAGGGCAGCGGCCAGGCGGCGGGGGGTGAAGCGTTGGGTCATGGGGGCGGGGCGCGGTGGCCGTGGTGTGGAGGTGACAAACAAAGGAGGCGGCAGCCGTGCTGGACAGCCGCCGCGCCAAAAAGTTCAGGCGCACGTTCAGGCGCGCAAAGCGTGCCCCATGGCCTGGCGGGTGAGCCAGTTTTTGAGGGGGGGCAACTGGTTCACGCCGGTCAGGCCCCAGTTGCGCAGTTTCTGTGCCATGCCGTTGCCGTGGTTGAACAGCACAAACAGGCCGTCGGTCAGGCCGCCCATGGCCGCGAAATCGGCCTTGCGGGTGCGCTCGTAGCGGCGCAGCAGTTTGGGGTCGCCCAGCTCGCGCCAGTATTCGCGGGTTTGCAGCACGCGGGCCAGCTCGGCAGCGTCGGCCAGGCCCATGTTCAGGCCCTGGCCGGCCAGGGGGTGCATGGCGTGTGCCGCGTCACCGGCCAGTGCCACGCCCGCTTGGGTCCAATGGCTGGCCTGTGACAGCTCCAGCGGCCAGGCCAAGGGGGCGTGTGTCAGGGCCAGTTCGCTGGCGGGCAGGCCACACACGGCGGCCAGTTCGGCCACAAAGTCGGCCGGTTCGGTGCCTTGCAGGCGCTGCGCTTTGGCGGCGTCCACCGACCACACCAGGGCCACGTCGTGCCCGCCCTCACCGCCCAGGGGCAGCAGGGCCGCGATTTCACCCCGGTGAAACCACTGGCGCGCCACACCGCCGTGGGGTTGGGCCAGGCGCAGCCGGGCGGCCAGCGCGTGGTGCGGGTACGGCTTGACCTGGTAGTCAAACCCGAATTCGGCGCGGGTGGCGCTGCGGCGGCCTTCGCACACCACGGTCAGTGCGGCGTGGGCGGGCGGGGCGTCCAGCCGCTGCACGCCGCTTTGGAACCGCAGCGCATCGGCCAGGCGCGCTTCCAGCGCGGGCACGTCCACGATCCAGTTCAGGTGGGGTTGTTGTACATCGGTTGCGGCAAACGACAGTTGGCCGCCGTGGTCCCCACACACGTCCATGCGGTTGACGGGGGTGACCGCGCCGTCGGTTTCGGGCCAGCCGCGCACGGCGTCCAGGCACTGGCGCGACGCGGCGTTCAGCGCGTAGGCGCGTATGTCGCCGTGCCCGTCGGGGCCGGGTGTGGCGTGGGGGGGGCGGGCCACCAGGGCCACGCGCAGGCGCTGTTGGGCCAGCAGCAGGGCCAGCGTGCTGCCCACAATACCGCCGCCGCGAATGCACACATCAAAACGTTGGGTCATGCGGCCATTTTAGGATTGGGGCCATGACCCAGCACGACACCCCCCCAACCACGCCCACACCCCTGTCCGATTTCGATGCGCAGGCCCACATCGGCCAGCTCTGGGTGCACCCCGTCAAATCGTGTGCTGCGGTGCGGGTGCCTGCGGCGCGGCTGTTGCCCACGGGGTTGGAGGGCGACCGCGAATGGATGGTGGTGGACGCCGAGGGTGAATTTGTGTCGCAGCGCGAACTGGCCCGCATGGCCCTGGTGCGGCCCCGGCTGGACGCCAGCCACCTGAACCTGGACGCGCCGGGCCTGCCCACACTCACGTTGCCCCGCCAGGCCCCCCGCACCGCTTGGCCCCTGACCGTGCGTGTGTGGGACGACACCGTGCCCGCGCTCGACCTTGGCGAGGCCGCCGCCAGCTGGCTGGCCCAATGCCTGGGCCAGCACCCCGACACCCCCACCGGCTTGCGGCAGCTGCGCCTGGTGCAGTTCGACGCCGCCCGCGCCGCCCGCCAGCCGCGCCTGAGCAGCGCCAAGTGGACCGGTGGCCAGGCCGTGCCCAACCAGTTTGGCGACGGCTTTCCGGTGCTGGTGGCCAGCCAGGCGTCGCTGGACGGCCTGAATGCCCGCCTGCACGCCCAGAGGCTGCCCCCGGTGGACATGCGCCGCTTCCGGCCCAACCTGGTGCTGGCCGGGGTGGACGCCCACGACGAAGACCGGCTGGAAGGGCTGGCCCTGGACGCAGAGGCCGTTGACGGCCCCCACCGCGTGGTGATGGCGCTGACCAAACCCTGCGCCCGTTGCCCCATTCCCGACGTGAACCCCGACACCGCCGAGCGCGGCACCGCCGTGGGCGACGCGCTGGCCGCCTACCGCCGCGACCCCCGGCTGGGCGGTGCCATCACCTTTGGCATGAACGGTTTTGCCCAGACCCCTTTGCCCGCTGAAGGCGTGTGGCTGCGCGAGGGGCAGGCCTTGGCGGGCAACTGGCGGTTTGACTGACCGGATTGGTCGCGCGCCTGATCAAAACCCATCGCATACACTCCCCGCTGCTTTTTTTGAGGGTTTCCCATGAGTTTGAAATGCGGCATCGTCGGCCTGCCCAACGTCGGCAAAAGTACCCTGTTCAACGCGCTGACCAAGGCAGGTATTGCCGCAGAGAACTATCCTTTTTGTACCATTGAACCCAATGTGGGCGTGGTGGAAGTGCCCGATCCACGCCTGGATGCGCTGGCCCAAATCATCACGCCCGAGCGCATCGTGCCCGCCATCGTGGAGTTTGTGGACATTGCCGGTCTGGTGGCCGGTGCCAGCCAGGGCGAAGGCCTGGGCAACCAGTTTCTGGCCCACATCCGCGAGACCGATGCCATCGTCAACGTGGTGCGTTGCTTTGAAGACGAGAACGTGATCCACGTGGCCGGTCGGGTGGACCCCATTTCCGACATCGAAGTCATCCAGACCGAACTCTGCCTGGCCGACCTCGGCACGGTGGAAAAAAGCCTGCACCGCTTCGGCAAGGCCGCGCGCAGCGGCAACGACAAAGACGCCGCCAAACTGGTGGCCATGCTCACCAAGTGCCAGGCCGCGCTGGACCAGGGCAAGCCCGTGCGCAGCGTGGACTTCACCGACGAAGAGCGCGCGCTGCTCAAGCCCATTTGCCTGATCACCGCCAAGCCCGCCATGTTTGTGGGCAACGTCAGCGAAACCGGCTTTGAAAACAACCCTTTCCTCGACCGCCTGAAGGCCTACGCCGAAAGCCAGAACGCGCCCGTGGTGGCCATCTGCGCCAAGATCGAAGCCGAGCTGAGCGAGATGGACGACGCCGACCGCCTGGTGTTCCTGGAAGAAATGGGCCAGACCGAGCCTGGCCTGAACCGCCTGATTCGCGCCGCCTTCAAGCTGCTGGGCCTGCAAACCTATTTCACCGCCGGCGTGAAAGAGGTGCGCGCCTGGACCATCCACATCGGTGACACCGCGCCCCAGGCGGCGGGTGTGATCCACGGCGACTTTGAGCGCGGCTTCATCCGCGCCCAAACCATCGCATTTGACGACTTCATTGCGTTCAAAGGCGAACAAGGCGCCAAAGACGCCGGCAAGATGCGCGCCGAAGGCAAGGAGTACGTGGTGAAAGACGGCGACGTGTTGAACTTCCTGTTCAACGTCTGACCGCCACGGCAGCCGCCCGCAAGGCCTGCCCCAAAACCACCACCCTGCGGTATGGTTTTTTTATGCTTTTTTGAACTCCAGCGCTCTAGGGTATTGGGTTTCTAGCTATGCCTGTTGCGTGTTTTGTCGCGCACTTGCACCCGGTGTGCCCACACGCTCAAGGCCATGGACGCCAGCATCACCCCCAGGCTGACCCAGTGCAGGTCGGGCATGCGGCCGTGGGCAATCATCCAGCCGCCCAAGGCCGCGCCCATGGCCTGGCCGCCGTACATGGCCGAGGTGTTCAGTGACACCGTGGCGGGCGCCAGCGCGGGCGACAGCCCCACCAGCCGCGCCTGCTGGGCCGAGTTGGCCGCGAAGCAGCCCAGTGCCCAGGGCACCAGCACGGCGGCGGCGGCCCACACGTTGTGGCCCAGCGGCCACAGCAGCAGGCTCAGCGCCATCAGCCCCTGCGTCAGCAGCACCGCACGCGGCGCGCCCAACCGGTCCACCTGGCGTGACAGCACCACGTTGCCAGCCAAGCCAAACGCGCCGAACCACAAAAACAGCAGCGACAACGTGCCCGCCTCCACCCCCAGCATGGTTTTGAAATAGGGTGCGAAATACGAAAACAGCGTGAACTGCCCAAAAGCCGACAGCGCCGTCACCCCCACCGCCAGCATCAGCGGGGCCGAGCCCAGGGTTTGGGCCCAGGCTTTGCGGGACAGGGCCACGGGCTTGATGCCGTCGGGCATCACCCGCCACACCCACCAACCGCACACCAGCGCCCCCAGCGCCACGCCGCCAAACGCCCAGCGCCAGCCCAGCGTGCCGCCCACCCAGGCCGACAGCGGCATGCCCAGCACCGAGGCCACCGACCAGCCCAGGAACACAAAGGTGATGGCCCGCCCGCGCTGCTCGGGCGGCACCATCAGGCCCACGCTGGCGGCGGCCTGTGGTGTGAACACCGCCGGTGCCACCATGGCCAGCACCCGCAGCGGCAGCAGGCTGTCGTAACCGGGGGCCAGGGCGCAGGCCCCCAGCAGCACGCCGTACCACAGCAGCGACCACGCCAGCAGGCGTCGGCGGTCCCAGCCCGCCACCAGGGCGGCCAGGGTGGGCGCGCCCAGCCCCATCAGCACAGCCCCGGCGGTGATGAGAAACCCCGCCTGCGGCACCGACACCCCCAGCGAGGTGCTGATGTCGTTCAACGTGCCGGGCACCACCATCACCCCGGTGCCAATCACGAAGTTGCCCAGCAGCAGCGCCCACAGGGCGCGGGGCAGCTTGGCGGGGGCATTGGCGCGGGGCGAACGCACGGCGTAGCGGGCCCAGGGGCGCACGCGCTTCATGCCACAGCGCCCGGAAACACCCACAGCAGCCCGGCCGTCATGGTGATGTAGCGCGCCAATTTGCCGACGGCCATGTAGGCCACGCAGGACCAGAACGGCAGCTTCAGCCACCCGGCCACGGCGCACAGCGGGTCGCCCACGGCGGGCAACCAGGCCAGCAGGCAGGCCTTGGGGCCAAAACGCTCCAGCCATTGCAGGGCTTTGAGTTGCGAGGCGCTGTGCTCCAGCTGGGGCTTGACCCGGTGCACCGCGCCGTGAACGCCGTGCCCCATCCACCAGCTGATGGCACCGCCTACCGTGTTGCCCGCGGTGGCCACCAGCACGGCGGGCCAGAACAGCTCGGGGTTCAACTTGACCAGTGCAAACACCGCAGGTTCCGACCCCATGGGCAGCAGCGTGGCCGACAGCAGGGCCACCACAAACACCGTGCTCAGGCCCACCTCGGGCAGGCTGAACAGGTTCAACAGGGTGGGAATCCAGGTGTCCATCGGGTGGGGGTGGGTGGGCGCAAGGGCGGGGGCTGGAACAGGCGTTGTTTCAGGGCTTCAATGCAGTGCTTCAGTATAGGTAGCACCCCTGTCCCCTGCGGCCCCCGGGGTGACAGGGGCCTGGTGCGCCCGCTACAATCTTGCCTCTTTTTTCAGCAATCCAACCCGGGCCGTTGTCTTGACCGCCGCCGGGCGGCACCCTCCCTTCCATGCGCATCGGCCCCTACCAGCTCCCCAACCACCTGTTTGTCGCGCCCATGGCGGGCGTGACCGACCGGCCGTTTCGCAAGCTGTGCAAACAGCTGGGGGCGGGCTATGCGGTGAGCGAAATGGTCACCTCGCGCCCCGACCTGTGGGACAGCCTGAAGACCTCGCGCCGCGCCAACCACGACGGCGAAACCGCCCCAATAGCCGTGCAAATTGCCGGCACCGACGCGGCCATGATGGCCGACGCCGCGCGCTACAACATCGACCGGGGCGCGCAGATCATCGACATCAACATGGGCTGCCCCGCCAAAAAGGTGTGCAACAAATGGGCGGGGTCGGCGCTGATGCAAGACGAAGCCTTGGCCCTGCAAATCGTGGCAGCGGTGGTGCAGGCCTGCGCCCCACACGGCGTGCCGGTGACGCTGAAAATGCGCACCGGCTGGGCCGAGCAGGCCAAAAACGCCCCCGCCATCGCCCTGGCCGCCGAGGCCGCAGGCGTGCAGATGCTGACCATCCACGGCCGCACGCGCGAGCAGGGCTACCGCGGCTTGGCCGAACACGACACCGTGGCCCACATCAAAAGCCGCGTTGCCATTCCGGTGGTGGCCAATGGCGATGTCAACAGCCCGCAAGCCGCCCGCGACACACTGGCCCGCACGGGGGCCGACGCTGTCATGGTGGGCCGCGCGGCGCAGGGCCGCCCGTGGATATTCCGCGAAATCGCCCACTTTCTGGCCACCGGCACCGAACTGGCCCCACCCACCCGCAGCGAGCTGAAAACATGGATGTTGGCCCACCTGTTGGAGCACTACGGGCTGTACGGCGAAAACACCGGCGTGCGCAGCGCCCGCAAGCACCTGGGCTGGTACGCGCAGTCGTTTGCCCACCCCGCCGACACCGGTGCACAGGCGTTTCGCCAGCGCATCAACACCGCCACCACCTGCGACACGCAGCTGGCCGCCGTGACCGATTTTTTTGACGAATGGGAAGCGCTGGGCGATGCCCCCGCGTGCCCCGACGCATTGACCGAACCCTTGAAATTGGCCGCATGAGCACCTCCGACAACCCCAACCTGCAACACAGCGTGCGCGAGAGCATGCGGGTGTACTTTGACGACCTGGGCGGCAGCGAGCCCGCCAACCTGCACGACATGCTGGTGAAGGCCGTGGAAAAACCCCTGCTGGAAATGGTGATGGACCGTGCCCAGCAAAACCAGTCGCGCGCCGCCCAATGGCTGGGCCTGAACCGCAACACCCTGCGCAAAAAACTGCTGGAGCACGGCCTGGCCGAGTGATGCAATGCAATGTATAGCTGACAACGCTTGACTATCAAGCGCTGGAGGCCAAAAAAGCTTTCAATTTCAACCAACCCCACCCAAAGACCCCCATGCGAGCCCTGCTTTCCGTATCCGACAAAACCGGCGTTCTTGACCTGGCGCGCGAGCTGCACGCCCTGGGCGTGAGCCTCATCTCCACCGGCGGCACCGCCAAGCTGCTGGCCGACGCCGGTCTGCCCGTGGCCGAGGTGGCCGAGGTCACCGGTTTCCCCGAAATGCTCGACGGCCGCGTCAAAACCCTGCACCCCAAGGTGCACGGCGGCCTGCTGGCCCGCCGCGACACGCCCGAGCACATGGCCGCGTTGGCCGCGCACGGCATCGACACCATCGACCTGCTGGTGGTCAACCTGTACCCGTTTGAATCGACCGTGGCCAAGGCCGGCTGCACGTTGGCCGACGCCATTGAAAACATCGACATCGGTGGCCCCGCCATGGTGCGCAGCGCCGCCAAAAACTGGAAAGACGTGGCCGTGCTGACCGACGCCAGCCAATACGCCGAGGTGGTGGCCGAGCTGAAAGCGTCCAAGGCGGTGAGTGACGCCACCCGCTTCAAACTGGCCGTGGCCGCGTTCAACCGCATCAGCAACTACGACGCCGCCATCAGCGACTTCCTCTCGGCCATCGACCTGTCCAACGGCCTGCCCGAGCAGGAAGCCGCTCCCGTGCGCACCCTGTTCCCCGCGCAAAGCAACGGCCGCTTCATCAAGCTGCAAGACCTGCGCTACGGCGAAAACCCCCACCAGCAAGCCGCCTTCTTCCGCGACCTGTACCCCGCACCCGGCTCGCTGGTCACGGCCACGCAGCTGCAAGGCAAAGAGCTGAGCTACAACAACATTGCCGACGCCGACGCGGCCTGGGAGTGTGTGAAGAGCTTCGACGTGCCCGCTTGCGTCATCGTCAAACACGCCAACCCCTGCGGTGTGGCCGTGGGTGCGCACCCGCTGGAGGCCTACAGCAAGGCCTTCCAGACCGACCCCACCAGCGCCTTCGGCGGCATCATCGCCTTCAACCGCGTGGTGGACGAGGCGGCGGCGCAGCAAGTGTCCAAGCAGTTTGTCGAGGTGCTGATGGCCCCCGGCTTCACGCCCGAAGCACTGGCCGTGATGAAACCAAAGGTGAATGTGCGCGTGTTGCAAATCGCTTTGCCCGCAGGTGGCCCCACCGCCTGGGACCAAGGCCGCAATGCCGTGGACGTGAAACGCGTGGGTTCGGGCCTGCTGATGCAAACCGCCGACAACCACGAACTCACCCTGGCCGACCTGAAAGTCGTGACCAAGGTGCAACCCACCGAACAGCAACTGCAAGACCTGCTGTTTGCCTGGAAAGTGGCCACTTACGTGAAAAGCAACGCCATCGTGTTCTGCGCCAACGGCATGACCATGGGCGTGGGCGCGGGCCAGATGAGCCGCCTCGACTCGGCCCGCATTGCCAGCATCAAGGCCCAGGCCGCCGGTTTGTCGCTGGCGGGCACCGCCGTGGCCAGCGACGCGTTTTTCCCCTTCCGCGACGGTCTCGATGTGGTGGTGGACGCAGGTGCCACCTGCGTCATCCAGCCCGGCGGCAGCATGCGCGACCAAGAGGTGATCGACGCGGCCAACGAACGCGGCGTGGCCATGGTGTACAGCGGCGTGCGCCACTTCCGCCACTGAGCGTTGGCGGTTGACTGAATGAAAAAGGCCCTTGCCGGTTGGCAAGGGCCTTTTTGTTTGGGGCGTGCCGAACGGATCAATCCATCTTGCGCAGGCTCGGGGTTACGGTGCCACCGTCAGCTTGAAAGCCGCGTGGCAGGCCACACACTGCTGGGTGGTGGTGGCCAGTTTGCCCACCACCGATTCCACGCTGGCCGTGGGGCTGGCGGCTTCCTGCGCCACAGCCAAGAACGCCTGGTGCGTGGGCTTGGCCAGGGCAAACCAGTCTTTGGGCAGTTTGTCGTGCACGGCTTTGCCCACGGCATCGTGTTTGCCGCCTTTGGGGCCCATGGCCGTGGCCAGCGTGGCCACGGTGCCGAAGTCTTTGGCGGCCAGCGCGGTGTGGATGCCGTGCACGGCTTTCATGAAGTCGTTCATTTCGGTCATCAGGTGGGCATGCTCCACTGGTGTGACGGCAATGGCCTGCCGTTGGGTGACGGCGTAACTGCCCACATCGGGCAGTGGGTTTTGGGCGTGCGCAGCGGGGGTGGTCAACACCACAGCGGCACACAGGCTGCTCAGGGCAGCAACAGACAGTTGGAACATAAAAACTCTCAGAAAAAAAGTGAACCCAGGCCAGCACCGCACAAGGAGGGGCGTGGCCGTGAAGGCGAAAACGGTGGCGTCAGGCGGTGTGCCTGGGGCGGGGTTCGGGCGGCTCGGGGGTGGCGCTGCTGAAGTGTTGTGTGCTTGCCACAGGTGCCGCGTGCCTTGACCGCCCGTAGCCGTGGGGGGTGTGGGTGGCCAATGCCGGTTGGGCAGCTGCCACGCAGTGCCCCGGGCTGCCGCAGTCGCTGTGGGAATGGGTGCCGTGGGCGGTGTGTTCGCTGTGCGCCCGCGCGGGGTGCGCTGCCGGTCCATGGCGGCCGTCGTGTGGGGCGTGGGCGTGTCCGTGGTGGGCCGCCCGGGCCAGCAAATGCACCGCCGCCACCGAGCCCTGCAACAGCATCAGGGCGCACAGCAGACCGATCAGGCAGACGGTGGGCAGGGGCAGGCGGGGCACAAAGGGGTGTGGAGGTGGCGGTGGGTCAAGTGTACCCTTGGGAGTATTTTGGTGCCTTGCTGGGTGTTTGCCAGGGGGGTGGTTGCGGCAGCCTTGCAATACCATGGGGCCATGACCGCTGTGCCCGATCCCACCGCCGAGCCCACCCCCACTGCCCAGCCGGTTGATGCCGCAGCCCCACCCTCCACCGATGCCACCAAGGCCAGCGATGAGGTGGTGGACGAGGAGGAGCGGCGGCGCAAAGCCCTGGCCCGGCTGATGATGCGCATCTCTGAGCAAGCCGACTTCCCGTCGCTCAAAGACTCCATCGGCACCATCCAGAAAATCACCCGTTCCGACCGCGCGCACCTGAACCAGCTGTCCGACCTGGTGCTGGGCGACGTGGCCTTGACCGGCAAGCTGCTGCGCATCATCAACGCCGCGTTTTACAGCTCTGCCGGGGGCGGCAGCATCACCAGCATGCAGCGGGCGGTGGCGCTGATGGGTTTTGAAAGCGTGGGCATGCTGGCCGCGTCGCTCATGTTGTTCGAGCGTGTGCCCAAGGGGCGCGACGGCGAGGCGGTGCGCCACGCGTGCAGCCGGGCCCTGCTGTCGGGCTTGCTGGCGCAGCAGCTGTGCCATTCGCGCAAACACGCCGAATCGGTGTACCTGACGGCGCTGTTCATGAACCTGGGCCAAATGCTGGTGGCCATGCACTTCCCAGCAGACGCACGCACCATCAAAAAGAAAGCGGACGACGCTGTGGCCAGCCTGCAACGCCAGGCCGAGGCGAATGCCGCGCTGCACACCGGGGCGGTGAAAGACAAGCCCACCGGCCCCAGCAACCGGCAAATCCACGAAATCAAGCAAAAAGCGGCCCGCGAAGTGATTGGCCTGACGCTGGAAGAACTGGGCAGCGAGGTGGCCCGCCAGTGGGGCTGGCCCGATGCCTTGGCCAGCCAGTTGCGCTGCCAGTACCCCAGTGACCCCGAACGCGAGCCAGGCGACGAGGAATACATGCGGGTGCTGTGCACCGCATCGTCCGACCTGTCGGTGGCGCTGCACGCTTTGCCCAAAGTGGGCAAACCCGAAGAGCTGGTGGCGGCGCGCGACGCGTGCATGCGCCAGTTTGGCGAATCGCTGGGCGTGGTGTTGCGTGTGGACCCGGAGTCACTGCCGGCCCTGGGCGAACTGGCCATGGAGCAGTGGGCCACGTTGGCCGAGTTTCTGGGCATCAAGCCCGATGCCAACGGCGTGGTGGCCACGTCGTCGGCCAACGCCATCGTGTTTCAGACCAAAAAGCCCCCGGCGCTCAAGGGCCCTGACCGCATCACCCAGGGCCTGGCCCATGCGCTCAATGGGTTGAAAGAAGCCGCAGAATCCGCCGCCCCGTTGGAAGAAGTCATCGAGCAGATGATGGTGGACTTGGTGGAAGCCCTGAGCTTGCAGCGCGTCATCGTGTGCCTGCGCGACCCGGTGCACGGCGACCTGAAAGGCCGGGCAGGCAATGGTCTGAGGGCCCCTGCGGTCACCGCGACCTTTCACGTGCCGCTGGGGGGCAGCCAGGATTTGTTCAGCGTGTTGTGCATCAACGCCAAAGACGCCCTGGTGGCCGACGCAGGCGACCCCGTGGTGGCCAAGCGCCTGCCCCCGTGGTTTTTGCAAAAAGTGGGGGCGCGCACGTTTGTGCTGTTGCCCCTGGCCAGCCATGCCACGGTGCACGGCCTCATTTACGTGGACCGGCAGATGGCGGGCAGCTTGGTGTTGTCCGAGTCGGAGCTGAAGCTGTTGAAGTCGGTGCGCGACCACCTGCTGGTGGCCATGGACCGCAGGGGCCTGACCCCCATGGCCTGACCCCCAGGCCTGACAAGCAGGCGGGGGGCTTTGGTCCTCAACCGCGTCAGAGGGTTTTGAACACCTCGGCCGCCGCGTCCACAGTGGCTTGCACGTCGGCAGCGGTGTGTGCCGCGCTCACAAAACCGGCCTCGTACAGCGCGGGGGCGAAGTACACGCCACGGTCCAGCATGCCGTGGAAGAAGGTGTTGAAGCGGCTGTTGCTGGTGGTCATCACCGTGGCGTAGTTCTGCGGCAGCGTGTCCATCAGGAAAAAGCCAAACATGCCACCCTGGCTGTCGGTGCAAAACGGCACACCGGCGGCATCGGCCGCGCCTTGCAGGCCCGCCGTCAGGCTGTGGGTGCGGGCGCTGAGGGCCTCGAAAAAGCCGGGTTTCTGGATTTCTTTCAGCGTGGCCAAGCCACAAGCCGTGGCCACCGGGTTGCCGCTCAGCGTGCCAGCCTGGTACACCGCGCCCAGGGGGGCCAGTTGCTCCATGACGGCGCGTTTGCCACCAAAGGCCGCCAGCGGCATGCCGCCGCCAATGACCTTGCCCATCACGGTCAGGTCGGGCTCAAAGCCGGGAATCAGGCTGGCGTACACGCCCTGGGCGCTGCCCAGGCCCACACGGAAGCCGGTCATCACCTCGTCAAACGCCAGCAGCGCGCCGTGTTGAGTGCACAGCTCGCGGCAGCGGGTCATGAAGGGCACACTGGCGCGCACAAAGTTCATGTTGCCCGCGATGGGCTCGATCATCAGGCACGCCACGTCGGGGCCGTGTTGGGCAAACGCGGCTTCCAGCGCGGGCACGTCGTTGTAGGGCAACACCAGCGTGTGCTGCACCACCTCGGGCGGCACACCGGCGCTGGTGGGGTTGCCAAAGGTGGCCAGGCCCGAACCGGCCTTGACCAGCAGCGCATCGGCGTGGCCGTGGTAGCAGCCTTCAAATTTGACGATGGTTTTGCGGCCCGTGACCCCGCGCGCCAAGCGGATGGTGCTCATGCCCGCTTCAGTGCCCGAGCTGACCAGTCGCACCATTTCCAGGCTGGGCACCAGCTTGACGATTTCTTCGGCCAGTTCCACCTCGCGTTCGGTGGGGGCCCCGAAGCTGAAGCCTTCCAGCAGCGCTTTTTGCACCGCTTCCACCACCGCGGGGTGGCCGTGGCCCAGGATCATGGGGCCCCAGGAACCGATGTAGTCGATGTGCTGTTTGCCGTTGGCGTCCCAGAAATACGCGCCCTGTGCCCGCTGCACAAAGCGCGGTGTGCCCCCCACGGCCTTGAAGGCCCGCACGGGGGAGTTGACGCCGCCGGGAATCAGGGCTTTGGCGCGGTCAAACAGCTGCTGGTTGCGGTCGGGGGATGTGGTCATGGTTCTGAATGAATAGCTAACTTGTGAATACAGTCAAGCGCTGGGTGCCTGAAAAGCTTGAAAAATGGCCTCAGTGCCGCGTGTTGTCCAGCGGGAAGTCGAGCGTGCCGGGCGTGTCGTCGGTTTCGCCCTCGGCGGGTTCGTCTTCGTCGTGGGCCCAGAACAGGCGGTCGGGCACGGCGTGGCCCATGCCGGGTTGAAACCCGGCGTCCAGGCACTGGTCGAGGTAGGTCAGCGCCTCGGCCACGGCGGTTTGCAGGTCGGCCCCGGCGGCCAGCAGCGCGGCCAGCGCGGCGCTCAGCGTGTCGCCCGCCCCGGTGAAGGTGGCCTCGAACCGCTCGTAACGGGCGGTGGCCAGCACGGTTTCAGGGGTGGCGAGATGGCTTTCCAGGTACTGGTCGGCGGCGTTGAAGCCGGTCACCAGGGTGTAAGACACACCGTGTTCGGCCGCCGCACGGGCCACGTCGCGGGGGCCGGGCGGTTTGTCGGCCTCCCATTCGGGCAGCAGCCAGCGGCACAGGCTGCTGTGGTTACCCACCAGCACGGTGGTCTGGGGCAGCAGCAGTTCTTCCACCGCGTCCAGGTAGGTGTCGCGCGACAGGTCGTCCCACCAGGACAAATCGCCCATGTACGCGATCAGCGGCACCTCGGGGTAGTCGCTGGCGATTTCGGCCACGGTGCCCACGTTGTCGGGGCTGCCCAAAAAGCCCACCTTGAAGGCCACCACGGTCACGTCTTCCAGGGCGCAGCGGGCCTGTTCGTCCACGGCCTCTTCGTCAAACGCGATGTGGTCGCGTATTTCAGAGGTGTCCCGGATGTAGGTGCCCGTGACCACCGGCAGGCCGTAGCCCGAGGCCGAGGCAATGGTGGTCAGGTCGGCGGCGAGGCCACCCGCGCCGCTGGGGTCGTTGGCGTTGAACGCCATCACGCACGGCAGGGTCAGGGGGGCTTCGGCGACTGGGGGGGACGCGTCGTCGGCTGGGGGGGAGGGGGGATGCGTCATGCGTCGAACCGGGTGGGTGCTGGGGCTGCCAGTCCAGTTGCTGATCTGCGACAAACCGGCTGGGGTGCAGCCGTTTGCGGCCAGGGCCTGTCTATACAATGGGCCGCATTCTAAGACCTACGAAAATCGCTGGACATGACCGATCTCAAGACCTGGATGTGCCTCATTTGTGGCTGGATTTACGATGAGGCGACCGGCGCGCCCGACGACGGCATTGCCCCTGGCACCGCGTGGGCCGATGTGCCCATGAATTGGGTCTGTCCCGAGTGCGCGGCCCGCAAGGAAGATTTCGAAATGGTGCAAATCTGACGCGCCGCCTGTGCGCCCAACAGATCCTTTTTCCACCCGCTGTCGAGGAACATTCCCATGACCGGCACAGCCTTCAAAATTCTGGTGGTGGACGACAGCAACACCATCCGCCGCAGCGCTGAAATTTTTCTCAAGCAGGGTGGCCACGATGTCATGTTGGCCGAAGACGGTTTTGACGCCTTGGCCAAAATCAACGATTACCTGCCCCACCTGGTGTTCTGTGACATCCTGATGCCCCGGCTGGACGGCTACCAGACCTGCGCCATCATCAAGCGCAACGCCCGTTTTGCCGACACACCTGTGGTCATGCTCTCGTCGAAAGACGGGGTGTTTGACAAGGCGCGCGGGCGCATGGTGGGCTCGCAGGACTACCTCACCAAACCCTTCACCAAAGACCAGTTGCTCCAAGCCGTGGCGCAACATGGCTTGGCCACCCACGGAGGCGCTTGATGCCCATTGCCAACGTACTGATCGTCGATGATTCCAAAACCGAGCTGATGGTGCTGTCGGACCTGCTGACCCAGCACGGCTACACCGTTCGCACGGCCGATTGCGCCGACGAAGCCTTCAAACGCCTGGCCGAACAAAAGCCCGACCTCATCTTGATGGACGTGGTCATGCCCGGGCAAAACGGTTTTCAACTCACCCGCGCCATCTCCCGCGACCCCCTGTATGCCGGGGTGCCCATCATCATGTGCACCAGCAAAAACCAGGAAACCGATCGCGTGTGGGGCATGCGTCAAGGCGCCCGTGACTACGTCACCAAGCCGGTGGACGGCAAAGAGTTGCTGTCCAAAATCGCGGCCTTGGGCTGACCGGTCAACCCATGGCCACCTCCACCCGCCAATCGCTGAAGGACCTGCAAGAGCGCTTGGCCTCCCGGTTGGCCGATGCCAAAAAAGCCGGTGCCGAAGCCGCCTGGCTCGCCGTTGAGGCGGGCGGTCAGCGTTACCTGTTGCCGCTGGTGCACGCGGGCGAAATTTTTCCCCTGCCCGTCACCCAACCCGTGCCCCACACCCGCCCCTGGTTTGTGGGCGTGGCCGCTTTGCGCGGTGGCCTGGTGGGCGTGGTCAGTGTGGCGGGGCTGTTGTCGCCCGGGGCGCCTGCGCCCAGTGGCGCACAGCGACTGGAGGCCAAGCTGGTGGCCTTGAACAGTGCCTTGGGCGTGAACGCCGCGCTGCTGGTGGACCGCCTGGTGGGCTTGCGCCACGCCAGCATGTTTGTGGGGGTGACCCCGCGCCAGGCCGACGACATGCCGGTGTGCGCCCAGCGCCTGACCGATGCCCGTGGCGAGGTGTGGCAAGAGTTGAACTTGCAGGCCCTGGTCGAATGGCCCGAATTTTTGAGCGTGGTCGCCTGAGCGCCGCGCACAGTCCGTCTCAAAAGGTTTCACATGTCGGCACTTGATCGCATCCAGCAGCTGTTCCGCAAGAAAAGCGACCTCAACACCCCTAACGATTCCATCGTCTCCATGGACCTGGGCGCGTCCCCGGCCGGGGGCGGGCGGGGCCGTTTTGCCGATCCGGCCGAAACCCGCATGGCGGCAGAGGACCCAGGCCTGGCCTTGGTGAGTTTGCCCGTGCTGGGCAGCAAACCGGCGGCGCAGCACCAGCGCTCACTGGCCGTGTTGTTGGCGGTGGGTTTGGTGGTGCTGGGCGGTGTCACGCTGATGGCCCTGGGGCAAACCGACAAGGTCAGCCAACAGGTGGCCGCCAGTGGTCAGGCGCTGATGCAGTCGCAGCGACTGGCGAAAAGCGTGTCCCAGGCCCTGGTGGGCAACGGCCCCTCGTTTGATGAGGTGCGCGACAGCAGCGGCGTGTTGGCCAAAACCCTGCGAGCGCTGAAAGAGGGCGACCCCAGCATGTCGATTGCGGCATTGCCCAGTGGCAACGCCGACGAGCTGGAAGCCCTCACCCCACTGGTGGACAAAGCCGAGAAAAACGCCACGGTGGTGCTGTCGCAGCAAAAAATCCTGATGCAGGTGGGGGATGCGCTGCGCAGCATCAACCGCCAGTCGTCCGATTTGCTGGAAATTGCCGAAACCGTCTCGTCGCTCAAATTGCAGCAAGGTGCCCCTGCGGCCGAGTTGTCGGCGGCGGGCCAGTTGGTGATGTTGACGCAGCGCATCGGCAAGTCGGCCAACGAATTCCTGACCATGGAGGGCGTCAGCCCCGAGGCCGTGTTTTTGCTGGGCAAGGACTTGAATTCGTTCAAGGAAATCGGCACGGGTCTGCTCAGTGGCAACCCCGAGCTGCGGTTGTCGGCCGCGTCAGACGCGCAAGTGCGCGAGCGGCTGGAGGCGTTGCTGAAACTCTACGAAGCCACCCGTACCGAAGCCAGCGCCATTCTGGGCAACCTGCAAGGCCTGGTGGCCGCCCGTGAAGCTCAAACCGCCATCGTGGCCGACAGCGAGGCTTTGCGTCTGGGCCTGGAGAAACTGCAAGGGGGCTTGTCGGGCCAAACCGGCTTGGGTGGTGCACAACTGGTCACCTTGTTGGGCGCCGCGTTGTTTGCCCTGTTGTGTGCCGGCGGGTTGGCGTTTGTGCAGCTGCAAGACAGCCGCCAGCGCCAACTGGCCGCTGAAGCCCAGCGCCTCCACGCGGTGGACCTGGAGCAAGAGGCCAAACGGGTGAACGATGCCAACCAGGCGGCCATTCTGCGGTTGATGAACGAACTGCAAAGCGTGGCCGAGGGTGACCTGACCCAGGAAGCCACCGTGACCGAAGACATCACCGGGGCCATTGCCGACTCGGTGAACTACACGGTGGAAGAACTCCGCTCGCTGGTGGGCAACGTGCAAAACACGGCAACCCGGGTGGCCCAGACCACGTCGCAGGTGGAAAACACCTCCACCGAGCTGCTGGCCGCATCGGCCGAGCAGTTGCGCGAAATCCGCGAAACCGGCCAATCGGTGTTGGACATGGCGCAGCGCATCAACCAGGTGTCTGGCCAGGCGCAGGAATCGGCCCAGGTGGCCCGTGTGTCGTTGCAGGCCGCCGAGTCGGGTTTGCAGGCGGTGCAAGACACCATCGGTGGTATGAACGCCATCCGGGACCAAATCCAGGAAACCTCAAAACGCATCAAGCGGCTGGGTGAGTCGTCGCAGGAAATTGGTGAAATCACCGAGCTGATTTCAGACATCACCGAACAGACCAACGTGCTGGCGCTGAACGCCGCCATCCAGGCCGCATCGGCCGGTGAAGCGGGCCGGGGCTTCTCGGTGGTGGCGGAAGAGGTGCAGCGGCTGGCCGAACGTTCGGCCGATGCCACGCGCCAGATTTCGGCCCTGGTGAAGGCCATTCAGACCGACACCCAAGACGCGGTGGCCGCCATGGAGCGCTCCACCCAAGGTGTGGTCGAAGGGGCCCGCCTGTCAGACAACGCCGGTTCGGCCCTGTCTGAAATCGACGCCGTGTCGCGCCGCCTGGCGCTGCTGATTGAGCAGATTTCCGATTCCGCCATCCGCGAAGCCGATTCGGCCAACGAAGTGGCCAGCAACATCCAGCACATTTTTGCCGTGACCGAGCAAACCGGCGAAGGCACGCGCTCGACCGCGCAGCAGGTGCGGGAGTTGTCGCGCATGGCGGAAGAGCTGCGTCAGTCGGTGGCGCGTTTCAAGATTTCTTGATATGCACCCCCACAGCCCAGTGTCCGACGCGGTGGATGTGACCGTCACCGACCTTGGCCCCCTGGCCTGGGTTTTTGACGAGCTGCGCAAATCCCTGGATGCCGCCAACAAGGCCCTCAAGCGTTACGCCACCGAAACGCAGCAGGCCCGAGAGTCCGACCTGGCTGCGGCCGATCCCGCGCCACTGCGCATTGCCCGCAGCCAGTTGCACCAGGTGGTGGGCGCACTGGACATGGTGGGTTTTCAGGCCCCGGCCACCATGGTTCGCGGCATGGAGGCCGCCGTTCAGCGGTTTCTCAGTCGGCCCCACCTGTGCACCGACGCAGCCATTGCAAAAATGGAAAAGGCCGGTTTTGCGCTGGTGGAGTACCTGGAGGCCGTGCTCAACAACAAAGCCGTGAGCCCGGTGGCGCTTTTTTCGCAATACCGCGACGTGCAAGAGCTGGCCGCCGCGCAGCGCATTCACCCCGCCGATTTGTGGCCCGCGCCGGTCCGTGCCACCCCTGTGGCCTGGCCCGACGGCCAAGCCCCTTCACCGTTGGTGCCCGGCCCGGATGTGCGGGCGCAGTTCGACCGCTACGTGCTGCACGTCATGAAAAGCCAGCACCCGGTGGCGGCCGGTCACCTCAAGCAAGTGGCCGCTGGTTTGGCTGCGGGCAGCGTGGCAGACGCCCAGCGCGTGTTCTGGTGTGCGGCCGCGGCGTACTTTGAGGCCGTGCAACACGCGTTGTTGCCCAGCGATGTGCACGTCAAACGGGCGGCCTCGCGCGTGTTGCTGCAATACACCACCCAGGCCCAAGGGGGCAGCGACGTGTCGTCGGTGCTGCAGCACGACCTGCTGTTTTTCGCAGCTCAGGCCCGGGTGCCGGCTGCCATGCCCACCCCTTGGCTGGACGCGGTGCGACAGGCGCACGGGCTTGACACCGCCGTTGCGGTGGACTACGACCACGCCACGTTGGGCCGCTACGACCCCGCGCTGTTGGCCCAGGCGCGCAAACGCACCAACGCGGCGAAAGAGGGCTGGACGCTGCTGACCGGTGGTGACACCGCCAAAGCCCGCCAGGTGGTGGACCAGTTTGGGCTGGTCAACGAATCGCTCAAAAAAATCTTGCCCGAGGCCACGCCGCTGGGCGCTGCGCTGGTGCAGGCCGTCGACCCCACCGGTCCCTTGCCCAGCGCCGAACTGGGGCTGGAGGTGGCCACGGCTGTGCTCTACCTCGAAGCGGTCATGCAAGACATGGACCCGAACGACCCGAACCTGGGCGGCCGCATGCAGAACATGGCCCAGCGCGTGCAAGCCGCACACGCGGGCTTTCCCTCGCTGCCGCTGGAAGCCTGGATGGAAGACCTGTACCGCCGTGTCAGCGACCGCCACACCATGGGCAGTGTGGTGGGTGAACTCAAGGTCAGTCTGGGCGAGCTGGAACGTGCCCTGGACCAGTTCGCGCGCGACCCGTCGCACAAAGACGACCTTGTGCGCGTGCCGCAGCAACTCGCCCAAATGCGCGGGGTGTTGTCGGTGCTGGGCCTGGACCACGCCGCGCAGGCCGTGGCGCACATGCGCACCAACGTGGAAGGCATGCTGGCCGACGAGATCGACGTGGCCCGTGCCCAAGAGGCGGGCACGTTCAGCCACCTGGCCAACAATCTCAGTGCGCTCAGCTTCCTGATCGACATGTTGAACTACCAGCCTGTGCTGGCGCGCAAGCTGTTTGTGTTCGACAGCGCCCTGGGCGAGTTGCAACCCCTGATGGGCCGGGCCGCACCGGCCACCGCACCCGTGCCCCCGCAGGCGTCGCCCAGCCAGCAGCTTTCCCAGTCGGTGGACGACGTGGTCCGCAACGTGTTGGACGAAAGCACCGCCACGCTCGACATCCCCGGCCTCACCCAACGCCTGGGCGACCTGGCCCACGACGCCGCGCTGGCCGACCACCCCGCCGTGGCGGCCGCCGCGCGCGAAGCCGCCGCTTTGGTGTCCGCCGAAGGTGTGGAGGCCAGCGCCCAGGCGCTGACCCACCTGGTGGCCGTGACCGAGCCCACCGCGCCCGAACCCACCCCGCCCGATGCCGGGCCTGTCCTGGTTGAAGACGACCTGCTGGACATCTTCCTGGAAGAGGCCCGCGACGTCACCCAGGCCGGACAAGTCGCATTGGCGGCGCTGGCAGAAACCCCCGGCAGCCTGGCCGACATGACCACGTTGCGGCGCGCGTTCCACACCCTCAAGGGCAGCTCGCGCATGGTGGGGTTGTCGGCGTTTGGAGACGCCTCCTGGGCGTTGGAACAGGTGATGAACGCCTGGTTGGCCGAGTCCAAGCCCGCCAGTGCCGAGTTGTGTGCCCTGTGCCAGCAGTCGTTGGAAGCCTTGGGCCAGTGGGTCGAGGACATTGCTGCCCACCGTGATGGCGCGTGGGACGCGGCACCGTTTCAACGCAGCGCCGAAGCCTTGCGCCTCGAGGGCCGTTGGCTGCCGTTGGACGGAGCGCCAACGGCCTTACCCGAAGCCGTAGTCCCCGCTTTCGAGGACACCGAGCCGGCAGCGATGCTTCCCACGGTTGACGCCGTGCATGCCAACGACGCCCCGTTGTTGGACGATGGCGTGTGGGACATTGATGTGGGTAGCCTGACCGCCGAGGCGCCGACGCCCGCTGAGCCAGAGCCAGAGCCAGAGCCAGAGCCCGATTTTGGTTTGGAGTTGTCACCGTCCGACATTCCGGCGGCCACCGCGGTGACGCCCGGCGAATTTGCGTTGGACGGGTTGGATTTTGCGTGGGACGTGCCCACAGCGGAAGACGCCCCCGCCACCAACGCCGTGGAAGAGGTGTCTCTCGATGGGCTGGCGTTGGACTGGGGCTCCGATGTACCCGGCCCCGCCGCCCCTGTACCTTTGGATGCACCCGACCCGGTGGGGGTCATCGACACGGTCGCAGCGGTCGCAGCGGTTGACGCCTTGGAAGCCGAGCTGCCTCACATTGACTTGGACTTTGGCCTGTCGGCACCTGAGCCGTTGCATGCCTCTGCCTCGCCACCCACGCTCGAGCCCGAGCCCGAGTTGGCGGTGGCCGCCGACGACGATGTGAAAGTCATCGGCCCACTGCGAATGGGGGTGAGGCTGTTCAATGTGTTCTTGAACGAGGCCGACGAATGGTCTCGCCGTCTCAGCCACGCGCTGACCGAGTGGGCGCTGGAGTGCGAACAGCCCGTGCCCGAGTCCAGTGCCGCGTTGGCGCATTCGCTGGCCGGTGCATCGGCCGCCGTGGGGTTCGTGGCCCTGTCGGAGTTGGCGCGGGCTTTGGAGCACGCACTTGACGCATCGCACGCCCACGCCCAGGCCGGTCGCCCCGCCTCGCTTGAGGAGGCGGCGTTGTTTGTGGACGCGGCGGAAGACATCCGCCGCCTGTTGCACCAGTTCGCCGCCGGTTTCCTGAAAGAGCCACCGCCCACCCTGGTGGCAGCCCTGACGGCGTTTGTGCACCAGTCGCTCCCCGCGTTGGACCCCGAGGTGCCAGACGACACCACCGAGTTCGCACCACCCGACTTCGATCTGGAGTTCCCTGATGCTGCGGAACCGGAACCGGAACCGGAACCGGAACCGGAACCGGAACCAGAGCCAGAGCCAGAGCCAGAGCCAGAGCCAGAGCCAGAGCCCACGGTTGCGGTGCCTGCGGTGGAGACCGGAGCGGCGTCGGCCACCCCCGAGAGCGGCACCATCGCCTATGTGGACGACGACATCGACGCGGTGGACACCCTCGACGCTGACCTGTTCCAAATTTTCGAAGAAGAGGCGCAAGAACTGCTGCCCCACCTGGGCGCGGCCATGCGCCAGTGGGCCGGTCGGCCCGACAACACCTCGGCCCGTGTCGAGGTGCTGCGCACCCTGCACACGCTGAAAGGCAGCGCCCGCCTGGCCGGTGCCTTGCGCCTGGGTGAAATGGCGCACCGCCTGGAAACCCAGGCCGAGCGCCTGGGCTCCGACGTGAGCGACCGCACCCTGGTCGAACCGTTGTTGGCGAGTTACGACGATATCGTCAACCGCTTCGATGCGCTGCGGTTGCCCGCCACCACACCCGTGGCCCACCGGGTCACCACCGTGCCAGAGCAGTTGCTGCCAGTGCTGGACGACCGGCCGGCCACCCTGTCCGCAGCGGTGACCGACGTTCAGACACAGCCGTTGGATGCCACCCCGGTGCTGCAATCCATGGACAGCGCGTTGCCCATTGCCGTGTTGCCATCGCCCGCGCTTAAAGCGCCGGTGGGTGCGGCGGTGCGCGTGCGCGCCGAGCTGCTGGACCGCCTGGTGAACCAGACCGGCGAGGTCATGATCACCCGCTCCCGGATGGAGGCCGAGCTGGGCCAGCTGCGTGGCTCATTGACCGACCTCACCGGCAACCTCGACCGCCTGCGCCTGCAACTGCGCGACATCGAGCTGCAGGCCGAGAGCCAGATGCAATCGCGCATGGCGCATGCCAAAGAGGCCGAAGCCGCCTTTGACCCGCTGGAGTTTGACCGTTTCACCCGCGTGCAAGAGCTCACCCGCATGATGGCCGAGTCGGTCAACGACGTGGCCACCGTGCAGCGCAACCTGCAACGTGCCGTGGAAGCCACGGAAGACGGTCTGGCCGCCCAGGCCCGCCAGACCCGCGAGCTGCAACGCGACTTGCTGCGCACGCGCATGGTGGAGTTCGAAGGCATTTCCGACCGCCTCTACCGTGTGGTGCGCCAGTCGGCCAAAGAAACCGGCAAGCAGGTGCGGCTGGACATTTTTGGCGGCTCCATTGAAATGGACCGGGGGGTGCTGGACCGCATGACCCCCGCTTTCGAGCACCTGCTGCGCAACTGCGTGGGCCACGGCATTGAGCTGCCACATGCCCGGGTGGCCGCAGGCAAAACGCCCGAAGGCCAGATCACCATCCGCCTGGCGCAAGAAGGCAACGACGTGTCGGTTGTGTTTGAAGACGACGGTGCCGGGTTGGACCTGCCACGCATCCGCGCCAAAGCGGTGGCCCAGGGGCTTTTGCCCACGCTGGACGCCTGGGACGACGAGGCCGCAGCACAGCTGATTTTTGCCCCTGGCCTGACCACCGCCACCGAGATCACCGGCCTGTCAGGCCGTGGCATTGGCATGGACGTGGTGCGTTCCGACGTGGTGGGTTTGGGCGGGCGCGTGGCCACCCACAGCACCGCGGGGCAGGGCACGCAATTCCGTTTGGTGTTGCCGCTCACCACCGCTGTCACCCAGGTGGTGATGCTGCGCGCGGGCGCTTTCTCGTTGGGCGTGCCTTCGGGCCTGGTGGAGGTGGTGCGCCGCGTCACTCCCGCAGAGCTGGAAGGGGCCTACCGCAGCGGCCAGCTCACCGTGGCGGGCGAGGCTGTGCCGTTTTTCTGGGCCGGTGCATTGCTGCAAACTTCGGCGGGCAGCGCTGAAACGGCGGGGCGCACCCTGCCAGTGGTGATTTTCCGAAGCGCGTCGCAGCGCGTGGCGCTGCACGTGGACGAGGTGCTGGGCAACCAGGAGGTGGTGGTGAAAAACCTGGGGCCCCAGTTGTCGCGTTTGCCTGGCCTGACGGCCATGACCGTGCTGGCCTCAGGCGCTGTGGTGCTCATTTACAACCCCGTGGCGCTGGCCGCGGTGTACGGCGCACAGGCCGCACCTTGGGCCAGTCGGCAGGTGGTGGTGCCGTCCGCTGATGGTCAGCCTGGGGGACCCGTGGCCGTCAGTGCCCCGGCAGGCCCGCCGCTGGTGCTGGTGGTCGACGATTCCATCACCGTGCGCCGCGTCACACAGCGTTTGCTGCAACGCGAGGGCTACCGCGTGGTACTGGCCGCCGACGGTTTGCAAGCCCTGGAAAAACTGGCGCAGGAGCGCCCAGCCGTGGTGTTGTCCGACATTGAAATGCCGCGCATGGACGGGTTTGACTTGGTGCGCAACATCCGCGCCGACGACCGGCTGGCCAGCCTGCCGGTCATCATGATCACCTCGCGCATCGCGGCCAAACACCGCGAACACGCGCACGAGCTGGGGGTGGATCACTACCTGGGCAAACCGTACCCCGAAGACGAATTGCTGGCACTGATTCAACGCTACGTGGCCCAGCAACAGCCAGCGGCTCAGCCCGCCTGAGCGCCCTGGTTCACTCCAGGGATTTTTTCACCACGCCATAACGCAGCAAGGTCTCCGACCTGGCGGTGGCGTGCTCCACCACGGGCAGCGGGTAGTTCTGCCCCAGCACCACACCGGCCGAGGCCAGCTCCAGTGGCTTGGCCAGCCAGGGCGCGTGGATGGCGTTGTTCGTCAGCCCGGCCAGCACGGGCACATAGCGGCGGATGAAGCGGCCCTCGGCGTCGAACTTTTCGCTCTGGCTGGTGGGGTTGAAGATGCGGAAATACGGTTGCGCGTCGCACCCGCTGGAGCTGGCCCACTGCCAGCCGCCGTTGTTGGCGGCCAGGTCGAAGTCGTTGAGTTTTTCGGCAAAGTAGCGCTCGCCCCAGCGCCAGTCCAGCCCCAGGTCTTTGCACAGAAAACTGGCCACCACCATGCGCAGGCGGTTGTGCATGTAGCCGGTCTGGTTCAGTTGTGCCATGGCCGCGTCCACCAGCGGGTAGCCGGTGCGGCCTTCGCACCAGGCGGCAAACAGGGCGTCGGCGTGTTTGCCGTGCGCCCATTTGATGGCGTCGTATTCGGGCTTGAAGCTGTGCCCCACCACGCGGGGGTGGTTGGCCAGTACCTGGTGGTAGAAGTCGCGCCAGATCAGCTCGCTCAGCCAGGTGCTGGCGCCGCTGTTGCCCTGCAAGTGCAAGGCATAAGCCAGCGAGGCCAGCGCGCGGATGGACACCGTGCCAAACCGCAGGTGCACGCCCAGGTAGCTGGGGCCTTTCACCGCCGGGAATTCGCGTGCGTGTTGGTAGTGGTCGATGCGCTGCACAAAGTCTTCCAGCAGCGTGGCCGCCCCCGTGCTGCCCGGCAGGATGCGCAGGGCCGACAGGTTGGTGGGCTCGAACCCCATGTCGGCCAGCGTGGGCACGCCGGTGGGTGTGTGGGCGGGCAGCGCGTTGGCCAGCGATGCCGCGTAACGGCGGGTGGGGTAGGCCTTCAGGTGGAAGTCGGTGAGCTGCTTGAGCCACGCGTTTTTGTAGGGCGTGAACACCCCAAACGGGCGGCCTTGCTGCGTCAGCACCTCTTGCCGCTCAAAAATCACGTGGTCTTTGAAGGTGTACAGCGCCACGCCATGGTGTGCCAGGTGGCCGCGCACCTGGGCGTCGCGGGCCAGGGCATCGGGTTCATCGTCATGGTTGCAAAAAACGGCCGTGGCGCTTGACTGGCGGACAAAGTTTGCTATTTCTTCCTTTGCATCGCCGTGCACCACCAGCAGCCGCACATCGGTTTTGCCGTGGGCCTGGCCCAGGTCGCGCAGTTGCTGGTCAAGGTCCACCAGGCTCTCGCGGATGAATTCCACCCGCCGGTCGGCGTGGGGCAGGGGGTCGAGGATGGCGCGGTCCAGCACAAACACGCACCACACCTGCTTGCAGGTTTTCAGGGCGTGGTAGAGCGCCGCGTTGTCGGTGGTGCGCAGGTCGCGGCGGAACCACATCAGCCCACGGTCGTGGGGGCTCAGGGCGTGGCGGTGGGGCATGGTGGGTGGGGCCGTGGCGTGGCCAATGGCTTGCAGGGGGGTCGCCTAAAATCAGGGCATGTCTGACGATTCTGCCCGCATCAACCTCACCAACCATTTCCTGATTGCCATGCCCAGCATGCAGGACGAGGTTTTTGGCCGCAGCGTGGTCTACATGTGCGAACACAGCGAACGCGGCGCGCTGGGCCTGGTCATCAACAAACCGTCCGACATTCTCGTGAGCGATTTGTTCAACAAGGTGGAATTGCCGCTGGCCCGGCCTGACGTGGCCGAGCAACCCGTGTTTCAGGGCGGTCCGGTGCAAACCGAGCGCGGTTTTGTGCTGCATGACCCGGTGGGCACGGCCGAAGAATCCATTTACGCCTCCACCCTGACCATTCCCGGCGGGCTGGAAATGACCACCTCGCGCGACGTGCTGGAAGCCATGTCGTCCGGTGCCGGGCCGCGCCGGGTGTTTGTGTCGCTCGGCTATGCCAGCTGGGGGCAGGGGCAGCTGGAATCGGAAATCACCGAAAACAGCTGGCTCACGGTGGAAGCCAAACCCGAACTCATTTTTGACGTGCCGGTGGAGCGCCGTTACGACGAGGCCCTGGGCCTGCTGGGCCTGCAAGCCTGGATGATTTCGCCTGAGGCGGGCCACGCGTGAGCACCGCTGCCAAGCCCCAACCCGGTGCCAACCTGGCCGGTCCGGTCAGCGTGCCGGCCAGCCAGCAGTTGTTTCTGGCGCTGGATTTCGGCACCAAACGCACGGGCATGGCGTCGGGCAACCGCATCACCCAAAGCGCCAGCCCGCTGGCCACCGTCAAAGCCAGTGGCGAGGCCCAGTTGCTGGAAGTGGTCAAGCGCGTGAAAGAGTGGCAGCCCGATGCCCTGGTGGTGGGCGTGCCCTTCCACCCCGATGGCGCCGCGCACGAAAACACCAAACGCGCCCGAAAGTTCGCCAACCAATTGCGCGAACGCACCAAACTGACGGTGTACGAGGTGGACGAGCGCTACAGCACCACCGAGGCCCACTCGCTGGGCGCCGCCGATGCCGATGCCGCATCGGCCTGCATCATTCTTGAACAGTTTTTGAGGAGCCTGCCGTGAGCACCCTTCACCTTGACGCTGAGGCGCTGTACCAAACCCTGCTGCGCGGCGTGCGGCAAATGACGCTGCTGGAACACCAGCCGCGCCAGCTGGTGGGCATCACCTCGGGCGGGGCCTGGCTGGCCGAGCGGCTGCAGGCCGACCTGGGGCTGGCGGGCAAGGCGGGGGTCATTTCCTCGGCCATGCACCGCGACGACTTTGCCCGCCGTGGCATGGCCGCCACGGCGCAAACCGCGCTGCCGTTCGACGTGAACGGGGCCCACGTGTTGCTGGTGGACGACGTGTTGCACACCGGCCGCACCATCCGCGCCGTGCTGAACGAGCTGTTCGACTACGGCCGCCCCGCCAGCGTCACGCTGGTGGTGCTGGTGGACCGGGGCGGGCGCGAACTGCCGCTGGAGGCCGCGCTGGCTGCCGCCCGCGTGAGCCTGCCCGCCAGCCAGAAGCTCGACCTGGCCCGCGCCGACGATGGCACCCTGAGTTTCGTGGTCAGCCCCGACACCCGCGCCGCTTGAACCCCCACGTTCCCCCCGAACCGCACACGCCATGAAGATCCACCGCAACCCCCAACTGAACAAGCACGGCGAGCTGGTCCACCTGCTCAGCACCGAAGGGCTGTCCAAAGACATACTGACCCACATCCTGGACACGGCGGCCAACTTCGTGTCGGTCAGCGACCGCGAGGTGAAAAAGGTGCCCCTGCTGCGCGGCAAAAGCGTGTTCAACCTGTTTTTTGAAAACAGCACCCGCACCCGCACCACCTTCGAGATTGCGGCCACGCGCCTGAGCGCCGATGTCATCAACCTCGACATTGCGCGCAGCTCGGCCTCGAAAGGCGAAAGCCTGCTCGACACCATTGCCAACCTGTCGGCCATGGCCGCCGACATTTTTGTGGTGCGCCACAGTGAGTCGGGTGCGCCCTACCTGATTGCCCAGCACGTGGCCCCGCACGTGCACGTGGTGAACGCCGGTGACGGCCGCCACGCCCACCCCACGCAGGGCCTGCTGGACGCCTTCACCATCCGCCACTTCAAGGGCGGTTTTGCCAACCTGACGGTGGCCATCGTGGGCGACGTGTTGCACTCGCGCGTGGCGCGCTCCAACATCCACGCCCTCACCACCCTGGGCTGTGCCGAGGTGCGCGTGGTGGGCCCCCGCACCCTGGTGCCCGCCGACATGGCCGCCATGGGCGTGCGTGTGTGCAACGACCTGAAAGAAGGCATCAGCGGGGCCGACGTGGTCATGACCCTGCGCCTGCAAAACGAGCGCATGAGCGGCGCATTGCTGCCGTCAAGCCAGGAATTTGCCAAGAGCTTCGGCCTGACCACCGAGCGCCTGCAATGGGCCAAGCCCGACGCCATCGTCATGCACCCCGGCCCGGTGAACCGGGGCGTGGAAATCGACTCTGCGGTGGTGGACGGCGCGCAGAGCGTGGTGCTGAACCAGGTGACCTTCGGCATCGCCGTGCGTATGGCCGTGATGGGCATTGTGGCCGGACATTCCAATAGCTGAAAACACACGCCCATCAAGCGCTGGGTGCCAAAAAAGCTTTAAAAATTCATGCACACATTCACGCACATTCGTCAGGAACAGCCATGAAGATTCTCATCAGCGGTGGGCGGGTGGTGGACCCCGCATCGGGCCTGGACCAACTGGCCGACGTGGCCGTGGCCGCCGGGCGCATCATCGCCATCAAACCCGGCCTGGGGGCCGAGGGCAGCGGCTTCACACCCAGCCGCACCATCGACGCCACGGGTTGCACCGTGTCGCCCGGTTTCATCGACCTGTCGGTGCGCCTGCGCGAACCCGGCCAGGAACACGCCGGCATGCTGGAGAGCGAAATGGCCGCCGCCGTGGCCGGTGGCGTCACCAGCCTGGTGTGCCCGCCCGACACCGACCCCGTGCTCGATGAACCCGGTCTGGTGGACATGCTGAAACACCGCGCCGAAAAACTGCACCAGGCCCGCGTGTTCCCGCTGGGGGCCCTCACCCGTGGGCTGAAGGGCGAAGTGCTGACCGAAATGGTCGAGCTGACCGAGGCCGGTTGCATCGCCTTCGGCCAGGCCGAGGTGCCCGTCGTCAACACCCAGGTGCTGCAACGCGCCCTGCAATACGCGGGCACCTTTGGCTACACCACCTGGCTGCGCCCGCAAGACGCGTGGCTGGGCAAAGGCGTGGCCGCCAGCGGTGCGCTGGCCACCCGCATGGGCCTGGCCGGCATCCCGGTGGCCGCCGAGCTGATTGCGCTGCACACCATTTTCGAGCTGGTGCGCAGCACCCGCGCCCGCGTGCACCTGTGCCGTATCAGCAGCGCGGCGGGCATTGAGCTGGTGCGCCAGGCCAAGGCCGAAGGCCTGCCCGTGACCTGTGACGTGAGCGTGCACAACCTGCACCTGATCGACGTGGACCTGGGTTACTTCGACAGCCGCACCCGCCTGTCGCCCCCGCTGCGCCAGCAGCGCGACCGCGATGCCCTGCGCGCCGCGCTGGCCGACGGCACCATCGACGCCCTGGTGTCCGACCACACCCCCGTGGACGAAGACGCCAAAGTGCTGCCCTTTGCCGAGGCCGAGGTGGGTGCCACCGCCGTGGAGCTGCTGCTGTCGTTGGCCACCCGCTGGGCGCAAGCCGATGGTGTGGACTGGCTGCGCACCCTGGCCACCCTCACCACCGGCCCCGCCCGTGTGCTGGGCCAAGGCCTGGGCACGCTGTCGGCCAGCGCAGGCCGCCTGGTGGAAGGCGGCGTGGCCGACCTGTGCGTGTTCGACGCAGACGCCTGGTGGACGCCGCAGGCTGCCAGCCTGCGCAGCCAGGGCAAACACAGCCCGTTCATGGGCCAGGAAATGCCCGCCGTGGTGCGTGCCACCGTGGTGGGTGGGCAAGTGGCCTTTGAAGCCGCCGCCGCCCGCTGACCCCGAACCCGACACCGAAGCGGATCAACCCATGGGCCTCACCCGACACCTGCTGGCCGCCGTGCGCGTGGTGCGCGCGCTGGGCCATGTGCTGCGCGGGCTGTGGACCATCCACCGCACGTTCCACCGCCTGACCCCCGGCGAACGCCAGCGGCAGGTGCAGGCCTGGTCGTTGCAGATGTTGCAGACCATGGGCGTGTCGCTGCGCACGGGCGGCGTGCCCCCGGCCAACGGCCCCCTGCTGGTGGTGGCCAACCACATTTCGTGGCTCGACATCTTGGTGCTGAACGCCGTGCGCCCGGCCCGTTTCGTGTCCAAGGCCGATGTGAAGCACTGGCCCTTGCTGGGCACCCTCATCACCGGGGCGGGCACGCTCTACATCGAACGGACCAGCCGCCGCGACGCCATGCGGGTGGTGCACCACATGGTGGAAGCCCTGCGCGAGGGCGACGTGTTGGCCGTGTTCCCCGAAGGCACCACCGGCGACGGGCGCGAACTGCTGCCCTTCCATGCCAACGTGTTGCAAGCCCCCATTGCCGCCCCAGCCCCGGTGCAGGCCGTGGCCCTGGCTTACCTGGACGCCGCCACCGGCCAGCGCAGCGATGCGCCCACCTACATTGGCGACACCACGCTGCTGGCCTCGCTGTGGCGCACCTTCAGCAGCCCACCCCTGGTGGCCAGCGTGCAGTGGGCCGAGCCCGAGCTGTCGCAGGGCCGCGACCGCCGCGCCTGGGCGCAAGATTTGCGCACGGGCATCGGCGTGATGGCCCAAACGTTGGTGACCTCTCCCCACACAATTACCCCACGGGCCCCCGCGCCCGCCGCCGCCCGGAGGGCCGTTTGAACACGTTTGCTGCGCCCGTGTCCCCCCTGGGGGTGCCCACTTCGGTGTTTCTGGTGGGGTTGCCCGGTTCGGGCAAGTCCACCGTGGGCCGCCACCTGGCCCGCCGCCTGGGCCGTGACTTTTACGACTCCGACCATGTGTTGGAAAAAAACCTGGGCTGCTCCATCCGCGAGTATTTCGAGCAGGCCGGTGAACAGGCCTTCCGCGACCGCGAAGAGGCCACCATTGCCGAACTGGCCCGGTTGCCCGGCATCGTGTTGTCCACCGGCGGTGGCACGCCGCTGCGCGCCAGCAACCGCCAGGTGCTGCGCGAACACGGCTGGGTGGTGTACCTGAAGTCCAACCCCGACGACATTTTTCGCCGCCTGCGCCACGACAAAACCCGGCCGTTGTTGCAGGTGGACGACCCCTTGGGCCGCCTGAAAGAGCTGCACCGCGTGCGCGACCCGCTGTACCGCGAGGCGGCACACCACATCGTTGAAACCGGGCGGCCGTCGGTGTCGTCGGTGGTGGGCCACGTGGCCATGCAGCTGGAACAGCAAGAGCTCAGCCGCCCAGCCGTTTGACACGGGGCCGGTTCCCCGGCCCCTGGGTTCACGCGGTGTGGCGCTGCCAATCGGCCGGTGGCTGCCAGCCGGCCACCCAGGCGGGCAGATCGGCACCCGGCATGGGCCGGGCAATGCCAAAGCCCTGGCCCCAGTCACACCCCATGGCCAGCAGCACGGTGGCTTGCTCGGCGGTTTCCACCCCTTCGGCAATGACCTGCCGCCGGAAGGCATTGGCCAGCCCGATCACGCCTTTCATCAGCGCCAGGTCGTCGGGGTCGTCCAGCATGTCACGCACAAAACTCTGGTCGATTTTCAGCAGCCCGGCGGGCAAACGGCGCAGGTACGTGAGCGAGGCATAGCCCGTGCCAAAGTCGTCCAGCGCAAAACCCACACCCAACGCGGCACACCGCGCCATGGTCTGGCCGGCTTGCTCCACGTCGTCCAAGGCGCTGGACTCCACCACTTCCAGCTCCAGGTCGCCGGGGCGCACGCCGGGGTGGGCTTGCAGCAAGGCTTGCAGGGTGGGCACAAAGTCGGGGTGTTGCAGTTGCTGCGCGTCCACGTTGACGCTGACCGGCAACTCCAGCCCGGCGGCGCGCCAGTCCAGCAGGGTGCGCAGCGCGGTGGCCAGCACCCACTCCCCCACCTCAATGGCCAGGGCATGGCCCGCAAGGGCGGGCAAAAACGTGCCCGGGCCCAGCAGGCCTTGGGTGGGGTGTTGCCAGCGGATGAGCGCTTCTGCGCCCACCACCTCACCCGTGCGCATGTTCACCTGGGGCTGGAAATGCAGCACAAACTCGCCGTGTGCCAGCGCCTCGCGCAACCGGTTCAGGGTTTGTTGCCGCCCCTGGGCTTCGCGTGCCTGCGCGGTGTCAAACACCGCAAAGCGGTTTTTGCCCAGCAGTTTGGCCTGGTACATGGCCTGGTCGGCCTGGCGCAGCAGCTGGTCGCCGTCCACGTCTTCGCTTTGCGGGAAAAACGTCATGCCCAGGCTGGCCGAGATGGTCACGGGCGTGTCGCCCAGCGCCAGGGGCTGGCGCGCAGCGGCCAGCAGGCGCTCCAGCACGGGGCGGCACGCGGCGAGGTCGGGCACGTCTTGCAACACGGCCACAAATTCGTCGCCACCCAGGCGGGCCATGGTGTCGCCTTCGCGCAGGGCGGCCCCCAGACGCAGCGACAAGGCCTTGAGCAGCTGGTCGCCCGTGTCGTGGCCGTGGGTGTCGTTCACGCGTTTGAACCCGTCCAGGTCCAGGTAGAGCACGGCCAGCGTGCGGTCGTGGCGCTGCGCCTGCACCATGGCCTGGTGCAGCCGGTCGGCCAGCAGCACGCGGTTGGGCAGCCCCGTCAGCGCATCGAAGTGGGCCATGCGCTCCAGCTGGATTTCGTGGGTTTTCAGCTCGTGGATGTCGGTGTGTATGCCCACCACCCGCAGCGGGTTGCCTTGCGCGTCTCGCCCGCTGACTTTGCCCACCGAACGCAGCCATTTCCAGCCCCCGGTGGCGGTTTGGCGGCGGTAGTCCACCGACAAGGGGCCGCCCTCGCGCACCACCCGCTGGAACATCGCCACGGCGTGTTCGCGGTCGTCGGGGTGTACGTGGTCCTTCCAGGTCGCCATGTTGGACACCTGGGCCGACAGGTCGTGCCCGATCAGTTCCGGGTATTCGGGGCTGAGCGTGACATGGCCGGTGGCCACGTCCACTTCAAACCAGGCCTGTTTGGCGGCGGCCAGTGCCATGCGCAGGCGTTCTTCACTTTCGCCCAGGGCGTGTTGTTTGGCCAGGTCGTCGGTGATGTCCACGCTCAGGCCCACCAGGCATTCGGGGTGGCCCTGTGCGTCGCGCTTGACGGCTTTGATGACGCGCAGGTCGTGCACGCGCCCGTCGGCAAACGGCAGCCGCTGGTGGGTTTCGCTGGTGCCCGGGCTGGCCAGGGCTTTGCCGTCCGAGGCCAGGCATTGGGCCCTGAAGTCGGGCGGGATCAGCTGGGCGTAGTGGTCCACCGCCTTGAACCGGTCTTCCGACACCCCAATGGCCTGGCAAAACGCGCGGTTGGCAAAGGCCACTTTGCCCTGGCCGTTTTGCAGCCAGATGCCGATGGGCGCATGGTCCAGGATGAGTTGCAGCGTGTCGCGTTGGGCTTGAAGGGCGTGCGCGGCCCGCTGCTTGCGCCGCACATTCACCAGCAAGCGGGCGAACAAGGCCAGCAGTTGCACGTGTTCTCGCAGGTAGGGCACCGCGGCCCGCGCGGCGTCAAACCCCACGCAGCCCAGGCAGGTGGGGCCATCCATCAGGGGCAGGGCCAGCGTGCCCTTCAGGTGAAGGGCTTGCAGCAACGCCTTCAGGCCGCCGGGGGGCAGGGCGGACACGTCGTCCACACAAATGGCTTCACCACGCAGGTGGGGCCCCACCCAGTCGGCGTAATCGGCCAGGGGCACCCCCTGAAAAAGCTGGATGTGGGGCGCCACCCCCGGCGCGCACCATTCGTGGGTGTGGGTGCCGGTTTGGGTATCCAGGTCGTAAGACAGCAGGTAGGCGCGGTCGGCGCTGACAAGCTGGGCCATGTCGGACAAGGCCTGTTGCAGCGCGGTGTCCAGTTGGGCCAGGTCGGGGTCGATGAACGCGGTGGCCAGAGACAGCAGCAGGTCTTGTATCTGCTGCTGTCGCTCGGGGCAGGGTTCGGGGGTGGGGGCTGTGTTCATGTGTTTTGTGCCTTTTCGGCCCGCATAACCACGCAGCATGAAAGGACTTTGACTGTATACCGCCGCCCCCGAGCGTGGCGTTTCTTTTGTGTGCAAGCTGGGGGGGCTGGCGTGCTCGGTCGTGGTCTATCAGCCAGGGCTGATAGACTCGCGACCCATGTTCACCCGCCGTGCCCACCGCCAACTGACCGCCTGGCTTGCCGCCTTGGCGCTGCTGTTGGGCAGCTTGCTGCCGGTGTTGTCACACGCCGTGGTGCGCGCCCCGGCTGACGGCCAGGGTTGGGTCGAGGTGTGCACCGTCAGTGGCATGGCCTGGGTGAAAGACGCTGCCCAAGCAGCTGACGACGTGGCTTCTGGGGCCCACACCCCACTGGGCTCCAAACCCTCTTTGGACCCTTGCGGTTGGTGTGCCACTCACAGCCCGATGGTGGGTCTTTCAGCCGTGGCCCAACCACTGTTCGCCCCTTTGGTGTTTGGGCCTGATACCCCACCCGCCTTCCTGCACGCCCCCCGCCCACTGTTTGTGTGGGCTGCCGCGCAATCGCGCGCGCCCCCTGCCTCCGCCTGACCTTCTCCCCGTGCATCCGGCACCCCGTCCATGGGCTTGCCGGGTGTGTTGAGTTGTTTTGCGCGCCATCCACGGCCGCGGTTCGTCAGGTGGCACATGCCCAATATTTTTTCTCTCTCAGCTGGTTCCACGTCCACAGGCATTGACCGTCGCCACGTCAACCGGCGGCAGGTGGTTTGCTGGGGTGGTTGGGTCGGCCTGGCCCCCGCGCTGTTGGGGCTTAGCGGCTGCGACAAGTGGCCCGGCCAGGGCGGAAGCGCCCCGTCGTTCAAAGGCATCGACGTGACCGGCGCGCCCTACGGCAAAGGCTTTGCCCTCACCGACATGCACGGCAAAGCCCGCACGCTGGACGACTTCAAGGGCCAGGTGGTCATGTTGTATTTCGGCTTTGTGCAGTGCCCCGACGTGTGCCCCACCGCCCTCACCCGCGCCAGCGAAGTGATGCGTCTGCTGGGCCCCGATCGGGCGGCCAAGGTGCAGGTGATCTTCGTCACCGTGGACCCCGAGCGAGACACCCCCGAGCTGCTGCGCGATTACATGGCCGCCTTCGACCCGCGTTTTTTGGCGCTGTACGGCGATGCGGCCCAAACCAAACAGGTCGCCGACGACTTCAAGGTGTTTTACAAAAAAATGCCCACCGGCAGCTCGTACACCATGGACCACACCGCGCTCAGCTATTTGTTTGACCCGCAGGGGCGCTTTCGCGTGGCCTTGCGCCACGAGCAATCCGCTGCCGATTACGCCGCCGACATCGCCACCCTGCTGGGCGGTGCCTGACCTTTTTCTCAACGACCTGGAGACCTTCCATGACCTCTCGCAATCTGTTTGCAGCCGCCGTGCTCGTGCTTTCTGCTTCCACCCTTTGGGCCCAAACCGTGAAAGTGGAAGACGCCTGGGTGCGCGGCACCGTGGCCAGCCAAAAAGCCACCGGTGCCTTCATGCGCCTGACCCCCGAGAAAAATGCGCGCCTGGTGTCGGCCAGTTCGCCCGTGGCAGGTGTGGTTGAAATCCACGAAATGGCCATGGACAAAGACGTGATGAAGATGCGCCAGATTCCCGGCCTGGACCTGGCCGCAGGTCGCACCCTGGAACTGAAGCCTGGCGGCTACCACGTGATGCTGATGGACCTGAAGCAGCAAGTCAAAGGCGGCGAAACCGTGCCCATCACCCTGGTGTTTGAAGACGATGCCAAAAAGCGCTTCACCCAGGACATCAAAGCCCCCGTCACCGCCTTGGGCGGTGGCAATGCACCCATGCAGCACGGCCAAGGCCATGGCGGCATGAAGCACTGACCCCGTTTTTTAACCCTGAAGAAAGTCGAACCATGACACACACCACACTCGCACGCAGCCTGACCTTGGCCCTCGCCTTGGCCGCCGGTGCCGGTCTGGCCCAAGCCAAATCGGTGCCCGGCGATGCAGCCCTGCCCGTGGTCGAGCTGATGCCGCTGACCATGAAGCACGAGGCCGATCTGAAACTGAGCGCCGAACAGATCAAAGCCCTCGAAGACTTCCGCAAGCAAGCCATGCCCAACCGTTTGGCCGTGCAGAAAAAGATTTTGGAACTGCGCGCCCAAGCGCGCATGGCCATTCTGGAAAACAAGCCCCAAGCCGAACGCGAAGAGCTGATGAAGCAGGTGGGTGAGGTTGAAGTCAAGCACATGCAAGGCCGCAACGCCTGCACGGACTTTCTGCGCAAGACCCTGAACGCCGAGCAGTTTGCCGAACTCTCCCGACTGTACCTGGCCGGTTTGCGCTGATGGTTTGATAGCTTGAAGCTCAATACAGACAAGCGCTGAAGTCACTTTTCATGCAAATTTCAGGTTTCCCCACCCGGTCGGCCATGCACCACCCCGCCTCGCGGCGTGGGGTGCGCGCCTGGGTGTGGGCGCTTGTTGCGTTGGTGTTGCTGGCCACGCTGGCACCGGCCATTTCCCGCACGCTCGACCACGGCAAACCCCTGCACCAGCGCGGCTGGCAGGAGGTGTGTAGCGCACGGGGCCAGGTGTGGGTGCAAACCGGGGTGACGGGCGATGTTGAAACCCCGCTCGACAAAAACCTGGCGCACCACCTGGAGTCCTGCGCCTACTGCGTGTTGGGCACCGACCGGGGCACGCCACCCCCCCACTTTGATGGGTGGGGGCGCACACCCTCCGTTGCCCCGCCGTGCCCCACCTGGGCCGGGCACGCCACACACACAGCCCCTGTTCACCGGTTTTTGGCCCGTGGGCCACCAGCTTCGACCTGACCCGTTTGGCCGGTGCGCGTCCTTGCGTGGGCGCACCGCTTTTCAGTGTTTTGTCGGAGTGTGTTTATGTCTGCCTTTTCTTTTGGCTTTGAAGCCAGCCCCGTTTTGCCCTCTGCCCAATGGTTTTGCAACCAGGGCGACACCGTGTTCGAAGCCGGTCAGACCGCCCGTTTGTGGCGTGTCGTTTCAGGCGTGTTGTGCCTGGTGCAGCGCGAACACGACGCGCAACACCTCATGTCCCTGGCACTGCCAGGCGATTTGCTGGGCATCGAAGCACTGTGCCAGATACCCCATCCCTTGCCCCACCGGCTGCGTGCCGAGGCGCTGACCGATGTGGTGCTGGTGCCCGTGGAGCCCGCCAGCGAGGGCGAGCGCCAGCAACTCATGGTGGCTGCCTTGTTGCAACAGCAGCAGCGCAGCCACGACATGGCCCAGCTGCGCACCGGCCCCGTGTTGCCCCGCGTGGCCATCCTGCTCAAGGTCCTGGGCCACGCGGCGGCCTTGGTGGGCGAGCCCCAAGACCCCGATGCCCTGCGCGCCAGCCTGCCTGCCCTGCGCGAGCTGGCACTGGTGGTCGATGCCAAGCATGAAACGGTCTGCCGGGCGTTGTCTCAACTGCTGCCCCCACGCACCCGCAAATCGGGCCCCCGCCCCTGGACGGCGGCCGGTGCCGTCGCATCTGCCTCGGCACGTGCGGCGGCGCAGGCGCTGGGGCTGTCAGTGGCGCCAGACCGGCAGCTGGAAGGCGCAATGGCATGACCCGAATCGCCCCACACAAACCGCTGCTACACCGTGGGCAGGCTGAGCAGCCTGCAGACAGCCGTCCACTCAACCGCCGTACCCGCGTCGTGGCCGCAGTGGTCGTGGGTTTTCTGGTGGTGCATGTGTTGGCCGTGTTGTCCATCCTTTACGTGGCCAAGTGGGCTGCGGCCGACACGGAAACCCGGCTGGCCCATTTGCAATGGGCGTTTCCACCCGTGTTTCTTTGGAAAGCCCCCCGGCACTCCACGGTGCCTCAAGCTGAAACGGCCCCGCACCTGGCCACAGCCGCTGCACCCAACGACTGGTTGGCGCAAGCCGAGCGCAAAGACACACCCCGCCCCTGGCAGGTGGACGCCCAAGGGGCTGTGAGGTGGTCCAAATGACCGCGCGGCGCATGTGCTTGGCTGCGGGGTTGGCCCTCAGCACCGCTTGGGTGTTGCCCGCCCATGCCCACGGCGTGAAGGCCGGAGACCTGGCGATTGACCACCCCTACGCCACGCCCTCTCGACCCGGCATGACCACGGGTGCTGTGTATTTCCGCGCCATCAAGAACAACGGCACCGAGCCCGACCGCCTGCTGTCGGCCCGTACCCCGGCAGCCGCCACGGTGGAACTGCACCGCATGGAGATGGAAGGCGACGTGATGCGCATGCGCGCCGTGCCCGCCGTCGATCTGCCTGCCAATACCGAGGTGCGCCTGCGCCACGGCACGCCCAACGGTCACCACCTGATGCTGCTGGGCCTGAAAGCCCCGCTGAAAGACGGCGACCGCTTCCCCGTGACCCTGACCTTCCAGCGCGCCGGTGAGCGCGAGGTGATGGTGTGGGTGCAAACGCCGCGCAACAGCAAAAAAGAGGCGGAACATGCCCACTGAGCGCGTGTTGCATGTAGTGAACTTGTCTTGTCTGGCAAGCGCTGGAGCCTGATTTGGCTTTGAAATTGTCACCCAAATCATTCACCCGCCACCGTGGCCTGTGGCTGCGCGGGGTGTTGCTGTGCACGCTGTTTTCGGCGCTGCACGGGTTGCTGGGCGCGTGGGTGGTGCCTGCGGTGGCCAGCGGGCCGGTGGCCGAGATTTGCACGCCCAACGGTTTGCAGTGGGTGGCCCTGGATGGCGCGCCTGCCGAGGAGCATCCGACCGATTGGCCGCAAGGGCTGGCCCAGCCGTGTGCGTGGGCCAGTGCACACGTGGCCATGTCGGCCGCAGCGGGGAGCGACATCGATGTGCGACCCCCGCCACCCGCCACGACCCTGCGGTTGGCGGGGGTTGCGGCAGACACCCGAGCGCCCGGCAACGCAGACCGAGTGCTGCTGATGGCCCCCATGCGGGCACCACCACGGTCAGCTACTTGACCCCCAGTCGTTCTGCTGCCCCGCAGTGGGTGTGCTTGGGCGCGACCCCTCCCTTTCGCTGATGCCAGCACCCCAGCTTTTCGCTGGCTGGCAAGGCAGCTCATTTGTGTTGGTACCAGTTTGGTCTGGTCTGGAGATTTTTCATGTTTCGTCATTCTTTTTTGCATCAAGCCTGTCTGGCCACGTTGAGTGTCCTTGCTGCCGGTGCTGCCGGAGCGACCGATGTGCTGGCACCCATCACGGTCACGGGTTCTGCCATTGACGACCGCTTTGCCACCTCGGCCACCGACCCGGTGTCGTCGGCCACGTATTCACGCCAGCAGGTTGAAGACCAGCACGCCAAAAACATCATTGAGGTGTTGCGCGCCGTCAGCGGAGTGACCGCCGACCTGAGCGGGGATGGAGAGACCATCAAAATCAAACTGCGCGGAGTCGAGAACCAGCGCTACATGGGCGAGAAGCCCGGTGTGGCCATCATTGTGGACGGCGTGCCGGTGTACGAGCGCACGGGTAAGGTGAACATCGACATCGACAATATCGATTCCATCAAGGTCATCAAAGGTGGGGCGTCTTACCTATATGGCGAAGACGCTCTGGCCGGTGCCGTGGTCATTACCACCAAGCGTGGTGCCAGCCAAAAAGGCTTCAAGGCGGAGCAGGATGTTGGCCCTTATGGCTATCGCAGAAGCCTGGTGCGGGCCGGTTTTGCCAAGGACGACCTGAGTGGCCACCTGCAATACAGCGATCGCGACCAGGATGGCTACTACTTCATGTCCCAGTCCTACAGCAAAACCTGGTCGGGCAACTTGAAGTACGCGCTCAACGGCACCAGTGATTTGAGCTTCGGGTTTGAGAAGTCCGAGCGTTTTCGCGACCGCGAGGGCAGCGTCACGGGCGTGAGCGCAGCCACCAACGATCCCACTGGCAGCTCAGATGGCCGTGGCTTCAGCCGCAACTTCAATGTAGACCTCAGCCGCTACAACCTGACCTATTCCAATGACCTGGACGAGCGCAGCAACCTGCTGGCCGTGGTGTACCAGTACCAGGACAACACCACTTTTTGGTCTTCTCCCATGCGCTTTACCGCCTCTGGGGCACCCACCACCGCCCTCAATGACTACACCACCCTGACGGACTATGTCCAGGTGCAGCGCGGTGCCAAAGCCGAGTATCGAACGCGCTGGAACGATTGGGCGGTGATGGGAGGAGTGGAGCTCAAACGCGGCACGTTTGACAACCTCAACACCACCCTCAATGCCTACCGCACCCGACCCACAGGCGCGGTGACCCCGGCTGGCATGGTCATGAGCGATGACTACACCGTGGAGACCAACCAGGCCTTGTATGGCGAGGTCAAGTACGCGCTGACACCCGCCACTGTGCTGACCGCCAACCTGCGCCATGACCGCCTGCGTATCGACTTCAATGCTTTGCCCGTCGCAGGCAATGGCAAACGAGCCGTCAGTGAGAGCAAAACCTTTGGCGTGAGCAGCCACCGACTGGGGCTGACGCATGCCCTGGACGAGCAGACTTCCGTCTATGGCGCAGTGTCCACTGGCTTTCGGGCACCCACCGCAGAACAGTTGTACCGGGGGCAGACCACGACCAATGCACTGGTCAAGGGCAACCCCGATTTGCAGCCCGAAAAGGCCACCAGCGTCGAGTTGGGCATCAAGCGCCAGGCCGAGTTGGCCGGCTGGCCCAGCAGCGTGAGTGCTGCGCTCTTCCAGGTGAACCGCAACAACTTCATCATCGACAGCAACGGCCAGTACGCGGGCACCAACAACCCGCTGGGCGGTGGCTCGCAGTTCCGCAACATTGGCGGCGCGCGCAGCCGGGGTCTGGAACTGGAGGCTCGCACCCAGCCCGCCAAAGACTGGTCGTTTGACCTGGCCTACACCTTCCTGGATGCCTGGTTCACCAAGTACGAGAGCTTTTACCAGTCCTTGGGCAATGCCAACGGCACATTCGTGGCGAACCCGACCGCTGCACAGCGTGCCAACCCGGCTTTCTGGCAAAGCAACTTCACGGTGGCAAAGTACGACAACACGGGCAAAAAGCTGCCGCGCACCCCGCCCCACCAAATCAACTTGCGGGCCAATCACCTGATTGCACCTGGATGGACGGTCAGTGCCGAACTGGACTACAAGGCAACTTCATGGGCCGATGAAATCAACCAGGAGAAGTTGCCTGGCCGTACCCTGATGCACTTGACGGCCCAGTACGTCACCAAGCTCAACAGCTGGCCCGGTGCCCGCCTGAGTGCATTTGCGCGGGTGGACAACTTGTTCAACCGCCGGTACTACCTCACCGCTCGCGGTACCGGCGACTCCAACTTCGATGGCCGCTACACCAGCGAGGACCCTTCCATTGTGGTAGACCCAGGCCGCACATGGCGAGTGGGCCTGAGCCTGCAGTTCTGAGCGGGAGCCTGTCATGGATACCTTGAAAAATGCAGTTGAGTGGGGTGTGATGGGCCTGTTGCTGGCGCTGAGCGCCTGGGCGGTGGCCGTGGCACTGGAGCGCTGGCGCTGGTATGCCCGCCTCCAAGTATCGGCTTACCACAGCCGCGTGCGGCTGGAAACTGACCTCACCCAGCGCCTGAATGTCATCGGGTCGGTGGCGGCCAACGCGCCCTACATCGGCTTGCTGGGCACGGTGCTGGGCATCATGTTCACCTTCGAGGCACTGGGCCATACCGGTACGCTTGATGCCAAAACCACCATGACCGGGCTGGCCCTGGCCCTCAAGGCCACTGCCGCAGGCATTGGTGTGGCCATTCCGTGCGTGGCCATGAACAACGCGCTGCGGCGCGTGGTGCGCGTCAAGTTGGCTGAGTTCGATGAAGCCAGGGGGGGTTAGGCATGGACGATGACATCGAGTCCATCAACGTGGTGCCCTTGGTTGACGTGATGCTGGTGCTGCTCACCATCGTGCTGACCACGGCCACTTTTGTGGCCACGGGCCGCATCCCGGTGGATCTGGCGCAGTCCACCCAGGCGGCGACAGCTGTGGTTGAGCCAGTGGTTATCACGCTGACCCGTGATCTACAGCTGTACGTCAATGACCAGCCCACCGCGCACCTGTCTGTCGCGTTGGCGGGGTTCTCCCCCGTGCAAGCCGTGGCTGTGCGTGCCGACGGTGCGCTGGCCTTGACCCACCTGGTGGATCTGGTGGACCGCATCAAGGCCTTGGGCTTTGAGCGCGTGGCGCTGGAAGTCAAGCGGCCATGACCCCTGCCCGATTGACCCCAACAGACTGGGCCTGGTCCCTTGGCCTCCACGGCGGCCTGGTGCTGGTGGCGCTGGTCTGGTCGGCCAGCACCCCGCCAGCACCAGCGTTTAAGCCTTTGCAAGTGACACTCGCCTGGCAGGCCAAGGCGGTGCCATCGCCGCTGCCAGTGGCAGAGCCGGTTCCTGTTGAGTCGCCCAAGCCGACTCCTCGCCCTGTGACCAAATCGGTGGTGCCACCCGAGAAGGTAGAGCGCGCACAGCCCCAGCGGGCATCGGCCCAACTGGCACCACGGGTCGTTCCCGAGGTGCCCCCTGTGCTTGCGTCTGCCCCTGCGGTGGTGTTGCCTGTGGCGGCCAGCGAAACCCTTGCACCCAAGGCTTCTGCGCCAGAGGTGACCACGGCACCACAGGTGGCCAAGCAGGCAGCGGCCAGCCTTGGTGGTGCCACACCTGCTGCGGCGCCCCACGCTGAAGCGATCCATCAACGGTGGCGCGACCAACTGATGCATGCGCTGCACCAGCACAAAACCTACCCCCCGTCGGCGCGCCGCATGGGGCAAACGGGCACGGTGTATGTGCGCGTTCGCGTGTCCGCTGCGGGCGAGTTGCTGAGCGCGGAGCTGGTGGAGTCCTCGGGTTTCAAAGCGCTGGATGGTGCCGCAGAGCTGCTTGTGCGCACGGTGCTGATGTCGCTGGCCAGTCAACTGCAACCGGGGCGGGCCACCGAGCTGCGCATTCCGGTGGTGTATGAATTAAAGGAGTCTTGATATGTATCTGATCCGTTGGCTAACAGGCCCTCTGCTTGTCCTGTGTGGCAGTCTCGTCACTGGCTCGATCGCGGCCGCTGCGCGAGAAGAAGCGGCTGCGTCGCCAAGGGTCACCAAGGTGGCCTTGCTCAGCACCCAAATGGTGCTGGAGCGCAAGTTCAAGCTCATGGCTGAAGCCGCCCGATCGCAAGGCGTGGAGCTGGACTGGACTCAGGTGGATGCCGAAGGCGAGAAGGGGGTAGCTCGCGTATTGAAGAATGCGTCGCTGGTGCTGATAGATGCCCCCCGGCAAGAGGATCAGGCCATGGTGGAGCGGCTGGCGGGTGCCCAGTTGAGGGCGGCCAAGGTGCCAGGTGCCAGCATCAACGTGATGAGTCCTCCGGTTCGACTGCGTGCGCTGGGCTTGCCACAGCCACAGGCCCAACGGGTGTTTGAGTACTACGTGGGCGGTACCCGCGTGAACCACGAGCGCCTGGCCCAGTACCTCAAGGTGCTGGTGACCCAAGGTGACGAGAGCAGCGTGCCGCCACCCGTGGCGCTGCCCAATGGGGGCATTTACCACCCTGGGTACGAGAAGACGGTGTTTGCCGACTTGGCCAGCTACCTTACCTGGTGGCAGCAGCGCACCGGTCGCGACCCGCTGGCCCAGCACGTCATTGGCATGGAAACCTCATCCAGCTACATCTCCGATGGCCAAACGCGCTTGTTGGATGACACCGTGGCTGATCTGGAGCGGCGTGGTGCTTTGCCTCTGGTGTTTTATCGCACCGCCAGGGTCGCCCGTTCTCGGGCCGATGCCGGTGCGGGGCGACCGGTCAACCGCGCGGATGTGGGTGCAAACCCGTATGCAGACGGGGGATTCCCCAACCCCAAAGACGGGCCTGCAGTCGAGGTGGCCGAACCCATCATCACTCACCAGGGGCGGGTGTTGCCGCAGGTGCTGCTGGTCAACACCTTTTTGGGCGTGGACCCCGAGTCCCGCAAAGCCTGGCACCAGGCCATGGGTGTGCCAGTCATCAATATGCTGAGCTACCGGCAGGGCAGCCGCGCTGATTATCTGGCAGACAAAGTGGGTGTGAGCACCTTCAACCTGCCGTTCAGCTTGACCAATGCCGAATACATTGGCCTGCAAGACCCCGTGGTCGTCAGCGCCAATGAAGGGGGTGAGCTGGTGCCCATGCCCGAGCAGATGGACTTGCTGATGGGCAAAGCCATCAATTTAGCTAAATTACAGCACCAGCGCAATGCTGACAAGCGTTTGGCGCTCTTCTTTTGGAACAATCCGCCTGGGGAAAAAAACCAAGGGGCGTCCAATCTCAACGTGCCGCGCTCCATCAGCCACTTGGTGGACCGTTTGCGCGACGAGGGTTACGCCCTGGACCCGGTGAGTGAGGCGGACATGATTGCTGCGGTGGCCACCATGCTGCGCCCCGCGTACCGGCCAGGCACCTTGCCCGAGCTGATTAAGACACCGCACTGGGACTTCTTGCCCATGGCCGACTACAAGCGCTGGCTGGCCACGCTGCCTGTGGCGGTGCGCGATCGCATCACAGGCTTTTGGGGGCAGCCTGAGAGCAGCAGCTGGGTAGCGCGCCACCAGGGGCGCACCGGATTTGTCATTCCGCGCTTGAAGCTGGGGCAACTGGTGGTGTTGCCCCAACCCAAGCGCAGCGACTCGACCGACCCCAAATTCGACGAGAAAAAGCTGTTTCATGACGTGAAAGTGCCGCTGAACCATGCCTACCTCGCCACCTACCTGTGGGCCAGGGAGCAGCACGCAGCCAGTGCGCTGATTCACTTCGGCACCCACGGCAGCCAGGAGTGGACACCGGGCAAGGAGCGGGGTCTGTGGGCCTATGACGACCCCAATCTTCTGGTGGGCAACACCCCGGTCATCTACCCCTACATCGTGGACAACATTGGCGAGGCCATTCACGTCAAGCGCCGGGGCAGGGGGGTGATCGTCAGCCACCAGACACCGGCCTTTTCACCGGCTGGCCTGTCAGATGACTTCGTCAGGATCAACGACCTGATTCGGGAGTACCAGTCCCTGGATACCGGGCTGGTCAAAGAAAACAACCGCAAACTCATCATCGCGCAAGCGGTGAAGATGAACATCCACCAAGACCTGAAGTGGAAAGTGGCCGATCTGGAGCGTAACTTCGACAATTTTTTGCGTGACATCGAGGATTACCTGGAGGATCTGGGTGCCGCCATGCAGCCACTGGGCCTGCACACCCTGGGCAGGGATGCTGAGCGGGCGCATCTGGTCAGCAACGTGATGCAGATGCTGGGCCAACCCCTGTACGAGGCCACGGGTGTCAAAAGTGCCAAAGCGGCGTTCAAAGGCGATTACAAAGACATTCAGAGCAGCAAGCCCTACCGGTTCGTGGATGACTGGGTGTTTTCCGATCGTCCGCTGGCCGAGCAAAGTGACACGCAACTGCGCAACCTGGCCGAAAAGGGCAGGCGTTTTCTGGTGACCTTGCGCGCTGCCTGGGAGGTGGAAGCCATTGTCAATGGCCTGTCTGCCCGCTGGATTGACCCATCCTACGGCGGCGACCCCATCCGCAACCCGGATGCACTGCACACTGGCCGCAATATGTATGGCTTTGACCCGTCGCGCATTCCCACGCGTTCGGCCTACGAAGCGGGCAAGCAGGCGGTGCAGGAGCTCATCCTGGCCTACCAGGCTGAGCACCGAAAATTTCCGCAGAAACTGGCGTTCACCATGTGGAGCACTGAAACCATGCGCCACTTGGGCATGCTGGAGTCTCAAATTCTGTACGCCATGGGGGTCAAGCCGCAGTGGAACGAGGGTGGACAGGTGGTGGGCATGGAGGTGATTCCGCTCAAAGAACTGGGGCGGCCCCGGATTGATGCTGTCATATCGCTCACAGGCCTCTACCGCGATCAGTTCCCCAATGTGATGGAGCGCTTCAACGAGGCCATTGGCTTGCTGGCGGCGCAAGCCGAGCCCCTGGAGCAAAACTTCATCAAGGCCAACACCGATCGCATAGAGGCCGAGCTGGTGCAAAGCGGCGTTCAGCGCGAGCGGGCACGGGAGTTTGCGCTGACCCGCGTGTTCGGGAATGAGAGCGGTGACTACTCCACCAAACTCACCGATGCGTCTCTGGCCTCGGACCAGTGGGACGATGGCGATGGCAAGCTGGAAAAGCTCTATCTCTCGCGGATGTCATGGGCCTATGGACCCAACAGCGCCAACTGGAGCCAGAAGCTGCGAGACGACAGCGGGCGCGAGATCAACGCCTACGCCGCCCACCTCAAAGGCACCAGCGCGGCGGTTTTTTCGCGATCCAGCAATTTGCGCGGTCTGCTGGACACCGACCACCCGTTCGAGTACTTGGGCGGCATTTCCATGGCCGTGAAGTATCTCGATGGGGCCAACCCGCAGCTCTACATCTCCAACATGCGCGACCCCAATCGGGCCAAGCTGCAAACCGCCGAAAAGTTCATGGCCAATGAGCTTCGGGCGGTGTACCAGCACCCCAACTGGATGAAGGAAATGATGAAAGAGGGCTACAGCGGCACACTGCAAATGCTCAACACTGTGAACAATTTTTGGGGCTGGCAGGTGATGGATCGCAACGTGGTTCGAGACGACCAGTGGCAGGAATTCCACGAAACCTACGTGAAAGACCGCTACCAGCTGGGCACCCGCGAGTGGTTTGAAAAATCCAATCCCACTGCACTGGCTCAGGTGGCCGAGCGCATGCTGGAGGCTATCCGCAAGGACTACTGGAAGGCCGATGAGCAAACCAAGCGCGAACTGGTGGCCACCTACCAGGAAATTGCTGCCAAGCACAACGTGTTCACGGCCAATGAAACCTTCAAGGCGTATGTGAAAGAGCTGTCGGCAGGCTATGGCATTGGTTCCCCGGCGTCATCGCCTCCCTCGGGCAAAGCTGCCGCACCGCCTCCCAGCTCAGCCACGCCTGTCCAGCCGCCTGCGCCCGATGTGCCGCCCGCACCCGAGCCCCCGGTGGTACGCGGCCAAGAACTGCGCGAAATCAAGTCAAACGACACCGTGCAGCAGTTGATCTGGATTTATGCCTGGTTGGCAGGTGCAGTGGTATTGGCGGGCATGGCTTACCAGGCATGGCGGGCACGTCGCACCCGTGCAGGCCTGAACGTGAGTGCCCCCGTATGAACAGCAGGTGGTTGACCTACCCACCGCCTCCCCCAACCCATCTCCGTTACCCTGAAAGCCTGGAATGAACGCCATTGAATTGTTTTTGTTTGAAACCTCGAAATTTTTTCTGACACCGGTGCTGCTGGTGTTGTGCCTGATGTTTGTGTACGCCCTGTTCAGCGTGGGGCAGGTGCTGATAGATGGGCTGGCCCGTGTCCGCCGCCCACACGGTCTGCAGCCGCTGCACAGCTATTGGCAAAAGCATGCCGACAAGGGCTTGGATGGCCTGGAGCTGCATGTACTCAAACAATTGGAGGTGCAACGCATCGTCAGCCGTGTTGCACCTATGCTGGGCCTCGTTGCCACCATGATTCCCATGGGGCCAGCCCTGGTGGCCGTGGCCGCTGGCAACACCAAGGGCATGGCAGAAAACCTGGTGGTGGCTTTTGCCGCCGTCATCGTGGCGCTGCTGGCTGCCGCCATCACCTTCGTGGTGCAGACCGTTCGCAAGCGCTGGCTGATGGAAGAGCTCAATGCCCTCATGCAAGCCCAAGGAGTGACTCATGGCTGAACGCATGCACCGCATGAAGCTGGATATTCTGGGCGACTCGGACGAGGACGACCCGATCCTGTCGGTGGTGAACATCATCGACGTGTTTCTGGTGGTCATTGCCGTGTTGCTGGTGGCCGTTGTCGAAAACCCGCTCAACCCTTTCGCCACGGAGGATGTGGTTGTCATCAAGAACGTGGGCAAGCCCAACATGGAAATGCTGGTCAAGCAGGGCAATGAGCTCAAGCAGTACCAGTCATCAGGGCAGATAGGGGAGGGCCAAGGTGCCAAGGCCGGGGTGGCTTACCGCATGAAGGATGGCAGCATGGTGTACGTGCCTGAAACCGATCCCCAGCAGCCCTGAGCAGTTGAGTGCAAGCATGTTGATGTGGGTGCAGAGGCGTAAATCCGTGAACCGGTTGCGCAGCCATGCCAGTCAGCTGCCGGTGGCTCGCGTGAGCATGGGTTGCTTGGTGGCTGTCCTCTTTTCTGCGATGCACGCCCTTTTGGGTGCATGGGTGGTGCCTGCCGTGGCCAGCGGCCCGGTGGCTGAAATCTGCACCCCCACCGGCATGCAATGGGTGGTGCTGGACGGTAGCGATGCGGTGTCCGGCAGCCGCGAGAGACCGGGTGAGCCCATGCCGCAGGGTTGGCAGCATCCTTGTGCGTGGACCATGGCGCATGTGGCCACACCGCCAACGCCATACCCAGGTCAACGCGCACCGGTTTGGAACCACGAGCCCGAGCTGAGGCTCTCCCATTGCAACCCGTGGGCTGCCCGCCTGCCTGCCACGGCTGAGCGGGTGCTGCTGATGGCCCCCATGCGGGCACCCCCTGTCTGAGTTAGGTCAGCGTTACCCCTTTTTTTCCATTTCATTGATTTCAGAGAAACCACCATGAACACACGTACTTTTGCCTCCTTCACCCTTGCAGCCGTTGCCGCTGCTTCCCTCGTCGCCTGTGGCGGTGGTGACGACGGCCCGCAAGCTGTCGAACTGCAGTTTGCCGCCATGGCTGGCAACACCGCCATCGGTTGCGGCTCCACCGTCACTGGCCTGGGCAGCACGGCCGCCACCGGTAACGTGAAGGACTTCCGCTTCTACATCTCGCAAGTGAAGATGGTCCGCGCTGACGGCGTAGAAGTGCCGCTGACGCTCACCGCCAACGACAGCTGGAACTACACCGTCGGCGCTGACAGCGTCACGCTGGTGGACCTTGAAAACGCCACGGGCGACTGCCCCACCGCCACCGGCACCGCCGCTACCAACAGCGTCATCAAAGGCACGGTGCCAGCGGGCAATTACACCGGCGTGAAGATGACGATGGGCGTGCCGTTCGCCTTCAACCATACCGACTGGGCCAACCCCACCACCACCAAAGCCCCGCTTGACATCCAGGCCCTGGCCTGGAACTGGCAGGGTGGCCGCAAGTTCGCCAAGATCGAGGTGACAGATCCCCTGGCCAGCGCAGCGGCAGGCACGGCTGGCAAGTGGGCATCGCCCACGTTCAACTTCCACCTGGGCTCCACCGGCTGCATTGGCAATCCCGCCACTGGCACGCAAGTGAGCAGCTGCACAGCGCCCAACCGCATGGAGTTCAAGTTCGCCAGCTTCAACCCCGCCACGCAAAAAGTGGCGGTGGACATCAAGCCTTTGCTTGATGGCACCAACGTCACCGTCAACCAGGCGGCTGCCACGGGTTGCATGTCGGGCGGCACCGACCCCGAGTGCCTGAACGTGTTCAAGGCCCTGGCCATCGACTGGAAGGCCGATGGCACCGGCACCGGTCTGCCCGTCAACGGCGGTGCGGCGCAAACCCTGTTCCGGGCCATCGCGAAATGACCCCCCGGCAGCTTGCACCCTGGGTGCTGGCTGCCGCCGCTGCGGCCCTCACGGGCTGTGGCGGGGGCGGCACCACCGTGACCGACACCGCCGGTGCCACCCCACCCACGGGTGGTGGCGCCACCTTCACCCCCGGCAACTGGACCTGGGAACTGCCCAGCGGCTTTGCCGTGCCCAAGGTGCCCGAGGGCAACCCCATGTCGGCGGCCAAGGTCGATTTGGGGCGTTTTTTGTTTTATGACAAACGCCTGTCGGGCAACGGCACGCAGTCGTGTGCCAGCTGCCACCACCAGGACAAAGCCTTCACCGACGGCAAAGCCGTGGCGGTGGGTGCCACCGGGCAGTTCCATTCCCGTGGCGCGCAAGGCCTGGCCAACGTGGCCTACAACGCCACGCTGACCTGGGTGAACCCCAGCCTGGTCACGCTGGAAAAGCAAATGGAAGTGCCCCTGTTCAGCGAAGACCCGGTGGAAATGGGCGTGAACGACGGCAACCAGGCCGCCGTGTTGGCCCGCATCGCCACCGAGCCGCTGTACCCGCCCAAGTTCGCCGCCGCCTTTCCCGGCGAAACACCCGCGCCCACCTGGGGCCAGGTGATACAGGCCATTGCGGCCTTCCAGCGCACGCTCATCTCGGGCAACAGCCGGTACGACCAATATGTGCAAGGCAAGGCCACGCTCACGCCCGCTGAAACCCGGGGACTGAACCTGTTCATGGGCGAAAAGGCCGAGTGTTTCCACTGCCACGGCAGCTTCAACTTCAACGACCAGGTGGTGCACGCCGCCAGCCGCGTGGTGGAGCTGCCGTTCCACAACACCGGGCTCTACAACATCGGTGGCACGGGCAACTTTCCCGAAGGCAACCAGGGCCTGTTCGAGTTCACCGCCAAGGCCACCGACCGGGGGCTGTTCCGCGCGCAAAGCCTGCGCAACGTGGCGCTGACCGCGCCCTACATGCACGACGGCAGCATCGCCACGCTGGAAGCGGTGCTGGACTTTTACGCCGCAGGGGGCCGCCACACCCCCAGCGGGCCGTATGCCGGGGATGGCCGGGCCCACCCCAACAAGAGCGACCTCATCACGCTGATTGACCTCAATGCCCAGGAACGTGCCGACATCGTCGCCTTCCTCAAAACCCTGACCGACCATGACTTCATCACCCACCCCAAGTTCTCCAACCCCTTCCCGGCGCAGTGACGTGGCGTGGGCGGCGCGGGGTCTGTGTGCGGGCCTGGCGCTGGCCTGCGGTGCAGCCCTGGCCCACGGCGAGGCCGATGATGCTTTGCCGCCCGAACCCGGTGTGCGCCTGAGCGCAGCCGCGGCCATCACCGCGCTGAACAGTGCCACCGAACTGCCCAGCCAGCGCCTGCGCGGCTTTTTGCTGCAAGGCGACGCAGGCACCGACCGCCAGGGCCTGGCCCTGGAACACGCCACGGTGGGCGCTGCCTGGCGGCTGAACGGCACCTGGGGCACGCAATTCACCGTGGGCCAGCACGGCAGCGACCCGGCCCACGTTGAAACCGCCTGGGTGCAGGCCCGCCACGATGCAGATGGGGCCGACCACTGGTGGCTGCTGACCGCCGGACGCCAGCGCCCCGCACTGGGCGGGACACTGGGGCAGGGCGGCCACTTCGACCGTTTTGCCCTGATGCCCCTGGCCAAGCAGGCCACCTTGCACGGCGACTGGGTGGACGACGGCGTGCAACTGGGCTGGCGGCAAGACAACGGCCAGCGCCGCCTGAGTGCCGACGTTGGGCTTTGGAAAGGCCAGGTCTTTCCGGGCAGCGGCAACGGCCCGGTGGTGCCCACCGCCCACCTGGGCTGGGGTGAAGGCCCCTGGCAGGTGGACGGTTTTGCCGCGTGGCTTGAACCTGAGCGCCGGGGCAGCACGGTCAGCAGCACGGCAGGCCACAGCCACCTGGCCCCGGTGTGCAACGCCGCGTTGAAAGACGTGGCCTGCTTCACCGGCCGCAGCACCCTGGCCGGTGCCAGTGTGGTGTGGGTGGGCGCTCAGTCACCCCTGGCCCTTCCCGTCACGCTCACGGCCAGCGGCTGGCTGCGCCACGAAAACGGCAGCCTGGAGTCGGCCAACGGTCTGGGGCAACACCGCGCACACAACCAGGGCCTGTGGCTGCAAGCCCTGTGGGACGTGGCACCCCAGTGGCAAACCGGCCTGCGGCTGGAGCGGGCCTGGGCCACTCAAAGCCTGAGCGGCCCGGGTGCCAGCCTGCTGGCCGCCGAGACGGGGCTGGCGGCTTACCAGCCCGCCAGCCGCCAGACTGCGTTGCTGACCTTCGCCCCAAACCCCACCGTCAACCTGAGCGCCGAAGTGGGCCGTGAGCGTGCCGCAGCGCCGCAGGACAGCTCAAGCCGCTCGGTCAATTTTGTGTTGCTGCGGCTGACGGCGCGCACCGATGGGTTGTTTGGCACAAAATAAGTGATAGCTGAAAAGGCAATACAGAAAAGCTCTGGGGCCTGATTTGGCTTGAAATTCAGCGGGGCGGTGTTCACTTCTCCATGGGCGAGTTCGCAATCGCATCGAACTCGGCCTGGGTCAGGTACTGCGCGGTGTAGCTGCCGCCTTGCTGCAACAGGTTTTTGTGGAACGAGCGCAGGTGGTTGCGCGAGCCTTTCAGCAGGTTGTCGTACACCAGCCTGATGTCCTGGTTGTCCACGGTTTTCAGGTGGTTGTTGATGTCGAGCATGTCCAGCTCTTCAATGGCCACCGCCACTTGCAGGCCCTCGATCACCGAAGTGCTGCCTTTGGCCACCAACTGGGTGTAGAGCGCTTGCAGCTCGGGGTTTGCATACACGCCTGCCCCCAGGTTGGCGGCGGGGTCGGTCACTTTGTAACGCAGCAGCAACTGGCGCACGGCTTCGGTGTGGGTGCTTTCGCTGGTGGCCACGTTGGCAAACACCTTCAGCCCCCACGCGGCGTTCAGGCGGGTGTAAACGTCACCGGCCAGCTTTTCTTCTTCGCGCATGTAGGTCAGCGAGCTTTGCTCGGTGGCGCTGAGCGTTTCGGTGGGCAGGGCGGCCAGTTGGGTGCCCTGCGTGGTGGTGTCGAACGTGGAATTGCCGTCGGCATCCACCACCAGCGGCGGGCCGCCATTGCCGGCGGGTGTGGCGCTGTCGCTGCCACCACCGCAGGCGGTCAGGGCCAGGGCGGTGAGCAGGGCGGCGGCGAGTTGGGTCAGTTTGGAAATGCGGGTGGTCATGTGGTGTCCTTGTGAAGAAAAGGTGAAAGCGTTGGGTCAGATCAGCGGGGCCACTTGCACCCGCAGCGTGGGGCCGGGGGGCTGGGGCATCTGTGCGGTGTGCTGTTGGCCCGCGTACTCGTACACCACCGTGTAGCCCACCGTGCGGTAGGTCTGGCTGAACTGGGTGGTGCACTGCTGTGCGGTTTGCACCTGGGTGGCGCCGGGGCCCTCTACCTGGTTGCCCACCACGGCACCGCCCATGGCCCCCAGCACGGTGGCCGCCGCGTTGTGCCGGCCATGGCCCACGGCGTGGCCCAGCACGGCACCGGCCACGGCGCCCAGGGCTGCGCCCGCACCGCTGGGGGGCGTTTGCACGGCCACGGGCACCGCTTGGCACACCTGTTGCGGCACTTGCACGGCTTGCAGCACAGGGGTGACGGACACCACTTGGGCGGTCAATTGGTCCCCGGTGGCGTGGGGCATGGGCGGTGGGGCGGGCTGGGCCAGGCTGGCGGTGCTGCACAGGGCCAAGCCCAGCCACAGGCTGGTGCGGGAAAAAGGGTGTGTCATGGGGTTTCCTGGTGGGGTCGTTGAAAGGTTTGAGCGCGGTTCAGCGGCCACGCCCGCCGCCGTTCCCGCCGCTGCCGTTGCCTCGGCCGCTGCCCGAGCCGCTGTGTCCTGTGCCTTGGCCTTTGCCGTTGCCCGCCACACCGCTGCCGGTGGTGGTTGGTGTGGCTGGTGTGGCGGTGGTGTGCAGGGGCGCGTCGGGCAGCGGTTCGGGCTGGGCACCTGGGGCGAGTGTGTGGCGGCGTTCAAAGCCCGTGCCCCACGGCCAGCCGCTGGCTGGGGTTTGGGCGCTGGCGGCGGTGGTGGTGCACAGCAAGGCCAGCAGCGCCAGGGCGGTGGATGCGGTGCGCAAGGGGTGAAGGGGTGTCATGGCGGCGGGGGTGTGGTGTCGATGGGGTGAATGGTGTGCGCCCCTTGTCGCGGCCCGGTGTCGGGCTGCGGCCGCTGTGTGCCCGCGTGTGGCCTTGTGTGTCGGTGTGTATCAGCCGGGTGTGCAACGGGGTTTGGGCGGTGCGTGGTTCAGGTGCGCTCACTACACTCCCGCGCCATGCACACCCCCCTGCCGTCCCCAGCCCCCTTGCCCCTGGTGCTGGTGGTGGACGACGACCCCGAGCTGCGCGAGTTGCTGGCCACCTACCTCGGTGCCAATGGCTACCGCGTGACCACCGTGGCCGATGGCGTGGCCCTGCGCGCCGCGCTGGCCCAGGGCCCGCAGCCCGACGCCATCGTGATGGACCTGATGCTGCCCGGCGAAGACGGCCTGTCGCTCACCCGCCACGTGAAGGCGCACAGCGCCGTGCCGGTGCTGATGCTGTCGGCCAAAGGCGAAGAAATGGACCGTGTGATCGGGTTGGAGGTGGGGGCCGACGACTACCTGGCCAAGCCCTTTGGCCCCCGCGAGCTGTTGGCCCGCCTGCGTGCGCTGCTGCGGCGCCCGTCGGTGCCAGCCGCCGCCCTGGCCGACAGCACGGCACACACCCGGGTGTTTGGCCCCTTCACGCTCGACGTGCACGGTCACCGGCTGCTGCGCGCGGGCCAGGAGCTGGCGCTGACCACCGCCGAGTTCCAGCTGCTCGACGTGTTCACCGGCCGCCCCAACCGCGTGTTGTCGCGCGACTTGCTGGTGGAACTGCTGAAAGGGTTTGACCGCGACGCCTTTGACCGCAGCATGGACAACCGCGTCACCCGACTGCGCCGCAAGCTCGAACCCGACCCGGCCCACCCCGTGTACATCCGCACCGTGCGCGGCGAGGGCTACCTGTTCAACCCCCAAGGGGGCCACGCATGAGCGCCCGCAGCCTGGTGCGCCAGCACACCGTGTGGCTGGTGGCGGCTTTTTTGGCCATGGAGCTGCTGGCGTTGGCGCTGTTTGTGGGCCTGGCCATGCGCCCCCTGGCCCAGCGCGCCGCCGACGATCTGGCCGGGCTGATGGTGCTCTCGGCCCAAACCTGGGCCGAGTTGCCGCCCAGCACCCGCCCCGCTTTCGAGGCGGCGCTGCGCGGTCAGCACAGCCTGCACGTCACCCCCGCCCCGTTGCCGGCGGGGGAGGGCGAATGGCACCCGCCCTTCTTTTATTTGCTGGAGGCCGCACTGGCCCAACGGCTGGGCCAAGCCCACCACCTGGTGCGCGCCCCGGGTGACGACGGCGGGCCCTGGTATTGGGCGCAGGTGTCCACTGGCACCCAGCCCTTGGTGGTGGGCCTGCCCGCCGAACGCATCAACAGCCAGCCTTTGCTGGCCGTGGGCGTGGCCTTGGCCCTGGGGCTGGCCGTGGCGGTGGCCCTGGCCGCCTGGCTGGCGCGCCGGGTGCTGACCCCCGTGGCCCGCCTGGCGCAAGCGGCGGCCCGCATCGGCCAGGGTGAAACACCCGATTTGCTGCCCGAAGACGGCCCGCTGGAGCTGGCCCAGCTGAGCCAGCGCTTCAACCACATGGCCACCCAGGTGCGCGATCTGCTGGCCGCCCGCACCCTGCTGCTGGCCGGGGTGTCGCACGACCTGCGCACCCCCCTGGCACGCATGCGGCTGGCGCTGGAGTTGCTGAAAACCCAGCCCAGCGTGTCGATGGTCGAGCGGCTGGAGCGCGACATCGAGCGCATGAACCAGCTCATTGCCAACGTGCTGGACCTGGCGCGTGGCGTGTCGCACGAGCCTGCCCGGCCGCTGGACGTGAGCGCGCTGCTGCACGAGCTGGCCCGCGACCACTCCACCGCCGCGTGCCAGGTGCAGGTGCGCTTGCCCTCACCCTTGCCCTTCTCGCCAGGGGCCGTGCAGGGGGCTTGCCACGCCACCTTGCCCGAGCTGTCGCTGCGCCGGGCCTTGGGCAATGTGCTGGACAACGCCTTGCGCCACGCCCCGGTGTGCCCGGTGGAACTGGTGTGCGAGCGCACGCCCGAGGGCCTGCGCCTGGGGGTGTTGGACCGTGGGCCGGGCATTCCGGCGGCGCAGATCGAGGCCATGTTCCAGCCTTTTCAGCGGCTGGACACCTCGCGCAGCCCCACCACCGGGGGCACAGGGCTGGGCCTGGCCATCGTGAAAGAGCTGGCCCGTGCCAACGGCTGGCGCGCCACGCTCACCCCCCGTGACGGCGGCGGCATGCAGGCCTGGCTGGTGGTGCCGCAGGCTTCGCCGGGGTTTTAAGGTCCACCTAACACGGGCGGCCTAGCCTCGGCAAGGTGTTCCACCTTTGAGCCGCCCGGCGCCGGGCGCTGTCACATCATGCGGGTTTTGCTGGTCGAAGACGACGATTTGTTGGGTTCCGGGCTGCGTGCGGGTTTGCGCCAGCAGGGCTTTCAGGTGGACTGGGTGCGCGACGGCGTGGCCGCCGAGGCCGAGCTGCTGGCGGGCAGCCACGTGGCCGCCGTGCTGGACCTGGGCTTGCCCCGCCAGGACGGCATGGCGGTGCTGAAGTCGGTGCGCAGCCGCAAGGTGCGCACGCCCATTCTGGTGCTGACCGCCCGCGACGCCGTGCCCGCCCGTATCGAGGGCCTTGACGCGGGGGCCGACGACTACCTTATCAAACCCATCGACCTGCACGAGCTGGCCGCCCGCCTGCGCGCACTGGTGCGCCGCTCGCATGGGCAGGCGCACAACGTGCTGGTGGCCGGCCCGGTGGAGTTGGATCCTGTGGCACACGTCGTGCGCGTGAACGGCGAGCCGCTGGAAGTGGTGGGCCGCGAATACGACCTGCTGCACGCCCTTATGCTGAACGCGGGCCGTGTGCTGTCGCGCGGGCAGATCGAGCAGCACCTGTACGACTGGGGCCACGAGGTGGCCAGCAACGCCATCGAGGTGCACGTGCACCACCTGCGCCGCAAGTTGCCGCCCAAAACCATTGAAACCGTGCGCGGCGTGGGCTACATCGTTCACAAAACGGGGTGCGCATGACAGGCCTGTCGGCGGTGCTGCGCACGGGCCGGGGCTCGTTGCAGACGCGCCTGCTGGTCACCGTGCTGGGCCTGGTCAGCTTGGTGTGGCTGGTGGTGGTGGTGTCCACCTGGCTGGACACCGAGCATGAGGTGGGCGAACTGCTCGACGCCCACATGTCCCAAGCCGCGTCGCTGCTGGTGAGCCTGCCGCTGGACGAGCTCACCCGGCTCAACCTGTCTGAAACCCCCACCCTGCACGAGTACCAGCCCAAGGTGGTGTTCCAGGTGTGGCACGCCGACGAGCTGGTGGTGCGCTCCAGCACCGCGCCCACCCAGGCCATGGCCGCCACCCCTGCGCTGGGGTTTTCAGATCCGGTGATCGACGGCCACCCCTGGCGGGTGTTCAGCGCCCGGGGGCTGGACGAACACGTGGTGATCCACGTGGGCGAGCAAGACACCGCCCGCGCCGACGTGGTGCTGGCCAGCTTGCGCAGCGTGATTTGGCCCATGGCCGTGGCCCTGCCGTTTTTGGCCCTGGCCGTGTGGGGTGCGGTGCGCTGGGCCGTCAAGCCGCTGCGCGACCTGGGGTGGCAGGTGTCGCACCGCCAGCCCGACGCCGCCGACCCCTTGCCCCTGGCCGACGTGCTGCTGGAAGCGCAGCCCCTGGTGCACGAACTCAACCGCCTGTTTGACCGCACGGCGTCGCTCATCCACTCGGAGCGCCGGTTCACCGCCGACGCCGCGCACGAGCTGCGCACGCCCATTGCCGCCATTCGCATGCAGGCCCAGGTGGCCCAGGGTGCCTTGGACGACGACGAGCGCAACGAGGCCCTGGCCGCCACCCTGCAAGGCTGCGACCGCGCCACGCGCCTGGTGGCGCAGTTGCTGCAGTTGGCCCGGCTGGAGGCCGAGCCCGGCGTGGCCGCAGGGGTGCACACCGATGTGCACACCTGCCTGCGCCAGGTGCTGGGCGACCTGGGGCCCGTGGCCCAGCGGCGGCACCAGCGCCTGGAGGCCTTGCCCCCACACAGCGGTGTGGTCCCGTGCCCCGCGCCCGAAGCCCTGGTGGCCGTGCTGCTGCGCAACCTGGTGGACAACGCCCTGCGCTACAGCCCCGACCACGCCTGCGTGCGGGTGCACACCCAGGCCCTGGCCGGGGGGCGGTCACGCCTCACCGTGGAAGACAGCGGGCCTGGCCTGAGCGACGAACACCTGGCCCGGTTGGGCGAGCGGTTTTTTCGGGTGGTGGGCACCCAGCAGTCGGGCAGCGGGCTGGGGTGGTCCATCGTCACCCGGGTCGCCACTTTGTATAGTCTGAATTTGCACCTGGGGCGCAGCGACGACCTGGGTGGTTTGCGTGTGGATGTGGAGTGGGCATGAACAACTTTCGCCGTTCGGCATTTCTGCGCATTGCCGCAGTGACCGTCACTTTGTCGGCCTTGGCCACCCCGGTGGCCTGGTGGGTGTCACGCGAAAACGCCGAGGCCGAGGTGGTGGCCTTTGCCCAGGAAGAATCGCGCCGCCTGCTGGCCTCGGCCAACGCCCTCGACCTCACGGGGCCGGGTGCGCAGACCCAAGCGGCCCAGGCGGCCCGTTTGCTGGTGGGTGGGTTGTTTGAAATTGTGGAAATTTACGGCGCCACGGGCCTTAAGCTGGCTGAAGAGGTCACCCCCGAGGGCCGCGCCATCGAGCCCGTGTTGCCCAAACACGGCCGCCCCGCTTACACGCGGGCCTTTTACGAAAGCCTGCGCTTGCCCGACGGTGGCTGGGTGATGCGTGTGATGGTGCCCTTGCAGGCCAGCAGCGCCCAGCCCATCACCGGCTACTTTGAGGGCGTGCGCCTGATTCCCGACTGGCAACGCGCCCAAATCCAGTCCGATGCGCTGGCCGTGGCGCTCATGGTGTGCCTGGCGGCGCTGGTGTGTGGCGGGGCCATTTACCCCGTGGTGGTGCATTTGGCCGGTGAAAACGAGCGCCGCGCCCGCCAGGTGCTGGAGTCTCACATCGCCATGATGGAGGCGCTGGGCCGCGCCATTGCCAAGCGCGACTCCGACACCGGCACCCACAACTACCGCGTGGCCTGGATTGCCGCCCGCCTGGGCGAAGCCTTGGGGCTTCAGGGCGCGGCCATGCAGTCGTTGATTGCGGGCAGTTTTTTGCACGACGTCGGGAAAATCGGCATTCCCGATGCCATCTTGCTCAAGCCCGGTCGGCTGGACGTGGCCGAAATGGACATCATGCGCACCCACGTGGCCCAGGGCCAGGAAATCGTGCACGGCGCGGGTTGGCTGGAAGGGGCGGCCGATGTGGTGGCCAGCCACCACGAAAAATGGGACGGCTCCGGTTACCCCCGCCAGTTGGCCCAAACCGCCATTCCGCTGGCCGCCCGCATTTTTGCGGTGGCCGATGTGTACGACGCGCTCAGCTCCAAACGCCCCTACAAAGAGCCGTTGCCCTTTGAGCAGGTGATGGGCATGCTGGCCGAGGGCCGTGGCTCCCACTTTGACCCTGCCGTGTTGGACTGCTTTGACGGCATGGCGGCCGAGCTGCGCGACACCATCGAACGCCTGGACGAAGCAGGCATCAAGCGGTTGATGGCTGACATGATCGAGCGCCATTTCGATGCCATGAGTGCTTGAAGGGGCCAGTGGCGTGTGCCGTGTCAGGCGGCCAAGGGGCGGCGCAGCACCGACATGCGTGACAGCAAACCGTCTTTCAGCACGTAGTGGTGGCCCAGCGCGGCGGCCACGTGGATGCCAATGAGCCAGTAACCGGCCACACCCACGGTTTCGTGCAGTTCTTTGATGTCGTGCGCCCAGGTCTTGTTGGGGGCCATCAACGGGGGCATTTCCAGCCCGAAAAACGGAATGGGTTTGCCCGCCGCGCTCAGTGCCAGCCAGCCCATCACGGGCATGACCAGCATCAGGGCGTACAGGGCCAGGTGGCCCAGCGAGGCCATGCGGTGCGCCCAGGTTTCCAGCCCAAGGGTGGGCCCTTGCTGGGGTTTGGGGCTGAACCAGCGTGCGCCCAGGCGGGCCAGCACCATCAGCAGCACGCCCAGCCCAAACATGAAGTGCAGGGCCTTCATCAGGTCGCGCATGTCGGTGCCTTTGGGGAACAGCACGCGCAGCTCGATGCTGGCGTACACGGCCACAAACAGCAGGGCCATGAACCAGTGAAGGGCCACCAGGGCAGTGCTGTAGCGGAAGGTTTTGGCGGGTGAGGTGAGGGTGGTCATGGGGTTCAACGCTGTGCGTGGGTGGTTTGAATGGGAGCGGGTGGGGCAATGCGCGTGGTGCGCACAGCCTCGCCGGTGACGGGGTGCTGGTACGCCTCCACCACCGCGCCTTGGGTGTCGATGGCGTAAAACTCGTGGCAGTTGCCGCGCGACACCTTGAAGCGCACCAGCACATAGGTGCTGGCGTTGAAGGCGGTGCGGGCCTGGGCCTCGTTCAGCCAGGTGTGGCGGGGGGCCTGGGTGCACACCACCTTTTCGATGGGTGTGCTGGCCTGTGCAACGGTGGGCAGGGCCACGCACAGCGCCAGGCACAGTGCGGATGGCAGGCCCAGCCACAAGGGGGAGACGGTGGGGGTGGGTGTGTTCATGGGTTGAACTTTAAAAACCCTGTATGAACAAGGGCTTAACCGGGGCTGTTGCAGGCCCCACCGGGTTCTGCCGTGGGTGGTTAAGACCGGGGTAACCCGCTGCGCGTGTAATACGGGGCAGTTCCACCACGGCAGCGGCCCCCGCTGAAACCCCCTTGAAATTCACCGATCTGGCCGACGACAGCGAAGACGACCTGCACACCCCCGAAGAGCGCATGGCCGCCGCCACCCGCAGCACCTGGGTCAGTGTGGCGGTCAACCTGGTGTTGACCGTGCTGCAAATCGGGGCGGGGGTGTTCACCAAATCACAGGCGCTGGTGGCCGATGGCATCCACTCGTTGTCCGACCTGGTGGCCGACTTTGTGGTGCTGCTGGCCGGTCACCACGCCAAAAAAGACGCGGACGAAGACCACCCCTATGGGCACCAGCGCTTTGAAACCGCGGCCTCTCTGGTGCTGGGCCTGTTGCTGCTGGCGGTGGGGTTGGGCATGTTGTGGTCGGCGGTGCTGAAGCTTCAAACGCCGGAAGACGTGCAGCCGGTCCACACGCTGGCGCTGTGGGTGGCCGGGGGCTCGCTGGTGTGCAAAGAGCTGTTGTTCCGGTACATGCTGGCGGTGGCCAAGCGGGTGAAGTCGAGCATGCTGGTGGCCAACGCGTGGCACGCCCGCTCAGACGCGGCGTCTTCCCTGGTGGTGGGTTTGGGCATTGCCGGCAATTTGGCGGGCTACCCCATCCTGGACCCGATTGCCGCACTGATCGTGGGCGCCATGGTCACCAAAATGGGCTGGGAATTCACCTGGGACGCCCTGCACGACCTGATGGACCGCGCGGTGGACGAAGAAGAGGTGCTGGCCATTCGCCAGACGCTGCTGGGCACGCCCGGCGTGCAGGGGGTACACGACGTGAAAACCCGCAAGATGGGCGACATGGTGGTGGTGGACGTGCACCTGGAGGTGGAAGGCACCCTGTCGGTGGAAGCGGGGCACGACATTGCCGTGGAGGCCCGCCACCGCGTGATGCAGCGCCACCGCGTGCTGCACCTGATGACCCACATCGACCCCTGGAAACGCCCCGACCTGGACCACGCGCCGCTGCGCTGAGCGGCGTTTATTCTGTGGTGGGCCAGACCAGGCGCGCGCGCAGGCCCCCCAGCGGGCTGTCGCCCAACACCAGCTCTGCGCCGTACAGCCCGGCCAGCTCAGCCACGATGGCCAGGCCCAGGCCCGAGCCCGGGGTGGTTTCGTCCAACCGCTCGCCGCGTTTGAGCATGTGGGCGCGTTGCGCCTCCGGCACACCGGGGCCGTCGTCTTCCACCGCCACGTTGCCCCCGCTGTCCACCTGGATGTGCACGCGGCTGCGCGCCCACTTGCAGGCGTTGTCCACCAGGTTGCCCAACAGCTCGTGCAGGTCTTCCTGTTCGACGCTCACCTGCGGATCGGGTGCGTCGTTGGCCAGGGTGATGTGAAGCTGGCGCTGGGCGTGCACCTTTTCCATCACGCGTTGCAGGCCGCTCAGGGTGGGCAACAAGGCGCAGGCCGGGCGTTGGGTGGCCACTGCGTGGGCGGCCGAGCGGGCGCGGCGCAGGTGCCAGTCGATGTGCTGCTGCGCTTTGTCCACCTGCTCGTGTATCTGCTGTCCCAGGGTGGGCAGCGTGGCATCTGCCGCGCCTGGGGCGGGTTGCAAGGCGTGATCCGCCGCGTGGCGCAGCACGGCCAGGGGGGTTTTCAGGGCATGGGCCAGGTTGCCCGCCTGGGTGCGGGCACGGGCCAGGCCTTCTTCTTGCCGCTGCAAGGTGCGGTTGAAGTCGTCCACCAGCGGCTGTACTTCGGCGGGGAATTGCCCTTGCAGGCGGGCCATGTGCCCTTGCTCCAGCGCCACCACCGCCCTTTGCAGGGCCCGCAGCGGCGACAGGCCCACCCACACCTGCGCCACGGCGGCCAGGCCCAGCAGCAGCAGCAGCACGGCCAGCGAGGCGGCCAGCACCTGGGCAAATTGGGCAATGGCGGCTTCGGTGTCGCTGGCGTCGGCCGCCACCACCAGGGTCCAGGCCGTTGCCGGTGTCGTGGGTGCGCGCACGGTCCGCTCCAGCGCCACCACGGGTTGCCCTGCGGGGCCCGCCAGGGCGTGGCGGTGAATGGCACCGTCGGCCACCACGTCGGGCGGCAGGGGCAACACCTCGTCCCACAGCGAGCGCGAGCGCAGCGCGGGCGACACGGCAGCGGTGGGCGAGTAGGCCTGTATTTGCCAGTAGCGCCCCGACAGCGGCTTGACCCAGCGCGGGTCGCTCAGCCGGGCCGTGTCCACCACGGGCTGGCCTTGCGGGTCAAATTCCAGGCGGGCGGTGAGTTGCTCCAGGTGGACTTCCAGCTCGGCCTGGAACTGGCGGTGGGTGTGGTCGCTGAACAGGTTGTGCAGCACCACCCCGGCCAGCACCAGCGCCACGGCCACGCCCGCCAGCGTGACGGCCAGCACCCGCGATTGCAGCGAGCCGCGCCAGTGGCCGAACCAGCGGCCGAACTGGCGTTGTTTCACGCGGGCACCACCAGCCGGTAGCCCAGGCCGCGCACGGTTTCAATCAGGTCGGCAGGCAGTTTTTTGCGCAGGCGGCCCACAAACACCTCGATGGTGTTGGAGTCGCGCTCGAAGTCCTGGGCGTAGATGTGTTCGGTCAGCTCGGTGCGCGACACCACCGCATTCGGGTGGTGCATGAGGTAGGCCAGCACCTTGAACTCGTGGCTGGTCAGGGCCAGGTGCTGGCCGTCCAGCGTGACGCGGCTGGTGCGGGTGTCCAGCTCCACCGGGCCACACACCAGCAGCGACGACGACAGCCCGCTGGCCCGCCGTATCAGCCCGCGCAGGCGGGCCAGCAGTTCTTCGGTGTGGAAGGGTTTGGTCAGGTAGTCGTCGGCCCCGGCGTCTATGCCGGCCACTTTTTCGTGCCAGTTGTCGCGGGCGGTCAGTATCAGCACGGGCATGCCCCGGCCGGCGGCGCGCCAGCGCTTGAGCACGGTCAGGCCGTCCATTTGGGGCAGGCCCAGGTCCAGCACCACGGCGTCAAAGGGCTCGGTGTCGCCCAGCACCCAGGCGTCGCGGCCGTTCACGCTCACGTCCACCGCGTAACCGGCGGCTTGCAGGGCCAGGTCAAGCTGGCGGTTCAGGGTGGGTTCGTCTTCAACCAGCAGCACTCGCATGCGTGTTCCTTCGGTGCGTGTCAGCGCTTGCGCTCTTTGGCTTCCAGCAGTTCGCCGGTTTTGGCGTTCAGCTTGATTTTCACCAGTTGGCCACCAGGCTCCAGTTGCTTGATTTCATAAATCCAGCCGCTGGCTTTTTGCTCCAGCTCCACTTCCAGAATGTGCCCGCCGGGGCGCTGGCGCTCCAGGTGTTCCATCACGCGTTTCAGGGGCAGCACGTCGCCGCGCACCATGGCCTGGCGGGCTTGTTCGTGGTCGGGTGGGTCGCTGGCCAGGGCGGTGCCTGGCCCGGCCAGGCAGGCGCACAGCAGGGCCAGCCTGACGTGGTGTAAGCGGTGGACGCGGGGGGGGCAGGGCGGCATGGTGGGGGCTCGGTGTGTGCCGGTTGGGGCGACGGTGGCCGACATTGTGGGTGCCGTTGCCTGAACGGCACATGAACAGACCTTTAAGGCTCTGTACAGGCTGCGCGGCACAACATGGCGTCTTGTCATCGACCACAAGGCTGATTTTCCATGCACACCGCACCCCCTTCCCCCTGCCTGACCCACTTGCCTGCCGACCTGTGCATGGCGCAGGGCGAACGCCGTGAAATCGATTTGGGCGGCCTGTGCCTGGGGCGGGTGACGGTGGGCTGCCTGGTGCTGCACACCGCAGCGGGTGAATGGACCGAGCACACCACCCTGGCCGCCAGCGGCGACTGGTTGGGGGCCGAGTGGCAAAACGCCCCGGCGGTGCGGGTGAGCGTGAGCGCGCTGGCCGACACCCGCTTGACCTGGCACAGCTGGGACCCCGCCCACGCCACCCGCCTGCTGACCCAGTCCCTGGGCCAGCAAAAGCAGCGTGCCGCCGAGTTGCTGGCCCTTCGCAGCGGCACGGCAGAACACCGCTGCCGCCATTTGCTCAAGCTGTTGGCCGATGCCGCCCCACCCCATGCCAGCGGTGTGGGGCCACGGCCTTTGCCCGGCCTGAAAGAAATGGCCCGCCTGGTGGACCTGGCCCCTGAAACCACCTGCCGCATCCTGGCCCGCTTGCGCACCCAACCCGCCGCCCGTGCGCGCCATTTGCCCGGGTTTGGCCCGGCGTTGGTGGCCTTGCCTGCCGGTTTCTGAACGCCACATGAACGCCGCATTCAGCTTGTTTTCAAGCGGTTTTTTGCACACTCACCGCATTGAACCCCACCCTTGTTTTTGCCCTGGAGCCCCCATGCACACCGCCCACCCCCACTTTCTGACGCGCCCCTTTGTTGCCCGCTTGTGCACCCCGGTGGCGGCCCTGTTGGCCGCGCTGTGTGTGGCCACCCCCGTGTGGGCGGGCGACACCACCCCCGCCGAGCAACTCAAACGCTGGACGGTGGCCGCCGGTGCCCCCGCGTCGGCCGATCGCGGCAAGGTGTTTTTCACCAGCCGCCACGGTGGCGAGTGGAGCTGTGCCTCGTGCCACAACGCGCCCCCCACCACCGAGGGCAAACACGCCAACACCGGCAAACCCATTGCGCCCTTGGCCCCCGGCTTCAACCCCCAGGCCTTCACCGATGTGGCCAAGGTGGACAAGTGGTTCCGCCGCAACTGCAAAGACGTGCTCAGCCGCGAATGCACCGCCGCCGAAAAAGCCGACGTGATGGCCTACCTGGTCAACCTCAAATAACCCACCCCCTTGCAACCCACCATGAAAACCCCTGCATTCACCCCTTGGTTGCTGGCCGGTCTGCTGGCGGCGGCCCTGCCCTTGAGCGCCCACGCCGACAGCCGCAATCTGCTGCCCCGCAACGAGCTGAAGCTCTACAACCAGGAGTGCGCCGCCTGCCACCTGGCCTACCCGCCCGGCATGCTGCCAGCCGCATCGTGGCAACGCATGATGGGTTCGCTGGACAAGCACTACGGCTCTGACGCGTCGCTGGACGCGGCCAGCGTCAAGCAAATTGGCACCTGGCTGCAAACCCATGCGGGCACCTACAAGCGCGTGCAAACCGCTGGCACCCCGCCCGACGACCGCATCACCCGCAGCGCGTGGTTCGAGCGCAAGCACCGCAAGATTGACAGCCCCCAGGTGTGGAAACACGCCTCCGTGAAAAGCGCCGCCAACTGCATGGCCTGCCACACCGCCGCCGACAAGGGCAACTACGACGACAACGGCGTGCAGTTTCCCAAAGGGCTGGACGAACGTTTTCGCGCCGCTTTTCTGGACGACTGAGGAAGGGAGATGACCATGAACGCCTCTGTCTCATTGGGTGCCACCGCCCCCGCCACGCCCGTGTCGGTACCGCCCACCCGCCGCGTGATCGACGCGCCCACCCGCGTGTTCCATTGGCTGTTTGCGCTCAGTTTTCTGGGCGCTTACCTGAGCGCCGAAGGCGAGCGCTGGCGCATGCTGCACGTCACCCTGGGCTACACCATGGCCGGGTTGCTGGCGTTTCGTGTGGTGTATGGGCTGGTGGGCCCCCGGCAGGTGCGCCTGTCGGCGCTGGTGTCCAAACTCAGCGGTGGCACCGCTTGGCTGCGCGGTGTGTGGCGCGCGCCCACGCCGGGCAGCGTCAACTGGCGCCAGGGCCAAAACCTGTTCATGGCCTTGGCCGTGGTGGCGCTGATGGTGGCCGTGGTGCCCGTCACGCTGACCGGTTACGCCAGCTTCAACGAATGGGGCGGTGACCTGCTGGGCGAACTTCATGAAACCGTGGGCGAGGCCTTTTTGTGGCTCGTGCTGGCTCACCTGGGGGCGCTGGCGGTGTTCAGCCTGTGGCGGCGCACCAACCTGACCACCCCCATGCTCACCGGCCGCACCCCCGGCCGTGGCCCTGACCTGGTCAAACACAACCACACCTGGCTGGCTGTGCTGCTGACCCTGGCTGTGGTGGCCTACATCGCCTGGGAATGGAGCCAGGCCCCACGCGGGCTGGTCAACCTGAGTGGCCTTTTCTGATCAACAACCAAGCAAGAGAAACAACATGAAAACCTGGATGTGTGTGGTGTGTGGCTTCATTTACGACGAAACAGAGGGCCGTGCGGAAGACGGCATTGCCCCTGGTACCCCGTGGGCGCAAGTGCCCGCCGACTGGAAATGCCCCGAGTGCAGCGTGGCCAAAGCTCAGTTCGACATGGTGGAAATTTGAAGCCAAATGTGCCCCTGGCGCTTGATGGGTAAGGGTTGTTCACTATGCATTTAATTGTGTAGTGAACTATCTATATCCAACAAGCGAAAGGCCCTGTTTTCTTGCGAAAACAGGGCCTTTTTTGTGGGGCGTTGGGGTCAGCGGCTGGCCACTTCGCGGGGGGCGGTGTCGGGCCAGACGCGGCGCACCGAGTCGATGAACGCCGGGGCGGGTTCGTAGCCCACCACCTTGCCGCTGGGGGTGCCCGCAGGGTCAAAAAACACGATGCCGGGTGGGCCAAACAAGGCAAAACGTTTCAGCAGTTGCTTGTCGTCGGCGGTGTTGCGGGTGACGTCGGCTTGCAGCAGGCGCACGCCCGCCAATTGCTGCACCACGCGGCCGTCGCTGAAGGTGTTGTGCTCAAACTCTTTGCAGGCCACACACCAGTCGGCGTAAAAGTCCAGCATCACGCGTTGGCCTTGGGCGGCCGCCTGGGCCACAGCGGCGTCCAGCGCGGCGCTGGAGTCCACCCGCTCAAACACCAGGCCGCTTGGGTCCGTGGGGGTGGCAGAGGCCACCGCCGAGCCCTTCAAGTGGGCCAGGGGCTGCAACACCGATTGGCCCGCCGACGCGGCACCCACCAGCTCCAGCGTGCCCAGCGCCAGGGCCACCACGCCCACCCAGCGGGCCACCAGTGGCGGGCGCTTGGTGGCGTGGTCCTGGTGCGCATGCCCCAGCGCGCCCAGCCCCAAGGCGGCCAGCAGCAGCCACAGGGCCCAGGCCAGCATGTGCATTTGCACCGAAATCACGGGGGACACCATCCAGATGGCCACGCCCAGCAGCATCATGCCGAACACCTGTTTGACCTTCTCCATCCAGTTGCCCGCCTTGGGCAGCAGGTGCCCGGCCGACGCCCCCACCAGCAGCAGCGGGCCGCCCATGCTCAGCGCCATGACAAACAGGGCCGACCCGCCCAGCCACACATCGCCGGTTTGGCTGATGTACACCAGCGCCCCAGCCAGGGGCGCGGCCACGCAGGGCCCACACACCAGGGCAGACACGCCCCCCATGCAAAAAACGCTGCCCAGTGAGCCCCCGCTGAAGCGGTTGGACCAACCCGATGCCTTGTTTTGGATGAACGAGGGCATTTGCAGCTCGTACCACCCGAACATGGACAACGCAAACCCCGCCAGCAACAGCGCAAAGCCCCCCAGCACCCAGGCGTTTTGCAGCGCCGCTGCCAGGCCTTCGCCCGCCAAACCGGCGGCCACCCCAAACGCGCTGTACACCACGGCCATGCCCACGGTGTAGCTGGCGGCCAATGCCAGGCCGCGTCGGCGGCTGACCGGCTGTGCCTGCCCCACGATGATGGAAGACAAGATGGGAATCATCGGCAGCACACACGGCGTGAGCGACAGCAAAAAACCCGCCAGCGCAAAGGCAGCCAGCGTGGTCAGCAGGTTGCCCCCGCTCAGAAAGCGGGTGAACTGGTCGTCGGCCCCGCCCACTGGGGTGGCGGTGGCCAGGGGGGCATGGGGCTTGGCACCGGGGGGCAAGGCGTCCACAGGGGTGATGTCGTCGGCCGTGGCACCCCAGGCTTTCAGGCGCACGCGCCACAGCTGCTCGGCGGGCGGGTAGCACAGCCCGGCGTCTGCGCAGCCTTGCCAGCGCGTGCGCACAAACACCTCGGGGTCTTGCGCGGTGGCTGCCACGGGCACGGTCAGCGTGCCTTCGTACATCCGCACCGTTTTGCCCTTGTTGGCATCGAACGTTTCGATGCCCGGCGGCAACGCCAGCGGCTGCTGCCAGGCGACACGGCCGCTTTCGGGCTGCAAAGACAGGCTGTCGCGGTACAGGTGGTAGCCCGGCGCAATGCGCCACGACCACGCCACGCCGGTGGGCGTGGGGGCTGCCGTGGCCACAAAGGCTTCTTCCGGCGGCAAAAAGGTGTCGCTGGCCCAGGCTTGCGACCACGCCAGCACGGTGAACAAAAAGGCCAGCAGCCAATGGCTGACCACGGGGCGGGGGGGCAAAAAGTGTCGGTTCATGCGTGTGTGTCTTTCAAAGCGGTGGTCGTGGTGCCCACGTCCGGTGCCTCTCATGGTGCAAAAAACGCATGAAAACTGTCTTAACCAGAACCTGGGGCAGTTAAGACAGTTTTCATGTGCCCCTTCTCCAATCCACCTGTCTGAATTGGCGGAGCCCCGCCAATGTCTTGTGTTTTGTTGTAGGGAAAAAACCATGTCGATTTTTTCGGTGTTTTCACCCCCGGGGGTTGGCCGCCGCCGGGTGGCCGCGCTGGCCTGGCTGGGCGCTGTGGCGCTGGGGTTTGGGTCCGCCGCGCACGCGGTGGACGTGGGGCAGGTGGCGCCGAAGTTGGGGGCATCTGCGCCCCACACACGCCTGGTGTACGTGGATTTTTGGGCGTCGTGGTGCGGCCCCTGCCGCGAGTCTTTCCCGTGGATGAACGCGATGCAAACCAAATACGGCCCACAAGGGCTGCGTGTGGTGGGCATCAATGTGGACCAGAAGCCCGAAGACATGAAGGCGTTCCTGAAAGAGTTCCCGGCCACGTTCGAGGTGGTGGCCGACCCCAAGGGCGAGCAACCCAAGGCCTGGGGTGTGAAGGGCATGCCCACCGCCTACCTGGTCGATGCACAGGGCGTGGTGCGCAAGGTGCACATGGGCTTCAAGCGCGCACAGGCCGACGACATGGAAGCCAGCATCCGCGAGCTGCTGCAACCTGCCAAAGGAGCCGCCCAATGAGCCGGTTGACATGGACGCTGGGCGTGGCCGGGCTGGCAGCGGTGCTGTCGGGCTGTGGCCAATTGCCCCAGGTGCAGCCCTGGGAAAAGGGCATGCTCGCCAAGCCCTACATGGTGCTGGACGACGACCCACTGGACCAGAAACTGACCCAGCACATTTACTTCAGCAAAGAAAGCGCCAGCGGCGGTGCGGGCGTGGGAGGGGGTGGCTGTGGCTGCAACTGACAACAACACCCTGGCCGTGGTGCTGGCCGCAAGCGCATTGCTGTCGGCCGTGCCCCTGGCCCAGGCCCAATCGGCCCCGGAGGCCACCACGCTGTCGGTGAAATACGGCACCTACCAGGACAGCCAGCCGGGTTTGGACCGCGTGTCCGTGCAGGCCCCCACGGTGTACCTGCAAACGCCCTTGGCTGAAAACTGGTCTTTTGACGGCTCGTGGGTCAGCGACAGCGTGTCGGGCCCCTCGCCGCGCATGTACGACCTGGTGTCCAGCGCCAGCACCATGAGCGACCACCGCACCGCTGGCGATGCCAAGTTGACGCGCCATTTCGACCGTGCCGCCGTCAGCGCGTCCGTGGCGTATTCGACCGAACACGACTACACCTCCAAAACCTACGGGCTGCAAGGGCGTGTGTCCTCGGATGACAACAACAGCACGTTCACGGTGGGCCACGCGGTGTCGCTGGACCGCATCGACAACACGTCCAACGGCGTCAACACCGCCATCGACCAGCGCAAGCGGGGCCGCGAATTTTTGGTGGGTTGGACGCAGGTGTTGTCCGACCGCGACGTGGTGCAGGCCAACCTGACCCGCACCCTGGCACGCGGCTACCTGAACGACCCGTACAAGTTTTTGGACCAGCGGCCCGACAGCCGCAACGCCTGGGTTGCCCTGGTGCGCTGGAACCACCACCTGGCAGGCCGCGACGCCGCCGTGCGCAGCAGCTACCGGCTGTACCGCGACACCTATGGCGTGCAGGCCCATACCGTGTCGCTGGAGTGGGTGCAGTCCACCGGCCCGTGGACGCTCACGCCCGGCGTGCGCTACCACAGCCAAAGCGCGGCCGACTTCTTTGTGAACCCCGTGCGCCTGCCCGATGGCAGCATCAACCAGGGGGCGTCCATTGCCGCTGCGGTGGCGCAGGCCGGTGCCAAGTCCATGGACCAGCGCTTGTCGGCGTACGGCGCGGTGACCTTGTCGCTCAAAACGGCCTACCGCCTGAGCGCCCACGACAGCGTGGACGTGAAGGTGGAGCGCTACTTTCAGCGTGCCGGGTGGGCGCTGGGCAGCGGCAGCGCTGGCATGGGGCCCTTCAACGCGTGGTTTGCCCAAGTGGGTTGGTCCCACCGCTTCTGATGGCCGAGCCGGACGCCATGGGCTTCAACACCGCGTTTCGCGCCATGGGCGGCGAGGGGGCTTTGCGCCTGTGTGGCGCATCACCCTCGCAAGCCGCCCGTGCCGCTGCGGCGGCGCGGGCCGAGGTGCACCGCATCGAGGCCAAATACTCACGCTACGTGTCTGACAGCGTCACGGGCCGGTTGCACGCGGCGGCGGGCCAGGGCTGGACACCGGTGGACGCCGAAACCGAGTCGTTGCTGAACTACGCCGATGCCTTGTGGTTGCAGAGCGGGGGCCTGTTTGACATCACGGCGGGCGTGTTACGCCACGTGTGGGACTTTCGCTCGGGCCGTTTGCCCAGCCCCGGCAGCGTGCAGCAATGCGTGGCGCTGGTGGGCTGGGACCGTGTTCAGCGCCGCCCCGGTGCCGTGTGTTTGCCCACCGGCATGGAGCTGGATTTCGGCGGCATTGGCAAGGAATACGCCGCCGACCGGGCCGCCGCCATCGCGGCGACGCTCGGCATTTCGCATGGGTGGGTGAATTTGGGTGGTGACATCGCCGTGATCGACCCCGGCCCTTCGGCCCACACCTGGCACATCGGCATTGCCCACCCGCGCCCCACACACCCCGGCCAGCTGTTGGCCACGCTGGCCATGGCGCGCGGGGGCCTGGCCACCAGCGGCGACAGCGAGCGGTTCATGGTGGTGGACGGGCGGCGTTACTGCCACATCCTGAACCCCCACACAGGCTGGCCCGTGGCGCACTGGCAGTCCGTGTCGGTGGTGGCGGCCAGTGCCACCGCCGCCGGTTCGCTGTCCACCATCGCCATGCTCAAAGGCCCATCGGCCGTGGCGTGGCTGCAGGCCCAGCACGTGCAATTTCTGGCCGTTGATTTCGAGGGCCGCGTGGTGCACCACCACCCCCACGTGGACCACCCCGCCGGGGTGCCCGCTGTTTTCTCACCCTTCCAGGCCTGAACGGCCCAACCCTTTTTTTAACCTGACTGTTGGAGACACACACCATGATTCACACCAAACGCGCACGCCAGCTGGGCCTGTATTCCCTCACCCTGCTGGCCGCGGCCGCCCTGGTGGCGTGTGGCGGGGGCGGCGACGGTGGCGATGACGACGACAACCGCGCCGTTGCCCCCGTGCTGCTCACCACCACCGTGATGGACGGCCTGTTGGGCAACGCCCTGGTGTGCGCCGACCTGAACGCCAGCGGCACCTGCGAGGCCAACGAACCACAGGCACGCACCGCCGCCACGGGCAAAGCGGTGCTGAATGTGTCGGGCGTCAACCTGGCCACCACCCGGCTGCTGGCCGTGGTGGGCACCGATGCGGTGGACGCCGATTTCGGCGCGGTCACACAGGCCTACACGCTCCAAACCCCCGGCACCGAGGCAAAAGTCATCAGCCCCCTGACCACGCTGTTGCGTGTGCGCATGGACACCACGGGTGAGAACGTTGACACGGCCAAGGCCTACATCAAGAGCCAATTGGGCGGCATTTCCCCCGAGGACGATTACGTCAAAGACCGGGCCACCAAGCCCGAAGATTTCCGCGCCGGGCTGGTGGCCCGCTGGGCGCTGCTGAGCGCACAGTTCCAGGCGGTGAACAGCGTGCACAACTGGCCTGCCGTGCTGGGCCAGTTGGGGCAGGCCACCACCCGCTTGGCCGGTGTGCAATGCACCAGCATGAACGCCGCTTGCGACGACCAATTGCGCGCCGCCGCTGTGGGCGCCACACCCGCTGCACCCACTCCAGCTCCCACTCCAGCTCCCACTCCGGCGCCCGCTCCTGCACCGGTACCCGCACCGACACCGGCACCGGCACCGGCGCCCACGCCTGCCCCCGCCCCGGTGCCAGCGCCCACGCCAGCCC
>JBASFL010000075.1:0-4469 GCA_049653005.1 Burkholderiaceae bacterium | reverse complement strand
CGCGTGGGCAACATCCTGAAAAAAGCCGAGAGCGAGGTGCTGGCGCAGGTCAACCCCGCGCTGCTGCAAGAAGCCGCCGAGCAGGCGCTGGCCGCCGCGTTGGCCGATGTGGCACCCGCGGCCCATGCCGCGTTTGCCGCGGGCGACTACACCGCCAGCCTGCAAAAGCTGGCCGCCCTGCGCGCCCCGGTGGACGCGTTTTTTGACGGCGTGATGGTCAACGCCGACGACCCCGCGCTCAAAGCCAACCGCCTGGGCCTGCTGAAAACCCTGCACGAGGCCATGAACCGCGTGGCCGACCTCGGCCGTCTGGCCACCTGAAGGCCCGGTGAACACCCCCCCCATGGCCACCGCCCTTCGCACCTGGTGGCAGCGCAACGGCTTGCTGGCAGGCCTGTTTGCCCCGCCCGCCCTGTGGGTGGCGGTGCGCTGGTGGCTCAACTTCCAGCTGGAACGCAGCGGCCTCACGCTGCCACCGGCCCTCAGTCTGGCGTCAGACCCCGACAGCGTGATGCGCTGGCTGTGGGTGGCCGGGGGGGTGGCGGTGGCGCTGGGCGTGCTGGTGTGGTGGCTGATGCGCCCGTCCACGGCGGGCCAGTCCGCCGGTGTGTCGGCCCGCCGCTGGGTGGGGCGTGGCTTGCTGGTGCTGTGGGTGCTGGCGTGGTTGGGCGGTGCCGCCAAAACCCAGCGCGCCCAGGCCAACCGCCTGGGGCTGCAGCCCGCGCGCGAGGTGGTGGTGAAAGTGGTGGCCGTTCAGGTGCAGCCCGCGTCGGTGCGCTCGGTGGGCGGCGCCAAGGTGTACTTGGATTGGCCCGAGGGCGGCGGCTTGCACACCGTGTTGCTGGAGTCGCCCACCGAAGACTTGCTGCGCCAACCCGCTGCACTGCGCTTGAGCGTGGCCGCCGGGCGGTGGAGCGGCACCTTCGTCACCGGGTGGCGGGTGGACAATGCCGCAGCGTCCACCACCCCAAGGCCTGCCCCATGAAATTGCTGATCCTCGACCGCGACGGCACCCTGAACGCCCCGCGCGACGACTTTGTGACCACCCCTGCCGACTGGGAGCCCCTGCCCGGCGCGCTGGAGGCCGTGGCCCGGCTGAACCAGGCGGGCTGGCGGCTGGTGATCGCCAGCAACCAGTCCGGCCTGGGCCGTGGCCTGCTGGACATGGCCAACCTCAACGCCATCCACAACAAAATGAACAAGGCGCTGGCCGCCGTGGGCGGGCGGGTGGAGGCGGTGTTTTTCTGCCCCCATGTGCCCGACGACCACTGCACCTGCCGCAAACCGGCCAGTGGCCTGTTTCTGCAAATTGCCGAGCGCTTTGGCGTGGCCCTGCAAGGCGTGCCCGCCGCCGGTGACTCGGTGCGCGACGCGCAGGCCGCCGCTGCCGTGGGCTGCGAGCCCCACCTGCTGATGACCGGCAACTCCCTCACCTGCCGCGACGGCAACCTGCCGTCTGACTTGCCCCCGGGCAGCTACGTGCACACCGATTTGTCCGCCTTTGCCGACTTCATTCTGGCGCGCGAGCGTGTGAAGCTGGAAGCAAAGTAACGGTAGCAAACAAACCAATACGAACAAGCGTCAGAGCCTGTTTTTCTTTATAAATAATCCCCCATGCCCCTGATCCGTTCGCTGTTGCATTTTTTGTGGATGGGCCTCACCGTCATCCCGTGGGCCACCGTGGTGGTGGTCACCTCGCCCTTCCTCAGCCCCACCCGCGTGTACTGGATGTGCGCCGGTTGGCTGAAAACGGCGGTGTGGGGGGGCAAGGTCATTCTGGGCATTGAAAACAAGGTGATCGGGTTTGAGAACCTGCCCACCGGCACCACCAGCCCGGCGGTGTTGCTGGTGAAGCACCAGTCCACCTGGGAAACCTTCAGCATGGTGGCGCTCATGCCGCACCCGCTGGCCTATGTGTTCAAGAAAGAGCTGCTGTACGTGCCGTTTTTCGGTTGGGCCATGGCGCGCATGGACATGATCCACATCGACCGTTCGCGCGGCCGCGAGGCCTTTGGCAAGGTGGTGGCGCAGGGCAAGCGGCTGCTGGCGCAGGGCACCTGGGTCATCATGTTTCCCGAGGGCACGCGCATCCCGCGCGGCGAAAAAGGCCAGTACAAAAACGGCGGCACGCGCCTGGCCATTGAAACGGGTGCACCCGTCATTCCCGTGGCCGTCACCTCGGCCAAGTGCTGGCCGCGCAAGGCCTTCATCAAAACACCGGGCACGGTGGAGTTTTCCATTGGCCCCGCCATTCCCAGCGAAGGCCGCGAGCCCGACGAGCTGATGCGCGAGGTGGAGGCCTGGATCGAGGCCGAAATGCGCCGCCTCGACCCCGAGGCTTACCGCTGACGCTGGGCGGCCCCCCCGACCGCCTGTGGCCATGGAGCAACTCAGCCTGCTGGGCCTGGCGCCGCCCGCTCCCGTGGAAACGCCTGTTGCCGCAGGGGTGAAAAAAACCAAGCCAAAAGTGCCTCCAGCGCTTGATGGTATTGGTTTGCCAGCTACACCTGTTGACAGCCCCACAGGGCTGTGGCAACACCCCCAGGCCAACCGGCAGGCCCTGCTGCAAGGCCAGGCGGTGGGGTATTGGTTTCGGCGCGGGCAGCGGCGCACCATCGGGTTTTCGGTGGGGCCGCAGGGCCTGAGCGTCAGCGCCCCACGCTGGACCCCCTTGGCCGCCGTCGATGCCGCGCTGCAAACCAAAGCCGACTGGGTGCTGCGCAAACTCGCCCAGGTGGAGCAGCGCCACACCGTGTTGCAAGCCGCCCAAGTGGAATGGGCCGACGGCACCGAGCTGGCCTGGCTGGGCGACACCCTCACCGTGCGGCTGGGTCACCCGACTGAAGGCGGGGCTGTGGCGGCTTCCCACGCCACGCCGCGCCGCCGGGGCCAGCCCCTGGTGCACCGCGTGGCACCGGCCCCCGGCACCGCCGGGCCAGACACGTTGTGGGTGGCCCTGCCCGCCACCGCCACCGCCGCCCAGTTGCGCGATGCGGTGCAGGCCTGGATGATGCAAGCCGCCCACACCCACTTCGTGCAGCGGCTGGACCACTTTGCCCCGCTGCTGGCGGTGCGCTGGACGGTGCTGAAACTGTCGTCTGCCGCCACCCGCTGGGGCAGCGCCAAGGCCGATGGCAGCATTCGCCTGCACTGGCGGCTGGTGCAGTTTGCCCCCGCCGTGGTCGACTACGTGGTGGCCCACGAACTGGCCCACCTGCGCCACATGGACCACAGCGACCGCTTCTGGCACACCGTGGCCAGCGTGGTGCCCGACTACGCGGCGCTGCGCGCCCGCCTCAAGGGCGAGCGTTTGCCGCCTTGGTGACGGCCGCTTGGTGGTGGCCCGGTGGGCGCTTATAGTGGCCCGATGGCGCGCCCGCGTGCCCAACCCCCGCAGCCAGCGCACTGGCGGAGAACACCATGGACTTGTTTGTTTGGGACCGCAGTTTTGGCACCGGCCTGCCCGAAATGGACGACCAGCACCGGGGGCTGATCGACATCTTCAACGAGTTGCACCGCACCCTGTTTGACCCGCAGTTCCCGCCCGACCGGCGCGAGGTGTCGCTGCGCCGTGCGTTCGACCGCTTGATGGCTTACGCCCGGGCGCAGTTCGCGGGCGAAGAGTTGATGATGCAAACCCACGGGCTGGATGGCCGCCACGTGGCGGTGCACCGCCGCCAGCACGAGCAGTTCATCATCAACCTGCGCGAGCTGTGGGGCGAGCGCGACACCCGCGCCGATTGGCCGGCCCGCATGATGGGGTTCCTGTCGTCGTGGATCGGGTTGCACGTGCTGGGCGTGGACCAGGCCATGGTGCGCCAGCTGCGTGTGGTGGAGGCGGGCACCCCGGCGGCTGAAGCCTTTGAGCGCGAAAGCAGCGTGTCTGACAAAGGCCTGCGGTCGTTGCTCAACATGGTGGGCCGCCTCTACCAGGAGCTGGGCACGCAAACCTCGGCACTGGGCCAGGTGCGGCTGGACCTGGCGGCGGCCGAGTCGCAGGTGCACATGGTGTCGCACCGGCTGGAAGTGCACTCCCGTTTTGACGAGCTGCTGCAAGTGGCCAACCACCGTTACTTTGACCAACGCCTGTCAGAAGAAGTGGCCCGCGCCTTTCGGGGCGAAGAGCCGCTGTCGGTGTTGGTGGTGGACCTGGACTTTTTCCCCAACTACGGCGACCGCCTGGGCCTGCCCGCCGCCGATGCCTGCCTGCAAACCGTGACCCAGGCCGTGGCCGGGGCCATGAAGCGCACCACCGACCTGGTGGCCCGCCACGGCCCGCACCGGCTGGTGGTCATGATGCCCGAGACCGACCACCAAGGCGCGGCGCTGGCCGCCCAGCGCGTGGTGGACAGTGTGGCCCTGCTGGACATGCCCCACCCCGAGTCGCTGGTGGCCCCGGTGGTCACGGCCAGTGTGGGCGTGGCCGGTTGGGTGCCGCGCAGCCGCGACGACGGCGCGCTGCTGGTGTG
>JBASFL010000074.1:0-13080 GCA_049653005.1 Burkholderiaceae bacterium | reverse complement strand
GTCCTGGCCCACCATGGGGCGGCCGGCCGCTTTGCGAAAGCGCCGCGACACCTGGGGGCCACCGTTGCGCTCCCACTGCGGGTGCCAGGCCAGGGCGACCAGGCCGTTGCTGCCCACCACGGGCCGGGGCTGCTGGGTGGCGTAGGGCACGGTGCGGGCAAATTCGCCGTCAGCGTCCAGCACGGCCACCACGTCGTGGCTGCGGTCGGCGGTGAGCAGGCGCACGTTGGACAAATCGCGCTCGCGCGGGTCGCCCGAGAGTTTGAAGGGTTTGACCGTGGGTTTCAGCCCGTAACGCTTGGCGGCACGGGCCCAGGCCTGGCCCAGGGCCTGGTCGGCTTCGGTCGGACCTTGCAGCACCAGGGCGTTGCGCCACGAACGGGCGGCCAGGTATTGGGCCAGCGCATCGGCCTGCATGGCGTGGCTGGGGAAGGTGTGGAACAGCTGCGCCCCACACTGCGCGCCGCGCAGCCCGTCATCGGGTGCGCTGGCGTTGAACACCACGGCGGCGGTGCCTGCCGCCTGCGTGGCCTGGGGCACCAGGGCAGCGGGCAGGTCAAGCACCCAAAAGGCCACCTGCTCGGTTTTGAGCTTTTGCAAGGCAGCGGGCAAATCGGCGGCCGAGGCCACGGTCACATCGCGCAGTTGCAAGGCCAATTGCCCGTCGGCCAGGGCCAGTTCGGTGTCGGCCACGGCCAGTTGGGCGGCGTGCTGCAAGCGACCTGCCGGGTGGCCGGGGTAGGCGCGCTCCAGCCGCCGGTTGCTGTGGCGGGCATCGTCACCCAAGGTCACGAGCGCCACCGCCACGGTGCGGGTTTTGGCCGGCGTTTGGGCGGTGGCCGTGGCCCACAGCCCCGCACACACCGCCCCCAGCAACACCAGCCGGGCCACGCGCCAGGTGGTGGGCAAGATGGGGGGCAGGCCCACGCTCTGGGGGCCATTCATGGCGCCACCAGGGGGGTGTGGGGCACGCGGCCAGCGGCCACGGTGCGCAGGGCTTTGCCGTCTTGGGTGTGGATGAGGGTCATGTCGTCAGACAGGCCGTTGGCCACGTACAGCACTTGCTCGTCGGGGCTGAGGGTCAGGCCCCAGGCGCGTTTGCCCGCCAGCACCGTGCGGCGCACCTGGCGGGTGGCCACGTCGATTTCGGCCACGTGGTTGGCGCGGCCCAGGCTGGCCCAGAGGGTTTTGCCGTCTTTCGTGAGGGCCAGGCCCACGGGGGTGATGTCGGTTTTGCGCATGCCCTTGATTTTGAAATCGACCGTGGCCTTGACCTTGTGTGTGGCGGTGTCCACCACGCTCAGGTTGGCGCTGAGTTCGTTGGACACCCACAGCTCGCTGCCGTCGGGCGACAGGGCAAAGCGGCGGGGCCGGTTGCCCACTTTGATGTTTTTGACGATTTTTTTGCTGCTCAAATCAATCACATGGACCAAGTTGGCCTCTTCGCTGGTGACGTAGGCCAGCTTGCCGTCTTTGGACACCAGCACGCCCTCGGGTTCGCCGCCGGTTTTGACGCTGAACAGGGTTTTCTTGGTGGCCAGGTCGTAGGCGGCCAGCACGCTGTCGTCTTCAATCGACACGTAGGCCACTTTGCCGTCGGGGCTCAGGTCAAAAATTTCGGGGCTTTCGCCCAAGGGGATGGTGTCCACCATCTTGCCCGCTGCGCGGTCCACCACGCCCAGCTCGTTGCTGTCGCCGCAGCACACGTAGATTTTGGATTTGTCGGCGCTGAACATCATGTGACGGGGGCGTTTGCACACGTCGATGGTGCCGGTTTGCTTGCCCTCGGCATCAAAAATCACCAGCTTGTTGTCCTTCTCGCTGGACAGGTACAGGCTCACGGCCTGTGCGGCGCCTGTGAACAGGGGCACGATGGCTGCCACGGCGGCGGCAACAAGCGGGCGCAAGCGGGTGTTGAGAGGGGTTTTGCGGGTGGTGGGGCGTGTCATGAAACGTGTCTCCGTGTTGGGCTGTTTTGGGGTGTTCCGATGTGCAACACCCCCGCCAAAAAGCAATAAGCAAGCCACCCTGCAGCCCCACCGCTGTGGTGGCTTGCTTATTGCTTTTTGGGGCACATGCAACACTTTTGGCACACCCCAGCCACGCCCCTGTGACACACCGAAACACCCCCCATGCACCGTTGAACAGTGCCCGCCGCCGTTGGCTGAAAGCGGGCCTGGGCGCGGTGGCCGCCGCTTTGTGCGCCCCACCCGCCTGGGCCCAAGGGCCGGGGTCAGGTTCCGCCCCCTTTCCCAGTCGGCCGGTGCAACTGATCGTGCCCTGGCCTGCGGGCGGGGCCACCGACCTGACGTTGCGCCTGCTGTGCGAAGAAGCGGAGCCGCTGCTGGGCCAGCCCATTGTGGTGGTCAACCGCCCGGGGGCGGCGGGCACCCTGGTGGCCCCGCTGCTGAAAGCCGCCGCGCCCGATGGCCACACCATTGGGCAGGTGCCCATCACCGTGTACCGGCACGCACTCATGCAAGCCGTGCCCTGGGACCCGGTGGCCGATTTGGCGCCCATCGTGCAGGTGTCGGGCGTGACCTTTGGCCTGCTGGTGCCCAGCACCAGCCCCTGGAAAAGCCTGGCCGACCTGGTGGCCTGGGCCCAGGCCCACCCGGGCGAGTTGCTGCTGGGGTCCACCGGCATGGGCACCACCGCCCACCTGGCCATGGAAGAACTGCTGACCCACCAGGGCGTGCGCTACACCCACGTGCCTTACAAAGGCACGGCCGACCAGATGCTGGCCATTGCCAGCGGCCAGTTGATGGCGGGGGTCAATTCCACCGGGTTCGCGCCCTGGGTGGACCAGGGAAAAATGCGGCTGCTGGCCATCTTCAGCGCGCAGCGCAGCCCCAAGTGGCCCGAGGTGCCCACCCTGAAAGAGCTGGGCTTTGGCCAGGCGGTGTACACCTCGCCCTGGGGCTTGGCCGCCCCGGCGGGCACGCCCGACGCGGTGGTGGCCCAGTTGCACCGGGTGTTCAAAAAAGCCATGTTCAGCGAACGCCACCAGCAAGTGCTGGCCCGCTACGACCAGGCCCTGGATTACCTGGACACCCGGGCCTACCGCCAGGCCATTGCCGACAACGTGGCCCACGAAAAACGGCTGCTCAAGCGCATGAACCTGCTGCACACCCCCACCCCACGCTGAAGGCAAGCCCCATGACCGCCCCCCTGCTGACCGCCCACAACCTTCACAAAACCTATGCGGGCAAACCGGCGCTCAAAGGTGTCAGCCTGTCGCTGGCCCCTGGCAGCATGACCGCGCTGCTGGGGCCCAACGGCGCGGGCAAATCCACCCTGCTGCAGCTGCTGACCGGCCTGTTCAACCCCGACCAGGGCGAGGTGACGGTGATGGGCCACGCCATGGCCACCCACCCGGCGCGGGCCCTGGCCCACCTGGGCGTGGTGTTTCAGCAAAGCGCGCTGGACCTGGACCTGAGCGTGCGGGCCAACCTGCTCTACCACGCCGACCTGCACGGCATGCCCCGCACCGCCGCCCGCGCGCAAATGGACGCCCTGCTGCCCACCCTGGGCCTGGCCGAGCACGCCAGCACCGTGGCGCGGCAACTGTCGGGCGGCAACCGCCGCAAGGTGGAACTGGTGCGGGCGCTGATGCACCGCCCCCAGGTGCTGCTGATGGACGAGGCCACCGTGGGCCTGGACCCGGCCTCGCGCCACCAGCTGCTGACCACCGTGCGCGACCTGTGCCGCCACAGCGGTATGGCGGTGCTGTGGGCCACCCACCTCATTGAAGAGGTGAAAGTGGCCGACCGCCTGCTGCTGTTGCACCAGGGTCAGGTGCGGTTTGACGGCGACATGGAAGGCTTCATGGCAGCTGCCGAAACCCCGGACTTTGAAACCGAGGTGCTGCGGCAACTGGCCCAAAAGGCCTGACCGCTCAGAAGGCGTGCTGGGCGCTGATGCCCAGCGTCCAGTTGCGGCCGGGGGCTGGTTCAAAGAAGCGGCCGTTGCCGTCGTTGGCAATGACCGAGCCCACGTAGCGGCGGTCGGTCACGTTGTCCACACGCACAAACTCGCGCAGGCGCCAGGCCCCCACACGCTGCTCCAGCCCCACGCGCAGGTTGAAGGCGGTGTAGCCCGACGTGCGGTCGGTGTTGGTGTCGTTCACGGCCATGCCGCTTTGGTGAACAATCTCCACCGCGCCCACCAGGCCTGGCAACGCCTGGGGCCGCCAGGCCAGCTCGGCAAACGCCATTTGGCCCACGGTGCCGGGAATGCGGTTGCCCGCCGCCACCGCGCCGCCCGACGAGGCAAAACCGTTCACAAAACGCGTGTTGAGGGTGGACAGGGCCACATGGGCACTCCACTCGCGGTTGAGTTGCCCGCTGTAGGCCAGCTCAAACCCGGTGCGGCGGGTTTTGCCCGCGTTGGTGTACACCGTGCGCCCCCCGCTGCTGGAGGCCACCACAATTTCATCGGTGGTGCCGATGTGGAACGCCGCCACGTCCAGCCGGTGGCCCTCGGCCAGCTGGGTTTTCAGGCCCACCTCGGTGTGGCGGCTGTTGGCCGCGCGCAGGCCCAGGTTGGGGCCACTGGCCCCGGTGCGGTAGCCAATTTCAGCCAGCGTGGGGGTTTCAAACCCTTTGCCCACGTTGGCGTACAGGTTGGTGGTGTCGGTCAGGTGTCGGGTGACGCCCAGCACAGGGTTCACGGCGCTGAAGCGGGCACTGCCGCTGTCGTTGGGGTTGCCGGTGGTCACAAAGCGGTCGTCCACCGTGAATTTGACGCGGTTGCTGCGCAAACCGGCCACAAAGCTCCAGCGCTCGTTGGGCATCCAAGTGGCTTGGGTGAACACGCCGGTGCTGGTGACACCGTCGGTTTCGTTGCGCTTCAAGGCCCCTTGGGCGCCCAGGTTGTTGATGTAGCCCAGGCGCACCTCTTCCATGCGTTCGTGCTCCAGGCCGGTGGTGGCCTCCACACGGCCCTGGCCCACGTTGAAACGGTGGTTGTATTTCAGGCCCACACCGCTGTAGTCGCGGTCCAGCTTGACGATGCCACCGGCCGCTGTGGCCGGGGCTTGGGCGGTCAGGGGTATGGACAGCCGGTTGCCCAGGTCCCGCGTGCCTTTGTAGGCCGTGGCCGTGATGGCACGGTCGGCATCGGGCTTGTGCACCACCACCACGCCCACCTGGTTTTGCGACACCTCTTTGCCGGTGTTGTAGAGGGTGGCGGGCGCGGCGGCCTGGCGGGGGTTGGCCTCCATTTGGGCGCGGGTCAGGCCCAACGGGTCTTGCGACCGGGGTTGGTCAAACAGGTTGGCCACCAGGGTGATTTGCGTCTGCTCAGTGGCTGCATAGCGCAGCTTGGCATTGAGCTGGCGGCGCTCGGCGGCGCTGTGGTCGCGGTAGCCATCGGTTTCAAACCGGGTGTGGTCCAGCACGTAGTTCAGGCGGCCGGTTTGGCCTGCCGCGTTGAGGCCGATTTTCCGCAGGCCGTCAGACCCCACCACCCACGAACCGCCCACCTCGGGTTGGGCAGGGCCGTCCATGGTGAACACCTGCACCACCCCACCGGCCGAGTTGCCATACAGCTGGGCCAGCGGGCCGCGCAGCACCTCGATGCGCTGCGCGCTGGGCAGGCTGACGGTGGAGGCCTGGCCCTGCCCGTCGGGCATGGTGGCGGGAATGCCGTCCACGATGAGCCGAGAGCCCCGAATGCCAAACGCCGAACGCGAGCCCGAGCCGCGAATGGACAACTGCAGGTCTTGCGCGTAGTTCTGGCGGTTGAGCGCGGCAATGCCGGGCACGCGGTTGAGCGACTCCGACACGTTCACCTGCGGGCCAGCGGCCTCGATGGTGTCGCGCCCCACGGCCTGGACGGATGCCGGGGCGTCAAAGCTTTGCTGCTCGGCACGGCTGGCGCTCACCACCACGTCAGACAGGGTTTGGGCCGACACGGCACTGGTGGCCGTGGCACACACCAAGGCAATGGCGTGGGCCAGGGGGGAAAGGTGGGCGTGGAAAGAGGGTTTCACAGGTGTCTCCGGTGTAGGTATGGGGCGTGGCTTGCCGGGTTCAGTGACTGAACTTGGGGTGCTTCATGGCAAGCACCGTGCCAACACCCGAGTGGCACGTTTGCAGGCGGTCAATTCACAGCCTGCACCGGATGGGCTGGGGCTGGAGCCCTGTTCGCCCTTGCGTGCAACAACGGCGGGTGGCACAGGTGTTCAAAAATGGGACACCTGTGGCATGCACCCTGGCCATCGATGTCAGATGGCGGTGACCTGCGACACAAACCGTTGTGCGTGGCGGCGCACGCCTTCAAAGATCGAGTCGGCCAGTGCCGCCGGAAAGTCCGCAGGCAATGACTGGGCAACCTGCTCCAGCGCGGCGGGGGCCCCTTCCACCATGTGGCACATGTCTTTCCACAAGAGCGGTATGCCACTGCGCAAGGCAACGGCTTGCCAGTGCCTGGGCAAGATTTCGGACAGTTTGTAATGCGCCGCTTGGCTTCGAACGGCCATGGCCAGTTTGGCCTTTTTGTATTGAATGGCGTCGGCCCCTGTGCCGATGAGGGGCCACGCGGACATCACGTCGTAAAGCGGGGTGAGGTGGTAGCGCCCGCCCGGCAACAGAAAAACCGAGAAGTTCTTGGCGTGACCGTCGATGGCCGCCAGCAGCCAGAAAGCCAGCTGGGCCAACAAGAACACACGCCCGTCTTCCGCGTAACGCGTGCCGCCTTTGAGCACGCGCAGGCAATCTTCCATGCCGGGGCCCCCTTTGTCCTCGTATTTGTGTGCGCTGGCATGCCCAAGCACCTGGCAAAAGTCTTCTTGCGGCACGCGCACGACCCACTCGGGGTTGGCCTGCCACTGGCGGTCAAACCGCTTGACCACCAGGGCAGAGCGAGCGCCGAAGCGCTCGACATGGCACTGCGCAACCGGCAGGCCCAGCGCGTCCAGGATGCGGGCGCACAGCCACTCGTTTTCAGGGGACAACGTGAGATCCAGATTGCGCCCGGGCGTGATGCCGATGGGTGGCTTCAGGATGTGGGTGGTGGGGGTTGCATGGCGGGGGCGGCACCACTGCTCGCCCACTTTCAGCAGCGCCGTTTTTTCTTGCGCGCCTGCGATGGAGATGCGAAAGCCGTCGTCCTCGTCCATGGCTCCGGGGCCCACATGGGCGCCCAAGCCCGACAGCATGTCCTCGATGTCTTGGGGCGTGACCGGGTCGCACTCCACCTTGCACACGTTGGGCGTGGGGGCATCGACAGGCAACAGTTGAATGGCACCCACGCAGTCTCGGCCAATGGCCTGGAGAAGCGAGAACGCATCGATGCCCTTGGTTTTAAAGGTGCCGCTCAGGCGTCTTCGAATCGATTCACTGTCTGGCAGCAAGTTGTCGAAGTAGTGCTCCACCTCGCGGCCCGAGAGTTGGCCATCGGCCGTGATGGGCAAGGACAGCGACAACGGACGGCTTTTGGGATGGGTGTGCCAGCCGGCGGCGTAGGTGAACGTGTGATGTCCGCTGCGGCCCACAGACCAAAAACCCACCAGTTCGCCATTCATCCAGACGTTCAGCCGCCCCTTCGATTGCCCCATCACCACTGCCCCTCAGAGCCACCGCCACTGGGTTGGGAATCAGCATCCGCCGCTCTCAGCACCACCCCGGTGTTCAGGGCTGACAGCACCCGAAACAGTTGCTCAACCGTGAGCTTGGTGGCATCTTTTTCAAGCGCGGAGATGCGCGACTGCAAGACACCCATTCGCGCTGCCAGCTGCGCCTGGGTCAACCCCTGTGCCTTGCGCAAAGCGCGCAGGTGCTGCGACAGCTGGTCTGGAAAGGCCAGGTTCAAATCCATGTGTGACATCTCCTGCAACGTATATTTGCACAATATCCACCACAAAGGATATTGTCAATTTATTGCAATCGATAGATATTCACAAACCACTTGCCCGGCTCAAGCCCCCGCCTGGTCGGCCGCGTCTTGCCGGGCCAGTTCCACCATTTCTTCGGGGGTGAACACGCGTGAGCGGGTGTGGAAGGCTTTGCCCTCGGGTCCTTCGAGGGAGAAGGTGCCGCCGTGGCCTTCGATCACGTCGATGATGAGCTGGGTGTGGCGCCAGTACTCGTACTGCGCGCGGCCTATGTAGAACGGGGCACCGCCCACGTCGCCCAGGTACACGTCGCCCGCGCCCATGGTGATTTCACCGGGCAGGTAGCAGTTGGCCGCGCTGTTGTCGCAGCAGCCGCCCGACTGGTGGAACATCAGATCTGGGCCGTGTTTGGTTTTCAGAAAAGCCACCAGCTCCAGCGCTGCTGGGGTGGCCACGACTTTGTCAACCATGGTGAAACTCCTTGAAGGGGGTCAATTGCAATAGCAATAAACTGAATACAGTCAAGCGATAGAGCCGTTTTTTTATAAAAAAAGGGGCGGTTCCCCGCCCCTGTTGCTGTTGGCATCGGGCCCACCCTTGCGGCAGTGGCAAGGGGTGGCCTCCACACCGGCTGGCTTCAGAAGAAGCCCAGCTTGCTTTCGCTGTAGCTGACCAGCAGGTTTTTGGTCTGTTGGTAGTGGTCCAGCATCATCTTGTGGGTTTCGCGGCCAATGCCAGACTCTTTGTAGCCACCGAAGGCGGCGTGTGCGGGGTAGGCGTGGTAGCAGTTGGTCCACACGCGGCCGGCCTTGATGGCGCGGCCCATGCGGTAGGCCACGTTGCCGTTGCGGCTCCACACGCCAGCGCCCAGGCCGTACAGCGTGTCGTTGGCAATTTCCAGCGCTTCGGCTTCGTCTTTGAAGGTGGTCACGGCCAGCACGGGGCCAAAAATTTCTTCCTGGAAGATGCGCATTTTGTTGTGGCCCTTGAACAGCGTGGGCTGCACGTAGTAGCCACCGTCCAGGTCGCCGCCCATCTGGGCTTGTGCGCCACCGGACAGCACTTCAGCGCCTTCCTGTTTGCCCAGGTCGAGGTAAGACAAAATTTTGGTCAGCTGTTCTTTGGAAGCCTGTGCGCCCATCATGCTGTCGGTGTCCAGCGGGTTGAGTTGCTTGATGGCGGCCACGCGGGCCAGCACACGCTCCATGAACTTGTCGTAAATGCTTTCCTGAATCAGCGCGCGGCTGGGGCAGGTGCACACCTCGCCTTGGTTGAAGGCAAACAGCACCATGCCTTCAATGGCTTTGTCCAGGAAGCCATCGTCTTTGTCCATGATGTCGGCAAAGAAGATGTTGGGGCTCTTGCCGCCCAGTTCCAGCGTGGCGGGAATCAGGTTGTTGGCAGCGGCCTGGGCAATCACGCGGCCGGTGGTGGTGGAGCCGGTGAAGGCGATTTTGGCAATGCGCTTGCTGGTGGCCAGGGGCATGCCGGCTTCGCGGCCATAGCCGTTGACGATGTTCAGCACGCCGGGGGGCAGCAGGTCGGCAATCAGCTCGGCCAGGATCAGGATGCTGATGGGGGTGCTTTCAGCGGGCTTCAACACCACGCAGTTGCCAGCGCCCAGGGCGGGGGCCAGTTTCCAGGCGGCCATCAGGATGGGGAAGTTCCAGGGAATGATCTGGCCGACCACGCCCAGTGGCTCTTGAATGTGGTACGCCACGGTGTTTTCGTCGATGTTGGACAGCGCGCCTTCCTGGGCACGCACGCAACCGGCGAAGTAGCGGAAGTGGTCCACCGTGAGCGGGATGTCGGCGTTCAGCGTTTCGCGGATGGCTTTGCCGTTGTCCACGGTTTCGGCGTAGGCCAGCAGTTCCAGGTTGGCTTCAAGGCGGTCGGCAATTTTCAGCAGGATGTTGCTGCGCGTGGCGGCATCGGTTTTGCCCCATGCGTCTGCGGCGGCGTGGGCGGCGTCCAGTGCCAGCTCGATGTCTTCGGCGGTGGAGCGGGCGGCTTGTGTGTAAACCTGGCCGTTGACAGGGGTGATGACGTCAAAGTATTGGCCCTTGACCGGTGCGACCCACTGGCCGCCGATGAAGTTGTTGTATTGGGCTTTGTAAACGTGCTTGGCGCCTGCGGCGCCGGGTGCTGCGTAAATCATGCTATCTCCTGTGATTTTTTCAAAAATGCGGTTGATCGAAGGGGTTGCCTGTCGAAGGCGCTTGTGTGTTCACAAGCTCCGTGCCACCGTTTTGAAAATTTCACAAGTGATTGATTTGTATGTGTTTTTTTCACGCACACACAAATCGCACCGCCCAAGGGTGTGCCACACCGGGTGCAGATTGGCACACTTGCCCGGCGCGGGTGGCGGGCAGTTGTTGCATTTTGGCTATCGGTGCAACACCCCCGATATGAAGCGCACTTCACACCCCGTCACCCGCCCAGGTGTGCGACATTCGCCCCCTGTTCACCCCCCTCACACTGGAGACACCGCATGACATTCCGCTCGCTGGCCGCCGCCGTTCTGATTGCCGCGTCAAGCTGCGCCGCCTGGGCGCAGGACAAGGTGGTTTACCACTTTGACAACAGCGCCACCCAGGCCACTGCCGGGCTGCGCACCCTGCGCAACTACCTGGACGTGGCGCCCAAAACCACCCTGGTGGTGGTGGCGCTGGGCGACGGTGTGCATTTTTTGAAAGACGGCGCCAAAGACGCCAAAAACCCAAACATCGAGTACGGCCCCCTGGTGTCTGACCTGGTGGCGCGGGGTGTGAAGTTTGAAATTTGCGAACTCACACTCACCGCCCTGGGCCTGAAAAAAGACGAGTTTGTGATGGACGCAGGCTTCACCCCCTCTGGCGTGGTCCGCATCGGCCAGTTGCAGGGCCAGGGCTTCGGTTACATCAAGCCCTGACGCTGCCGCTGACGGCACTGGCGGGCAACCATTGCGCCAGCTCGCACAGGTGGGCAATGAACACCACCCCCTCGGCCATTTCGGGGGGCATGCCCTCGCGGGGGTGCAAGCTGAACACCTGCATGCCCGCCGCCAGCCCGGCTTGCACACCGGGCAGGCTGTCTTCCACCACGGCGCACTCGGCCGGTGGCACGCCCAACGCCGCCGCTGCGTGCAAAAACAGGCCGGGCGCGGGTTTGAACGAGCCCACCTCGTAGGCGGAAAACAGGTGTTCGTCGGCAACGTGGTGGCGCAAGCCCGCCAGCGACAGGGCCAGCTCCACCTTCTGGCGCGGGCCGTTGGTGCCCACACAAAACGGCAGGGCCGACCGCGCCAATTGGGCCAGCAAATCGTCAGCGCCCGGCATGGCATTCAGCCCCTGGTGAAACCGCTCATTCATGGCGGTCCGGGCACCGGCGGTGAGGGCCGCCACGCGCTCGGGCGTGGGCACGCCGCCCACCGGGGCGTCAAGTTGCGTGGCCAACCAGGCCATGCACACCTGCAAGCTCACCCCGTGAAACTGGCGGTGGGCTTGCTCGCGCGGCAGGTTCAGCCCCTGGCGCAGGCAAAACCCGTGCAGGGCGTCCAGGCCAGGCACTTCGCTGTCCACCAAGGTGCCGTCTGAATCGAAGATAACGGCGCGAATTGGCGGGAAGGCTGTGGCGCTCATGCGGCGGTGCCAAGCGTGGGGTAGTCGGTGTAGCCCTTGGCCCCGCCACCGTAAAAGGTGGTGGTGTCGGGCGTGTTGAAGGGGCCACCGGCGTGCAACCGGGCCACCAGGTCGGGGTTGGCGATGTAGGCCTTGCCAAACGCCACCAGGTCGGCCCCTTGGCCCAGGGCCTGTTGGGCCAGCGCCAGGGTGTAGCCGTTGTTCACCATCCAGGCCCCGGTGCCCCCGGCCTGGGCGTAGGCGGCCTTCAGCGCGGGGTAGTCAAACGGGCGGTCGGGCAACTCGCGCGGGCCGCCGGTGGCGCCTTCAATGACGTGGATGTAGGCCAGCCCCAGCGGGGCCAGTTGCCGCACCACGTGCTCGAACAAAGGCTGGGGGTCGGCGTCCACCACGTCATTGGCTGGCGTGACCGGCGACAGGCGTATGCCCGTGCGCCCTGCCCCCACCGCCGCCACCACGGCCTGCACCACCTCCAGCAGCAGGCGGGCGCGGTTTTCAATGGGGCCGCCGTACGCATCGGTGCGGTGGTTGCTGCCGGTTTTCAAAAACTGGTCGATCAGGTAGCCGTTGGCGGCGTGCACCTCCACCCCGTCAAAGCCCGCGGCCATGGCGTTGCGGGCCGCATCGGCGTAGGTTTGCACCAGGGCGGGCAACTCGGCCGCGTCAAGTGCGCGGGGCGTGGACGTGGGCACAAACACGGGCGCACCGTCTTTCAGCAGCACGGTCTTGGTTTTGGCGGCAATGGCCGACGGGGCCACGGGCGCGGCATTGCCCGGCTGCAAATCGGTGTGCGACACGCGGCCCACGTGCCACAGCTGCACCACCACCTTGCCACCGGCGGCGTGCACGGCCTGGGTCACGGGCTTCCAGCCTTCGACTTGTTCGGGGGCATACAGGCCGGGCACGTCGGCATAGCCCTGACCCTGGTGGCTGATGGCCGTGGCCTCGGTGATGAGCAGGCCCGCGCTGGCGCGCTGGCTGTAATAGGCGGCCATCAGCGGCGTGGGCACGGCACCGGGCGCGCGGTTGCGCGTGAGCGGGGCCATCACCACGCGGTTGGCCAAAGCGATGTCGCCCACTTGCAAAGGGCTGAAGAGGTCGGTGTGTGTGGTCATGTGTGGGGCGTGAAAGCAAAAAAAGCGAGGCTACACGCAGCCCTGGGCAAAGCCCTGTCGCGCAGGCAATGGGCCTAGCTGGCCAGGCCCATCACCACAGCCGACGGCGCAAAACGGCCGCTTGCGGCACGGCCCACCACCAGCCCCTCGGTCTGGGGGGCAAAACCCACCCACAGGTGGCCACTGGGCAGGGTCAGCGCCACCTCTTGGGCCCCAAGGCCGGGGCTGACATCGGCCACCACGCCTTGCAGCGTGCAACCGGTGCCGGGCTGGGCCTGGGCCGTGGTGCCTTCAACGGTAGGCCCCACGGCCACCGCCGTGGCTTTGCAAAGCGCCAGCACGCCGAGACCAGGGGCCAGGCCCAGCAGGTCGGCGCTTTCGCGGGTGACCAGCGACGCCAGTGCCTGCCCACACGGGGTGCGCAAGTCCACCGCCACCATGGGCCCGTGTGCCACCGCCGTCACAGCGGTCACCACACAGGGCAACTGGTTGCGCATGCTGGTGCGCA
>JBASFL010000073.1:0-38864 GCA_049653005.1 Burkholderiaceae bacterium | reverse complement strand
AGTCATCACCGTGCGCGCCACCGGCTTCGATGCCGCAGCCAGCACAGGTGGCAGTGCAAGCGTTGAAACAGCCACCGCCACCGCCGACAGCGGCAAAAGCAGCTTCAAAGGCAGCGAGATTGCCAAGAACGACCGCCCCGAACTGACCGCCGCCAAGATCATCGTCAGCGGTGGCCGGGCACTGGGCAGCAGCGAGAAGTTCAACGAAGTCATGACCCCCTTGGCCGACAAACTCGGTGCGGCCATTGGTGCCAGCCGTGCGGCGGTGGACGCAGGTTATGCGGCCAACGACCTGCAAGTGGGCCAGACCGGCAAGATCGTGGCCCCGCAGCTGTACATCGCAGCGGGCATCAGCGGTGCGATTCAGCACTTGGCGGGCATGAAAGACAGCAAGGTGATCGTGGCGATCAACAAAGACCCTGAGGCTCCCATCTTCTCCGTGGCCGACTACGGGCTGGAGGCGGACTTGTTTGCCGCTGTGCCTGAGTTGGTCAAATCGCTTTGAAAAAGATAGCTGTCATCGCTTTCAAATAAAGCGTTAAAGGCATATTTTTATAAAAAATTGGAGACAAACCATGACCGTCGCTGTTTCTCGCCGCACCGTGCTTCAGGCCACCGCTGCAGGCCTCGCGTCCGCCGCCGTGCCCGCCATGGCGCAGGCCGCCTGGCCCAGCAAACCCATCAAGATCGTGGTGCCGTACACGGCAGGTGGCTTCACCGACCAAATGGCGCGCCTGTTGCAGGTGGGCCTGCAAAAAGCATTGGGCCAGCCCATCGTCATCGAGAACAAGCCGGGGGCCAACAGCATCATCGGGGTCGACATGGTGGCCAAGGCCGCGCCCGATGGGCACACCTTCGGCGTGGTGATCGCGGCCTATGCGGCCAACACCGGCCTGTACCCCAAGCTGCCCTACAACCCGCGCAAAGACCTGGTGGGGGTGTCGCTCATGGGCGTGTCGCCGTTGCTGGCGGCCGTGCCCAACAACGCGCCGTTCAAAAACACGAAAGAGCTGGTGGCCTACGCCAAGGCCAACCCGGGCAAGGTCAGCTTTGGTTCATCGGGCACAGGTTCGGCCGCGCACCTGACCACCGAGCTGATGAAGGCACTGACGCAAACATTCATGGTGCACATCCCTTACCGGGGCGCAGCGCCCGCGCTGACCGACCTGCTGGGCGGCCAGATTCAGCTGTTTTTCGACGCGCCCACGGGGCTGATCCAGGCGGGCAAGAGCGGCCGGGTGCGGCTGATCGGTGTCTCCAGCGACAAGCGCCTGCCCGCCGTGCCCGATGTGCCCACTTTCGTGGAGCAGGGCATTGCGGGGCTGATCGGCAGCACCTGGGCCAGCATGATTGCCCCGGCGGGCACGCCGCGCGATGTGGTCAAACGCATGTCGGACGCCGTCAACGCCATCATCCACAGCGATGAAACGCGTGCCAAGCTCGAAGCCATGGGCACGTTTGCCGAAGGCAGCAGCCCCGAGGCCTGCGATGCGTTCATCAACGCCGAAACCGCCAAGTGGGAAAAGGTGATCAAGCAGGCGGGTGTGACGCTGGATTGACCGTTTCACGGGCGTTGCCGCCCCCCTTTGGGGCCGGGGCGGGCCTGAAATGGCCCTTTAACCCGCACTGGCGGGCTCGGGCAATGTGTAGGCCCCATTGCCCAGCAGCACCGCAAACTCAGCCGCAGGCACCGGGCGGCTGAACAGGTAACCCTGAAATTCGTCACAGCCTTTGGCCCGCAGGCTGGCCGCCTGGGCCGGGGTTTCCACGCCTTCTGCAATGGTGCGCAGCCCCAGGCTGTGGGCCAGGTGGATGACGGCCAACACAATGGCATCGTCTTCTGCGTCCACGTTGAGGCCACGCACAAACGACTGGTCGATTTTCAGTTTGTCGATGGCAAACCGCTTCAAGTAGCTCAGCGACGAGTAGCCGGTGCCAAAGTCGTCGATGGACAGCTGCAGCCCCAGGTCTTTCAGGCCCCGGATGGTGGCGGTGGTGAACTCGGAGTCTTCCATGGCCACGCTTTCGGTCAACTCCAGCTCCAGCAGGTGGGGAGGCAGGCCACTGCTGGCCAGGGCCTGGGTGACGAAATCGCGCAGGCCTTCGTGCCGGAATTGCGCCATCGACAGGTTCACCGCCATGGGCACGGCGGGCAAGCCTGTGGCCTGCCAGGCGGCGCTGTCGGCCAGGGCCTGCACCAGCACCCACTCGCCAATGCCCCGGATCAACCCGGCTTTTTCAGCCACCGGAATGAAGCGCGCGGGCGGCACCAGGCCCCATTCGGGGTGTTGCCAGCGCACCAGGGCTTCCACACCCACGATGCGGCCCGTGTGGGCGCTGATCTGCGGCTGGTAGTGCAGCACCAGCTCGTTGCGTTCCACGGCCAGGTGCAGGCCGCGTTCGATGGCGCGGGCCTCTTCCATTTGGGTTTGCAAGCTGGTCGAGAAGAATCGAACGGTGTTGCGCCCCTCGCGTTTGGCCTGGTTGACAGCGGTTTCGGCGGCCTGGGCCAGCAGCGCCAGGGTGCTGCCGTTGTCGGGGAATTCGGCCACGCCCGCGCTGGCGGTGATGCGCAGCACCTGCTCACCCACGGCCATGGGCGCTTCCAGGGTGTGCATCAGGCGGTGGGCCACGTCGCTGGCGTCGCGCGCGCCGGTGTGGGGCAGCAGCACGATGAAGTCGTCGCTGCCCAGGCGGGTCACGGTGTCGTCGGGCTTGAGGTGGCTGACCAGGCGTTGCGCCACGGTCACCAGCACCTGGTCGCCCACCTCGTGGCCAAACGACTCGTTGATGTTTTTGAAGTGGTCCACGTTCAGGTGCATCACCGTGGCGTGGTTGTGGTTGCGCTGGGCCGCCGCCAAGGCCACTTTGGCGCGGTCAAACAGCAGGGCGCGGTTGGGCAGGTTGGTGAGCGGGTCGTAGTTCACCAGCCGCTCGATCCGGGCCTCGGCGTCTTTGCGGCTGGACGTTTCGGTGAACAGGCCCAGGTATTGCTCGGCTTGGCCCTGCGCCCCGGTGATGGCGCTGATGGTGAGCCACTCGGGGTACAGCTCGCCGTTTTTGCGGCGGTTCCAGATTTCACCTTCCCAGCGGCCGTGCTCGGCCACGGCCTTCCACATGGACCGGTAAAACGTTTGGTCGTGCACACCCGAACTCAAAATGGCAGGTGTTTTGCCGGTCAGCTCGTCCAGCGTGTACCCGGTGACCTGGGTGAACGCCTGGTTGACTGAAATGAATTGCGAGTGTGCATCGGTGATGAAAATGCCCTCTTGGCTGGACTCAAACACCTTGGCCACCAACCGCGATTGTTCGGCCGCCTGGCGGTGGTCGGTGACGTCTTGCCACGCCCCCACCACGCCCGTGGGGGCGCCCGTGGCGTCTTTCACCAGCACCAGCTCGTCGTGTATCCAGCGGTGGCTGCCGTCGGCGCGGCAAAAACGGTAGTGGTGACCCACCCGCCCGTCATGTTGCAAGCGATGCTGGGCACCCAGCGCGGCGGCCTGGTCGTCGGGGTGCACGCGGCTGAGCCACAGGCCCGGCGTGTCCAGCCACTGCTGGGGGCTGAAGCCTGTGATGCTTTGCACGTTGTCGCCCACAAAGTCCACCGCCCAGGTGCCGTTGGGGGCAGGGCGCAGGGCGTAAATCACGGCGGGGCTCACGTTCAGCACCTGGGCCAAGCGGTCGCGTTCTTGCAGGGTGGCTTGTTCCAGCCGGGCCTGGGTGCGCTCGGCGGCGCGCACCAGCCCGTACACCAGCAGGGCGCTCAGCAGCACAAACGCCATGCCTTTGACGGACTGCACGGCGGCGCGGGCCTGTGGATCGGCCACCAGGGCTTCCAGCACGCTGTCGGACACCAAAATCCAGGCAACGCCAAAAGCCAGAAACAAAGCCGCGATGCGTGATGCGTTCATGGGGGCAGGTGCACTGAATGTGGGCCGCAAGAAGCGGCCATTGTCGCGCTGAAAACCCGCAGCGGGGCGGGGTGTGTCAGGCTTTGAAGCGGGCTTCGAAACCGGCTTTGATGTCTTGCAGCCGCTCGGTGCTCAGCCGGTTGCCGTGTTGGCTGACCACGGCGGCCGCCGTGAGGTTGCCCAATTCGGCGGCCTGGGTGTGGGTGTACCCGTGGGTCACGGCGTACAAAAAGGCCCCGGCAAACATGTCGCCCGCGCCGTTGGTGTCCACCGCCTGCGCGGGCACGCCGGGCACAGCGGTGACTTCCCCGTCTTTCAGCACCCAGCAACCCAGCGCGCCGCGTGTGATGCACACGGTGCGTGCCAGGGGCGCCATGGCGGCCAGCAGGGCCCGGGCGTCGCCGGTGGCGCTGTGGCCGGTCCAGGCCTCGGCCTCGTCTTCGTTGGCAAACAGACAGTCCAGGTCGCCGTTGCCCACGATGGCCTCCAGCCCGGGGCGGCAGAAGTTGATCATGCTCACGTCGCTCAACGTGGTGGCCAGGGCCACGCCAGCGGCTTTGGCTTGGGCGCGGCCTTCCAGCGCAGCGGCCAAGCCGGTGGGCGAGGCCGACAGGTAGCCTTCCATGTAATACACGCGGGCTTTGGCCACGTCTTTGGGGTGCAGGGCGTCGGTGCTCAGCTCGGCCGTGGCCCCCAGGAAGGTGCACATGCTGCGCGCGGCGTCGGGCGTGACAAACACCAGACAGCTGCCGGTCTGGCCATGGGCCAGCGGGCCGTGGTTGAGGTTGGTGGCCACCCGGTTCGCGGCCAGGTCTTCGCGGTAGAACGCGCCCAGCTCGTCATCGGCCACGCGGCACGAATAAAACGCGTGGCCGCCCAATTGGGCCAGGGCCACCACGGTGTTGCCCGCCGAGCCGCCGCCGGTGCGCCGGGCGTGTTGGCCTTGCACCTGGGCCAGCAGTTCGGCGCGGCGGGGCGCGTCGATCAGCGTCATGCGGTGTTTTTCCACACCCAGGGTTTGCAGTTGGGAATCGGTGACTTCGTATTCGGTGTCAACCAGGGCGTTGCCGATGGCGTAGAGGTGGTGGTGCATGCGCCAAATTATCGCCCCCGCGACAAGCGCCAAAGGCAAGTGCCCAACACAATGCGCCTCCACTGAAAACAGGAGACCCGCATGGTTCGCACCACCCAGCAGTTGTTTGATTTGTCCGGCCAGACGGCCCTGGTCACCGGGGGCTCGCGCGGCCTGGGGCTGCAAATGGCGCACGCGCTGGGCGAAGCGGGGGCCAAGGTGGTGCTGTCGTCGCGCAAAGCCGCTGACCTGGAAGAAGCCACCGCCGAATTGCAGGCCGCTGGCATCGACGCCCGCTGGGTGGCCGCTGACTGTGCCGACGAGGCCGACATCGAACGCCTGGTGGGCGAAACCTTGCAGCGGGTGGGCGACATCGATATTTTGGTGAACAACGCCGGGGCGACCTGGGGCGCACCGGCCGAAACCCACCCTGTCAGCGCCTGGGACAAGGTGATGAACCTGAACGTGCGCGGCTACTTTCTGCTGTGCCAGCAGGTGGCGCGGCGCAGCATGCTGGCGCGGCAAGACGGGCGCCAGCGCGGCCGCATCATCAACGTGGCCAGCATCGCCGGGCTGGGCGGCAACCCCAGCGGCATGCAAACCGTGGCCTACAACACCTCGAAGGCCGCGGTCATCAACTTCACCAAGGCGCTGGCTTGCGAGTGGGGGCCGCGCGGCATCACCGTCAACGCGGTGTGCCCCGGTTTCTTCCCCAGCAAAATGACCGCGGGCACCCTGGCCAGGCTGGGGGTGGACGAGCTGGCCAGCCACGCCCCGCTGCGCCGCCTGGGCGACGACGAAGACCTGAAAGGCATCACGCTGCTGTTTGCGTCCGACGCGGGCAAACACATCACCGGCCAGTGGCTGGCGGTGGACGGCGGGGTGAGCGCCCTCATCGGTGGCTGAACCGTGGATGAACCAGAGATGATCGGCACATGAACTTTCCCATTCCCATCCCCTTTGTTGACCTCCTGGGTTTTGAGCTGGTGCGCTTTGAGGGCGGCGAGGCCGAGATACGGTTTGCCGCACGGCCCGAACACCTGAACTCGTTCAGTGTGGTGCACGGCGGCGCCAGCATGACGCTGCTGGACGTTGTCATGGCCCACGCCGCCCGCAGCGTGCTGACCGCCGCAGAGGCCGACATGGGCTGCGTCACCATTGAAATGAAAACCAGCTTCATGCAAGCCGCGCGCGGCGACGGCGGCGCGCTGCTGGCCAAGGGCAAGCTGCTGCACCGCACCATGACCATGGCCTTCACCGAAGGCAGCGTGTTTGACGCACGCGGCAAGTTGTGCGCCCACGCCACCGGCACTTTCAAATACGTGCCCCGCCTGGCCACCGGGCGGCGCAGCGTGAACGCGCTGAACACCCCCACCGATTGAGGTCGGCCCATTGTTTCAAGCATTTTGTGCCTATGGTGCTTGATGGTATTTACTTGTTTGCTATTTTTTTAAAACCCTTTTCAGCGAGACAACCCCATGCCCCAAAACCGCCAAATCCTGCTCGACAACCGCCCCGTGGGCGACGCCATTGCCGCCAACTTCAAGCTCGTCACCACCGACACCCCCGCGCTGGGTGAATTGGCAGAGGGCCAGGTGCTGGTGCGCCACCACTTCCTCAGCCTCGACCCCTACATGCGCGGCCGCATGAACGACAGCAAAAGCTACGCGGCGGCCCAGCCTTTGGGCGAGGTGATGATCGGTGGCACCGTGGGCGAGGTGGCCGACAGCCGCCACCCCAAATTCGCCGTGGGCGACAAAGTGGTGGGCATGGGGGGCTGGCAGGAATACAGCGTGGTCGATGCCAACGTGCCCGGCAACCTGCGCCGCGTGGACACCACCCACGTGCCGCTCAGCCACTACCTGGGCGCGGTGGGCATGCCCGGCGTCACCGCCTGGTATGGCCTGGTGAAAATCATCAACCCGAAAGCCGGTGAAACCGTGGTGGTGAGTGCCGCCACCGGGGCGGTGGGCAGCGCCTTCGGCGCCCTGGCTAAAGCCCGTGGCTGCCGCGTGGTGGGCATTGCCGGCGGGGCCGACAAATGCGCCTACGCCGTGAACGAGCTGGGCTTTGACGCGTGTGTGGACTACAAAGAACACAGCGACTACATCGGCCTGTCCAAAGCGCTGAAGGCCGCGTGCCCCAACGGCATCGACGGTTACTTTGAAAACGTGGGCGGCATGGTGCTGGACGCCGTGCTGCTGCGCACCAACGCGTTTGCCCGCATCGCCGTATGCGGGATGATTGCCGGCTACAACGGCGCGCCGCTGCCCATGGCCAACCCCGCGCTGATCCTGGTCAACCGCCTGAAAGTGGAAGGCTTCATCGTCAGCGAACACATGGAAGTGTGGCCCGAAGCCCTGACCGAGCTGGGCACCCTGGTGGCCACCGGCAAACTGCGCCCCCGCGAAACCGTGGCGCAAGGCATTGAGGCCGCGCCCGAGGCGTTTTTGGGCCTGCTGAAGGGCAAAAACTTCGGCAAACAACTGGTCAAGCTGGTCTGAAGGAGCGCGCCATGGCTTTGCCCACCCCCTACCTGCACCATTACCCCATGTCGCCGTTTGCCGAAAAGGCGCGGCTGATGCTGGGGCACAAGCGGCTGACCTGGAAATCGGTCATCGTGCCTTCGCTCATGCCGAAGCCCGACGTGGTGGCCCTGACCGGCGGCTACCGCAAAACCCCGTTTTTGCAAGTGGGCAACGACGTGTTTTGCGACACCGGCTTGATTGCCGATGTGCTGGAACACATGGCCCCCGCACCCGCCGCCCCCGGGTTTTTCCCGCAGGGCCAGCGGGGGCTCAACCGCATCGTGGCCCAGTGGGCCGACCACCAGCTGTTTTGGGTGGCCATGGGCTACAACTTCCAGCCAGCGGGCATGCAACAGTTGTTTGAAGGCGCACCGCCCGAGGCCGTGAAAGCCTTTGGCGCCGACCGCGCCGCCATGTCCACCGGCATGACCCGTGTGCGCCCCACCGACGCCACCAGCGCCTACAAAAGCTTTTTGCGCCGCCTGGCCGACATGCTGCACGAGGCATCTGTGGCGGGCAGCGACGCCCCGTACCTGCTGGGCACGGCCCCCAGCCTGGCCGACTTTGCGGCCTACCACCCCATCTGGTTCACCCAAAACCGCGTGCCCGCAGTGGCCCACATACTGGACGCCACGCCCGCCGTGGGCGACTGGCTGGCCCGCATGAAAGCCATTGGCCACGGCCAGATGGAGAAAAGCAGCAGTGCAGAGGCCATAGCTGAAAGTGCAAGCGCATCAAGCGCTGGGGCCCGTTTTGACCATGAAATCTTCGGGGCAGACGAGCCGTTCCAAAACGACCACGGTGTGCCGCTGGGCAGCCGCGTGACCGTGGCCGCCGAGAGCTTCGGCCCCGAAGTCACCGAAGGCACGCTGCTGGCCGCCACCCGCACCCGTTACGCGCTGGAGCGCCAAGACGGGCGCGCAGGCACCGTGCGTGTGCACTTTCCCCGCGTGGGCTACGTGCTGAAGGCGGCCGCTTGAGCGTGGCCAGCACCCCGCTGCACTGGCGCTGCCTGCCCTTTGAGGGCTTGGGCGTGGCCGAGCTGTACGCCGTGTTGCAGTTGCGCTCGGCCGTGTTTGTGGTCGAGCAGCACTGCGTGTTTCAAGACATGGACGGCCTCGACCCTGCCTGCCACCACCTGCTGGGCCAGGATGCCAACGGCCAGTTGCTGGCCTACGCACGCCTGGTGCCGAAGGGCCTGGCATTTGCCGAATCCAGCGTGGGCCGTGTGGTCACCGCGCCCGCCGGGCGGGGCAGGGCGCTGGGGCACGAATTGATGGCCCAGGCCTGCACCGCACTCACCGCGCTGTGGGGGTCGCAGCCCATCCGCATTGGGGCGCAGGCCCATTTGCAAGCGTTTTACGCCCAGCACGGCTTTGTGGCCGACGGCCCGGGCTACGTCGAAGACGGCATTCCCCACGTGGAAATGCGGCGCCCTTGACGGCCTTTTGACAAAAACGGAGACAACCATGATTTCAAACTTCGCCGGCAAAACCGCCGTGCTGACCGGGGCCGGTTCGGGTTTTGGCCTGGAGTGCGCCCGCATCGCCGCCGCGCGCGGCATGAACCTGGTGCTGGTGGACGTGCAGGCCGATGCCTTGGCGGCGGCAGAAGCCGAGTTGTCGGCCACCGGCGTGCCCGTTCTGGCACGCAAGGTTGACGTGGCCAGCGCCGACGCCATGGACGCCCTGGCCGCCGAGGTGGTGGCCCGTTTCGGTGCGCCCCATTTCGTGTTCAACAACGCGGGTGTGGGCAGCGGTGGCCTGGTGTGGGAAAACTCGGTGGCCGATTGGGAATGGGTGCTGGGCGTGAACCTGTGGGGCGTCATCCACGGCGTGCGCTGCTTCACCCCCCACATGCTGGCCGCCGCCAAGGCCGACCCGGCTTGGCAGGGCCACATCGTCAACACCGCCAGCATGGCCGGGCTGCTGACGCCGCCCAACATGGGTGTGTACAACGTCAGCAAACACGCGGTGGTGGCGCTGACCGAAACGCTGTACCAAGACCTGGGCTTGGTCACGGACCAAGTGGGTGCCAGCGTGTTGTGCCCTTATTTCGTGCCCACCGGCATTGGCCAGAGCCACCGCAACCGGCCCGCTGAATTGGCCGCCGAAAAACCCACCCAAAGCCAGCTGATCGGCCAGGCCATGACCGACAAAGCCGTGGGCAGTGGCAAAGTGTCTGCGGCCGACGTGGCGGCGCTGGTGTTTGAGTCCGTTGCCACCAACCGCTTCTACATCTACAGCCACCCCCAGGCACTGGGCAACGTGGCCCAACGCATGCAAGCCATTGTGGACGGCCACAACCCCGGCGACCCGTTTGCCGAGCGGCCCGAGGTGGGCGTCAGGCTGAAGGCCGCGCTCAGGGGCTGAGGGCCTGCCGCAGCGGGTTGCGTCAAAGGGCCGAAGGCGCTTGCAAGGCCTCGACCGACAGCACCACCCGGTTGCGCCCCTCGGCTTTTGCCCGGTACAGCGCGGTGTCTGCGGCCAGCAACAGGGCGTGGGCTGTGGTGCCATCGTCGGGCATCACGGCCAGCCCAAAGCTGGCGGTGATGGGCCCCACGCCGGGCAGGTCTGACCAATCGATGTGCGCCATGTCGCCGCGCAGCTTGTCTGCCAGGTGCTTCAGCTGCGCTTTGCTGGTGCCCGGGCACAGCAGCAAAAACTCCTCACCCCCCCAGCGGAACAACTGGTCAGACGCGCGGGCCGCGCCCGCCACGTGCTGGGCCACGCGGGTCAGCACCTGGTCGCCCACCAGGTGGCCGTGTTGGTCGTTCACGCGTTTGAATTCGTCCAGGTCAAACAGGCACACCCCCAGGGGGGCGTTCAGCCGCTGGCAGGTGCGCAGCAGGTTGTCCATGGCCAGTTCGCTTTCGCGGCGGTTGCGCAGACCGGTCAGGCCGTCGTGGCTGGCCAGCTCTTGCAGGTGCAGCTCCAGGTTTTTCTGGTCGGTGATGTTTTGCACCATGCCCACCACCCGCAGGGGTTGGCCTTGGGCATCGCGTTCGCACACGCGGCCCCGGTCGTTCACCCACAGGTAGTGCCCGTTGCGGTTTTTCAGGCGGTATTGGGCCTCGAACCTCTCGCGCTGTCCTTTCAGGTGCTGCTCCAGCGCCAAAAACACGCGGGCCTTGTCGTCTGGGTGCACGTTGGCCGACCATGCTTCGAGCGTGGGCTCCATTTCGTGGGGGCCATAGCCCAGCATGCGTTTGAGCTGGGGGCTGAAAAACACCTCTTGGGTTTGCACCGCCCAGTCCCACAGCCCGTCAGACGCTTCGTTCAGTGCAAAACGCACATGGGCGTCGCGGTCCAGCATGTCGCTGGCCAGTTGGGTGCGTTGTGTGATGTCGCGTGCCGAAGACAAAAAATAGCTGCGGCCCTCCAGCTCAAAGGTGTTGGTGTGCACCTCCACGCTGATTTCGTGGCCCAGTTTGTGCCGGTGGCGGCCCACAAACACGTAGGGGTTGGTTTTGCGGATTTCGCCGGCTATCAGCTCCCAGGCGGGCAGGCCGGTCACGTCTTTTTGCAGGCTGAGCACCGAATGGCCCAAAATTTCGTCGGCTTCGTACCCCAAGTCCCGGTGCGCGGCCCGGTTGCAAAACAGGATGTTGGACGTGTCGGGGTCGATCAGAAAAAGGCTGTCGGGCACCGCGTCAAAAATGGCCCTCAATTGTTCAATGCCAAACCTTGATGGGTGTGTTGTCTCGGACATAGGGCCAGTTTACTGGCCTCCAGCCGGCCACGCCTACCGCTTGATCAGTTGCATGGCCAGCGAAATCAGGTTGCCCAGTTTCAGCGGTTTGGTGATGTACGCGTCGAACCCAGCCGCACGGCCCCGCTCCAGGTCTTCGGGGCGCGACTGCGCGGTCACCGCCATGACCGGAATGTGCCGGGTGAGTGGGTCTGCCCGAAGGGCTTTCAGCGCCTGGTAGCCGTCCATGCCCGGCAAATTGAGGTCCATCAAAATCAAGTGGGGCGGTTGCCGTTGGGCCAGCGAAATGCCCTCCTCTGCGGTGGCGGCCACCGACACGTCAATGCCCAGTTGTTTGTGGAACACCGCCCGAACCAGCTTCTGGTTGACGGGGTTGTCTTCCACATACAGCACTTGTTTGCCAGCCGGGATGGCCGGTGGCTGTTGGTGCACGGGCACGGTTGACGGGTAGTCGGTGTGGGGGCCTGTGTGTGCGCTGTGGCCTGTTTGCAGCACCACCTCGCCTTTCACCAGCAGCGCCACCGGAAAGCTCACCCAAAACGTGCTGCCTTCACCCGGCTGGCTTCGAAAACCCATGGTGCCACCCATGCGTTGCACCAATCGCTGGCTGATGGCCAGGCCCACACCCGTGCCAGCGATGTCGCCCGATTCGGCGCCCAACCGGTCAAAAGGCGTGAACACGCGGTGGTGCAAGGCCTCGGGAATGCCCGCCCCGGCGTCTGACACCGACAGGTACACCGACTGCCCGTCGTCTTCCCAATGCACCCGCGCCACCGCGTTGGGCCGGTTGAACTTGATGGCATTGCTCAGCAGGTTGGTCAGCACCTGTTTGAAGCGGTCGGGGTCCACCCACACGCTGGGATTGGTGGCCGCGCCTTCCGCCTCCAGGGTGATGCCCAGTTGCTGGGCCACGGGGCGCAAGCCGTCCAGGGCCTGGTCCACCATGGGTTGCAGGTGGCTTATTTGAAACTTCAGCGTCAGCGTGCCGTCTTGCAGCGCCCGCAGGTCGATCAGGTCGTTCACCACATCCAGCAACTGGCTGCCCGCCGTGTGGATCAGTGCCGCAGACTGCCGGGCTTCGCGCGGCGTGTGCTCGTCGTTGGTGATGAGTTGGGCAAAGCCCGAAATGGCGTTCAGGGGCGTGCGCCATTCATGGGTCACGCTGGCCAGGAAGGCCGATTTGGCCCGGTCGCTGTCTTGCGCTTTGCGCAGCGCGGCAGACAAACCTTGCACCAGTTTGTCGCCCACGATGACGGCCACCGCCACGGTGGACCAGTTGATGAACAGCATGGCAAAGGTGTAAGGCATCAAATACAGCCAGCCTTTTTGCGCCATGGCGTCGGGTTGAAGGGCCGCGCCGTCTGACCCCAAAGCCCGCACCACGAACAGCGCGCTTCCCAGGGCGTACACCACGCTGGTGGCGCGCACGGTGAACGTGAGCCGTTGTTGGCTCAACCGCCAGAACTCACGCGCAGCGCCGCCCAAGCACACGGCCAGGGTCAGCGACAGCAACACCATGCGCGGCTGGTCTTGCCGCCACCACAGGTGCAGGGCCAGGTTCAGTGCCACAAACACGCCCACCACCACAGGCAGCCCTTTGGGCCACTGCACTGCGCCCCGCAGCGCCCGCGCACCCGACCAGCCCAGTGCCGTGCCCACCACCAGCAGCGTGTTGGACAGCAGCCAGGTCAGTTCGTCGGGCCAGTGCCCACGCTGTGTGTGCAAGCCCACGGCCGTCAAAAACAGCAGTGAAGACCCCGCCCAATGCGTCAGCGCCGTTTCCTGGGGCACCAGCCGCCGCAGCATCACCATGGCCACCGTGAACCCCAGCGAACACACCGCGGTGGCAAAAATCAGTGTGGGCAAATGAAACATCGCACGACGCTCCCGGAATCAAATTGATTAATTTATAGGAGTGAATCATATTTGATAGTTAATGGCATATATATCAATTAATGGCGAACGGCATCCACCCCCCCAAAACGCCTGTGGCAAACTGCCCGCCCTTCAGCGGCCCCCGCGTTTTCTTTGCCCCCCATGACCCCCATCGTTGCCCAGATTGCCCAAGAGTTGAACGTGAAAGCCGCCCAGGTGCTGGCGGCCGTGGAGTTGCTGGACGGCGGGGCCACCGTGCCCTTCATTGCCCGTTACCGCAAAGAGGCCACCGGCGGGCTGGACGACATCCAGCTGCGCGAGCTCGACACCCGCCTGGCCTACCTGCGCGAGCTGACCGACCGCCGCGAGGCCGTGCTGAAAAGCATTGCCGAGCAAGGCAAGCTCACCCCCGCTTTGCGCGCCGCCATCGAGGCCGCGCCCACCAAGCAAGAGCTGGAAGACCTGTACCTGCCCTACAAACCCAAGCGCCGCACCAAAGGCATGATGGCCTGCGAGGCGGGTATTGAACCCCTGGCCGACGCGCTGCTGGCCAACCCCGCGCTCAACCCGGTGGACGAAGCGCAGGCCTACTTGAAACCGGTGGGCACGCCCGAGGGCACCGACTTTTCCACCCCCCAGGCCGTGCTTGACGGTGTGCGCGACATCCTCAGCGAACGCTGGGCCGAAGACGCCGTGCTGGTGCAAAAGCTGCGCGAGTGGCTGTGGAGCGACGGCCTGCTGCGCAGCCAGCTGGCCCCCGGCAAAGACGAAAACCACCCCGACGTGGCCAAGTTCCGCGACTACTTCGACTACGACGAACCCCTGGGCCGCGTGCCCTCGCACCGCGCCCTGGCCGTGTTCCGGGGACGTGGGCTGGAAATACTCGATGTGAAGTTGCTGCCACCTGACCTTGCCCCCAATTTTGAGCAAAAACAGGCCCCAGCGCTTGCCGGTGCTGGTGTTTCAGCTACACAAAAATCAGCCGCTGTGCCCAGCATGGCAGAGGGCAAGATTGCCCACCACCTGGGTTGGGGCCACAAGGGCAGGGCGGCCGACGACCTGCTGCGCAAATGCGTGGCCTGGGCGTGGCGCGTGAAACTCAGCCTGTCCACCGAGCGCGACCTGTTTGCCCGCCTGCGCGAAGGGGCCGAGGCAACCGCCATCAAGGTGTTTGCCGACAACCTGCGCGACCTGCTGCTGGCCGCCCCCGCCGGCCCACGCGTGGTGCTGGGGCTGGACCCCGGCATCCGCACCGGCGTGAAGGTGGCCGTGGTCGATGCCACCGGCAAGCTGGTGGACACCAGTACCGTCTACCCGCACGAGCCACGCCGCGACTGGGAAGGCAGCCTGCACACGCTGGCCAAGCTGTGCCAGAAACACGGCGTGAACCTGATTGCCATTGGCAACGGCACCGCCAGCCGCGAAACCGACAAACTGGCCGCCGACTTGATGAAGCTGCTGGCAGGCGCTGGTGCGGCCCCTGAAGGCAAACCGCTGGAAAAGGTGGTGGTCAGCGAGGCGGGCGCCTCCGTCTACAGCGCCAGCGAATTTGCATCGCAAGAAATGCCCGACGTGGACGTGAGCCTTCGCGGCGCGGCCAGCATCGCCCGCCGCCTGCAAGACCCCCTGGCCGAGCTGGTGAAGATCGACCCCAAAAGCATTGGCGTGGGCCAATACCAGCACGACGTGAACCAGAGCGAACTGGCCCGCACGCTGGAAGCTGTGGTGGAAGACTGCGTGAACGCCGTGGGTGTTGACCTGAACACCGCCAGCGCCCCCTTGCTGGCGCGCGTGTCGGGCCTCAGCGGCACGGTGGCCAAGGCCGTGGTGCGCTGGCGCGAGGCCAATGGTGCCTTCAAAACCCGCAAGCAGTTGATGGAAGTCAGCGGCCTGGGCGCCAAAACCTTCGAACAAAGCGCGGGCTTTTTGCGCATTCGCGGCGGCGACAACCCGCTGGACATGACCGGCGTACACCCCGAAACCTACCCCGTGGTGGAAAAAATCATGGCCACCACCGGCAAACCCGTGGCCGAGCTGATGGGCCGGGTCGACATGCTCAAAACCCTGAAACCCGAGCTGTTTGCCAACGACAAATTCGGTGTCATCACCGTCAAAGACATCATGGCCGAGCTGGAAAAACCCGGCCGTGACCCGCGCCCCGACTTCAAGGTGGCCCGCTTCAACGACGGCGTGGACGACATCAAAGACCTGCGCGAAGGTATGGTGCTGGAGGGCACGGTCAGCAACGTGGCGCAATTCGGCGCGTTCATTGACCTGGGCGTGCACCAGGACGGGCTGGTGCACGTCAGCCAGCTCAGCCACAAGTTTGTGACCGACGCGCGCGAGGTGGTCAAAACCGGCGACATCGTGCGCGTGAAGGTCATGGAGGTGGACGTGGCGCGCAAGCGCATCGGCCTGTCCATGAAGCTGGACGCCGCCCCCCAACGCAAGGATGGCAAAGACGCCCCGCGCGACAACCGCTTCGAGCCCGCCGGGCGCGGCCGTGGGCACGACAGTGGCCGCCACGCCCCGGCCGCACAGCCCCAAGGCTCGGCCATGGCGTCGGCGTTTGCCAAGTTGCAGGGGCTCAAGCGCTGAAAACCGGCATTGCGGCCCCGAAAGCAGGCGCCGCAAGCAAAACCCGGGGGTTTTTGCGGTAACGTTCCCGCACACATTGAAACTGCACCGAAAGACACCGGTTATGGAACTCCAGGCCCTGTTGGCCCAACCCCGGGCGCTGCCCAGCATCCCCGAGGCCGTGGCCGACCTCATGACCGAGCTGGACAAGGACGACCCAGACCTGCGCCGCATCGGCAGCCTGCTGGCCTCTGACCCGGCGCTGACCACCCGCGCCCTGCGGCTGGCCAACTCCAGCTTTTTCAACCTGCAACGCCAGGTGGCCAGCGTGCAAGAGGCCGCTGCGGTGCTGGGCCTGGCCCATGTGCGCACCATGGTGATGGCCGCCGCACTGGGGGGCGCCTTCCGCAAAGTGGAGGGCGTGAACCTGGAGCAGTTCTGGCGCTACAGCCTCAACGTGGGCAAGATCGCCCGCACCTTGGCACGCGCCGTCAAACAAGATGCCGGGCTGGCCTTCACGGCCGGGCTGGTGCACGCGCTGGGCGACCTGGTCATGCACATGGGCATGCCCGACGACATGCGCCGCCTCGATTTTTCCGTGCCCCCCCTGGCACTGGACCGCCCGCAGGCCGAGCGTTCAGCACTGGGCTACACCTATTCGGACGTGAGCGCGGCGTTTGCGGCCAAGTGGAATTTCCCCGACTCCATCGTCAACGCCCTGAAGAACCTGCACGCGCCCTTTGAAGGCGAAACCTACGAAATGCTGGCCGGTGTGTTGCACGTCGCCGTGTGGCGCGCCCGCGCACAAGAGGTGCAGCTGGATGCCAACGGCCTGGCCGCCACCTACCCCGACATGGTGGGCTTGGTCATGGGGCTGGACCTGGACACCATCCTGGACAAAGACCCCGAAGACTGGACCAGCCAAGGTGAGCTGGGTGCCTTTCTGGAATGACCACCCCCATGAAACTCGACGCCCTGCTGGCCCAGCCCAAGGCCTTGCCCCCCGCGCCCAAGGTGGCCGGCCAACTCATTGAAACACTCGACAACCAGGACACCGACCTGGAAGCCCTGGCCGAGCTGATTGAAACCGACCCGGTGCTGACAGCCAAAATCATCCGCCAGGCCAACTCGGCTTTCTTTGGGCTGCTGCGCCCGGTCAACCACCCACGCCAGGCCATTTCCATGCTGGGTCTGGTGAAGGTGCGGGCCATGGCCCTGGCTGCGCTGCTGCAAGACGGTTTTCAGCACGCCCCTGGCATCGATCTGGAACTGTTCTGGCGCTACAGCCTCACCACCGCCAACCTGGCCCGCTACGTGGCCGCCCCCCTGGGGGTGGAAGACAACGCGGTCTACACCGCCGGACTGATACACGCCATCGGCGAGCTGGTGATGCACGTGGGCATGCCCGAGGCCATGGTGGACGTGAACGACAAAATGTCGCCTTTCGACCTGCGCCGCGCCAGCGCTGAAAAAGCCCAGTTTGGCTACACCTACGCCGACGTGGGGGCCACGCTGGCCCGCGACTGGCGCTTTCCCAAGCGCATGGTGGCCGGGCTGGAACACCAGCTGGACCCGTTCGAGCACAGCAACATCGAGCCCATTGCGGCCGTGGTGCACCTGGCCGCCTGGCGCGCGCGGGTGGCGTTTTCCGACATCACGCTGGAGCGGCGCATCGCTTCTTACCCCGACGCTGTGGGGGTGGCCTTGGGCGTGGACCCCGACGCGCTGATGGGCGACGGCATACCCGCCCTGCAATTCGTGGGCGAAAGCCTGCCCGGCTGACGGTTTCACCCCCCCCCTCGCCGCACGTTTCTTCACCATGCAAGCCTTGCGCCTTTACGCAGGCCCCGCCGCCCGTGCCCATTTGGCCGCCCACGGCCTGCAGCCCGCCGATGTGGCGTGTATACCCGCCGCCGCCGGGGGCCCCAAAGGCCTGGTGCTGGGGCGGCTGGACCGGTTTTTGTTCGGCCACTGGTTGCCCCAAAGCCAGCAGCCGGTTGACCTGGTGGGTGCGTCCATCGGCGCGTGGCGCATGGCCACGGCCTGTTTGTCCACCCCAGTGGCGGGCTTTGAGCGGCTGGAGCGCGACTACATCGCCCAGCACTACGAAGTGCCGCCCGGCCAGAAATGGCCCAGCCCCGCGCAGGTGAGTGCCACCTTTGGCGCCAACCTGCGGGCGTTTTACGGCGGGCGCGTGCCCGAGGTGCTGGCCCACCCGCGGTACCGGCTCCATGTCATTGCCTCGCGTGGGCAGCATGTACTGGCACGCGACGGCCGCTGGCGCACCCCCTTGGGCTACGCCGGGGCGTTCGTCAGCAACGCGCTGCACCGCCAGGCGCTGGGCGCGTGGCTGGAGCGGGTGGTGTTTTCATCTGGTGAGCAAGCCGGTACACCCGCACCGCTGCCCTTTGGCACACACGATTTCAAAACCCGCCAGCTGGCCCTGAACGCCGACAACTTCATGCCCGCGCTGCAAGCCAGTTGCAGCATCCCGTTTGCCTTGCAGCCCGTCACCGGCATTCCCGGTGCGCCGGGCGGGTGTTATTGGGACGGCGGCATCACCGATTACCACCTGCATTTGCACTACCAAACACCCACTGGGCGCACGCCAGGGCTGGTGCTGTACCCGCACTTTCAGCAGGCCGTGGTGCCAGGCTGGCTGGACAAAGCGCTGAAGTGGCGGCACCGCGCCACCCCCGCGCTGGACCGCATGCTGGTGCTGGCCCCCAACCCCGAGTGGGTCAAAACCCTGCCCAACGGCAAACTGCCCGACCGCACCGATTTCACCCACCACGGCGCGGATTTGGCCGGGCGCATGAAAGCCTGGAACGGCGCGGTGAGCGCCAGTCAGCAACTGGCTGACGAGTTTGCGGCGTGGCTGGAAAAGCCCGACATGGGGCGAATTCACACGCTCTGAGGCAAAAATAAACAGAGCTTAAAACCCAATACCATCAAGCGCTGCGGGCCAAAAAAGCTTAAAAATGCTTTTGGCTGGTCGTTCTCACATCGCCGCGTCCAGCATGGCGCGGTAGTCGTCAACGCTGGCAATGCGCGGGTTCATCTTGTGGCAATGGTCGGCCAGTGCCCCGGTGATGACGCGGTCAAACAAGCTGCCTTCCACCCCCATAGCCGCCAGGCCGGTGGGCAGCCCCAGGCGGGCGTTCATGTCGGTGATGGCAGCGCCCAAATCTGATGCGCTTTGCAGCCCCATCGCTTGTGCCATGCGCTCCAGACGCTTCTCTTTTTGCACCGTTTCGGCCCCGGCATTGAAAGCGATCACGGCGGGCAGAAACATGGCGTTCAGCGTGCCGTGGTGCAGGCGCGGGTTCACGCCTCCCAGACTGTGGCTGAGGCTGTGCACGCAACCCAGGCCTTTTTGAAACGCCATCGCGCCTTGCATGCTGGCGCTCATCATGTGGCGACGGGCTTCGCGGTCGCTGCCGTCGGTCGTGGCGCGTTCGATGTGCGCCCAGGCCCGGGTAAGACCGTCCAGCGCAATGCCGTCAGCCGGGGGGTTGAAGGGCGCGGCCATGAAGGTTTCCATGCAGTGCGCCACGGCGTCCATGCCTGTGGCGGCGGTCAGCATGGGCGGCAAGCCCAGGGTCAGGTCGGGGTCGCAAATGGCGGTTTTGGGCACGATGTGCCAGCTGTGAAAGCCCAGCTTGCGCCCGTCGTCCACGATGACAATGGCCCCCCGCGCCACCTCGCTGCCCGTGCCCGCCGTGGTGGGAATGGCAATGATCGGCGCCACCTTGTCGGTGATGAGTGGCGAGCCGCCTTCGATGGTGGCGTAGGTTTTCAGGGGCCCAAGGTGGGTGGCGGCAATGGCCACGCCCTTGGCGCAGTCGATGGCGCTGCCGCCGCCCAGCGCCACGATGCCGTCGCAGCCTTGGGCCTTGTACACGTCAGCTGCGGTACGTACGGCGGCTTCAGTGGGGTTGCTGGGGGTCTGGTCAAACACCGCGCTGGGTTGGGTGCCCAGCACATCCAGCGCACGCTGCAGCAGCCCGACGGCTTTCACGCCCGCGTCGGTCACGATGAGGGGCTTGGTCATGCCCACCCGCTGGCATTCCGCCGCCAGGGTTTGCAGTGCGCCAAAGTCGAAATTGATTTGGGTGATGTAGAAAATTTGGGCCATGCGCCACTCTATACACTGCCCCTCGCGCTGACCATCCGTGTCAGCCCCTGAAACGGCCTGTGGCCGTCACCTGGGTGTCAACACCCAGGCCTGCCAGCCCACCACAATGCCCGCCCCATGAGCCACCACCCCAACCCCCAAACCTTGCTCACCCCCACCATGCGCGGGGTGATGGACCGCATGGCCCGCGCCGCCCGCACCCCCATGCATGCCATGACGGCGCAGCAGGCGAGGGCGTTTTACGAGGAAGGCTCGGGCGTGCTCGACCTGCCCGCCCACAAAATGGCCCACACCCAGGCACTGACCCTGCCCACCCGCGACGGGGCCAGCTTGCCCGCCCAGCTGTGGGTGCCGCACAGCGCGGGCGAGGGGCCTTGGCCCTTGTTGCTGTACTTTCACGGCGGTGGTTTCACCGTTGGCAGCGTGGCCACACACACCAGCCTGTGTTGCCACCTGGCGCACCTGGGGCAGTGCGCCGTGGTGTCGGTGGACTACCGCCTGGCGCCGGAGCACCCATACCCCACCGCCGTGCACGATGCGTGGGACAGCCTGCAAGCCTTGCGCGCCCAGGCCCCCGCGCTCAACCTAGATGCCCACCGCCTGGCCGTGGGCGGCGACAGCGCCGGTGGCACGCTGGCGGCTGTCATGGCGCTGATGGCCCGTGACGCCGACCTGCCCCTGGCCCTGCAGCTGCTGTTTTACCCCGGCACCACCGCCCACCAGGACACCCCCTCGCACCACACCTTTGCCCATGGCTTTGTGCTGGAGAGCACGTCGATCGACTTCTTTTTTGACCACTACATTCCCCACAAGGCCGACCGTGAGCACTGGTGGTTTGCCCCTTTGCTGGCCCCGGACGTGGACGGCGTGGCCCCCTGCTGGATGGGCCTGGCCGAGTGCGACCCGCTGGTGGACGAAGGCGTGGCCTATGCCGACCGCCTGCGGTTTGCGGGTGTGCCGGTGGACCTGGAGATTTACCGGGGCGTGGTGCACGAGTTCATCAAAATGGGCCGCGTGTTGCCCGAAGCCTTGCAAGCCCACCAAGATGCGGGGCGGGCGTTGCGCGCTGTTTTTCAGGGTTGACCGTTCGTCTGGCCACATGCCGCTCTTGCGTTTTGACAAGCGCTTGGCTGCCAGCGGCGCTTACCATCGGTGCTGCTTTTTCTGACAAATCACAATGGGCAACGCTCGGGCGACAGTGAAGTGGCTGCTGCTGGTTTTTGGCCTGCTGCTGGCGGTGGTGTGTTTGCGTGCGGCGCGCGCCCAGGTGCAATCCCCCGTTGACATCACGGCCCACGCCGATACCCATGCCTTGTCACATTCAGCTTGGGTGCTGAGAGACCCGAGCCAAGCGCTCACATTTGAGCAAGTGCTGGCGCCCGCGCAGCAAGCGCGTTTTGCCCCGGTGGCGGCCACGGCCACGCCCACACACTTTGGGCTGACACAAGACGCCATTTGGCTGCGGCTGGACCTCCGTGCAGGGCCCAACACCCCTGCCAACGTTTCCCCCGATTGGTTGTTGGAGGTGGGTTTTCCGTTGCTGGACGAAGTGGCCGTGTACCAGACCGGTCCTGACGGTGCTGTGCAACACACCGCCACGGGGCGCACCCGCCCGTTCAGTGCCCGCCCGGTGGCCCACCGGCACTTTGTGTTCCCGGTGGCACTGCCGTCAGACCAGGTGCGCACCGTGTACTTGCGCATCACGTCCGATGGCACTGTGTCGGTGCCCCTTCATTTGTACCGACCAGAGGCTTTGTGGCGCAGCGACCAAATCACCTACGGGCTGCTGGCCTTGTATTTCGGTTTGGTGGGGGGCATGTTTTTCTACAACCTGCTGCTGTACGTGTCGTTGCGCGAAAAGCAGTTTTTGAGCTACGTGCTGTTCACCGGCAGCATGGCCGTGGGGCAGTTGGGCCTGACCGGGCTGGGCGCCCAATACCTCTGGGCCGACGACGTCAGCTGGTCTGCCTGGCTGCCCCGCACCTCGCTGGCCGCAGCGGCGTTTTTCGCCACCCGGTTTGTGCGGCATTTTCTGGACACTTCCCGCCAGTTCCCCAGCTTTGACCGGCTGTTGAACGCCGAGGCGGCTGTGGCCGTGCTGACGGTGGTGGCGGTGTTTGCCGCGCCCTTGCACTGGTCGGCGTGGATGCTCAACGCCCTGTCGTCCACCCTGGGGTTGACCATGGTCTACATCGGGGCCGTGGCCTGGCGGGGTGGGCACCCGGGCGCGCGTTATTTTTTGCTGGCGTGGTCCATGTTGTTGATGGGGGCGGTGGCACTGCCCCTGCACAACCTGGGGCTGCTGCCCATCAACCCGCTGACCCGCAACGCGCTGATGCTGGGCTCGGCCCTGGAAATGCTGTTGCTGTCATTTGCGTTGGCCGACCGCTTCAACACCACCCGCCGGGAAAAAGAGCAGGCGCAGGCCAGTGCCATTGCCAGCGAGCAGCAGCGGGTTGAACTGCTGCGCCACAGCGAGCGCGAGCTGGAGCAGCGCGTGGTCGAGCGCACCCATGCCCTGGAGCTGGCCAACCAGCAGCTCAAAGACAACGAGCAGCGCTTGACCGCCCAGGCGTTCCAAGACCCGCTCACGGCCCTGGGCAACCGCGCACTGCTGCACAGCCGCATGGGCCAGGCCATTGAGCGCTCGCGCCGCCACAGCCAGGGTTTTGCCCTGTTGCTGATTGACCTCGACGGCTTCAAGGCCGTGAACGACCAACACGGCCACGCCGCAGGCGACGCATTGCTGGAGGAAATGGCCCAGCGCCTCAATGCCGCCGTGCGGGGTGTGGACACCGTGGCACGCGTGGGTGGCGATGAATTTGTGGTGCTGCTGGAAGACGTCAATGCCCCCGGTGACATGGCCGCTTTCGAGACCAAACTGGCCACCTCGCTGGGCCAGCCCATGGTGCTGGACAGTGGGGTGAGCGTGGGCGTGACCGCCAGCATTGGGGGCGCCTTGTTCCCGGAAGATGGGCAAGATGCCGAAGCCCTGCTGCGCGTGGCCGACCGCTTGATGTACGAGCGCAAAAACGCCGATCGCCGCGCCGGCCAGCCCCTGTCATCCTTGTTGTATTAATTTCCACCCATGACACTCAAAACCGACTTTCGTGTGCTCCACCGCCTGCGCGTGCGCTGGGCCGAGGTGGACATGCAAGCCATCGTGTTCAACGCCCACTACCTGATGTACCTGGACACGGCCATCACCGAATACTGGCGGGCGTCGGCCCTGCCGTACCACGAGAGCTTTTTGGCCCTGGGCGGTGACATCGTGGTGCGCAAGGCATCGGTGGAGTTCATCAGCAGCGCCCGCATGGACGACGTGCTGGACATCGGCATGCGTTTCGTCGAAGCCGGGCGCAGCTCCATGCGGTTTGAGGGCGGCATTTTTCGGGGCGACGAGCTGCTGGCCACCGGCGAACTGGCCTATGTCTACATCGACCCCCACGCGCCCAAAGGCAGCAAAGCCTCGCGCGAGGTGCCCCAAACCCTGCGCGACGCGCTGGCCGCCTTCGAGCGCGGCGACACCATGGTGCACACCCACGGGGGTGACTGGGCCAGCGTGCGCGAGCGTGCCATGCCCCTGCGCCACGCCGTGTTTGCCGAAGAAAAAGGCATACCGCCTGAGCTGATGTCCGATGCGGCCGACGCCACCGCCCACCACGTGCTGCTGACCAACCGGCTGGGCGTGCCCCTGGCCACCGGCCGGCTGGTGCCGGTGGACGGCGGCAACAAAGGCCAAATCGGGCGCATGGCGGTGCTCGCTTCGCAGCGCAGCCAGAACCTGGGCGGGCACATGCTGCAAGCCCTGCTGGCCCACGCCCGGGCGGTCGGCATGGCCGAGGTGGTGTTGCACGCCCAGGCCGGTGCCGTGCGTTTTTACGGCCGCCACGGCTTCAAGCCCCACGGTGAACCATTCGAAGAAGCCGGGCTGGCGCACCAGACCATGGTGCTGGCCGTGTGACCTGCAGGCCGCCGGGGGAACCTTTTCCCCCACGGCCGCCTCACATGCCCCGGCTGGCCGTCAGCCGCAACGCACCTTGAAAGACCCCCATGCGCCACTGGTTCAAGCACAACCGCAACTTCGTGCTGCTGCTCATGGGCTTTGGCCTGTTCCGCACCGCCATTGCCGACTGGAACCCCATCCCCTCAGGCTCCATGCGCCCCACCGTGCTGGAGGGCGATGTGGTGCTGGTCAACCGGCTGGCCTACAGCGTCAAGCTGCCGCTCACCGACGTGGTGCTGGCCCGCACCGGCGAGCCGCAGCGGGGCGATGTGGTCACCTTCAGTTCACCGCTGGATGGCACCCGCCTCATCAAACGCGTGGTGGCCTTGCCCGGTGATGTGGTCGAAATGAAAAACGAGCGCCTCATCCTGAACGGCGAGCCCGCCCGTTACACCGGCCTGGAAACGGTGCTGGAGCCGCTGGACGGCGGCGGCCACACCGAAGCCCAGCGCCTGACCGAACACATCAGCCCCCATGGCGCGAATGCCGACGGCCACCGCGTGCAGTGGCTGCCCGGTGTCAACGCCCGCAGCAGCTTTGGCCCCCTGATGGTGCCCGCCGACAGCTACCTGGTGCTGGGCGACAACCGTGACAACAGCGCCGACTCCCGCTACATCGGCTTCGTGCCACGCCCCTTGCTCATCGGGCAGGCACACCGGGTGTTGGTGTCGGCAGACATCAAAGGCCACTGGCTGCCCCGTTGGGCGCGTTTTGGCCAAACCCTTTGACCCATGGCCGTTGAAATCGAACGCAAATTTCGGGTGGTGAACGGCGGCTGGCGCACCCACCCCTCGTCAGATGGCGGGGTGCGCTACACCCAGGGCTACCTGAACCGCGACAAAACCCGCACCGTGCGTGTGCGGGTGGCGGGCGCACAAGGCTGGCTCACCATCAAAGGCATCAGCACGGGGGCCACCCGGGCCGAGTTTGAATACCCCATTCCCCTGGCCGACGCCCAAGCCCTGCTGGCCCTGTGCGACACCCCGCTGATCGACAAAACCCGCCACACCCTCAACCACGCGGGCACGGTGTGGGAGGTGGACGAGTTCCACGGCGACAACGCCGGGCTGGTGGTGGCCGAGGTCGAGCTGGCCGCTGAAGACCAGCCTTTCGAACGCCCCGACTGGCTGGGCGGGGAAGTGACGCACGACCCGCGCTACTTCAACTCCGCGCTGATTGCCCACCCGTTTGTGCGGTGGTGAGGCGCTGCAAAAGTGTGATCAATACGCCGCATTGGGCTGTGGTGGCGTGCCCACTGGGGCGGCAGAAAACTGCGCACGCAAACGGCGGGCCGCGTTGGCGAACAGCAGCACGTCCACCCCCACGGCCACAAACGTGCAGCCCAAATCCAGGTAACGCTGCGCCAGAGCGGGGTCTGAGGTGAGGGTGCCCGCCGCCTTGCCGCTGGCCACAGCGGTTTTCAGGGCATGTTCGATGGCGGCCTGCACCTCGGGGTGGCCCGGGTTGCCACGGTGACCCATGGAAGCGGCCAGGTCCGCCGGGCCCACAAACACGCCATGCACGCCGTCCACGGCACAGATGGCCTCCAGGTTCTTCAGTGCGGTGGTGGTTTCGGCTTGCACCAGCAGGCAAACCTCATCGTCGGCCACCGACAGGTAGTCGGCCCTGGCGCTCCAAAGCGACGCGCGGGCCACGGCACTGCCCACACCGCGCACGCCCTTGGGCGGGTACTGCATGGCGGCCACCAGGGCTTGGGCCTGGGCCGCCGTGTCCACCATGGGCACCAGCAGCGTGGTGGTGCCGATGTCGAGCACCTGTTTGATCAGCGCCGTGTCTCCGTGCGGCACACGCACCACGCTCTGGCTGGGGTGGCGGGCGATGGCTTGCTGTGCGGCCAGCAGGCTGCGCAGGTCGTTGGGGGCGTGCTCGCCGTCGATCAGCAGCCAGTCGTAACCGGCGGTGGCGGCCACCTCGGCCAGGTAGGGGTCTGCCATGGACAGCCAAAGGCCGATTTGGGGCTGGCCTGCGGCCAGCGCCGATTTGAAGGGGTTGTGTGCGGGCATGGGCGTGGCGTGGTGGGAAAGTGTTCAGTCCAGCTGGCCTTGGCAGACGTATTTGGTGTGCAGGTAGTCGTCCAGCCCGTGGGTGGAGCCTTCGCGCCCGTAGCCCGACTCTTTCACTCCGCCGAACGGTGCCGCCTCGGCGGCAATGGCGCCTTCGTTGATGCCCACAATGCCCGTTTCAAGCGCATCGGCCACGCGCCAGATGCGGCGCACGTTCTGGCTGTAAAAGTAGGCGGCCAGACCAAAAGGGGTGTCGTTGGCGGCGGCCAACACCTCGTCTTCGTGGTCAAACACCGTCAGGGGGGCCACGGGGCCAAAGGTTTCTTCGCAGGCGCAGGCCATGGTGGCATCGGCACCCACCAGCACCGTGGGCGCGTAGTAGTGGGGGCCCAAGGTCGGCAGTCGGCAGCCCCCGGTCAGCACTTTTGCGCCACGGGCCACGGCGTCGTTGACGTGGTGTTCGATTTTGGCCACCGCCCGGCTGTTGATCATGGGACCGATCTGTGAGGCGGCCTCGCTGGCAGGCCCCACTTGCAAGGCTGCCACGCGCTGGGTGAGCCGCTGTGCAAACGCATCAAACACCGGGCGCTGCACGAACACGCGGTTGGGGCACACACAGGTTTGGCCGCCGTTGCGGAACTTGGCGGCCATCAAACCGTCCACGGCCGCGTCGATGTCGGCATCGTCAAACACGATGAAGGGCGCGTTGCCACCCAGTTCGAGAGACAGTTTTTTCAGGGTGTCGGCCGAGCGGCGGGCCAGGTGTTTGCCCACCGGGGTGGAGCCGGTGAAGGTGATTTTGCGCACGCGCGGGTCGTCCAGCCACACGTCCACCACCTCAGGCGTTTTTTCGCGCGAGGCGGTCACGGTGTTCAGCACCCCCGGCGGGAAACCGGCCTCTTCGGCCAGGCGTACCAGGGCCAGAGAGGTGAGGGGCGTGTCTTCGGCGGGTTTGCACACCACGGTGCAGCCGGCGGCCAGGGCGGGCGCGATCTTGCGCGCGATCATGGCCGCCGGGAAATTCCACGGCGTGATGGCGGCCACCACCCCCACCGGCTCTTTGAGCGCAAACAGGCGTCGGCCCGCCACGGGTGTGGGGATGAGTTCGCCGTTCATGCGCGTGGCCTCTTCGCCAAACCATTCGATGTAGCTGGCGGCGTAGGCCACTTCGCCCTTGCCTTCGGCCAGGGGTTTGCCTTGTTCCAGCGAAATCAGGGTGCCCAGGTCGTCTTGGTGGGCCAGCACCAGGTCGTTCCAGCGTTTGATGAGGGTGGCCCTTTGTTTGGCGGGCACTTTGCGCCAGGTGATGAAGGCAGCCGATGCCGCGTCCAGGGCGGCGCGGGCTTCATCGGCCCCCGAGTCGGGCACCGTGGCAATGACGGCCCCCGTGGCCGGATCGGTCACGTCCAGGCGGGCGTTGGGCAGGGGGCGCCATTCGCCGCCAATGAAGTTGGCGCTGCGAATCAGGTCGGTGCGGGTCAGGGTCAAGGGCATGAAACGGAAGGGGAAAATGAATGAAAAATGCCTCTAGCGCTTGATAGGTAAGCACCTTCAGCTATTGAAAAAATCAGGACACGATGCCCAGGTGCCAGGGCACAAACTCGTGGTCGCCCAGGCCCAGCGCTTCGCTTTTGGTGGCATCGCCACTGGCGTGGCGCAAGATTTGCTCAAAAATGCGCTGGCCCATCTCGGCCACGGTGCATTCGCCGTCCACGATGACGCCGCAGTTGATGTCCATGTCCTCTTCCAGCCGCTGGTACATGGGCGTGTTGCTGGCCAGTTTGATGGTGGGGGCCGGTTTGCTGCCGAACATCGAGCCGCGCCCGGTGGTGAAGCAGATCAGCTGCGCGCCGCTGGCAATCTGGCCGGTGGCGGCCACGGGGTCGTAACCCGGTGAGTCCATGAACACAAAGCCCGGCTCGGTGATGGGCTCGGCGTATTCGTACACCGCGCGCAGCGGCGTGGTGCCGCCTTTCATCGCACTGCCCAGCGATTTTTCAAAAATGTTGGCCAACCCGCCGGCCTGGTTGCCGTGGCCCACCACCCCGTTGAACTGGGCGTTGTGGCCCGCCGTGTAGGTTTCCCACCAGGCCAAGCGGTCCAGCAGCTTTTGCCCCACGGCTGGGCTGATGGCGCGGCGCGTCAGCATGAACTCCACGCCGTGTATTTCAGGCGTTTCCGACAAAATGGCCGTGCCGCCGTGCCGCACCAGAATGTCCATGGCCGCGCCCAGCGCCGGGTTGGCGGTGATGCCTGAAAACCCGTCTGAACCCCCACACTCCAGCCCGATTTTCAGGTGGCTGGCGCTGACCGTGCTGCGCCGGGCCTGGTTGGCCAGGGGCAGCATGGCCTCGATGGCGGCAATGCCCGCGGCAATGGTGGCGCGTGTGCCGCCCACGTCTTGCATCACCAGGGTGTGCAGCTGTGCCCCGGGCTGCAGGCCTTGCGACTCAACCAGCCCGTCCACCTGGTTGCGCTCGCAGCCCAGGCCCACGATGAGCACCCCGGCCAGGTTGGGGTGGCGCGCATAGCCCGCCAGCGTGCGGCGCAACACATCGAAATGCTCGCTGGGCGACGACATGCCACACCCACTGGTCTGGGCAAAAGCGGCCACACCGTCCACGTGGGGGAACGCGGCCAGGCGCTCGGGCGTGAAGTGCGCAGCGATGCTTTTGATGACCGAAGACGAGCAGTTCACCGACGACAAAATGCCAATGAAATTGCGCGTGCCCACCCCCCCGTCGGGGCGCACAAAGCCCTGGAACGTGGCGCGCTCGGCCTCGGGCACAAAGTCCACCGGCAACACGTCGGCACCGAAGGCCGGGTCGCGGTAGAAGTCCACCAGCTTGAGGTTGTGGCTGTGCACGTAGTCGCCGGGCTCCAGGTCGCGTGTGGCCACACCAATCACCGTGTCGTACTTCTTCACGGGTTCGCCTTCGGCGATGCGGCGCGCCGCGATTTTGTGGCCCGCAGGCACCTGGGCGCGGGTGCGCACACCCAGCTCGGGAATGTGCTGGCCCAGCGCCAGGGCGGTTTTGGCCACGTACACGTTGTCGTGGGGGTGCAGGTGCAACAGGGGGCTGTCGGTGCGGGACATGGGGGCTTTCAGGGTTGGGGTGAGCGCGGCGCGGGTCAGCTTTTCATCAGGTCGCGCAGTTTCAATTTGTCGATCAGCACGGTTTCGCGGTCATACACGGTACCGATGTATTTTTCATAGTCAGGGCCGTCCAGGTACAGCAGCGGGGCGTCCAGCTTGTCGATCACGGCCTTGAATTCCGGGCTGGCCACCGCTTGGCGGAAGGCGTCGCGCAGTTTGGCCGTCACGGCGGGGGGCACTCCCTTGGGCGCACCGATGCCGTTGGGTGCGTCCACCACCACGTTGTGTCCCAGCTCTTTCAGCGTGGGGGTGTCTTTGAAGCGCTGTGTGCGCTGTTCGCCCCAGGTGGCCAGCAGCCGGAGTTTGCCGGCCTCGACGTGCGGGGCCCACGAACTGGAGTCGGCCAACGCATCCACATGGCCGCCCAGCACGCTTTGCAGCGCATCGGCCCCGCCTTTGTAGGGCACGTGGTTGAGTTGAATGCCCGCCGCGCCCGCAAACTCTTCCATGCCCACGTGTGTGGCACCGCCCACACCGGCGTGGGCGTACGTCACCTTGCCGGGGTTGGCCTTGGCGTGGTCCACAAACTCTTTCAGCGTTTTGAACGGCGAGTTGGCCAGCACCGCGATGCCGAATGTCTGGCCCGAGGTGCGTGCGATGTAGGTGAAGTCTTTGCGCGGGTCGGCGGCCAGCGTGCCCAGCTGTGAGAAGCGCGTGACCGAAATCGGGATTTGGCCCACGGTGTACCCGTCGGGTTTGGCCGATGCCAAGGCTTTGGCGCCGATCATGCCCGAGGCCCCCACCTTGTTTTCCACCACGATGTTTTGGCCCAGCGCACGGGCGGCCACGGTGCACAGCGCACGCATGGACTGGTCGGCCGTGCCCCCAGCGGGCCAGGGGCAAATGAAGGTGATGGGCCGTTCAGGCCACGCCTGTGCAAACGCGCGGCCGGTGGTGGCTGCGAGTGCGGAGGCGGTCAGGGCACCGAGCACCAGACGGCGTTGGGGGTTGCGGGGGTGGGTCATGTGTGTCTCCGGCTGTGGTGGGTGAAAGAGCCCGCATTGTTTGAGGTCTTTGCATAACAATCCAATGAAAATACAGACTTGCTTCATTGCCAAACGGTTATGAACACAGCCGCCCCCTGATCGATTGACTGACCGCCCATGACCAAACTCGACCGTGTGTTGCGCAGCAACCTGAAATTGCGCCATTTGCAACTGTTGGTGGCGCTGGACCAGTTTCGCCACCTGGGCCGCGCAGCGGAGTTTTTGTCGGTGACGCAACCGGCGGTCTCCAAAACCCTGGCCGAAATTGAAAGTTTGTTTGGTTTGCCGCTGTTCGAGCGTTCCACCCGCGGCACCCAGCCCACCGGTGCCGGGGCAAGTGTGGTGCGTTTTGCACGCTCGGTGTTGGCGGGGTACGAGCGCACGCGCGACGAAATTGCCGCCGAGGCCAGCGGTGCCAGCGGCCGCACCAGCGTGGGGGCCATGGTGGTGGCCACACCGGTGCTGCTGGCGCAGGCGGTGGAGCGGCTCAAGGCCCATTCCCGGCGCACCACGGTGCTGATCGACGAGGGCGACCTTACCCGCCTGTTGCCCCGCCTGCGGCTGGGCGAGCTGGACCTGTTTGTGGGCCGCCTGGAGCCGGGCTACGCCTCGCCCGACCTGGAAACCGAGCCCCTTTACGAAGACCCCATGGTGGCCGTGGTGCGCCCTGGGCATCCCCTGGCCTCACAAACTTCGCCGACCTGGGCGGACCTGGCCGAGCAACCCTGCGTTATGCCGCCGCCCTGGGCCTCGCTGCGTGTGAAGCTGGAACAGCAGTTTTTTGCCCACGGCCTGCACCCGCCGCAAGACATCGTGGAGTCGGCGTCGTTTCTGTCGCAAATCACCTTCCTGCACCAACGGGGTGCGGTGGCCTTCATGGCCCGCACGGTGGCCCGGCATTTCGAGCAGCAGGGCACGCTGGCGGTGTTGGGCCTGCCCGTGCCGGTGGCGCTGCCGCCGGTGGGGCTCATCACCTTGCGGGGCCAACCCCTGGGGCCGGTGACCCGGCAGCTGGTGGCGTGTCTGCGTGAAGTGGGGGCTGCGCTGGGGCCATAACCGTGGTGCGCCACGCCTGCACCCGTTGCCCCTGCTGGGCGTTGGGCCGCCAGGTGTGTTCGGCCAAACGCCACCGCCACTCGACCGGGTTGCCGGTGGTTTGCGTCACGGACAACACGGCGCTGGTGCGGGTGCCGTATCCGCTGGGGTGGTCCACCCACACGGCTGACAAGGCGCGCTCCCAGTCCTGGGGCACGCCAGTGTGGGGCAGCGCACCGTCGGGCCAGGTGCGACGCTGGGCCAAGGCCGTCCACAACGTGTCTTCGGTGCCGGGGTTTTGAAGCCAGCCGGGCAGGGCGTGTTGCACAGCGGTGCGCAGCGCCACGGTTTTGGGCCAGGGGGTGTTGAGTGCCGCGTTGGACAGGCCGTACACGCCGGGGCTCAGGGGTTGGCAGCACAGCCCGGTGTCATGGGCGGGGGTGCGGTTGGTCAGCCAGTGCCACTGGCCGGTGTCCAGGTCACCCACCACCAGGTTGAACGCGCCGTGGTCGTTGGGGTTGAGTGTGTGCAACAGCGTGTCCAGCGGGGTGCCGTCCAGCCACATCAACGGCAGTTCGCCACGGCTGCGGGGCCATCGGGTGGTGTCGCGCCCCTGCCGCACGTTGGTCAGAAAAGCCACGCGGGCGTGGGGTGCACCGGGGCCGGTGGCGGCCAGCCAGGTGCCGCCGTCGCGTTCATCGCGCCCGCCCACCACGGGTGTGCCACGCGGGGTGGTCCAGTGGTGCAGGGGCAGGGTGGGGCGGCTCAGGGCCTCGTCGCGGTTGCCCGCCAGCAGCAGAGGCACACCCGGCGTGGCTTGGATGGCAAAGGCAATCAGGCACATTTTTAAAGCCTTTTAGGCTGCCAGCGCTTGTCTGTATTGGGTTTTAAGCTGCGGTTTTAAATGTCTTGCAGCAGCGCGTAGGGCAGTGTCAGCAGGCGCAGGGTGGGGCCGTCGGGGGTGCCCAGGTGCAGGCTGCCTTCCTGGGTGGCCGCCACTTGCAGCGAGGCCAGGGCTTGCCAGCCGCCGTCGGGGCCCGCGGCGGCGGCCACCACGGTGCCACAGTCTTGCTCGGCGTCACCGCTGTGGAACACGGGCTGGCCCACGGTGCAGGCGGCATCGACCGCCAGCCGGTAGGTGCGGCGTTTCAAAATGCCCCGGTATTGGCTGCGGGCCACCACTTCCTGGCCGGGGTAGCAGCCTTTTTTGAAGTTCACGCCGCCCACGCTTTCGTGGTTCAGCATTTGGGGCACAAACAGGCCGGTGGTGGCCAGTCCCACCAGGGCCACGCCGCTTTGCACCTCGGCCCACTGCCAGGCGGCGGTGTCGGTTGAAGCGGCAGGCAGCCCGGCGGGCAAAGCGGTACCGGCGGGGGCGCACCACAGCACGCGGGGCACGGTGTCGGCGGGCAGGCGCACGGCGTGGGCGGTTTGGTCGTTGGCAAGCGGCGCGTCCACTTTTGCCCAAGCGGTGGCGGGCAGGCCCAGGGCGGTGGCCGCTGCCGTGGCGGCTTGTCCGGTCAGGCCCACCAGGTCAAACGCTTCGGTGGCGTCGCTCAGCTTGCACTGGGCGCGCATCACAAACATCTGCAGGCGCTTGAGCACGGTGGGCAACACGTCGCGGGGGCAGGCCAGCAGCAGGTCGTTGGCGCTGCGCTTGAACAGCACAAAGCTCGCCAGCACGCGGCCCTGGGGGCTGCAAAACGAGGCCAGGCGGGCTTCGTTCAGTCCCAGCAGCGCCACGTCGTGGGTGAGTTGGCCGTGCAGGAATTTGGCGGCGTCCGCGCCCTCGGCACGGATCAGGCCCCAGTGGGGCAGCAAGGTGGTGTCAGACATGGCGCGAATTATCATCGCCGCCTTGTTTGTCACAGAAGCATTGGGGTTGTCTTGCGGTTGTTCCTTCGTCTGATAGCGGCCCTGCTGGCCCTGGGTCTGGCCGCCGTGGCGCTGGGCCTGTGGTGGCAAACCCAGCCTATGTCACTGCGGCTGGCCGCAGGCAACCCGGTGGTGGACTTGCAGGTGCCCCCGGGTGCCGCCGCCCAGCGGGTGGCGCGTTCGGCGGTGGCCGCCGGGGTGGACACACCGGCCTGGCTGCTGGAGGCGCTGTTTCGCACCTCCGGTCAGGCCCACCTGATCAAAGCGGGCAGCTACGAAATTGCCCCCGGCACCACGCCCCAGCAACTGCTGGCCAAGCTGGTGAACGGCGAGCAGGCGGTGCGCAGCGTGGCGTTGATCGAGGGATGGACGTTTGCCCAAGTGCGCCAGGCCTTGTCAAAAGCAGAGCACTTGAAGCAAGACAGTCAAGCGCTGGATGCCAAAAATATCATGAAAACGCTGGGCAAACCCGGCGTGCACCCTGAGGGCCGGTTCTTCCCCGACACCTACGTGTACCCCAAGAACAGCAGCGACCTGGACGTGTTGCGCCAAGCCGCCACCGCCATGGACAAAAAGCTGGCCGAGGTGTGGGCGCAGCGCCAGCCCGGTGTGCCGCTCAAGTCGCCCGACGAGGCGCTGGTGCTGGCCAGCATCGTGGAAAAAGAAACCGGCCGCGAGGCCGACCGCGCCCAGGTGGCCGGTGTGTTTGCCAACCGCCTGAAAATCGGCATGCGCCTGCAGACCGACCCCACCGTGAGTTATGGCGTGCTGAACGCGGGCCAACCGTTCGACGGCCGCCTGCGCCGTGTGCACCTGGACACCGACACGCCCTACAACACCTACACCCGCGCCGGGCTGCCCCCCACGCCCATTGCCATGCCTGGCCTGGCTTCGTTGCGTGCCGCCGTGCAGCCCGCCGCCACACCCGCCTTGTATTTCGTGGCCCGGGGCGACGGCAGCAGCCAGTTCAGCGCCACACTCGACGCCCACAACCAGGCCGTGCGCCGCTACATCCTCCAAAAGCCATGACATCTCCCGCTGCAGCCTCTGACACGGGCCTGTTCATCACGTTCGAGGGCATCGACGGCGCGGGCAAGTCGTCGCACATCGGTGCGCTGGCCGAAGCGTTTCGCGCGCAGGGCAGGGCGGTCACGCTCACGCGCGAGCCCGGTGGCACACCCCTGGCCGAGAAACTGCGCGGCCTGCTGCTGGCCGACGCCATGGACCCGCTGTGCGAAGCGCTGCTGATGTTTGCCGCCCGCCGCGACCATGTGCAGCAGGTGATCGAGCCCGCGCTGGCGCGGGGCGAGGTGGTCATTTCCGACCGGTTCACCGATGCCACCTTTGCCTACCAGGGCGGGGGCCGGGGTTTCAACCTGGACGTGCTGCGCACGCTGGAAGCCTGGGTGCAAGCCCTGCCCGATGGCGGCGTGCGCCAGCCCCACCTCACCCTGTGGTTTGACCTGGACCCGGCTGTGGCCGCTGCCCGGCTGGCCGGGGCACGCGAGCCCGACAAGTTTGAGAGCGAATCGGCCGCGTTTTTCACCCGCGTGGCCCAGGGCTACGCCCAGCGCGCCCAGGCCCAGCCCCAGCGTTTTGCCCGCATACCGGCCGACCAGCCCCGCGACGCCGTCTGGGCCAGCGTGGCGCAAGCGGTGGCCCCGTACATGAAAGCCCCGGCATGACCGCGCCGTGGATCACCCGCCAGTTGCAAAGCCTGCTGGGCCAACGGGGGCACGCGCTGTTGCTGGCCGGGCCCTCGGGCCTGGGCCAATACGAACTGGCCTTGGCCCTGGCCCGCGCCTGGTTGTGCGAGCGGCCCGCCGCCGAAGGCGCTTGCGGCCAGTGCGGCAGTTGCCACGCCATCGACGTGCGCACCCACGCCGACCTGATGGTGCTGTTGCCCGAAACCCTGGCCCTTGAGCTGGAGTGGCCGCTGGACGACAAAACCCGCGACAAGATCGAGAAAAAAGAACTCAAACCCAGCAAATGGATACGCGTGGACGCCGCCCGCGAGGTGGTGGGTTTTGCCCAGACCACCCGCGCCCGTGGCAACACCAAGGTGGTGCTGGTGTACCCGGCCGATCGGCTGAATGTGGAATCGGCCAACACCCTGCTCAAAACCCTGGAAGAGCCCGCGGGTGAGCTGCGCTTTGTGCTGGCCACCGAAGCCGCCCACCTGTTGCCCGCCACCATCCGCAGCCGCTGCCAGGCCCATGCGCTGGCCTGGCCCGAGCCCGATGAGGCCCTGGCCTGGCTGCAAACCCACACCGATGTGCCCGCCACCCTGGCCAATGCCGCCACCTGGTTGAAAGCCGCCGGGGGCCGCCCCGACGACGCGCTGGCCTGGGGCCGCATGGGCCTGACGCCCGCCACCTGGTCGGCCCTGCCGCAGCAGGTGGCGGCGGGCGACGGGCGCACCTTGTCGGGCTGGGCACCCGCCCAGCAACTGGACGTGTTGCAAAAAATCGCCCACGACCTGCTGGCCACCCAAAGCGGCGGCACCCCGCGCTACTTTGACGCCACCGACCTGCCCAAACCCGCCCAGCCCATGGCCCTGCAAGCCTGGGTGGCCGATTCGCTGCAAGCCGCCCGCACGGTGGAACACCCCGTGGGCGCAGGCCTGATGCTGGAGGCCTGGCTGGCCCGTGCCGCCCGGGCGGTGCGGCCCGCCGCACCGCACGCCGTGCAGCGGGGTCAGCACCCGAATACACTGCGCGCATGAACTCCCCGCTGCCGCCCAACCCCAACGCACCAGGCCCCGCGACGGGGGGCAACCTGCCCGTTCGGCCCAGCGTCATTCAACTGTCCATCAAGGAAAAGGCCGCGTTGTATGCCGCCTACATCCCGCTGTTTGCCGAGGGCGGCATTTTTGTGCCCACCACCCGCGAGCACCGCCTGGGTGACGACTTGTACGTGTTGATTTCCCTGCCCGATGACCCCCAGCGCTACCCCGTGGCGGGCAAAGTGGCCTGGATCACCCCGGCCCGGGCCACCGGCAATCGCACGCAGGGCGTGGGCATCCGGTTTCCGTCTGACACCAAAACCCACGAGCTGAAACAGCGCATCGAACAAATCCTGGGCGCCCACCTGGCGTCGGAACGCCCCACCCAAACCGTCTGATGTTCACCGACTCCCACTGCCACCTCAACTTCCCTGAGCTGAGCGAACGCCTTCCCGACATCCTGTCCGACATGGCCAAAGCCCAGGTCACCCGGGCCATTTGCATTGCCACCACGCTCGAAGAGTTCCCGTCCGTTCACGGCTTGGCCACGGCGCATGACAACCTGTGGGCCACCGTGGGCGTGCACCCCGACAACGAAGGCGTGCAAGAGCCCACCCTGGCCGATCTGCTGACCCGCGCGCAGCTCCCCCGCGTGGTGGGCATTGGTGAAACCGGGCTGGATTACTACCGCCTGGGCGAACGCACGCTGGCCGACATGGCCTGGCAACGCGACCGCTACCGTGTGCACATCGACGCCGGGCGGCAAACCGATTTGCCACTGGTCATTCACACCCGCAGCGCCTCAGACGACACCTTGGCCATCTTGCGCGAGTCGGGCGGGCTGGGGGCAGGGAGTGCTGAAGGTTTGCCGGTGTCACGCGGGGTGTTTCACTGCTTCACCGAAAGTGTGGCCGTGGCCCGCGCGGCGCTGGACATGGGGTTTTACATCTCGTTGTCGGGCATCCTCACGTTCAAAAACGCGGTTGAATTGCGCGAGGTGGCCGCGTTTGTGCCGCTGGACCGCCTGCTGATTGAAACCGACAGCCCCTACCTGGCCCCCGTGCCCCACCGGGGCAAAACCAACAGCCCGGCTTACGTGCCCTTCGTGGCGGCCCAAATCGCCACCACCAAAGGGCTGAGCACCGAGGCGGTGGCCAGCGCCACGACGGCCAACGTCGATGCGTTGTTCACCCGCATGGCCACGGCCCAACCGGCCCGGGACCAAGCAGCACCCAGCCCTTGCGCGGCATGAGCGCGCCGCACATGGGCAGTCACACCCGCCGCCGTGCGTTGCGGCTGGGGGCTTTGGCGGTGCTGGGCGGTTTGCCTGGCGCATGGGCGGGGTCGTTCGAGGATTTTTTTACCGCCATCAAGCGCAACAACCTGTCGTCGTTGCTGACCTTGCTGTTGCGTGGCTTTGACGTGAACACGCCTGACGAAAAAGGCCAACACGGTCTGCACGTGGCTTTGCGAGCCGACTCTGTGGAGGTGGCCCTCTACCTGGCCACGCTGGCCAGCGTCAATGTCAATGCGCTCACCCCGCAGGGCGAATCGCCTCTGATGCTCGCAGTGCTGCGCGGCCACATCGGCGTCGCCAAAGCGCTGCTCAAGCACGGGGCCGATGTCAACAAACCGGGTTGGGCACCGCTGCACTACGCCGCCACCCATGCGGGGCCCAACGCAGTAGCCCAAGTGGCGCTGTTGCTGGACGAGAACGCCTACATCGACGCAGAGTCGCCTAACGGCACCACGCCGCTGATGATGGCCGCCCAATACGGTGAGCCAGAGGTGTTGCGCCTGCTGCTGAAAGAAGGGGCCGATGCGCGCTTGCGCAACCAGCAGCAACTCACCGCGCTTGATTTCGCCCGCCGGGGCTCGCGTCCGACCGCCGCCGAAATTCTCCAGGGCCACTTCCAAGCGTCTGGCGACAAAGGCTCGTGGTGATGCGCTTCAGCCGCAGGCTATAATCGCGGGCTTCGCCTTGCTGCACCCCATCCGACGCTGGGGGCAGCTACCTACCTAGGGTTTTAGGAAATCACAAGGAGTGTGTATGCGTCATTATGAAATCGTCTTGCTGATCCACCCGGATCAAAGCGAGCAAGTTCCAGCCATGCTGGAGCGTTACAAGGGCATGATCACCACCGGCGGCGGCAAAGTCCACCGCGTGGAAGATTGGGGCCGCCGCCAGTTGGTCTATCAGATCAACAAGCTGAGCAAAGCCCACTACCTGTGCGTGAACATCGAAGCCGACCAGGCTGTGATGGCCGAACTGGAACACGCGTTCAAGTTCAACGACGCCGTGTTGCGCCACCTGACCGTGTCGAAGAAAAAAGCCGAAACCGGCCCTTCTTCCATGATGAAGTCGGTTGAGCGCGAGGAAGCACGCAAGTCTTCCCAGCAGGAGACCGCCGCCTGATGTCGGTTGGCGTGACGCCACCCACCAAACCCCGCCCAGCGGCACCGGTTTGAACCAGCTGCAGCTCACCGCCCAAATATCCCAGGTCTACCCTTTGCGGTACACCCCCGCCGGTTTGCCGGCCATGGATGTTTTGCTGGCGCACAGCTCACAGGTCACCGACGCGGGCACCCCCCGCCAAATCAGCCTCAGCCTGCGCGCTGTGGCTTTTGGCGCCAACGCAGAAGCACTGGCCAAAGCCAGTCTCGACGTGGAGTGGGGGTTCACCGGGTTTTTGGGCATGTCACGCAACGGCAAAGGCGTGGTTTTTCACATTCAGGACATTCACCGAACTTAAGGAAAGCCCATCATGGCTGCACCAAAACGTTTCAACAAAGACAAGCGCCCCAAGCGCAACACCCAGTCGCTGCTGTTCAAGCGCAAGCGCTATTGCCGCTTCACCGTGGCCAACGTCGAAGAAGTTGACTACAAAGACATCGACACGCTGCGCGACTTCATTGCCGAAAACGGCAAGATCATCCCCGCACGCCTGACTGGCACCCGTGCCATTTACCAGCGCCAAGTCAACACCGCCATCAAGCGCGCCCGCTTCCTGGCCATGCTGCCTTACTCTGATCAGCACCGCGCCTAAGGACAGACACCATGCAAATCATTCTTCTTGAAAAAGTGGTCAACCTGGGTGCCCTGGGTGATGTGGTCAAGGTCAAAGACGGCTATGCCCGCAACTTCCTGATCCCTTCCGGCCAAGCACGCCGTGCCACCGCAACCGCCATTGCCGAATTCGAAGCACGCCGTGCCGAACTCGAAAAAGCCGCTGCCGCCAAGCAC
>JBASFL010000072.1:0-5753 GCA_049653005.1 Burkholderiaceae bacterium | reverse complement strand
CATGCCGCCCTCCGCACACTGCGAGCAGAGATTGTCGGGCGGCATGCCCCCTGCCGACGCGGACCTGGGTGTGCCACATCCATTCGCTTTGTCTGCGCGGGAGGCCGACATTGCCCGCGACTTGATCCCTGAAATTTTGGGGCGCCTGAGCTTTTTGCAGCAGGTGGGCCTGGGCTACCTCACGCTGGACCGGGGGGCGCCCACGCTGTCGGGCGGCGAGGCGCAGCGCATCCGGCTGGCGGCGCAGTTGGGCAGCAATTTGCAGGGCGTGTGCTACGTGCTGGACGAGCCCACCATTGGCCTGCACGCCCGCGATAACCAGATTCTGCTGGGCGCGCTGGACCAGCTGCGCCAGCACGGCAACACCCTTGTGGTGGTGGAGCACGACGAAGACACCATTCGCCGCGCCGACCACATCATCGACATCGGCCCCAGCGCGGGCAAACGCGGCGGGCGGGTGGTGGCGCAGGGCACGGTGGCAGACTTGTCGGCCTGCGAAGACTCGCAAACCGGGCGGTATTTGCTACATGCCATGAAGCACCCTTTGCAAGCCAGGCGTGCGCTGGAGCCCGATTGGGCATTCAATTCGGCTTTGAAAGTCGGCCAAGCCCACCTGCACAACCTGCACAACGTGGATTTGACCGTGCCCCTGAAGCGCCTGGTGGTGGTCACCGGGGTCAGCGGCTCGGGCAAGTCCACCTTGGCGCGCGACGTGTTGCTGACCAACGTGGCCGCAGCCGTTACCCAGCGCAGCACGAAAGCCGGACGCGACAGCATGGACGCCGGGCACTACCCCACCTGGGTGGGCTGCCAAACCGTCAGCGGGTTCGAGGGCGTGGACCGCGTGCTGGAAGTGGACCAGACCCCCATCGGCAAAACCCCGCGCAGCTGCCCGGCCACCTACATCGGCTTCTGGGACACCATCCGCAAGCTGTTTGCCGACACGCTGGAAGCCCGCGCACGCGGCTACGGCCCTGGGCGTTTCAGCTTCAACACCGGCGAAGGCCGCTGCCCAGCGTGCGAAGGCCAGGGCGTGCGCACCATTGAAATGAGCTTTTTGCCCGACGTGAAGGTGCCCTGCGAAAGTTGCCACGGCGCCCGCTTCAACCCCGAAACCCTGGCCGTGACCTGGAAGGGCAAAAGCATTGGCGACGTGCTGCAGATGGAGGTGGACGAGGCCGTGGACTTCTTCGCCACCATGCCCAGCATTGCCCACCCGCTGCAACTGTTGAAAGACGTGGGCCTGGGCTACCTCACGCTGGGCCAGCCATCGCCCACCCTCAGCGGCGGCGAGGCGCAGCGCATCAAGCTCGTCACCGAGTTGAGCAAGGTGCGTGACGACATCACCCGCCGGGGGCAGAAAGCCCCGCACACCCTGTACGTGTTGGACGAGCCCACCGTGGGCCTGCACATGGCCGATGTGGAAAAGCTCATCCGCGTGCTGCACCGTCTGGTGGACGGCGGCCACAGCGTGGTGGTGATCGAGCACGACCTGGATGTGATGGCCGAGGCCGACTGGATCATCGACCTGGGGCCGGAAGGCGGCGCAGAGGGCGGCCGCATCGTTGCCGCTGCGCCGCCCGAGGCTGTGGTGGCGCTGGGCACGCACACCGGCAAGGCGCTGGGGCCAGTGTTGGCGCGGGCCTGATCCCACATTGCCAAGAGCGCATGGGCCACCGCGTCATCCACATTCAGCCCGAGGCACCGCCCAAACCGGCGTTGGGTGCGCCTTGCAACGGGTGCGGGGTGTGTTGCCTGGCCGAGCCATGCCCGCTGGGCATGCTGATTTCACGCAGGCGCACGGGGGCGTGTGATGCACTGCGCTGGAATGCCGAGGCCCGGCGGTATCAGTGCGGCGCCATCTCAGACCCTGCCGGGGTGCTGGGCCCACGCTGGGCATGGGGAGCTGGGGTGTTCAGCCGCCTGGCGCGGCGCTGGGTGGCTGCGGGCGTGGGGTGTGACGACCGCTGGGACGTCAGCCCCCCCGGTCCTGCCCCGTGACGCTGCGCAACTGCCGAATGGTTTGTGTGACGTTGTGGCCCGCCTGCACAAACGCGGTGCCTGGGCCCATGTGCTTTTCGGCCTGGGCCACCTGGCCTGCGTTGATGAGGTCGGCCACTTTGCCCGCTTCGGCGTGGAAGGCCTTGTGGTGGCCCAGCAACTCGGTGAACAGGGGCTCGCGGCCCCAGCGCTGACCGCCTGGGCCGTGAATCCATTTGCCCAGGGCGCAGCAGTCGTCGCGGCGGATGGTGTTGGCGTCCAGCTCTTTGCCCCGCAGCGCGGCGTTGCGCAGCGTCACGCGCCACTGCTGGTGCGCGGCAATCACCTTGTCGAAGTCGATGGCGTCGGCCCCTTGGGCTTCGTGCCCGCTTTTGCTGGCTTGGCGCAGGGCCACGGCATCGTCTTCGGCCAGGGTGGTGTCGCCCGGGAACAGGCGGAACACGCGGATGGAGTTGTGCACCGCGTCCACCTGCTCGTTCAGCGACTGCGATGCGGCCGCCAACTCTTCCACCATGGCGGCGTTTTGCTGGGTGATGCCGTCCATTTTCGACAGCGATTGCGCCACCTGCGAGGTGCCCGCCAACTGTTCGGTGGTGGCCAGCCGGATGTTGGCCAGCGTTTGGGCCACCTGGTCCACCGCGGCCATGGCTTCGTCCACCCGGGTGCGGGCTTCGGCGGCGCGGGTGTTGCCATCGTCCACCCGCTGGCGCGATTCTTCGATGAGCACGCGGATTTCTTTGGCAGCGCCGCTGGTGCGCTGGGCCAGCGCCCGCACCTCGCTGGCCACCACGGCAAAGCCCCGCCCCGCTTCGCCCGCGCGGGCGGCTTCCACGGCGGCGTTCAGCGCCAGGATGTTGGTCTGGAAGGCCACACCTTCAATCACCTGAATGATGTCGCCAATGCGGCGCGACGACGCCGCAATGCCTGCCATGGCCTCTGACACGGCCTCCACCGAATCGTGGCTGCGTTGCGCCATGGCCAGGGTGTCGGCGGCCAGCTGGGCGCCTTCGCTGGCGGCCGCGCTGGTTTGCTCCACGGTGCCGTTGATTTCTTCCATGGACGCGGCGGTTTCTTCCAGGCTGCTGGCCTGCGACTCCACCCGCTGTGACATGTCGTTGTTGCCCATGGCAATTTCTTGCGTGCCCCCGCGCAGGTTGCCCACTTCGTGGCGGATGTCGCGCACGGCGGTGCGCACGTTCAGGCTCATTTGGGCCATGGCGCGTTGCAGGTCGCCAATGGGGCCGCGTGCGTTGAAGGCGTGCACCTCGGTCAGGTCGCCGGCGGCCAGGCGGTTGGCGCGGCCCACCACCTCCAGCAGGCGAGAGCCCAGCAGGTGCCAGGCCCAAACGCCCGCACCCACCACCGTGGCCGCGCCCGCCAGCAGCCCGGCCCACAAGGGCAGCCCCAGGGCTTGCAACAACAGGGGAATGGCGGCGGGCCAGAACACCAGCCAGTACAGCTGCTGGCGCACGCTGGGGCGGGCGAGGCGCACCAGGCGGCTGATGGGGTCGGTGCGCACCACCTCGCCTTTGTCGAGCACGTGCACCAGGTGGCCTTTGGCCGCCTCTTGGCGCATGGTGGCGTACAGGGCTTCGCAGGCGGTGATTTCCGCTTCGGTGGGCGGGGTGCGCACCGACAGGTAACCGGCAATACGGTCGCCGTCGCGCATGGGGGTGACGTTGGCCCGCACCCAATAAAAATCGCCATTTTTGCGGCGGTTTTTCACCACGCCGGTCCAGGGGTGGCCTGCCTCCAGGGTGGCCCACATGTCGCGGAAGGCCTCTTCCGGCATGTCGGGGTGGCGCACCAGGTTGTGGGGTTGGCCCAGCAGTTCTTCGTTCGCATAGCCGCTCATGGAAATGAACGCCTTGTTCGCGTAGGTGATGCGGCCTTTCAGGTCGGTGACCGAGATCAGTGTCTGGTCAGCGGGCACCTTCAAGCCGTTTTGCGTGACGGGCTGGTTGTTGCGCATGGCGGTGTGGGGACGCAGCACCTGCGTCCCGGGGCAAAAAACAAGTGGCCATTTTGCGGCAAACCACCCGGTCTGCGGGGGCCCGCCGCACGGCTTGTGGGGGGGATGGGCGGGTGTGTCATGCCGCTGGATTGACTTATGTCAACGGCCTTTCCGTCTGTTCACCAGGCCTAGGGTTAACCCTGGAAAATTCGGCGCACCTCCATTTTTGCCCTTGGCCGAGTGTGCCCATGCCCCCTGTTTTGTCCCCCACGCCCGCTGTGACCCAGCGCGAATTCGAACTGACCGAGGGCGCCACCCTGGTGTCCACCACCGACCCGCAAGGGCGAATCACCCACTGCAACGCCGAGTTTGTGAAGGCCAGTGGTTTTGGCTACGACGAACTGCTGGGCCAACCCCACAGCATCGTGCGCCACCCCGATATGCCGCCCGAGGCGTTTGCCGACATGTGGTCCACCGTGGGGCGCGGGCGGCCGTGGAGTGGCCTTGTGAAAAACCGCCGCAAAAACGGCGACCACTATTGGGTGCACGCCAATGTGTCGCCGGTCATGAAAAACGGCAAACCCACGGCCTACATGTCGGTGCGGCTCAAACCGTCGCGCCAGCAGGTGGCCGCTGCCGAGGCTTTGTATGCCAAGGTGGCGCAAGAGCGTGCTTCCGGTCGGCACACTTTCAAAATCCACGCGGGGGGTGTGCGCCCCGTGGGCTGGCGCGATGCGCTGGGGGGCCTGCACCGGCTCAGCCTGGGGCAGCGCCTGGGCCTGGCATTGGGGGCCTGTTTGGCGCTGGGCATGGCACCGGCGCTGTGGCCTGCGTGGTTTGGCGGCGCTGCATTGGGGCTGCCCGTGTGGGGTTTGCAACTGCTGCTGTTTGTGTTGGGCGGGTCTGCGGTGATCGCGTGGCTGAACCACACCGTGTTGCGCGAACTGTCGGCCGCCGACCAGTTGGCTTGCGACGTGGCCGGGTGCAACCTGAATGGCTGCATGGACTACAAAACCACCAGCCCGCTGGGTTCGCTGATGCGGCGGCTGTGGCTGATCAACCTCAACATGCGCGCGGTGGTCACCGATGTGCGGGGCGAGGTCGATGGCATGGTGGGCAAGGCGCGTGACATTTACCAAGGCAGCCAGGAGCTGGCGCGGCGTACCGAGTCGCAGGCCAGTGGGGTGGAGGAAACGTCGGCGTCGGTCGAGCAGGTGTCCAGCACCATCAGGCAGACGGTGGACACGGTGAACGACGTGGCCCGGCTGGGTTCAGAGGCCTCTTCCGAGGCCACGCGCGGCGGGCACGCGGTGGACGCGGTGTCGCACTCCATGCACGAAATCCAATCGGCCTCGTCGCGCATCACGGCCATCATCGAGGTGATTGAAAGCCTGGCGTTCCAGACCAACTTGCTGGCGCTGAACGCCGCCGTCGAGGCCGCCCACGCGGGTGACCAGGGGCGTGGGTTTGCCGTGGTGGCGGGCGAAGTGCGGCTGCTGGCCCAGCGCAGCACCCAGGCGGCGCATGAAATCCGTGGGCTGATACAGGCCTCGTTGACCGAGGTGAACAAAGGCACCACCACCGTGGACCGGGCGGCGGTCACCATCCGCCACGCGGTGGGGTCGGTGGAGAAAGTGAGCGCGGTGCTGCAACAAATCACCGACGCGGCCAGCGAGCAGGCGCAGGGCATGGACCAGATCAACCAGGCCATGCAAGTGCTGGACGGCGTGACCCAGGAAAACGCCCAGCAGGCCGACGTGTCGGCCCGCGCCTGCCAGGAGCTGGAGCGCAAGGCCGA
>JBASFL010000071.1:0-47206 GCA_049653005.1 Burkholderiaceae bacterium | reverse complement strand
AACCCCTGGCGCTGGCCGTGCCCCGCACCACCGTGGCCGTGGCGCTGGTGGCCGGTGCCGCCGTGTTGGGCGGTTTGGCCGTGGTGCCGGGCGGCTTCACCCCCACCCGTTGGCTGGCGGTGGCTGGTGCGGCGGTGGCGGTGGTGCTGGCCATGCGCCGCTGGCTGCGGCAGCGGCTGGGCGGCTACACGGGCGACGCATTGGGCGCCACCGAGCAGCTGACCGAAATGGCCGTGTTGCTGGTGCTGGCGGCGGCATGACCATGCCCAGCCCACACACGCCTTCCACACTCTGGGTGTGGCGGCACCCCAAACCCGATGGGGTGGCGGGCCGCTGCGTGGGCCGCACCGATGTGCCGGTGGACCCCCGCCGCAGCAAACGGCTGGCGCGGCGCATACAGGCCACGGCACGCCGTGAACACCTGCCGCGTGTGGTGTTCACCTCGCCGCTGCGGCGCGCGGCCGACGTGGGCCGCTGGCTGCGCCGCTGGGGCTGGGCGCACCGGGTGGATGCAGAGCTGCTGGAAACCGACTTTGGCCGGTGGGACGGTTTGGCTTGGGCCCACATTGCCCGCGCCGAGGTGGACGCCTGGTGTGCCGACTTTGCCCACCACGCCCCCGGTGGCGGCGAGCCCCTGGTGGCGCTGCTGCAACGCGCGGCGGTGTGGGCGCCCCCCGGTGTGGTGCCGGGCCAGGCCGCCGGTGTGGTGGTGGGCCACGCGGGGTGGATGCTGGCGCGCCGCTGGGCCCACACCCACGGCCCCGCCGAATGGCCCCAGGCCACCGACTGGCCCCCGCCACCCGGCACGCCGGGTTACGGTGTGTGCTGGCGTTTTCATGAATTTCAAACAAAAAGCGCATCGAAAAATGCCTCTGACGCTTGATGGGTATGGGTTTTATGCTTCCAAAAAAATCAGAGAAATCATCTACAGGGCCCGCCCATTGCGTCATGGTGCTGGGCACCACCAGCGGGGCGGGCAAAAGCTGGCTCACCACGGCGCTGTGCCGCTGGTACGCCAACCAGGGGCTGAAGGTGGCCCCGTTCAAGGCGCAGAACATGAGCAACAACGCCCGCGTGGTGGCGGGTGTGCCCGACAGTGCAGGGGAGGGCGCTTCGGGGGATTCGTGGGGCGAAATCGGTAGCGCCCAATACTTCCAGGCCCTGGCCGCCCGCGCCGAGCCCGACGTGCGCATGAACCCCTTGCTGCTCAAGCCCGAGGCCGACACCCACAGCCAGGTGGTGCTGATGGGCCGGGTCAGCCGTGAGTTGTCCGACACCCCCTGGCGCGGTCGCAGCCTGAAGGTGTGGCCTCAGATTGCCGCCGCGCTGGACGCCTTGCGGGCCGAGAACGACGTGGTGGTGATCGAAGGCGCGGGCTCGCCCGCCGAAATCAACCTGTACGACAGCGACATCGTCAACATGCGGGTGGCCCGTCACGCCAACGCCGCCTGTCTGCTGGTGTCAGACATCGACCGGGGCGGCGCGTTTGCCCACCTGTACGGCACCTGGGCGCTGCTGCCCGAGGCAGACCGCGCGCTCATCAAAGGTTTTGTGCTGAACAAGTTCCGGGGCGATGCCAGCCTGCTGGCGCCCGCGCCGCAAATGCTGCAAGACCTCACCGGCATTCCCACCGTGGCCACCATTCCCATGCAGTGGCACCACGGCTTGCCCGAAGAAGACGGCGTTTTTGACGACCGCAGCCGCTCCAGCGGCACCGTGCGCCTGACGGTGGCCGTGGTGGCTTACCCGCGCATCAGCAACCTGGACGAATTCCAACCGCTGAAAAACGTGCCCGGTGTGCGGCTGGTGTGGGCGCGCACCCCGGCTGACTTGGCGGGGGCCGACTGGGTGGTGTTGCCAGGCAGTAAATCGACCGTGGCCGATCTGGCCTGGCTGCGCCAGCAGGGGCTGGACGCGGCGGTGTGTGCCCACGCCTCGGCGGGTGGCGCGGTGCTGGGCATTTGTGGCGGGCTGCAAATGCTGGGCGAGGCCATCGTGGACCCCCTGGGCGTGGAAAGCACGCACCCGCTGGCCGGCGATGCCCCTGGCTTGGGGCTGTTGCCGCTGGTCACGGCGTTTGGGGCCCACAAAGCGGTGCGCCGCACCCACACGCGGTTTGGCGCCTTGGCGGGGCCTTGGGCCCCGCTGTCGGGCGTGGCGGTGTCGGGGTATGAGATTCACCTGGGTGAAACGGTCCAGCACCCGGCCATGGCGGCCAAGGGTGATGTGGCGCAGGCGGTGTTGCCTTCAGGCCTGGGCTGGCAGGGCGGCCACGGTGGCCGGGGCAACGTGCTGGGGCTGTATGTGCACGGGCTGTTTGAAGACCCGGCGGTGCTGCGAGCCCTGTTTGGGCACCAGGCCCCTGACCTGGACACCGTGTTTGACGGCCTGGCCGCAGCCGCGGCCCAGCACTTTGTGCCGGGCTGGTTGCAGCAGTGGGTGCCTCAGCCCTGAGCCCAGGGCATGGGGGCCATGGGCTCGAAGCGGGTGTGAATGTCGCGGGTGTCGCCGTACACCGTCGGGTTTTGCATGGCCAGCACCACCTCGGTCACGTGCAGGGCCCAGCGGGCGGTCAGGTGGGGTGAGGTGCCGCTGGCCAGGGCCTCGCCCAAATCGGCAATGCCCCGGCAGAAGTCCATGCCGTTTTTGCCGAACAGCCCTCGGCCTTTCACGGGCGGTTGGCGCACCAGTGGCACGCGTTTGGGCCCCAGGCCGGTGAGGCGGGCCAGCAGGGGGTATTTTTCAGCGCGCGATGTCCAGCGGTTGCGGCGGGTGAGGTGCACGGGGGCACCGTAGTCCCAAATGCGGTCGATGCTGACAGTGCCTTCGTCACCAAAAAAGCGCATGCGGTGGTCGTGGGCCGCGTAAATGCTGCACGTGAGCCGCGCCACCACGCCGTTGCCGAACTCGAAGCACGCGGCGGCAAAGTCGGGCGCGGGCTGCAAGCCCTCAAAGCCTTTGTCGGGTTGAACCACGCGTGAAAACGTGGTCATGCGGTGCACGGGGCCAAAAAAAGCGGTGAGCCAGGTCAGGTGGTAGCCCGCGTGTTCCAGGGTGCAGCCCACCTCGAATTCGTCGCGGGCGGGCCAGGGCGCGCCGGATGCACTGATCCATTTCGCGTGGTCCATGGCGGCCACGTTGCCGTCGTCCAACTCGCCGTACACCAGGCGCGGGGTACCAATTTGCTGCTCGCGCAGCAGCTTCCAGATGGTTTGTGCGGTTTCACCCAGCACGCTGCACGGCGCGCTGGTGATGAACAGGCCCCGGGCTTCGGCCAGCTCGACCAGCGTTTGGGCATCGGTCAGTTCGGTGGCCAGGGGCTTCTCGGAATACACGTGTTTGTGGGCCAGCAGCGCGGCTTCAGACACTTTGAAGTGCTCGCGCGGATTGGTGAGGTTGGCCACCAGTTCCACCTTGCCGTCGGCCAGCAACTCGCTGTAGGCGCCGTAGGCCCGCACGCGGTGAAACGCACAAAAGGCTTGCAGGCGCGCGGGGTCGCGGTCCCAGACGCCTTGAAGGCGGAGTTCGGGGTGGCTTTTCAGGGCCTCCATGTAGAGGTCGGCCACGTAGCCACAGCCCACGATGGCGAAATTCAATGTCATGTCAGATGCGCCCGTATTCTTGGTAGCGTTTGCCGGAGAAGGCGCTGAGTTTGCCCAGGTTGGCCTGGGCGCGTATCAACCAGTGGGCGGCGCGGTGACGCCCGGCAGGCAAGGTGACCACGGCCATGGCCAACGCGGCGAGCAGTTTGGTGCTGGCGTTGAGTGCCAGTGCCAAGCGCTGCGCGGGCCCCATGGGGCCGTAGTTGCCGCTGAGGGCTTTGCGGGCAAATTCCTGACCACCGCTGTAGGCCCGCTGGCGCAGCCACTCGAAGGACAGGCGGGCGGGTTCCACCGGTTCGGTCACGCAGGCTTCGTCGCACCAGATCACTTGGGCCCCTTTGGCCATCAGGCGCAGCAGCATGTCGCCGTCTTCACCGGTGGACAGTTTGAAGCGCGGATCGAACGGGCCAGGCTCTGCCCGCACGGTGCTGCCGCGCAGCAGCACGTTGCCAAAGCGCAATTGGTTCAACGGCACCTCGGTGCCCGTGGGCAAGCGGGGAAAGCTGTAAAAGTCGCCACGGGCGATCCACGCGGGGGCATCGGGCGGCAGTTGGGGGATGACGGGCCCCAACACGCCATCGGCCCCGTGGGCTTGGGTGGACTGGTAGAGCGTGTGCAGCCAGTCGGGGGGCGCGCGTTCGTCGTCGTCAATGAAGGCCAGCCAGTCGCCGTGCGCCAACGCCACGGTCACGTTGCGGGTGAGGCTGATGTTGCGCTCCAGCTGGGTGTCGTACACCAGCTCGAAGGCGTCGGGGTGTTGGGCGCGAAACCGGGCGACGGTGGGCTCGGCTGTGCGCCCGGCGTCGTTGTCCACCACCACCACTTGGAGGGCGGGCAGGGTTTGGGCGCGCAGGTCGGCCAGCACCAGGGCCAGGCGTTCCGGGCGTCGGTAGGTGGCAATGCACACGCTGATGCGGGGGGAGGTCATGGTGTGTGGTGGGTTGGTGGGGCTTGTGCCAGGTCCAGTGCGCGGTGCCGGGGTTGCCAACCCAGCACATGCTGGGCGCGTTGGCTGTCGTAATGAACCCGGGTGAAGCGGGCCGCCAGCCAGCGTGGGCGCAGCAGCCCCGGTGTTTTGTGGCCCATCAAGGGTGCAGCCACATGGGCCAACAGCCGGTGCAACCACCAGGGCAAGCGCAAAAGCCGTGTGTGTGGGTCGCGCTGGTGAAGCGCGGCCAGCAGGACCGGGGCGGGTGGGGCGGTGGGCTCCACCAGGTTGAAGGCCTGGCCGTTGAGTTCGGGGCTGGCGGCTAGGGCCCGGACGATGGCGCTGGCCACGTCTTTCACATGGACCAGGGGCACTTCACAGTCAGGGGTGAGGGGGCCCATCACCAGCCAGGCACGGGTGCCCAGGGGTTTGCCCAATGCAAACTGCCACAGCGAGCGCTCGGTGTAAAAAATGCCGGGCCTCAAGGTGATGGCCAACGCGCCCGGGGTTTGTGCAAATTGGGCAAACAGGTGGTCTTGTGCCAGTTTGCAGCGGGCGTACACGTCGCGCAGCGCGGGCTGGGTTTCCAGTGGGGTGTTTTCGTTGAAGGGGCCACCCTCGCGCACGGCCGTGTGGTCGTAGACCGAGAGCGACCCTATGCCCACCAGCCGCTTCACGCCCGCAGCGGCCATGGCCGTGAGCAGGGCCCGGGTGCCTTCCACGGTGATGGTGTGTTGGCTGGCCTCGTCGCCAGTGAGTGCGGCGGCCGCGTGCACCACGGCATCGCAACCCTGCAAGGCCTGGGCCAATGCGTGTGTGTCGAGTGGTGACACCGCAACGGTGTGCGCCCGTTGCTGGTGGGGTGGCAATGAGAAATGGGCTTTTTCAGGCCTGACCAGCACCCGCACGCTGTGACCTGCCGCCAGCAATGCGTCGATGGCGTGTTTGCCCAGTTGGCCCGTGCCACCGGTGAGTGCAACGATCATGGGGCCGTGGCCCAATCCCGTTGCAACAACGCTGCATCCAGGAAAAATTTGGCTGCCCAGTTGGGGTAGCTCATGGGGGCGTAACGGCCGTACACCGGGAATGAGCCTGCCACCCCGCCACGCACACCGGGGTGGCCGTCGTGGGGGCGCAAACGGGCCATCACGTAGCGCAGCGACCGGGTGGCCGCTTCTTTGTGGAGGGTGTCTCCGGCGAGCTGGTATTGCTTGGCCCACACGATGGCCAGCTGGCATTGGCCGGTCAAGCAGGAATAGGTGGCAGCGGGCACGCCTGCTGGGGTGATTTGACCTGGCACAAAGCCGTCGGGTGCCATCAGCGCCAGCGTGGCGTCGCTGCAACGCCGTGCGGCGTCTTCATACACCGAGTCGCCCAGCAGCCAGGCGGATTCTTGCAAGCCGCAGATGGCATAAGAGATGTTGTGTGTGAAGGGTGCATCGCCCAGCACAAATGCATTGTTTTCAAAGAAACCCGAGGCGTGTTGGTGGCTCACCGCCCAGTCGAGGTTGGCGCGGGCCACCCGCACCCATTCGTCTCTGGGGTCTATTTGGTTCAAGCGCAGCAGCGCCCAGGCCGACCGGGTGTTGTACACATGGGGGGTGTTTTTGTGTTCGAACTGGGTCCACACGCCATCGGCGTCGGCCACCTGCACCAACCAGCCACCAGCGCGGCGTGCAGCGTGCAACAAAGTGTCGTCGCGTGTGTTTTCCCACGCGGCGACCAGCCCGAACAGGTCTTGCCCTGTGTCAAAAACAATGCCTTCTTGGCCGTATTTGGGGTTGGAAAAACTGCCATCAGCGTTCTGTACTTTGACCAACCAGCGGGCCATTTGGGTGGCACGGTCGGCCAACTCGGGGCACTGCAAGGCCCGGGCGGCACGGTAAAACGTGGTGAGGATGTAGCCCGTGGTCTCCCGGTAGGCTGGCAACCACCCCCCCCGCAGGCTGAAACCATAGCTGACACCGCCGCCATGGCTGTGGTCGTGGGCACGCAACAGCCATTCAAGCGTGGCTTGGGTGTGGGTGTCCAGGCCAAGGTTGGGCGTGCCTGGGGTGCCCAATGTGTCGCCCCAGGCAAGGCGGGCAAAAGTGAGCAGTGGGAAATGGGCCATGGGCGCTGTGCGGGGGCTTGCGTGAAGTTGGGTTGGTGTGGGTGCGGACGGGTTTTACACGGTATGGCCGTTAACTTCATCAAAGTTTTACCCAGCGCATCAGCATAAACCACCAAACCACGGGTCTCAAACGATAGACTTGCGTACGATTTCACGCTACCCGCCACTTCTTGCGCTGCCGCCATTTTTCAAACCATGCCAGAACCCATACGCATTTTCAACGGGCGCTTTTTGCCCGTGACCCTGCCGGGTTGCACGCAAAAGCTGTTTGCCGACATGGCTGCTGGCAAGTCGGGGTGGCTGGCCACGGTGAACGTGTCCATCTTGATGATGATGCGCGAAAACCCCAAGCTCCAAGGGTTTGTGGACCGTGCTGCTTGGACCGTTGCCGATGGCCAGCCACTGGTTTGGGCCAGCAGGTGGTTCGGCACACCACTGCCCGAACGGGTGACAGGCGTTGACCTGGTTGAGCAAATTTGTGCCGAGGCCCAATCGCGTGGCATGGGGGTGTACTTTTTGGGGGCGTCCCAGCCGGTGCTGGACGCGTTGGTCCAGAAGTTGCAGACCCGATACCCACGGTTGTCCATTGGCCACGCCAATGGCTACTTTCCCGCGGCTGACGCAGCCCAACGGGCGGCAGACGTGGCCGCCAGTGGCGCCAGTGTCTTGCTGGTGGGCATGGGGGTGCCCCGGCAGGAAGAATTCATCGAAACCCAGTGGCCTCATTTGGGGGTGAAGCTGGCCATTGGTGTCGGGGGCAGCTTTGATGTGCTGGCGGGCTTGCGCAAGCGGGCACCGCATTGGGTCCAGATGGTGGGCATGGAATGGTTTTACCGGTTGGTCCAAGAGCCCGGCCGTTTGTGGCAGCGTTACCTGGTGACGAACACCCAGTTTGTGTTGTTGCTGCTCAGGGCGCTGCTGTTTCCTCGCTTCAGGAGCCGTTGAATTGAATTTGCCCCCAAACACCCGTCCTTTGCACCTCGCTGTGGTGATGGGCACCCGACCTGAAGCCGTGAAGCTGGCACCGCTGGTTCTGGCTGCCGCTGCTCAACCAGACCGCTTCAAAGTGGACGTGGTGAGCACGGGCCAGCACAAAGAAATGCTGGCTTCGATGCTTGACTGGTTTGGCCTGCAGCCCACGGTGTCATTGGACATCATGCGTGCCAACCAGGACTTGGCCCACATCACCATGGCCAGCTTGTCGGGCATCAATGATTGGCTGAAAAGCGCCCAACCCGATTGGGTGGTTGTTCAGGGAGATACCACCACCACGTTTGCTGGCGCTTTGGCGGCTTTCTATAACAAGATTCCGGTGGCCCATGTGGAAGCGGGTTTGCGCACCCATGACCGCTACAGCCCCTACCCGGAAGAGGCCAACAGGGTGATGACAGGTCACCTGTCCACTTTGCATTTCCCACCGACGGTAGGGGCCAAGGCGAATCTGCTGCGCGAAGGCATCGCAGAGGCGGACATCACGGTGACCGGCAACACCGGCATTGATGCCCTGCTGTGGACAAAAGCCAAACTCGATGCGCAGGCACAAGGCAACGCCACCCTTCCCGGTGTGGAAATGCTGGTGACCGCCCACCGCCGTGAAAACCACGGTGAACCCATGCGCCACCTGTGTGCCGCTGTGTTGCAGTTGCTGGACACATTTCCCACCTTGCGTGTGAATTTTCCTGTGCACCTGAGTCCCAAGGTGCGAGAGGTGGTGATGCCCGCGCTTGGGGGGCACCCACGCATTCGGTTGTCTGACCCACTGGACTACGCAGCGTTTGTGCAGGCCATGGCCGCTGCCACATTCATCTTGACCGACTCTGGCGGTGTGCAGGAAGAGGCACCGTCGTTGGGGAAACCCGTTTTGGTGCTGCGGGACAGCACCGAGCGCCCTGAAGCCATGGAGGCCGGGGCCGCCAAATTGGTGGGCATGGACCTGTTGCGAATCGTGGCAGAGGTCACCCGCTTGATGACTGACCGTGCCGAGTTGAGCCGCATGGCGCAGGTGGTCAACCCTTACGGGGATGGCATGGCCGCAGGGCGGATCTTGAACGTTTTGTCTTCAACTCCTTTGGCTCCCGGCGTTTGACCCTTGCCCTGGGTGCGGTGACCGTTTAATGATCAAGCGCTCCATCGCTTCTGTGATTGACCAAGCCCTGCTCAGTGGGCTGAATTTTTCCGTCGGCCTTTACCTCATTTCCACCGTGCCCAAGGGGGCCTACGGCTTGTATGTGCAGCTGTTCGCCGTGGGCGTGTTGTTTTGTGGCGTGGTAGACGCCTTGGTTGCCAATGCGCTTGCCAATCTCAGCTCACGCCACCCACCTGCCGTGATGGCCCCCAAGGTGGCACTGGCACAAGTCATCGCACGTTTGCTGGGCATGTTGCTGGCGCTGTTGGGTGGCGGACTGGCCTACGGTCTGCAATGGGACGTTTCTTTGGGAAACGACCGAGGATGGGTGGCGCTGGCTTTTGTCGTCTACGTGGGCTCCCTGGCATTCCGTGATTTCAAGCGGGTGTTGCTGTACCTCGACCAACGCGCACTGGATGTGTTGAAACTGGACGGCCTGTTTGTGGGGTTGGCCCTGCTTGGTGGGGGGGGCTTGCACCTGATGAACCAGGTTTCCCTGGTGTCAATTTTTGGGGTGCTTGCACTGGCGAACACCGTGGCGCTGTTGCTGACTCCCGTGGCCACGCGGTTGGGTGGGTTTCGCTGGTCAGCGGTTGTTGAGGCTTGGCGTGAATGTTGGGGCATCACACGCTGGGCGTTGCCCGGGTTGGCCATGGGTTGGATGGGCAACAGCCTTTATCTGTATGTGGCTGGGTTTCAATTGGGCCTGGAGGCCACCGCCGAGCTGAATGCCTCTCGACTGCTGTTGATGCCCGTGACCCTGCTGACCGTGGCTTGGCAGCAGATGGCACGTTCCGATGTCGCACAGCTGATCATGCGTGGACAGCGCGATGCGTTCTTGCCTTTTTTGCTCAAGTCTGCGGCGGTTATTTTGGTGCCCATGGCCCTGTATTTGGGTGTTTTGTACGTCGTGTACGGCCCTGTTGCAGGTTTGATCTCTGCCGACAAATACGTGTATTTTTCAGAACTCTTGGCCATTTGGATCATTTATTTGTTGATTTATGCCGTGAAGTTTGTGGGCACGGTGCTCATGGTGGGTTTTGGGGATTTTTTGGTGTTGCTCAAAATGAATGTCGCGTCATTGGCGCTGCAGTGCATTTTGCTTGTGACGTTGCCTCCCATTTGGGGTATTCAATCGGTGGTTGTGTGTTTGATGGCGTCTGAATTGTTGGAAGCTATCGTGATCTGGGGTCGCCTGTTGCCTGAGCGACTGCGGTCTATGCCAACGCTCAACGGTGTTGGGGCATGACCGTGGCGGGCCCCCCTTCTTTTTTCTCTGACTCTGTGGCGCAGCAGGCAGTTTCTCCAACATTGCCCGAGCCTGAGGCGGCCTATCGCAAATGGGCTTCTGGCTTGTTGTGGCTGGCGGTGTTGTTTGCTGTGTTGCCAACAGGGTTGTCTTGGAACTTTGATTTCCCCGATGACATGGCCGAGGGCTCTTGGGTCAGAAAATTGCAGTGGATTTCGCTTTTTGCCTTGGCATTCTTTTTGGCCTGGAAGGCAAATTTCAAGCACTTGGTGCTATTTTTATGGGGCAATGTGTTTTTGTGGATGCTGGTGGCATTTTCAACATTGTCGTTGCTGTGGAGCCCTGTGCCTGTCAATGCATTTCGTCAAGTGGTGCAGTTTTTTGGTGTTCTGTTGGTGTGTTATGTGGTCAGTGTTTACACCCTGAAAGACATTTCCCGAATTTTTGAGCAATGCTTTGATTTGTTGGTGGCTGTGTTGGTGGTGTCAATCGTGACAGTTGTGATTGATCCCGTTCAAGGCAAAGAGAGCTTGGCGGGTATTGAGGGGGCTTGGCGGGGTATTTTGGAGCAGAAAAATGCGCTTGGTATCGCATCGGGGGTGACATTGTTGCTGTGGGCATATGTTCAAACCACCGTGCCACGCAAGCCATTTTGGGCTTTTTCATCGCTTGTTGTGATCGTGGTGTGTTTGTTGAGTTCAAAGAGTTCAAGCAGTTTGTTTTTTGGACTGCTATCAGTGTGTTTGTATGGCGTGTTGTACAAAGACCATGTGCGCGCTTCCATGCTGTTTGTGCGAGCAATTTTGGTTTTGTTGGCAGCTTTTGTATTGCTGAACCTTGCATTCTTTTTTTATGCCAACCGTGCTTTGTCATTTTCGGACATTGTGGGTCCATTTTCTGGATTGTTTGGCAAGTCTTCTGATCTGACAGGTCGGGCTGATATTTGGTTGTTGATGTGGCAGTCTATTTCGCAGCATTGGCTGCTTGGGACTGGTTTTGCATCGTTTTGGCTTGGACCAGGAGGTCCGTCTCAATTCATATCAGATGCGCTCCAATGGACGGTTCCAACCGCACACAATGGATATTTGGAGATATTGAATGAAGTCGGATTGATTGGCGCTGCTTTGTTTTTAGGAATGCTGATCAGTCATTTAAAAAATATCGTTTCAATTTTCAATACTGATCGCCATCAGGCGGCATTGCACTTGTCTGTTTTGTTGGTATTTTTGATTTCCAATTTTTCAGAGAGCACGGCACTCAAAGTGACATCTTTTTTGCAATTTCTGTTGTTTATTTCCATGATGTCAGTCCAAGCCGCAAACATACACGCCCAATCCCTGTGGCCTGCCTCTCGCCAGGAGGGTGGTGCATGACCGTTTTTTTGCAAACTGGTTTGCTGCTGTTGATGCTGCTGTTGAGCGTGCCCGTGTTGGTGTTTGTGGTCCAAATTTTTGCGGCACGGCCCCGTGCATCAGAAACAACACCTCTCTCCAGAACGTCTGAGACGCCTTTTTCATGGGCGGTATTGATTCCCGCCCACAACGAAGAGCAGGTGGTGGCCCACACGTTGAGACCTCTCTTGGCGTGTGCGGGGTCTTTGGGGGGACGTGTGTTGGTCGTGGCCGACAACTGTTCCGATGGCACGGCGGCGCTTTGCCGTCAGATGGGGGCGGAGGTGGTGGAGCGGGTTTCTCCCACCGAACGTGGCAAAGGCTATGCCCTCCAGTTCGGGCTTGACCATTTGGCCCAATGCCCGCCCGATGTGGTGGTGGTGCTTGACGCAGACTGCACAGTGTCCGCCGATGGAGTGGCTGAACTGGCTGCCGCGAGCGCCCAGTCTGGGCTGCCCACGCAAAGTGCCTATCTGATGCATGCAAAAGAAGGCGCATCGGTCAGTGCCAAGGTGTCCGAGTTTGCGTGGCTGGTCAAAACCCTTGTTCGCCCATTGGGTTGGGGTCGGCTCACGGGGCAGTGTCAACTGCTGGGTTCGGGCATGGCATTCCCGTGGCCCGTGCTCAGCCGTTTCAATCTGGCCAGCGGTCATCTGGTCGAGGACCTGAGGCTGACGGCCGATTTGGCCAAATCGGGGGTGCGTGTGCGCTTTCACCCCCAGGTACGGGTGGACAGTTTTTTTCCGACATCCACCACCTCACGCTCGGTTCAGAGCCGCCGGTGGGAGCACGGCCATTTGGGGATGATCGTCACTGAGGTGCCAGCCTTGCTGGTGCATGCGGTTCGCACCCGCAGCAGCAGCAGCTTGGCTTTGGCGCTTGACATGCTGGTGCCACCGTTGAGTTTGCTGGTGCTGCTGGTGTTTTTGATGGCAGCAATGGAGTGGGTCTTGGCGGTGTTCAGCAACGATGCGCTTTGGTTCGCAGAATGGGCCACTTTTTTGCTGCTGCTGCTGGGAGGGGCGGTTGTGCGTGCCTGGTCACACTGGGGTCGAGGCATTCTCACGCCAGCAGAGCTGCTTCAGATTCCCCGTTTTGTGCTGACCAAGCTGGGTATTTACGGGCGTTTTGTGGTCAAGCGCGAAAAGGACTGGAACCGATCCGACCGCGACTGAGCGTGGGTCGACTGGCCTGTTCTGGTCGGTTCAGTAGGTGGGCAACACGGCCGGTTGTGAGCGCTGCGCTGCGCCGGGCAAATTTTCGTAGCGGTATTCCACACCCATGTGCCAGGCCGTCTGGCGGGCCGTGTCCCGTTCTCGCCGAACGCGGTTTTCACGGGCGGCGGTCACAAATGCGGTGAAGCCTCTGTCCAACAGGTATTCGACCCGCACCGATGTGCGCTGGGTGGTGGGGTTCAGGGCGAGGCTTGTGTCCCCCCCGAAAAGTGCCAGGTCTTGTTGAGACTCCGTTTGCCAACCTGCCCGCACCGACACCTTGTGCGATGGTGTCCACACGACCCCTGCACCGTGCCCCTTGGAAATGCCGTAATTCGCCTGGGCATCGGTGTTTTGGTAAGGCTGTCGCCACGCTTGGGCTTCCAGTCGGGTGTAGGGCGACAGCGTGTGGTTGGCCGCCAGGCGGAACAGGTTTTGACGTGAAGGGGCAAACTGGCCGTTGGGGGTCGTTTTGAGCCTGGTTGCCCAGCGGAAGCCCATTTGGGTTTGTGGGCTGTGCACCCACAGCACTTCGAAAAATGTATCGCTTTCGTGCTCTTCGTGGGACGCTGAGGTGGTGGGATTGATCCGATTGGGAAACGCAATTCGGCGTCCCACCACGCCAAGCTGTGCCGTGTTGCCCAACGGAGACCGGTACAACACCGAAGCGGATGTGCTGCTGACCTCCTCGTCCAACGGCCCGTGTGTCAGTCGATCGGCATGCCGTGCGGACGTCGAGGTGGTTTGCAGTGGCAACTCAAGGTAAGGGGTGGGTTTCAACCGCACCACTGCATTCAGCCAGCGCCGGTCCACGGTGTCCAGGCGGGTGTAGAAATCGTCCACGGGGTAGGCTGTTTCAGAACCACCCACCGACACTTCACCGTCCCACAGCTCGGTGTAACGCCACGGCAAGCGCGCAGCGTGTGTTTGCGCGGTGTGGTTCAGCTCTGGCACGGCCCCCAACCGTTGGGTGGTGAACGTGGTGGACAACACCAGCCGGGTTTCGGGTGAGCCAAGGGGAACACCCACGGTGAGCGCGGCACCGCGTGTGTGCGTGCCTGTGGCCGTCGGCACCGAGGCAGAGGCCGTACCTGCTGCTGTGGACACAGGACTTTGCGAGGCATCGTTTCGGAACAGGTTGCTGTTGTGGCCCCAGGCTGTGTCCAGTCGCAAAACCACGTCAACACTGGCCTGCGCCCAGGGGCACGCCGCCAACAAAGTCATCAGTGCCGTGGGTTGCCACAAGCGGGTGGGTTTCATAGGCGGCTTTCAGGGCAACACAAGTTCAAACCACAAGGCGGTGGTGTCGTTGCCTTGGTTGATGTCCAGCACCCATTGGTGATCTGTTCGTGTGACGCGGTTGGCGCCCAACGCTGGCAGCCGTTTTCCATTGGGGTCCAATGGAAACACGGTCAGGCGGGGGGTGGGGTGGTCGAAGCGAATGCGCAGCGGTTCACGTGACACCCACAAGGGCGGCACAGCTGTGCGGCTGGACGATGTGTGTGTGGTGGGTTGGCCGGGTTGTGGCTCAAGGGTCCACCAAGTGCGGTCGTTCTTGTAAGGCACCAACAATTGAGGCCGTGGCGGTGTGCTGCCCGGCAGCGAGCCAGACACCGCTGCGGGCACTGCCATCAGCAAGTGTTTGCTGTCGCCCAGCGGCAGGCCATCCAAGCTGTGCACCAGCACACCCAACGATCGACCGGGTTTTTGTGACGGGTCGTCCACTGTCAAACGGTTGGTTTTCAAGGCTTGACCGGGTTGGGCCTCACCGAACACGCCGTTGACCAGCGGGGCATTGACGTGGACCGCTTTTCCGTCGGGAGGCCTGAAAACCGCCTCACCACCTTTTCCGGGTGCTTCGGTGCGCTGGGAGGTCGGGATGTTGTACCCCACTCGCTGTGACAGTGCCGTGGCCGGCGCGACCCCTTGCCTCAGCGCGAGCTGCCGTTGCCAGGTGTCTGGACGGCGATCTGTGGCGGCGGAAAACCACCACATGTCAGGGCTGGGTGCTGTGGTGCGAGCGGTCCGCAGCGGTGGCAGCGACGGTGTGCGGAACAGGCGGGCCGACAAACCAATGACACTGGTTTTGGTCCAGTCCCCCTGCAAATTGAAATTGTGCGGGGTGTGTCGGTCGGTGTGTCCGTCGGTGTAATCAAAAAAATACAGCCCATCCCAGTCCTGTTGGGCTGCCACTGCTGCCACCAAAGGCAGCACTTCGTAGCTTTGGGTATTGGGGTGAGGCTGGTTGAACTCACTCACCACAAATGGACGGCTGAAGTCCCGCAGGAACGCCAGTGCCAGTAAGCTGTCCAGCCCTGTGTGGGCCATGGATTCGTTGCGAATGCGCCAGTCGGTGTCTGACCAGTTTGACCCCGGGAATTCCGGGTGATCTAGGTAGTAATGCGCATCCACATAATCCATTTGTGCGTGAGAGGCAAAACTCAGGGGGGCTCCAAAATTGATCTGGGTACCGGTTACGGGCATGTGCGCATGTGTTTCCTCCCTCACCACCGCTTTCAGCCGGTTCACGAACCTGCGGTCCACTTCGGCCACAAATTGGAGTGCATCAATGACTTTGGGGTGTGCCGCCGTGGCAGTTGAATGGGCCGGTTGTGCGCCCAGCGCAGCGCGGGCTTTGCCCCACCATGTGCTTGCAAGGGCCTTGAGTTTGATCAATTGCCCACTGGACAAACCGTGTTGCAGGGCTTCTGCTTGGGCGGGAGTGGGCATGGATTTGTCTTCTGCCCCACAGGTTTGCCAAGCTTGGCACGCTTTGTCCCATGAACCGTGGCGCTGCACCACCCATGCTTGCCATTGGGTGTTCAGTTCGCTGGCGTAGGGGCCCGCGATTTGGTCGCTCCACAGGTTTCGGTCCCAGTGCAACCAGGCCGCGGCCAACGACGATTCATTCATGATCTCGACTTGGGCCAACCCCGGTTCGGCTTTCAGTCGCAACGAAGCAATCAAGCGCCGCGCGTGGGTCACTTGCAAATCCACCAGTTTGGGGTGGAAAGTGTGCACCGGTGAGGCGTAGCCAGGTGGTTTCCCCGCAGCATCGAGCGCCGGAACCCCGTCGATGGCGGGCCTGAAGGTGTAACCCACCATCAGGTTCAAATTGACATACAACCCCTCTTTGCGAAGCGCTGCGATGAAGTGGCGCAACCGTTCGGTGGCCCCCGTGTGCAGGGTGGGGTAGCGGCCTGTGGTGAGGGTGCTGCGGAACACCTGTGGGTCGGCGGTGGGGAGCGTGTCCATGTGGTGCAGTCGCACCGCATTGAAACCCATGCTGCGAAGGGTGGCCGCCACCTCAGGGGCCCTGTCTGCCGAGGGAAAAGCCGCCTCGTGTGATAAGTTGATGCCAAACAAGCGCACACGTGTGTCATCGGCTGTGCCAGGGCTCAAATCAGGGCCCACTCGCATGAAGTGCGGGCCTTGCACCGTGATTTGGTCTGCGGCCGATAAAGCTTGGTTCAATGAACTGTGGTCAGCCGCGCCGGTGAATTTCCCCCACTGGGCCACAAAAGGGCGCATGTGTTGGGCTTGTGCCGTGCCCAAGCCCAGCAACAGGCACAACAGCATGAGCCAGCGCGAACAGCCGCGAAAAGTACCAACGCCTGACAACGCAGCCTTCTTCAATCTTTGGTTGCAGATTTGATGCCCAAGCGGCCGAGCAGTTGTCTGACCCTGCCAGATGTGGGCGCAATTCTTCGGGGCACGGTGTTGAAAAAGGTGCCAAAGACCCGGGCAGACGCGGTTTCCATGTCCTGGTAGGTTTTTCGCAAATCGTCCGCTGTCGTGCTGTCTTTTCGTGCAACCAGCACCACGTTTTTGGCCTGGGGGGCAATGATTTGTGCATCAGACCCCACCCGGCTGGGGGGGGTGTCGATGATGATGATCTTCATGTCTGAGGTGAATTTTTCAATCAACTCAGACAAACTGGGGGCGCTCAAAATTTCACTCGGGTTCGGTGGTTTTGGCCCCGCCGTGATCACATTCAGGTGGCTGTTGATGGTGTGGGACAAGTCCAGGGTTGGAAATGTCCTGCCTGCCAGCATGGTGGACAAGCCGGTTTTGTTGGGAAGATCAAAAAACTGGTGCTGCGCGGGTTTGCGCAAGTTGGCGTCTATCAGCAGTGTTTTCAGGTTCAACTGCGAAAACGCAATTGCCAAACTGGCTGCCAGGTGACTTTTGCCCTCTGTGGTGTTTGGGCTCACCAAGGCGAACACCAAACAGGCGTGCTCTTGCTCGCCCGCACGCAGCAAAATCTCTGCCCGGAACCGCCGGATGGCCTCCGCCTCCGAGCTGTACGGGCTGTGTGAAATCAGCAGGCGAGCGCTGATTTTTTTTCGGCTGCCTTGCCCGTGTTTGGCGCTGGTTTGGTAGTTGAACTGCTGTGCCAGCACCTCGTGCACGTCTTGTTCGGTCAGCAACCCCAGACTGATGGCGGCTTCGCCAAACCGAATGCGCTTTTTCCTTTGCAACTGAACAATTTTGCTGACATCTTCTTGGGTCAGCTTTCTGGCGTTCACAAAGGCTTGGCCCATGCGCCCAACCAAGTCCTCAGGGTTGGAAGACAGCGCTGGGTGGCGAAGGTCCAGGTCCAAAACCTGAGAGCTGTCCTCAAATTGGCTCATGCCAAAGCCGGTTTGGCCGTCGCCGTCGTCAAAAAAGGGCGAGCTGCCTGATGAGGGGGTTTTGCCAGGGGCGTTGGTGTCGCTCATCAGACTTCTCCCAGCACAGGCACAGGCAAGCTGTTTTTGAGGTCTTCCACGCACCGCACCCGGCGGTAGGTGAGTTCCAAGAACAAGGCCAGTATCAAACCCAGTATTACCCCCCCCGGGATGCTCACCAGCACGTTGTTCACCACATTGGGCTTGGAATGCCTGAGTGGTTTTTCAGCCCACTGCAACACCGCAATGGTGGGGCTGGTCACATTGCTCTGGATCAGGATTTCGTCGTACCGCGCCACGGCCGAGTTGTAAATTTGCTGTGCACTGGTCAATTGGCGCTGGTAAGACGCAATCACGTCGCGGTGTTTTTTCATCTCCAGCAGTTGCCCTTGGCGGTTTTTGATTTCGGTTTGCAGGCGCACCACCTGCTCGGCAAAACGCTTTTCCTCTTGTTCAATAGACTGCATGGCGCTGTTGGATGCCCGCTCCAGCTGGGCCAGCAACGCGGTACGGTCGCCCTCAAGTGAACGGTAGCGGGGGTGATTGCCCCCCAGCACCCCCGATGCTTCGGACAGACGGCCCTCCACGTCGATCAGCCGCAACTTCACATCTCGCACACCTTCCTGTCTGGAAATTTCGGGGATGTCGTAGGCCCGCGTTCCGCTGGCCAGCAGCGCCTGGATAGAGCGTTTGCGTGTGGTGGCTTCCGACTGCGCAGCTTGTATCGTCAGCAAGCGTGAATTCAGGTCGCTGAACTGGCGCGAGCCCGTGTCCATGCGCTCGTCAGCGTCCACAATGCCCTCTTGTTGCTGATACGCCGTGATTTCGCGCTGTATGCGGTCCACTTCCATTTGCAGCGCCACCAATTGGCCGCTGTACTGCTCCTGGCGCTGTTTTGCGGGGGTTGCGTGGATTTTGTTGTTGACTTCCATGTACCCCTTGATGACCGCGTTCAGCGCATCGCGGGCAAACACCGGGTCTTTGGATGAGAACTGCAAATCCAACACGCGGCTGTTGCGTTTGGGCGTTACTTGCAGATCTGTGCCCACGGCGCGCATCAGTCCGCTGCGGACAATGGCTTCCCCTTTGTTCGCCACGTCTTGCCGTGCCATTGGCGTGTCCATCGCGCGGGTGGTGTCGATCACGTAGCGCGCCACGTCGTCGCTTTTGATGATGTCCACCTGGGTGGCCATGTAACTTTCGTCTTGCATGGCAGAGAACTGCCGGCCCAGGATGGGGTCGCTGCCCCGGTATTCGATGTAAACCTCGGCCGTGGCGGTGTAGGTCTTGGGCAGCAAAATGCCAGCCGCAATGGCAGCGCCGATGGTGGCCAGGGCAACGCTTGCGATCAGGCCCTTGCGGGCGGCCAGCATGGCCCCGATTTGCACCAGCGAAATGCCCGGGTCATTGGTTGAGTTGTGCATGGACTTGGAAGGCCTGAGCGGGTCAGAACAGCCGCTCGTCGACGTGAACCACGTCGTCGGGCTGGAGGGGCATGGCAGGGTCGGCCTTCAATTCCTGCAGCACTTTGCGTGCATCCAGCCGGTGAATTTTGATGCGACGGTCAGAACCCCGTTCGCTCACCCCGCCGCTGAGCGACAAGGCTTTCATGATGTTCATGCCCGCCTCCATGGGGTAGGCCCCTGGGCGGCGCACTTCACCGTGGATGTAAAACAATTTTTGCACGCCCACAAACACCACGTCGTCGTTCACCAGCGGTGCGTCCAAGCGCGCGCCAAATTGCCCGCCCGCGTTTTCCAGCTGGATGCTGATTTCCTCTCGTGGACTCTCTGCGCCTTTGTCCACGGCCGGTTTGCGCAGCAGCACAATGGTTTTGTCTGCGCGTTGTGTCAGGCCGCCCGCGGTGGCCAGCGCTTCCAGCACCGTCATGCGCCCTTGGATGGGGTAACGGCCAGGCCGCTGTACCTCTCCAATGACCGACACCAACTGGCTTCGCAGCTGGCGAATTTGCACCGAAACCCCGGGGTTTTGCAGGTAACCGCCGTCTTTCAGCCGGGTGGCCACCATCGCCTCCAGTTGCGCGGCCGACAGGTTCAACACATTCAGTGTGCCGATCAGCGGCACCATGATGGTGCCTGACTCACCCACCGTCACCTCGGCCGACAAATCGGGTTGACCAAACACCGCAATGGTGATTTGGTCGCCTACGCCCAAGGGCGGAAGCCCGTCGCGCCCAGCGCTGGCTGGGTTGTCGGCCTTCACGGTGGGGGGCTTGTCGGGTGGCAAACCTTTCACCCACATCAGCACCGGGGCCGCTTCGGACTCGGGGGCGGACTGCGTTGCCTCTGGCAGAGGTGCGGGTGTTGCAATGGCGCGGGCTTGTTGGTCGTTGGCCAAGTCTTTCAGCAGTTGCACCACGGACTCATCGGGTTGGCTGGCCAGTGCCTCTGAAAATTTCAGGTCTTGCGCCCACCCGGTCATGGCCACCGTGCACAGCACACCCGCCGCCACGCCTTTGAACAGGGCTTTCATGCGTGAGGCAATGTCAAACGGCAGGTGCAAAGGGCGCATGGCAAAAGAGTGGGACAGGGCGGGGCAGGGTTCGGGCATTCTAGGTTTGTTTGCGCGGTGCACTTTTGCAAAAAGCGCTCACTTGGCACACACCGCACAGCGGTTGCCGCGCCTTGCACACATAGCGCCCGTGCAAGATCAGCCAATGGTGTGCATCCACCCGGTACTCGGGGGGCACGTGCTTGATCAGCTTCAACTCCACCGCCAGCGGTGTTTTGCCCACGGCCAGGCCGGTGCGGTTGCCCACGCGGAAGATGTGTGTGTCCACCGCCATGGTGGGCTCGCCAAACGCGCTGTTGAGCACCACGTTGGCGGTTTTGCGGCCCACGCCCGGCAGGGCCTCCAGCGCCTCGCGGGTGCGGGGCACCTGGCCGCCGTGCTGCTCCAGCAGCATCTGGCAGGTTTGCAGCAGGTGTTTGGCCTTGCTGTGGTACAGCCCAATGGTTTTGATGTGCGCCTCCAGCCCCTCAAGCCCCAGCGCCAAAATTTTGGCCGGGGTGTTGGCCACGGGAAACAGGCCGCGTGTGGCCTTGTTCACGCCCACATCGGTGGCTTGGGCCGACAGCAGCACAGCCGTCAGCAATTCGAAAACGCTGGTGTATTCCAGCTCGGTCACGGGCTGTGGGTTGGCTGCTTTGAGGGTGGCAAAAAACGCTGCGATATGCTCTTTCTTCATGGGCCTCAGTGTCGCAAAAAACCAAGCCCTCCCACATTTGCCAAGAAAGCACCGCCATGCAGTTTGCCGACCGACTGAACAACGTTGAAACCTCCGCCATCCGAGAGCTGTTCAAGCTGCTGGGCAAGCCCGGCATCATCAGTTTTGCCGGGGGCTTCCCTGACGCCGCTTTGTTTGATGTGGAGGGCATCCGCGAAGCCACCAACGCTGCCCTCACGCAAGACCCCGGTGCCGCCCTGCAATACGGTGCGACCGAGGGCTACAACCCCCTGCGTGAAGAACTGGCTGGCTTCATGCGGGCCAAGGGTGCCACGGTGGCGGCCGACCAGCTCATCGTCACCACCGGCAGCCAGCAGGCGCTGGATTTGTTAGGCAAAACCATGATTTCGCCCGGCGACAAGGTCATTGTGGAAGGCCCCACGTTCCTGGCCACCATCCAGTGTTTCCGCCTTTACGGTGCCGAACTCATCACCGCCCCCGTGGACGGCCATGGCGTGCAGACCGATGCGCTGGAAGCTCTGATGGCCGAACACAAACCCAAACTGGTCTACCTCATTCCCACCTTTGGCAACCCAAGCGGCGCCACCCTGAGCCTGGAGCGCCGCAAAAAGGTGCTGGAGCTGGCCGTGAAATACAACACCCTGGTGGTGGAAGACGACCCTTATGGCGACCTGTACTTCGGCGAAGCCCCACCCCCCAGCCTGCTGGCCCTGAGCGACAGCGTGCCCGGCAGCCGCGAGCGGCTGGCCCACTGCGGTTCTTTGAGCAAGGTGCTGTCCCCCGGTCTGCGCGTGGGCTGGATGATTGCCCCGCCCGAGTTGCTGGCCAAAGCCACCATGTGCAAGCAGTTTTCCGACGCACACACCAGCACCTTTGCCCAGGCCACCGCCGCCCAGTACCTGAAAGCCGGGCGCATGCCCGCCACGCTGGACAAGGTGCGCAAGGTGTACGCCGAACGCGCGCAAACCATGGGTGACACCCTGCGCCGTGACCTGGGCAATGCCATCGAGTTCGTGCAGCCCCAAGGCGGCCTGTTTGTGTGGGCACGCCTGACCGGCGCGGGTGGCAAAGTGGCCAACGGCAACGACTTTGCCAAACGCGCCATCGACCAAGGCGTGGCCTTTGTGCCCGGCACCCCGTTTTTTGCCAGCAACCCCGACCACGCCACCCTGCGCCTGAGTTTTGCCACCGTGGGCGTGGACAAAATTGTGGACGGCGTGGGCCGCCTGGCTGCCGCTTTATAAGGAACCGCCATGCGTGGAAACATCGCAGCCATTGCGCTGATGTTGTTGGGCAGCTACTTTTTGCTGTCCAACCTGGGGCTGATCAACGTCAGCATGCGCGAAATCATCGCCACCTGGTGGCCCGCTGTACTGATTGCGGTGGGGGCCAGCATGTTTGTGTTGCCGGGTGGAAAAAAGTAGCTAAAAACCCAATGCCATCAAGCGACAGAGGCACTTTTGGCTTGAAATTTCTTCAGTACAAGCTGGCCCACCACAGCCGGGCCCTCATGCCCAGTTCGGTGGTGTAGCCGGTGGTCACGCTGCGGATGTGGCCGTTGGCGTCCAGCACCACCCAGGCGGGCACCGCGCCCAGGCCATAGGCTTTGGACACCTCGCCTTTGGGGTCCAGGCTGGCCACCCAGGGCAACTGGCGTTGCACCATGAACCGGGCCACCTGTGCGGCGTCGCCCGAGCGGCTGGCCACTGTCAGCACCGGCCAATCAGCGGCCACGCGGGTGACAGAACCTTCCTCAGCCTTGCAAAACGGGCACCATTCCGACCAAATGTGAATGGCCACAGCCCGGCCCGGGTGCGCCTCCCGCCATTGCGCCAGGTTCAGCACGGCACCTTCGGCCACACCGGCCACGCGGGCGGCGCCGGGGCCCAGCAGGGCCACGGCTTGAAATTCAGGGGCTGGCCCCGTGGGCACATGGCGGGTTTGCCAGGCGTTGACCGCCAGCATGGCCGCCAGGGCCACCAACAGCGTGCCCAGGTGCGAGCGCCAACTGCGTTTCAGGTACGCCAGCGCCCGCGCGGGCCAGCGCACCGGGTGCGCGGCTGGGGTCAAGCCACCACTTCCAGCAAGCGGTCCAGCCCACCTTCGCTGATGGCCACCATGGCCTGTGCCCGCACCGACGGCTTGGCGTGGTAGGCCACCGACAGGCCGCCCGCGTCAGAGCAGGCTTTCATCATCGGCAAGTCGTTGGCACCGTCGCCCACCGCCAAACACTGCGCGGGGGTGATGCCCATCAGCGTGGCCACTTCCAGCAGGGTGCGTCGTTTTTCGGCGCCGTCGCAAATGTCACCCCAGGGTTGGTCCACCAGTCGGCCGGTGAGCACGCCGTTGTCGGCTTCCAGCACGTTGGAGCGGGCAAAGTCCATGCCCAGCCGGGCTTTGATGCGGTCAGTGAAAAAAGTGAACCCGCCCGACACCAGCAGCACCGTCAGCCCAGCGGCTTTGCACGCCGCCACCAACTTTTCTGCCCCAGGGTTCAGCTGCAGGCGCTGGGTGTACACCTGCTCCATGTGCGCCACGGTCACGCCTTTCAGCAGCGCCACGCGGCGGCGCAGGCTGTCTTTGTAGTCGGTGATTTCGCCGCGCATGGCGGCTTCGGTGATGGCGGCCACCTCGGCTTTGCGGCCCGCGGCATCGGCGATTTCGTCCACACACTCGATGTTGATCAGGGTGGAGTCCATGTCAAACGCCACCAGTTTGAAATCGGCCAAGCGCAGCGGTGGGTTGAACCCTTGAATGTCCAGGCCGGGGGCGAATGTGGTCACAGTGCTCATGTTTTGTTGAAAAATAGGGAAAGTTGATGCCCCCATTTTCCACTGTTGGCCCACCGATGCCCGGAGTACCCCATGACCTCTTTTCAAACCGAGCGGCACTTCAGCGTCGCACCCGCTGCCGTTTTCGCCGCCATCCAGGACCCCGCACGGCTCGCGCGCTGGTGGGGGCCCAACGGGTTCACCAACCGCTTTGAGGTGTTCGAGTTCCAACCCGGTGGCCGTTGGGTGTTTGACATGGTGGGTCCAGACGGCAAGGCGTACCCCAACGAATCGGTGTTCGAGCAGATTGAGGCCAACCGCCTGGTGGTCATTCGGCACACGTGCCAGCCCCATTTCACGCTGAGTATTCAGCTGGAAGCGTCGGCCACCGGCACCCGGGTGCTTTGGCACCAGGTGTTTGCCGATGCCGCGGTGGCCGCAGCGGTGGCGCACATCGTGACGCCCGCCAATGAAGAGAATTTGGACCGTTTGGGCACCGAGCTGGGCTGAGCGTGGCGCGCCAGGGCCAGCCGTCAGCCCCGCATCAATCGGACACGTGGCACTCGCGCCGCAGCAGGGCCACAGCGTCTGTCAGTGCGTGGATGTGGTCGCTTTTCAGCGTGGGCAGCGCGTCTTCAATGAAGTTGTGCCACAGGCTGCGGTAGTCGTCTTGGTGCTGCGCAGGCGCGTGGTTGTCAATGTAAGGGCCCACCAGCTCGGGTTTCAAGCCGGTTTTGCGGATTTTTCGCACCAGTGCCGTGGCCCCTTTTTCGGTCAGCAGTGTTTTGGGTGCGGCACCTGCCGCCACACACAAAAAGAGCGTCAACAGCGAGCTGTCGTCCTGGTGCCCCCCGGTGACCTTCTGCCACGCTTTCGAGGCCGAGCGGTCGAAATCGTCCACCTCACTGACCATGTCTTCCACCCAGAAATACCGGCCCATGAACGCGGGTGTGTGGCCAAACAACTTGCGCGGGGCCACTTGGGCGTCCAGCATTCTGGGCAGGTCGCTCAACACCGACTGGCGCAAGGCCTCCACCGTGGGCTTCAGGTGTGCCGGCAGCTTCTTGGGCAGGGGCATGTTCAGGGGTTGCGAGGCGTGCTTTTTCCGCAGGTCCAGCACCATTTTTTCAAAAGCCACCCAGTCCGGCATTTGGGTGCGTTTGAGGGCGGACACCAGCAGCACGGTTCGAATCACCGCTTCGGCATCGGGGCCTGCTTCGCTCAGGTCGTCGGCGTCCAGCCCCAGTGTCTGGGCCAGCCAGATCGCCGCGTCCAGCACCAGCGCAACTTGGCTGCGCTGTGCCAGCTCCAGTTGGTAATCGGTCAGGGGGCGCAAGGCCCAAATGGCCAGCTGGGGAATGTGGTTGTTGGTGAAGCCGCCCCCTTCGTTCATGCCGAAATGGGTGTTTTGCGGCATGGCAATCAGCGCTTTCAGCATGTCTGAGCCGCCTTTGGAGCGCGACAGAAACGAGTGGTCGCGCAGCGACTCGGCCGCTTGCTGCAAGTCCCCGCCGGTGCTGTGCTCCAGGTACAGGCTGATCAGGTTCACCATGCGGTCTTTCGCCTTTTCCAGCTCCGGGCGCAAAAACTCGCTGTTGAAATAGCGCGCAATTTGCACGATGCCCTTGGGTGCATCGGCGTTCATGGCCTCGATTTTTTCCGGCGGAATGATGCCGTGCTGCACCCCATGCACCAGGGCTTTTTCAAAAAACGAACGTGCGTCAAACAGCGAAACAGTGGACATAAAGACACCGCCGCTCAGATGGCCGATTCCTCGTCCGACACGCGGGCCGCCGGTGTGGCCTTGCCCTGGTCGGTGTCGCGGGTGTCCACCTTGCCGTCGTCTTCTTCGGTCTCTTCGTCGTCTTCCTGGCTGCGCATGTAAGCCTGTGCCCGGGCGCGCAACACCAGCAGCATTTCCACAAACAGGTCTTGGCACTGGTAGCGCAGAATCCAGGCCAATTCCATCCAGTCTTGGTCGGCCACTTCGTCTTGGTCCACCACCGGCTTGGCGTAAGCCGAGGCCAGCAGGTCAGCCCTTGACAGCATTTGCCCGTCGTCTTCGGCGGTGTCAAAGCTGCCGCAGCGGGCAAACGCCTCGATGCGGCCCCACTTCTCCATGAAATAGTCGGCCAGCGCGTCCACCCCGCCATCGAGGTTGCCAATGGCTTCCATGAACGCCACCGGGTCGGCATCTTCACGGAAGATGGTGGCGTTCATCATGCCGCGCAGGTGGGTGTGCGTCAGGTCTTTGTATTGCTTCTCCAGCACCACGGCCCGTGCAAATTGCCCGGGCGTGACCAGCAGGTTCATGATGGATTCTTTCGAGCTGTCGTATTCCCGGATCACCGCCAGGATGTCCTTCGGGGGCAGCTGCTCCAGCACCACCGCCAGCGCCCGGTCGCCCTCGGCATCGGCCAGCGCCACCAGTGCAGATTCGGCCCCCACGATGTCGCCAGAGGCAATGAGGCTTTGGGTTTTGGCAATCAAGGCGAGGTGATTCATGCGGGCTCTCGTGTGTCTGTCTTGCGGTTCAATTCAAGCGGTTGTTCAGTGGTCTTTGCGGTCAAAACCTTGCGCTTCCATCCAGTCCTGGCCGGCTTCTTCGCGGCGGCGGGCATTGCCCTCGCTGTCATCCGAGTCGTCAAGCGGGTCGTCGCTCTGGTCTTGGTCGTGCCCGTCGTCCGCGTCGTCTCGGTCGCCGTCGTTGTCGTCTTCGTCAGCGTCCCGGGCTGCGGCCAGGGGTTTGCCGGGTTTGGCGTAGAGGTATTCCAGGCCAGCGGCCACGGTCATCAGCCACTCGCCCATGGGCTCTTTCAAAATTTCGTTGGCCAACGCCTGGGCCCAGGGCTTCAACACAACCACGTCAGACAGGCTGTCCCACTCGGGCAATTCTTCGGACTCCCGGCTGATCAGGTCCTCCATCACGGCAGACAACTTGAACTGGAACGCCTGGTTGAACACCACAGCCACCATTTCGGGGCTGATTTCAATCATTTGGCGCAAAAAGGTCAGCTCTTTGCGCTTCTCGGCCAGCCGCTGGCGCAACACGTCTTTGCCCTCAGAGTCAAACGTCAGGTCGTCCATTTCGGCCTGGTAAGCCGAACCAAGGGAGTGGAAAAAAGGAGAAATGCTCATGCCGTGCAGTGTTGAAAAAGGTCGCGCTTACAGCACGTTTTTGATGTAGTTGTGCCAAATGTCTTTGGCGGTTTCCAGCGGGTCGTCCAGCAGGTTGCGCCGCCGGTTGTCGTCGTAAGCCTGGCGCTTGGTGGGGTCGGCCAACACGTCGTACGCCTCTTGCACCTCCCGAAAACGGGCGCTGGCATCGGCGGCGGTGTTGCGGTCAGGGTGGAAGAGGGCGGCCTTCTGGCGAAAGGCCTTTTTGATGTCAGCCAGCGACGCATCGCTGCCAAGCCCAAGGGCTGCGTAGTGGTCACTCATGGGCGGTTCGGGGTTTCGTTGTCTCAGGGGGATTATCGCTGGCGGGGTAAAGGTGAACCAACGCAGCGGGGCGGGTCGACGGGCAGGCAACTTGCTGGCGGGCAGCTGACGCGCATCAAATTTGCCATGAGCAAATTGGCTATCTCCGACATATTAGCTTTGAATTTTTATGCAAGGTTTATGTGTCAATACTGCCCGTGGCTGCGTTCAGCATTCTGACGCGCTCGGGCAATATCAGCGGTCTTCCTTCTCTACCTGAGCTCTATGGAATAGGTCGTATCGCGTTGGGTTTGATAATTATATGATGAGTGCTGCAGGGATCGCCTTTGGCGTAGTTGACCATCGTTTGGAAATTTTATGTCGCCATGATTGTGGTAATAGGGTATTCGAATTTGGGTGCTTCCTTGGTATCTTGGTGCGCCTCAGTATTGAATAGAATTTACTATGCCATTTTTGAAATAAATGTATTTTGTGCGAGCGAATTTTCGATAAATAAATTGCTGATGAAGTCCCCAAGGCCCCTCATTGGTATTGATTGCCTGAGGGAATCCAATTGACGCATATACTTGGCAGTATGATGATCCAAGAGGTGTCGCTCCATTTCGGATGTGGGTTGGGTTGGCTTTTAAATTCCGTTTTTTCATTTCTCTTTCTATTACCGACTTGATATTATCTGCAGAGCCAAAAATTTCTAGAGAAGATAATTTTAAATTACCATCAATTACTCTTCCAAATGCATCGCATAGTTCGAAATCGCTAATTTTCATTGCGATTGCCGGTGAGTTTTTGTTATCTTCGAGGCGTTTGCTTGCGATGGATGTTTCTTTTTCGATATTTTTGCGAGTTATTTCCAATTCAATCTTTTTTTCGCGATATTTTTTTATTCTCTCAATTTCGATGCTGCTTTTTCCCTTTTGATTTGAGGTGGAGAGGATAATTTCCTGGATGACTTCGATGGCCTCGGTGCAGGAATCATTGTCCATGCCCTCTAGATGCCCATTAATTGATATAAGCTCACTAAGTATTGAGTCAAAGTGTTCATGGAATAATTCGCGCGAATATCCAAATATTTTCCTTATTTCTGATTTGTATGATGGTGAAAAATTTTTGCAATCAATCTGATTATTTTTAATATCGTTTATGTATTTGTCTAATATTGAAAAATACAGGGCGGGATTTCTGCGTACTATTCTAACTCCGTCGCTGTTGTCGCTGGTCTTGTTGGATAGAAGAAATTCACGAACATTGTAGGAGTCATTTTTCAACCAGGTGCTATCCGAAAATGCGTAAACTGCATTTGACGAAATGCAAGCCATGAATATCAATGCTGATAATTTAAATTCTATTTTTGTCACGAACTAAACCTTTGAGATGACTCAAAATTTTTTCATTGCCACACAGTGATGGTGTCTAATTTTTGACCGAGGGCCTGGGGATCGTTCTAGTTAGGCTGCTGTTCTTGGAGGTTTGTATAGACGACTACCATGATCTTGTGGGCTTCTTTGATGATGTTGTGATGGACTTACATTGTGATTAACTATTTCTACAATATTTTGTGAGGTATTGAGATCTATTTTTTGATTTTGTGGGGCCTGAGTTTTACTTGAGTCATTAAGGGTTGGGCTGTATTTTTAGAGTATTTTCGCATAGGATTTCTCCTGTGATTTTTTGATTGGCGATTTTCGTGGGGTTTATTGCGGTGATGCGAAGGTTAATATTTTATTTCGGCGGTATTGGTATGGGGTTTTTTAAGTTATTGCATTTATCTGGCTGTGTAATCATTTGCAAGAGCTTTCCATTGCCTAGAGCTTATTATGGTTGATTGGCGCACTGTGGTTGCTTCAAAACTAGAAATTGATGAAATCATCTTCGCCGTGGATGTGAAAAGTGACTCATGCATCCATGGGTTTATAATAATTCGATTGATCGTTTCTCGGTCTATTGGGATTATTTTTTCCTCCAATTCATCATCGATGCTCTCAAAGAGGAATCTGTATTCTTTCTCATCTCGGTATGCACTTCGTTTGGAGAATGGGAAATCTTCCAGTGTCGGCTCATTTTTCTTTATTTTTTCTAGGCTTAGATATTTCACTGATCCATGGCGAATATTTTCATGATCGGCTTTGTGAATTAATTCGTTCTTGTTAAATACTATGCAAGCCCCATCATACCCAGGGGAAAAAATTTTCCAGTGATGATATGTTTCTGCCGCCTGAGCAAAGCACAATGCCAAACAAGTTTTATTATTCTTGGCTTCCGAATAAGATCTCATTAACTCCTTGTCATTCTGATCATCCCAGTTGCTTGGTGGGCGTAGAGTAATAAATTTATTCTGTAGAATGTGGAGTAACACGGGGAGATTGGTGTAGCGACGAAGTTCATTTCTTTTTTCCATTGGATATGAATTGATTGATTTAAAGAAATTTATCTTATAAATTTGAGAGGCAAAGCGAGCACTGAGAGATATTCAGCATATGGGTTTCTCCTGAAAGTGAGGCTGTTGGCTGTCGTATCTCAGAAGATCGTAGTGATGCTCGACAGATAAATAAAATAGCAAAATTCAAGTGCCCAGCCCTCACCCACCCACCGGCGTCCCCAACCCCCGCAACACATCCCGCACCAGCTGCGCGCGGTCTTTCGCCTCGGGCAGTTCGCGTTCAATGCGCAGCTTTTCGTTCCCGGCCAGTTTGATGTGCCGGTTTTTCTGGATCATCTGGATGATGGCCATGGGGTCCACGGGCGGGTTCTTTTTGAAGGTGATGGTGATCACGCCCGGGGCGGCGTCCACTTTCACCACGCCATAGGGCTCGCTCAAGGTGCGCAGGCGGTGCACGTCGATCAGGGTTTGGGCCTGTGGGGGCAGCTTGCCAAAGCGGTCCACCAGTTCTTCCAGCAGGGTGTCGATTTGTTCGTTGCGCTTGGCCATGGCCAGTTTTTTGTAAAAGCTCAGGCGCAGGTGCACGTCGCCGCAGTAGTCGTTGGGCAGCAGGGCGGGGGCGTGCAGGTTGATGTCGCTGGCCGCGCTCAGGGGCTTCAGCAGGTCGGGCTCTTTGCCGGCTTTCAGGCAGCGCACGGCTTCGCTGAGCATTTCGTTGTACAGCTGGAAGCCCACTTCCAGCATGTTGCCGCTTTGGTTTTCGCCCAGCACCTCGCCCGCGCCGCGGATTTCAAGGTCGTGCATGGCCAAATAAAAGCCGCTGCCCAGCTCTTCCATGGCCTGGATGGCGTCCAGCCGCTGCTGGGCCTGTTTGGTCAGGCCTTCGATGTCGGGCACCATCAAATACGCATAGGCTTGGTGGTGGCTGCGGCCCACGCGCCCGCGCAGCTGGTGCAGCTGGGCCAGGCCAAATTTGTCGGCCCGCGCCATGATGATGGTGTTGGCGGTGGGCACGTCAATGCCGGTCTCGATGATGGTGGAGCACAGCAGCACGTTGAAGCGCTGGGCCACAAAGTCGCGCATCACCCGCTCCAGCTCGCGCTCGGGCATTTGGCCGTGGGCAATGGCAATGCGGGCTTCGGGCAAAAACTCTTCCAGCTTTTGCTTGCGGTTTTCGATGGTGTCCACCTCGTTGTGCAGGAAGTACACCTGCCCGCCGCGTTTCAGCTCGCGCAGCACGGCTTCGCGAATGACGCCCTGGCTTTCGCTGCGCACAAAGGTTTTGATGGCCAGGCGGCGCTGGGGGGCGGTGGCAATCACGCTCAGGTCGCGCAGGCCTTCCAGCGCCATGCCCATGGTGCGGGGAATGGGGGTGGCGGTGAGGGTCAACACGTCCACCTCGGCGCGCAGTTGCTTCATCTGCTCTTTGTGGCGCACACCGAAGCGGTGCTCTTCGTCAATGATGAGCAGCCCCAGGTCTTTGAACTGGGTTTTCTCGCTCAGCAGCTTGTGCGTGCCCACCACGATGTCCACGGTGCCATCGGCAATGCCTTTGGCTGCCAGCGTGATTTCTTTGGCCGAGCGGAAGCGGCTCATCTCGGCAATCTTCACGGGCCATTTGGCAAAACGGTCCACCAGGGTTTGAAAGTGCTGCTCGGCCAGCAGCGTGGTGGGGGCTAGAAAGGCCACCTGCTTGCCGCCGGTCACGGCCACAAACGCGGCGCGCAGGGCCACCTCGGTTTTGCCAAAGCCCACGTCGCCGCACACCAGGCGGTCCATGGGGCGGGGCGAAATCATGTCTTGAATGACGCAGTGAATGGCGGCCTTTTGGTCGGCGGTTTCTTCAAACCCGAAGTCGGTGGCAAAGGTTTCGTAGTCGGCCGGGCTGTAGCGGAAGGGGTGGCCCACGCGGGCGGCACGGCGGGCGTAGATGTTCAGCAGCTCGGCCGCGCTGTCGCGCACCTGCTCGGCGGCTTTGCGTTTGGCCTTTTCCCACTGGCCGCTGCCCAGCTTGTGCAGCGGGGCTTCGTCGGCGCTCACACCGGTGTAGCGGCTGATGAGTTGCAACTGGCTTACCGGCACGTACAAGGTGGCGTTGTCGGCGTATTCCAGGTGCAAAAACTCCTGCGGCGCGGGCGTGCCGTCGGGGTTTTGAATGCCCATGTCCATGTTGATGAGGCCCCGGTAGCGGCCAATGCCGTGGGCGCTGTGCACCACGGGGTCGCCCACGTTCAGTTCGCTCAGGTCTTTGATGAGCGCTTCCACGTCGCTCACCTGTTCCTGCTTTTTGCGGCGGCGGGTGGTGGGGCCGCTGGCAAACAGCTCGGTCTCGGTGACGAGGTCTATGCCGCCTTCGTGCCAGGCAAAACCCACGGTCAGCGCGGCGGTGGCAATGCCCACTTTTTCGTCGCTGGCCTGGAACTCGGCCAGGCTGTCAAACGCCGGGGGCGACACGCCGCCGGTGCGCAAAAAGTCCAGCAGGCTTTCGCGGCGGCCATCGCTTTCGGCCAGCACCAGCACGCGGTGGGGGCTGGCTTTGATGTGGGCTTGCAGGTGTTGCAGCGGCTCCGGGGCGCCGCGCACCACGGTCAGGGCAGGAAGTGAGCCAAATTCGGCCCAGGCGCTTGATGCATCTGCGTTGTCAGCTATGGAATCTGCGCCACCTGCCGTGGCAGGGCGCACCACCAGTTGGCCGTGGGCCTTGGCACGGGCGTAGAACTGCTCGGTGCCCAGAAACAGCGATTCGGGGGGCAACACGGGGCGGTCGGTGTCGCCTTGCAGCAGGCGGTGGCGGTCTTTGGTGTCTTGCCAGAAGCGCTGGAAGGCGGGCTCCAGCTCGCCGTGCAGCACCACCGTGGCATCGGCCCCGATGTAGTCGAACACGGTGGCCGTGTCGTCAAAAAACAGCGGCAGGTAGTACTCAATGCCGGCCGTGGCCACGCCGTTGCCCATGTCTTTGTAGATGCGGCTCTTGGTGGGGTCGCCGTCCAGCAGCTCGCGCCAGCGGTTGCGGAATTTGGCGCGGGCCGCGTCGTCCATGGGGAACTCGCGCCCGGGCAGCAGGCGCACCTCGGGCACGGGGTACAGGCTGCGCTGGCTGTCGGGGTCAAAGGTGCGGATGCTGTCTATTTCGTCGTCAAACAGGTCCACCCGGTAGGGCACGGGGCTGCCCATGGGGAACAGGTCAATCAACCCGCCGCGCACGGCGTATTCACCCGGGCTGACCACCTGCGTGACGTGGTTGTAGCCCGCCAGCGTCAACTGGCCTTTCAGTTTGGCCTCGTCCAGCTTTTGTTTCACCTTGAACTGGAAGGTGTAGCCCGCCAGAAACGAGGGCGGGGCCAAGCGGTACAGCGCGGTGGTGGCGGGCACGATGACCACGTCGGCCCCCGTGTCTTTGTCGTGCTGCTGGATGCGCCACAGCGTGGCCAGGCGCTCGGAAATCAGGTCTTGGTGGGGGCTGAAGGTGTCGTAGGGCAGGGTTTCCCAGTCGGGAAACAGGGCGCAGCGCAGCGTGGGCGCGAAAAACGCCATTTCGTCCAGCAGGCGCTGGGCGTCCACCGCGTCGGACGTGACGATGGCCATGGGCTTGCCAGCGGCTTTTTCGCGGGCCCCCAGTTGGGCCAGCAGCAGCGCGTCGGCAGAGCCTGTGGGGCGGGGGAGGGTGTGGCGTTTACCGGGGGGCAGCTTGGGCAGGTCCATGCCCAATTTTAGGGGGCCGTTTCCAACGGCTGGCGTCAGCCTCGAATGGCCCCGGGCTCGGTCAGCAGGCGCAGGGCGTCGTGCAGGGCCGGGGGCAAACGGCGCTCGCCGGGCGGCAGGGCCGCGCCCGGTGGCAAGGCGGGGTAGCGGTGGCCTGATGTGAGCAGGTGCAGTTGCACGCCCAGCATTTCCAGCCGTTCTTCGGGGCCCAGTTCACGCACGTTGGTGGCCATGCGGCGGCCGTCCACCACGGTGACGTTGCCCGCGCCCACCACCTCCACAAAGCGGTTGCGGCCCACCACCAGGGCGGTGTCTTCGTCAATGCCCACGCCCAGCAGGTCGGGCCGCTGCGCCAGGGCCGACAGCAGGCGGCCCAGCCGCCCGCGTTCGTTGAAATGCTGGTCCACGATGGCGCGGGGCAGCAGGCCCAGGCCAATGTCCATGCTGACCACGTCTTTTTCAGGCCGGCGGGTGGCTTCGCCAATGGCCAGCATGGCGCGCGACATCACCGCCGCGCCCGCGCTGGTGCCGCCCACGGTGCAGCCGTTCACATGAAAGGCCAGGTGGATGGCGCGGGCGGCGGCGGTTTCCCACAGCCGCTCCATCAGCCGCCGCTGGTCGCCACCGCTCATGAAAAAGCCGTCGGCGGCCAAAATTTCTTGCGCCACCTCGGGCCGGTTGGCTTCGTCTGCCGAGCCCAGGGCCAAGTGGGTGACGCGCTGCGCGCCCAGGTCGGCAAACACGGGCTCGTAGCCTTTCCACGAGCCCTCGGGGTCGCCGCTGGCCCCGGTGCACAACACAATGCGCGCCAGCGGGCCGCCGCTGAGTTCAATGAACCGGCGCAGCACGGCGCGGTCTTGCAGCCGGTCTTCAGCGCCCCCCACAATGACCAGATGCCCGGTTTTGCGGCCAGGCTCCGCCGCGTGGGCTTGGGCGCTGGCCCACCCAGACAGGGCCCCCAGTGCCAGGGCGTGGGTGCCCAGGTGTTGCAGCCATTGGCGGCGGTTGGGGGTGGCACTTTGGGGTGTTGGAGTGGGCATGTGGGCGGGTGTGTGGGCAACAGCGCGTTGCACAATACCACGCCATTTTTGAACGTTTTGTGACCCCCCGTGACCCTTTCTGGCCGCCTGTGACCCCCACCCCAACACCTTCTGACGCTCCCCGTTTGTTCGCCCTGGTGCCCTGTGGTGGCAACGGCTCGCGCGCGGGGGCGGGAGCCCCCAAGCAATACCGACCGGTGGCAGGCCTGCCTGTGCTGGGCCACACGCTGCACGCCCTGGCCCGGGTGGCCCGGCTCACCACCGTGCTCGTGGTGGTGGCCGCTGACGACCCCACCGGCCCCGACACCGCCCAAGCGGCCTGGCCTGAACACCTTGGAGATGCCCCAGGCCCACAGCTGGCTGTGGCACCCTGCGCCGGGCCCACCCGCGCCCACACCGTGTTCCACGGACTGGCCCATTTGTTGGCCCAAGGCGCGCAGCCGCACGACTGGGTGCTGGTGCACGACGCGGCGCGCTGCCTGGTCACGCCCGCGCAGGTGAACGCGCTGATCGACGCCTGCATCGGCGACGCCGTGGGCGGCCTGCTGGCATTGCCCCTGCCCGACACCCTGAAGTCCGCCACCCCCGACGGCCGCGTGGCCGCCACCGTGCCCCGGGCCGACAAGTGGCTGGCGCAAACCCCCCAAATGTTCCGCCTGGGGGCGTTGCAACGCGCCCTTGCCTTGGCCGAAGCCAGCGGGTTTGCCGACATCACCGACGAGGCCAGTGCCATGGAAGCCCTGGGCCTGGCCCCCAAGCTGGTGCCCGGCAGCGCCGAAAACTTCAAACTCACCTACCCGCCAGACTTTGCGCTGGCCCAAGCCATTTTGAAAGGCCGAACGGCATGACCACACCCCAAGCCGCCACCCCCTCAGCCTTGCCCCGCCTTCGCGTGGGCCAAGGCTGGGACTGCCACGCCCTGGTGCCCGGCCGCGCGCTGGTGCTGGGCGGCGTGGTGGTGCCCCATACCCACGGGCTGCTGGGCCACTCCGATGCCGACGTGCTGCTGCACGCCATCACCGATGCGCTGCTGGGCGCTGCCGGACTGGGCGACATTGGCCGCCACTTCCCGGACACCGATGCCCGCTTCAAAGGGGCCGATTCGCGTGTGCTGCTGGCCGAGGCCATGGTCCGCGTGCGTGCCGCAGGCTTTGAGCTGGTGAACCTGGACAGCACCGTGGTGGCCCAGGCCCCCAAACTGGCCGCCCACATTCCCGCCATGTGCGCCAACGTGGCGCAGTGCCTGGGGGTGGCGGTGGGGCAGGTGAACGTGAAGGCCAAAACCGCCGAAAAGCTGGGCCCGGTGGGCCAGGGCCTGAGCATGGAAGCGCAGGTGGTGGCGCTGCTGGCTGGTTAAGGCCTGTTTAAAAGCGCAGCTGTAAAGTCAATACAGACAAGCGCTGGAGGCATTTTTAATGCCTATTTTTCAGCCTGAAGGCTGAGGGTGGCTTGCAGGCCTGGCCCTTGCGGCTGGGGCGGCCTTTGCCCCGGACGCTGCACCGGGCTTTGCAACGCCAGCGTGCCGCCCATGCGTTGCAGCATTTTTTCCACCACCGCCAGCCCCAGGCCCGCACCGCTGGCCTGGCTGCGCGCTTCGTCGGCGCGGAAAAACGGCTGGGTCATGCGGGTCAGGGTGTCGGCGCTCACGCCGGGGCCGTGGTCGGCCACCGTGACGTGTACGCGGGCTTGTGCACCGTGGCCGTGGCGTTCGGCGCTCAGCGTCACGTCGGCGTATGGCTGGCCCGGGGTTTTGCCGTAGCGGCGGGCGTTTTCCAGCAGGTTGTTGACCACGCGCAGCAGGTCCACCGGGTCGGCCAGGGCCACCAGGTGGGGCGGCGCCTGCACCGTGATGCGCAGGCCTTCGTCTTGCGCCAAGGCCTGGGCGGCGCTGGCCAGCAGGGCGCTCACATCGGTGGGCTCGCGGGTGCCGTGGCCGGGGCGGGCATAGTCCAAAAACTTCGCCACGATGCCGTCTATTTGCGCCATGTCCGACACCATGTCGGCCCGGGCCTGGGGGTCGGGCACGCTCATTTCGGCTTCCAGCCGCAGGCGGGCGAGGGGGGTGCGCAGGTCGTGCGAGATGCCAGCCAGCATCAGCGCGCGGTCGTGCTCCACCTGGGCCAGCTCGCGGGCCATGCGGTTGAAACCCTGGTTCACCTCGCGTATTTCGGCGGTGGGCACGTGTTCGTCCAGCAGGCTGGGGGTGTAGTTGCCCTGGCGCAACCGGGCCGTGGCCACCGACAGTTGTTGCAGGGGCCGGTTGATGAGCCGCGCCATCACCACCGCGCCCAACAGCGACAGCAACGCTGCGGTGCTGAGCCAGATCAACCAGGTGCGCCCGTGGATGGCGGCCACGCGCCGGGGGTCGAGCAGCAGCCAGTAGCTCTCGCGCTCCATGGTGAAGCCCACCCACAGGCCTTCGAAGCCGTTCACGGCGCGGGCCACCACGGTGCCGGGGCCCAGCCGCAGGGCCAGTTCGGCGGCCACTTTGCGGGTGAAGGCGTCGGTGCCGTAGTCCAGGTGGGTGTCGCCAGGCTCGCGGGGGGCGATGCGCAGGCCTTCTTCGTCCACCAGGGTTTTGACGAGCGACACGCGGGCAATGGGGTCGGCGTTTTGCAGCGCGGTGCGGGTGAGGTTGACCATGGACGCCACCTGCCGCGCCCGTTGCAGGGCCTGGGGCTCAAATTCGAGCGCCACAAAGGTTTGCAGCCAAGCCACCACGCTGACGGCCAGCAGCAGCGCCAAGTACAAAAACGTACGCCAGAACAGGCTGAGCCTGCCCAGCCAGTGGGGGGCGCTGAGCCACCGCATGTGGGGTCAGCCCTGGTTGTCGGGCACAAACACGTAGCCCACGCCCCACACGGTTTGGATGTGTTTGGGGGCAGAGGGGTCGGCCTCGATCATTTTGCGCAGGCGGCTGATTTGAACGTCCAGGCTGCGGTCGAAGGCTTCGAACTCGCGGCCCCGGGCCAGCTGCGCCAGGCGCTCGCGGGTCAGGGGCACGCGGGGGTGCTTGACCAGCGCTTTGAGCATGGCGAACTCGCCGGTGGTCAGTGGCAGCTCGGTGCCCTGTTTGCGCAGGGTGCGTTGGCCCATGTCCAGCACAAAGTCGCCGAAGGCCACCTGGCCTTCGTCCGACGGGGCGCCGGGGGCCAGCTCGGGTGGGCGGCGGCGCAGCACGGCGTGGATGCGGGCCAGCAGTTCGCGGGGGTTGAAGGGTTTGGGCAGGTAGTCGTCGGCGCCCAGCTCCAGGCCCACGATGCGGTCCATCTCGTCGCCCTTGGCGGTCAGCATCAGGATGGGGGTGCGGTCGTTGGCGGCGCGCAGGCGGCGGCAGATGGACAGGCCGTCTTCGCCGGGCATCATCAAATCGAGCACGATCAGATCCACCGATTCGCGCTGGCGCACCTTGTCCATGGCGGCGCCGCTGTCGGCCACGATGGCCACAAAACCCTCGCCGGTGAGGTATCGGCGCAGCAGGTCGCGGATGCGGGCGTCGTCGTCTACCACCAGAATTTTGTCGGGCCGGGCGGCGGGCGATGCGGTGGGGTTGGCAAGTGTGGCTTCGGTGCTGTGGGGCATGGCGAAAGGGGTCAGGGCAAAAAAGGGCGGTGCCGCATTGTGTGGCGTTGCCGGGGGCTTGCACAGCCAGCGGCGCACGCAAGGAGAGGTTTTGGGGAGGTTTTGAAACACCCGCTTACACGTGGGGGTGGTCTGCTGGCCGCCAGCGGTTACAAACCCAGCAGGTGTTCACGGTTCACACAAGGCGTTGTATGCATATTTTTTCTGAAGCCATGGTCAAGAAATCCATAGTTAACTTTGCAATACTGGCAAGCGCTGGAGGCATTTTTGGCATTCAAAATGCCCACGCGCAAGACGCCAAAGCCCCGGGGGACGACCCGTTCAACCGCGTGGCCCTGTCGGCCACCGCGTCGGTGGAGGTGCCGCAAGACTGGCTGACGCTCACGCTGTCCACCACCCGCGACGGCACCGAACCCGCTGCGGTGCAAACCCAGCTGAAGCAGGCGCTGGACGCAGCCTTGGCCGTGGCCCGGCCGCAGGCAGAGAAAGGGCAGCTGGAGTTGCGCAGCGGCAATTTCAGTTTGTCACCCCGCTACGGGCGCGACGGCAAGGTCAACGGTTGGCAAGGCAGCGTGAGCCTAACGGTGGAGGGACGCGACTTTGCCCGCATCACCACCGTGGCGGGCAGGGTGCAAAGTCTCACGCTGCAAGGCCTGTCGTTTGGCCTGAGCCCCACCGCCCGCACCGCGCTGGAGGCAGATTTGCAGGCACAGGCCATTGCCCGTTTTCAGGTCAAGGCGCAGGCGGTGGCGCAGTCGTTTGGCTTCAAGGCTTACCAGTTGGTGCAGGTGAACGTGGGGGCGGTGGATGGCGGTGGCGGCCAGGTGCGGCCCATGGCCATGGCCACTCGCGCCATGTCGGCCACCAGCGATGCCCCCGTGCCGGTGGAGGCCGGTACCAGCACGGTGCAGTTGTCGGTGAACGGCACCGTGCGGTTGAAGTGAAGCGGTGGGTGGCGCGTTATTGCGCGGTCCAGCCCCCGTCCATTTGCCAGGACACGCCGCGCACGTTGTTGGCGGCTGCCGAGCAGAAAAACACCGCCAGCTCGCCCAGCTCTTCGGGCGTGGTGAATTGCAGCGAGGGTTCTTTTTCGGCCAGCAACTGGCGCTTGGATTCTTCGTTGCTGATGCCCAGTGCGGCGGCTTTGGCATCCACCTGTTTTTGCACCAGCGGGGTCAGCACCCAGCCAGGGCAAATGGCGTTGCAGGTCACGCCGGTGGTGGCGTTTTCCAGCGCGGTGACCTTGGTCAGGCCCACTATGCCGTGTTTGGCCGCCACGTAGGCCGACTTTTGCGCCGACCCCACCAAGCCGTGCACCGATGCCACGTTGATCACCCGGCCCCAGCCGGCCGCTTGCATGGCGGGCAACGCCAAGCGGGTGGTGTGAAAGGCGCTGGAGAGGTTGATGGCAATGATGGCGTCCCACCGCTCCACCGGGAAGTCTTGCACCGTGGCCACGTGCTGGATGCCCGCGTTGTTCACCAGAATGTCCACGCGGCCAAACTCGGCGGCTGCCGCGGCCATCATGGCTTCAATGTCGGCGGGTTTGCTCATGTCGGCGCCGTGGTAGCCCACTTTCACGCCCAGCGCGGCCACTTCGGCCTTGGCTGCTTCCACGTCACCAAAGCCGTTGAGCATGATGTTGGCGCCCTGGCGTGCCAGGGCCTTGGCAATGCCCAGACCGATGCCGCTGGTGGAGCCTGTGACGAGGGCGGTTTTGTGCTTCAGCATGTGCTTCTCCGATTCCATTACGATTTGGTTTCAATGTGCATTTAATGTGCGGTCCAGGCAGAACCAGCCACTCAGCGTGCTCTTGCCCTGCATTCATTATCTCGAAGCCGTTTCACGTCCCGCCGCAGGCGCTGCCCCATGACCCAAGCCCACACCCCCACGCCGTTCACCGGTGAACCCCATCTGCGCCACACCGAGTGCCCTGGCCCCGCGTTGGCCCAGGGCGCTCAGCCCCGGCGCATGGCGTATTGGGACTGGCCTGTCGGCCCTGGGGGCAACGCGCAGCACGTGGTGGTGTGTGTGCACGGCCTCAGCCGCCAGGGGCGTGATTTCGATGTGCTGGCCCGCCACTTGCAGCCCCACGTGCGCGTGGTGTGCCCAGACGTGGCCGGCCGTGGCCACAGCGACTGGTTGGCCAACCCCGCCGATTACCAAATTCCCGTCTATGCGGGCGACATGCTGGCCTTGTTGGCCGAGCTGCGTGCGCAAGGCGTGCAGACCATCGACTGGGTGGGCACCAGCATGGGCGGGTTGATTGGCCTGGGTGTGTCTGCCCACCCCAGCAGCGGGCTGCACCGCCTGGTGCTGAACGACGTGGGGCCTGTGATTGAGCCCGTGGCCCTGCAACGCATTGGCAGCTACCTGGGGCTGCCGCTGCGGTTTGACACCGTGCAAGCCGGGGCCGACTATTTGCTGGGCATTTCAGCCGGGTTTGGCCCGCACACCGCTGCCGAGTGGTTGGCCCTCAGCACCCCCATGTTCCGCGAGGAAAACGGGGCGTTTGTGCTGCACTACGACCCGCGCATGGCCGAGCCGTTCAAAGCCCTGACCGGCTCGGCGGCGCTTGAGGCTGCGGCACAAGGCGAAGCCGTGCTTTGGCACATTTACGACCACATTTCCGCGCCCACCCTGGTCTTGCGCGGTGCATCGTCCGATTTGCTGAGCGTGGCCACCGCACAGGCCATGACCGAGCGCGGCCCCAAAGCCCGCTGTCTGGCATTTGAGGGGGTGGGCCACGCCCCCACGCTGGTGGCCCCCGATCAGGTGCAGGCGGTGGTGTCGTTTTTGTTGGACCCGGCATGAGAACCACCGATATTCCGCACGCCTCTGCCGCGTCTGTGCAAGCGCCCGAGAGTGGCCCCGCCCTCATCGTGGCCGCCACCGCTGACGGCTTTGCCGCGCCCGCCCATGCCACAGCGCGGGCGCGGGCGTTTGCCGAGCCCCTGCTGGCCGCCGCCACCTTGGACACGGGCGAAAACATCCTCTCGCACGCCGATGCGGTCACCCACATCCTGGCGGCCATTGGTGGCTCGGAAGCCATGCAGGCCGCGTGTTACCTGGTGTACGCCTGCGAGCACCTGAACAAGCCACAAGAGGTCATCACCAAAGCGTTTGGCAGCAACTTTGCCGAGCTGGCCATGGAGACCACCAAACTGGTGCACCTGCAGCGCCAGGCCCGGCTGAAAGCCGCTGAAGCCCGCCAAGAGCGCGAACGCGCGGCGGCGGTGCCCGGTGCCCCGTCGGGGAACAAGGCCCCGGTGTCCGAGCTGGCGGCCAGCCAGACCGAAAACGTGCGCAAGATGCTGCTGGCCTTTTCGAGGGATTTGCGAGTGGTCATGTTGCGGCTGGCGTCACGCTTGCAAACCCTTCGCCATTTCGCCGCTGTGAAGCAATCGCCACCGGTCGATTTGGCCTGGGAAGCGTTGCATGTGTTTGCCCCCCTGGCCAACCGCCTAGGCATTTGGCAGATCAAGTGGGAGATGGAAGACCTGGCCTTTCGCTTCCTGGAGCCCGACACTTACAAACACATCGCCCGCCTGCTGGATGAAAAGCGCACCGAGCGCGAAACCTACATGGCGGATCTGCGCGAACGCCTGGAGCGCGAAATCCGCGCCCAGGGTCTGGAGGTGCAGGTGCAGGGGCGCCCCAAGCACATCTACAGCATTGCCAAAAAAATGCGGGGCAAGTCGCTGAACTTCGACCGCGTGTTTGACATTCGCGCGTTGCGTGTGGTGGTGGCCGATGTGGCCGCTTGCTATGCCGTGCTGGCCTGGGTGCACGCCCACTTTCAGCCCGTGACCGAAGAGTTTGACGACTACATTGCCAGCCCCAAACCCAACGGTTACCAGTCGCTGCACACCGTGGTGCGCGACGGGCAGGGCAGGGCGATTGAAATCCAAATCCGCACCGAGGCCATGCACCAACACGCCGAACACGGCGTGGCGGCGCACTGGGCTTACAAAGAGGCGGGCAGCAAAGGTTATGCCGGGGTGTCTGCCACGTCGGAGTACGACACCAAAATTGCCGTGTTGCGCCAGCTGCTGGCCTGGGAGCGTGACTTCAGCGGCAGCACCCAGGCGCTGTTCGACGATCGCATCTACGTGCTCACGCCCGATGCCGCCATCGTCGAATTGCCCAAAGGGGCCACCCCGGTTGACTTTGCCTACACCGTGCACACCAACCTGGGCCACCGTTGCAGGGGCGCCAAAGTCAATGGCGTGATGGTGACCCTCAGCACAGCCCTCGACAACGGGCAAACCGTGGAAATCATCGCTGCCAAAGAAGGTGGGCCGTCGCGCGATTGGCTCAACCCCGATTTGGGCTACCTGGTTGGGGCGCGGGCCAGGGCCAAGGTCAGGGCGTGGTTCAACGGCCTGGCGACCGAGGCCACCGTGGCCCGAGGCCGTGAAGCGGTGGAAAAATTGTTGCAGCGCGAGGGCAAAACAGCGCTCAGCCTGGACGATCTGGCCACCCAAATGGGCTTTTCGTCCAGCAGCCAGTTGTTTGAAGTGGTGGGCAAAGACGAGTTGTCGTTGCGGGCCATTGAAAACCAGCTCACCCCCCCGGAGCCCGAGCCGCCGAGTGACGAGTTGCCGTTTGTGCGCAAACACCGCCAAAGCGACAAGTTTTCGGGCAGCCACGTGTTGGTGGTGGGGGTTGACTCCATGCTGACCCAGCTGGCCAAGTGCTGCAAGCCCGCGCCACCCGATGCCATTGGCGGCTTTGTCACCAAGGGCAAGGGCGTCAGCATCCACCGGGCCGACTGCGCCGATTACCGTTACCTGTCGCGCACCCACCCCGACCGGGTGATTGCCGTGCAGTGGCGGGGTGCAAAAGGCAACGAAGCCGCCTTTTACCCCGTGGATGTGTCAGTGGAAGCCCGGGACCGGCAGGGCTTGCTGCGCGACATTTCCGAAGTGTTTGCCCGGGAAAAAATCAATGTCATCGGCGTGCAAACCCAGTCGGTGAAGGGCTTGGCGTGGATGACCTTCACGGTAGAGGTTTCTGACGCCCAACGACTCCACCGTGTGTTGTCCACATTGACCGATGTGGAGGGTGTGCGCATGGCCCGCCGCAGGTAGCGTCTTCGCCGTGAACACACTCTTTTTTAGTTGGCTTTTGAACCAGGCAATTTAGACGCTATAATTCGAGCTTCGAATCGTTTGTAGGCGCGTAGCTCAGCTGGTTAGAGCACCACCTTGACATGGTGGGGGTCGTTGGTTCGAGTCCAATCGCGCCTACCAAACTCCGAATGAAATCAAGGGCCTGTCAAACGACAAGGCCCTTTTTCTTTGCACGAACCGAATGGGCAAAGTGCTTTCAGGCCGTCTTTGTCGCGTTTGCTTGAGTGGCAAAGCAGCCCGGCATCTTCACCAAGGATTTGTTCTGTGAACAAAAACAAACCCGAAGCCGACACGGCCCAAGCAGGGGTCCGGGTCATCAAAAAATACCCCAACCGCCGTCTGTACGACACCGACACGTCCACCTACATCACGTTGGCGGAAGTCAAGGGCTTGGTTATGGAGGCGCACCCTTTTGTGGTGCTGGATGCCAAATCGGGCGACGATTTGACCCGCAGCATATTGCTCCAGATCATTCTGGAGGAGGAAACGGCTGGGGTGCCCTTGTTCACCGAGCAAATTTTGGCAAACATCATCCGTTTCTACGGACACGCCATGCAGGGTTTTGTGGGGGCCTACCTTGAAAAGAACATGCAGGTGTTCATGGAGATGCAGCAAAAAGTGGCGCACCAACCCAAAGGCATGACGCCAGAGGCTTGGAACCAATTTTTGAATGTACAAGGCCCCGTCGTTCAAACCATGATGGGCAGTTACCTGGAGCAGTCCAAAACCGCCTTTCAACAAGTGCAAGAGCAAATGCAGCGCAGCAGCGAACAAATGCTGGCTGCCATGGGCCTGAAGCGCTGACGCCATTCCTCACATTCACAGGTGTTACTTGAGCTCTGAAGCCGTCTCTGCCCCAACCCTCGCCACCCCGAAAATTGGTTTTGTCAGCTTGGGTTGCCCCAAAGCCCTGACCGATTCAGAGTTGATACTGACCCAATTGAGCGCCGAGGGTTACCAAACCGCCAAGACTTTTCAGGGGGCGGATCTGGTCATCGTCAACACGTGTGGGTTCATTGACGACGCTGTCAAGGAAAGTCTGGACACCATCGGCGAAGCATTGGCGGAAAACGGTCGCGTGATCGTGACGGGGTGCTTGGGTGCCAAGCAGGACGACTCGGGCGGCAATTTGGTGTCGTCCATGCACCCAGCGGTATTGGCGGTGACTGGGCCCCATGCCACGCAAGAGGTGATGGATGCGGTTCACCGGCACCTGCCCAAGCCTCATGACCCCTTTTTGGATTTGGTGCCTGCCCAAGGCATCAAACTCACGCCCAAGCACTACGCGTATTTGAAAATCAGCGAAGGGTGCAATCACCGCTGCACGTTCTGCATCATCCCCTCCATGCGCGGCGGTCTGGTCAGCCGTCCGGTGGGCGACGTTCTCTCGGAAGCAGCCCGTCTTTTCAAAGCCGGGGTGAAAGAGTTGCTGGTGGTGAGTCAGGACACCTCCGCTTATGGTGTGGATGTGCAGTACCGAACTGGTTTTTGGGATGGCAAGCCGGTCAAAACCCGTCTTTACGATCTGGTGAGGGCCCTGGGGCTGTCGGCCCGTGAACATGGCGCTTGGGTGCGGCTGCACTATGTGTACCCCTACCCGCACGTGGATGACATCCTGCCGCTGATGGCAGAGGGTTTGTGTTTGCCTTATTTGGATGTGCCTTTGCAGCACAGCCATCCCGCCGTGCTGAAACGCATGAAGCGGCCAGCGAGTGGCGAAAAGAATTTGGAGCGTATTCAGCGGTGGCGTGAAATTTGCCCAGATTTGGTGTTGCGCAGCACATTCATTGCTGGGTTTCCGGGTGAGACGGAGGAAGAGTTCGAGCACCTTTTGAATTTCCTGGGCGAAGCTCAAATTGACCGCGTGGGTTGTTTTGCCTATTCACCCGTCAAGGGTGCAACGGCGAATGCCTTGGATCTTCAGTTGCCCGAGGCGCTGCGCGAGGAGCGCCGTGCCCGCGTGATGGCGGTGGCTGAGCAGATTTCATCGGCTCGTTTGCACCGACGAATAGGCGACACCTTGCAGGTGCTTGTCGATACAGCCCCGGGGCTAGGGAAGAAGGGTGGGCAAGGCCGCAGCTATGCCGATGCGCCCGAGATTGATGGTGTTGTGCGCTTGTTGCCGCCCCAGAAAATCAGCAAAACACTGAAAGTGGGCGAATTCACCAAGGCCAGGGTTGTTGCCATTGAGGGGCACGATCTGGTTGCCCAGCCCATTTGAACAACGCCACCCTGCTGACCGGCCTGCATTTGTGGGCGGGTCGGTGTTTGCTCGGCAAGTGCGCCCATGTTTCATGGGCGCTTTTTTTGTTATTTATTTTCAAACGTAAAAAAACCCTGCAATGTTTTGGTGTGGAGGGGTTTAAACTTGGTGCCCAAGAGAGGACTCGAACCTCCACGACTCTCATCGCTAGTACCTGAATTTAGTGCGCAATTCAGTTCTGGTGCGGGCTTGCGGCTGTTTCTGGTTCCGCAAAAATAATTTTTAGGTGTTGCCTTTTCCCTCTGGGGCTTTTCCGCAAAACGGCTTTTGCGGAACAGATTTCCGGGGCAACAGGGTCACTTTCCGGGGCTTGCCCGACGCGTAGTGCTCGGTGGTGCTGCGGTTTTTGTGGCCCAGCAGCGCCTGCGCTTTGTCCAGCCCATTGTCGTCATTCAGTTCGGCCGCCGCCTTTCGGCGCAGGTCGCGGAACTGGTACTGTGCACCGGTCAGCCCGGCCCGGTTGCGGGCGGTTTCAAAGCGGGTGCGCAGTTTGGCCTTGGTCATGGGCTTGCCCTTCTCGTCCACCAGCAGCGCCGCGCGCTCAATCGGGTGCAGGGCTTTGCGGGTCAGGATTCGTTGCAGCAGCTCGGCCAGGTCGCCGGTGATGGCAATGCGCATGGGGCGCTCGGTTTTGTTTTGCATCAGGCGCAGCTCGCTGCCCTCAATGTCCAGCGTGGTCAGCTTCAGCACATCGGCTGGGCGCTGGCCGGTGAAATAGGCCAGGTCGATGGCGTCTTTCAGGTCTTGCGGGGCAAACTGGTAGACCGCGTTGTATTTGTCGTCGTCAATGTAGATGTTGCGGCGGCCAGGCAGGCGCTTGGTTTTGATGGCGGCCACGGGGTTGGCGGTGCAGTAGTCCCGGGCCATGCACCAGCTGAACAGCATGGAAAACACGGCTTTTTCGCGCAGGGCGCGGTGCTTTGAGTGGGCGCTGCGCTTGTCGATGTAGAGCGTGATGTGGCTGGGCCGCACTTCGTCCAGCGGCGCGGTGCCGAAGTGCTTGCCAATTTGCGTCAGCGCGTAGCCGTAGTCGGCCTGGGTGCCCGTGCCCACGTCGGCGTATTGCGGGCTGGCCAAGTATTTGCCAATGGCCCATGCCACAGTGGGCTTCACTTCCACAGCGGTTTCGTGCAGCCTGGCCCACTCGGCCACGGCCAGCACGTAGTCGGTGCCCAGTGCCACTTCGCGCCTAGGGGTGCCTCCGGTGTCGTAGTAGTAATAGGTGCGCTCACCCCGCACCCGTGCCCGCATGCGCTCGGGCAGGTGCGTGTTTACGCTTGGGCGGCGGCCCATGGCGGGTTCCAGGTGGGTTTGGGTGCTGTGGTGGCCTGCATGGCCTTGACCCCGCCGCCCTCGATGATGGCCCGCGCCACCCGGGGGTGGCCTGCCCGGTTGGTGTGGAACGGTATGCGCTGCGCCTTCAGGTGCTTTACCTGCTTTGACGCAATGCGGTAGCCGGTCAGCTCCACCAGCTCTTCTTCTGTCAGGAACATGCTGCGCCTTCTTCCTTGTCATCAGCCGGTGAGAACTCCCACGGCACTTTGTCCATGGCCATGGGGCCTTTCACTTTCTCGTTTTGCCGAATGCCCACCTGGGCGGCATACCAGCCGTGGCAAATGCCGCTGCGCTGGTGGCACAGGAATGGCACTTTTTCCACCAAGGCTTTGAAGGCATCCATTTGGGTCTGAATGCAGCCGTTGGGCACGGTGCCCGCGCGAAATGCGCAGGTTTTGCAGCGCTCGTCTGCTTCGCCTTCTGCTGCCAGGTGCTTCACCCATGGCTCGGTGATGCGCGCCAGCTTTTCGCCCAGGGCCCGGCCTTCGGGCGACATGCGGCTGTGGTCTTTGCAGGGTTGGGTCACGCGTCCTCCCAAATCAGTTTGTTCGTGTTCCCCTCGCGGATTCGCGTGGGGGCGCAGTCGTGTGCGGCAATGCCGAAAATCGCGCACAGCTTGGTGAAGTCATCCCACATCAGCCCATTGCGGCCGTCGGTCTTCACAAAGTTGAATTGCTGGCTGGGCAGCATGTCGGAGTCGTCGTCCACGATGGCGTATTGCGTCACCTCGGGGTGCGCGTCCAGCCAGTGCTGAATCTCGTCTCCCCGGGTGCCGCACAGTGATGGCGTGCGGTCCATGGTGGGCAGGTCCAGGGCGCGGCCGATGGCATCCCAGTGGTGCGTGATGCGCCAGGCCGATGACACCACCACGCTCACGCCACCCTTGGCGCAGAGCCCGCGAATCAGGCCCACCGCCACGTCATCGAACATGGCCCGGTGGTAGCCGTCCAACTCCATGGGGTAGCCTTTGCAGGCCACCGCAGTGCGCGCGCTGTTCAGCACGCCATCAATGTCCAGGAACAGGACTTTCAGGGGCTTGGTGGTCATGCGGCACCGCCTT
>JBASFL010000070.1:0-35916 GCA_049653005.1 Burkholderiaceae bacterium | reverse complement strand
CGACGAACCCGTGCTGGCCCACGGCAGCGTGCAGCACGTGGGCCAGGTCATGGCCATCGTGGTGGCCACCGACGTGGACACCGCCCGCCGCGCCGCGCGCTTGGTGAAAGCCCACATCACCCCCCTGCCCGCCGTGCTGCACGCCCGCCAGGCCCATGCGGCGCAAAGCTATGTGTTGCCGCCGGTGCATGTGGCCCGGGGCGACGCCGCAGCCGCGCTGGCCCGCGCCCCCCACACGCTGACCGGCAGCTTTGAGGTGGGTGGGCAAGAGCACTTTTATTTGGAAGGCCAAATTGCCTACGCCCTGCCGCTGGAGCAAGGCCAATGGCTGGTGCACAGCAGCACCCAGCACCCCGGCGAAGTGCAGCACTGGGTGGCCCACGCCCTGGGCTTGGCCCTGCACCGCGTGCGGGTGGAATGCAGGCGCTTGGGCGGCGGCTTTGGCGGCAAAGAAACCCAGGCCGGCCACTTGGCCGTGTGGGCCGCGCTGGCCGCCCAAAAAACCGGCCACCCCGTGAAGCTGCGGCTGGACCGGGACGACGACTTCCTCATCACCGGCAAACGCCACCCCTTCAGCTACGACTACACGGTGGGCTTCGACGACCAGGGCCTGCTGTGCGGCCTGCACATCACGCAGCTGGCGCACTGCGGCTTCAGCGCCGATTTGTCGGGCCCCGTGGCCGACCGCGCCGTGTTCCACACCGACAACGCCTACTTTCTGGCAGACGTGGCCATTGCCAGCTACCGCTGCAAAACCCACACCCAGAGCCACACCGCCTACCGGGGCTTTGGCGGACCGCAGGGCGTGATCGCCATTGAAACCATCCTGGGCGACATCGCCCGCCACCTGAAGATGGACCCACTGGCCGTGCGCCTGGCCAACCTGTATGGCGTAGACAGCCGCAACGTCACCCACTACCAGATGCCGGTGGAAGACAACATCCTTTCGCCCCTCATCGCACAGCTGGCAAGCAGTTCCAGCTACGAAAAACGCAGGTCCGACATCGCCACCTGGAACGCCAGCAGCCCGGTCATTCAGCGCGGCATTGCACTGACCCCTGTGAAATTTGGCATCAGCTTCACGGCCACACTGTTCAACCAGGCCGGGGCGCTGGTGCATGTGTACACCGATGGCAGCGTGCTGGTGAACCACGGCGGCATCGAAATGGGCCAGGGCTTGCACACCAAGGTGGCGCAAATCGTGGCAGACGAGTTGGGCGTGCCGTTTGAGCGGGTGCAGGTCAGCGCCAGCGACACCGCCCGCGTGCCCAACGCCAGCGCCACCGCCGCCAGCAGCGGCACCGACCTGAACGGCCGCGCCGCCCAGTTTGCCGCCCGAAATGTGCGCGACAACCTGGCCGCCTTTGTGGCCGGGCTGGACGGCTGCGGCGCGGGCGCGGTGCGGTTTTTTGTGAGCAATGGGGCGGGCCACGTCAGCACGCCCTCCACCACCCGCCGCTTTGACGACGTGGTGCACGCGGCCTATGCCAACCGCATCCAGCTGTGGAGCGACGGCTTTTACCGCACGCCCAAAATTCACTACGACAAACACACCCTCACCGGGCGGCCTTTTTATTACTTTGCCTACGGCGCGGCCTGCACCGAGGTGGCCATTGACACCCTCACGGGCGAAAGCCGCGTGCTGGCCGTGGACATCCTGCACGACGTGGGCCACAGCCTCAACCCCGCCATTGACGTGGGCCAGATCGAGGGCGGCTTTGTGCAGGGCATGGGCTGGCTCACCACCGAAGAGCTGGTGTGGGAAGCCGCAGATGCGACGCGCAACCCCGGCGCGCTGCTGACCCGTGCGCCCAGCACCTACAAAATTCCAGCGGCTGGCGACGTGCCCGAGCACTTCAACGTGGCCCTGTGGCACGAGTCCAACCGCGAAGACAACGTGGGCGGCAGCAAAGCCGTGGGCGAGCCCCCGTTCATGCTGGCCATCAGCGTGTGGGAAGCCCTGCGCGACGCCGTGGCACAGGCGCGGGCCAAATCGGGGTTGGGTGGGCCGGTGGCGCTGGATGCACCCGCCACGGCCGAACGAGTGCTTTGGGCAGTGCAGCAGTGCTGCCGTAATTTGACGGGCGAACACGGCACGATTGACATCCTGCATTAAGCTTGAGAATTCGGTCAGGAAGTGACAGAGATCACGGAGCAGCGAAAGTGGACGACTGTCTACGGCAAGCACTCACCTTTAAGAACAACCAAGAGAGAACGGAGGGTGATCACATGAGCCACAAGCTTGACTTGCTAGGCAACGCGATGGACAGCCTGGAAGAGGCATTGAAAAAATTCCAAGAAGGTGACGAAGGTGAAAAAAAAGCCTACAAGTTCTGCGTACTCCACATGGCGCACTTCATTGAACTGATCTTCAAGCACCATATCACTGAGAAGCATCCACTGCTGATTTACGCCAATCCTTTTGCGGCAAAGATCGACCCGGCGACCGCCAAAACCATCGGCCTATGGGAGGCGGTCAACTTCATCAATAACGAAGAGAAGGACGTTATTACTGGAGACTTCAAGAAGGATTTGGAGTGGCTGAAAAAACTGCGAAACGACATTGAGCACCACAAGTTCGAAATGGACGTACCTACTGCTCGGATCGTCATCGGTCGTCTTTTTCGCTCGGTTCTGGAATTTCTTGAGTACTACGGAGCCATAGACGTTGAGAAGCGAATGCCGGAAGCGACTAAAGATATTTTTTCAGCTCTCTCTAACGAGTATCAATTCAAGCTACTAGACGCTCTCAGGGAGGCCGGTGAGATTGAAGAAATCAATCCCATTGATCCGAAGGATCCTGATGCTGTCCCTGCACGTATCGAATGCGAGGCATGCGGCAATCACACGATGGCAATTAACAAAGCATCTGGAACGCGCTATCGCTGTACTTTTTGCAAAAACGAGAATGGAGATAATTTGCCTGCCAATTGCTCGATTTGCGGCGCGCAAATGACATTCAGCGATCTAGAAGAATGGAATGACGAACACGGCGTAGAGTACCGTTGTTACTATTGTTCAGGACGTCATGCTGCTGAACGGGATCGGCATTAGCAGGAAATCCATCTCACCCGCGATTTCAATCAAATATCAATACACCAGTCAAAGATAATGCATATGATCTATTTTTTTAGATTCAGAATTTTGGCAATATTTGCACTATTCGCAATCTCCGCTACGCACGCTCAAGATAATTTACCTCAAATCGAAGACCACAATATAAAAAACTACTCCACACAGGTAACTCCAGGATTTCAATCTATCTGCTTAACCAAGGAAAGTACCAAAGAGAGAAAATCATGGTTTCCAACTAAAACCATAAAAAAGGGAACCACCAGATCTTTATCATTTGAGGGAGTAAATTATTTTGAAACCGAAGCCTGGAGTAAATTGCTATACATCAGGTTGAAATTTCCAACAACAAACCAAGGACTCATAGATTTTAGTTCACAGCCAATTTTTGAAACAAACTTCGATAGAAATTTAATCGAAAGTACTGAATTTCAAACAATATCAGCGGCACTTAGAAATTCAGCAATAGTAACTCTTTCAGGCCGCCTTTTCGACCCCAACAAACCCATCGAGCAAAATTACTGCAATGTCTTGGGTGGACGTCAAAGCGGAAAAACAGAAGGCGGAATAAAGCCAATTGGAACCACTATCGACAAACAAAAAAGAGCTTTACTTTTGGTGGAAAATCAAACCATATCTTGCTATTTTGGCGATAGCTACACAATAAAGACAATTAGCTGGACAACCATAGATTTAGAAAGCGGCCTAATGCTATCCTCAAAAGGAAAATCCACTACAGAAATAAGGGATGAGGAAGTATTAACATCTGAATATGAATCAGATTGCAAATTGGAAAAATTTTAATCCACCGACCCTGAAAAATCCCGGAAGCCCGCATGAACACTGGTTTTTTGGATTATTGGGAATGTCCGAAGCGCCCAGCACCTACAAAATTCCCGCCGCTGGCGACGTGCCCGAGCACTTCAACGTGGCCCTGTGGCACGAACCCAACCGCGAAGACAACGTGGGCGGCAGCAAAGCCGTGGGCGAACCCCCGTTCATGCTGGCCATCAGCGTGTGGGAAGCGCTGCGCGACGCCGTGGCACAGGCGCGGGCCAAGGCGGGGTTGGGTGGGCCGGTTTCGCTGGATGCACCCGCCACGGCAGAGCGGGTATTGGGCGCCTTGCACTGAAAAAGTGCGGCAGGCGTTGGATACTGGGGCCCATGCCGCTGCGACCCGACCCCTCTTCCACCGCCAGCCTGCAACCCGCCACCATCGTGGAGGGCAACCCGGTGGCCACGTTTGTGTTGAACGCCGCACACGAGGTGACCCACTGGAACCGCGCTTGCGAGCTGTTGACCGGCCACAGCGCCCAGTCCATGGTGGGCACGCAACGCCAATGGGCCGCGTTCTACCCCAGCCCCCGCCCGGTGCTGGCCGACCTGATTCTGTCGGGTGAACCCGACTCACTGGGCCTCTACAAACACGTGCGCCGCTCGGCCACCGTGCCGGGTGGGGTGCAGGCGGAAGATTTTTTCCCCAACCTGGGCGAAAACGGCCGTTGGCTGTCGTTCACATCGGCCCCGCTGTTCAATGCAGAGGGCGAACGGGTGGGCGCCATTGAAACCCTGCAAGACATCAGCGACCAGCGGCGGGCCGAAGCCGCCTTGCAGGAAAGCCGCAACGTGTTGGCCCAAATCGTGGACGGGGGCTCGGTGCCCACCTTCGTGATCGGCATAGACCACCGCGTCACCCACTGGAACCGCGCCTGCGAAGCCCTCACCGGCATGCCCGCCCACGCCATGCTGGGCACCACCGACCAATGGCGGGCGTTCTACGACACCCAGCGTCCGGTGATGGCCGACATCGTGCTCGACGGCGCGCAAGAAAACGCGGTGAACACCTATTACCACGGCAAGTACCGCCCGTCAGACCTGATACCAGGGGCCTTTGAGGCCGAGGACTTTTTTCCGGCCTTTGGCGAGCGGGGGCGTTGGGTGTTTTTCACGGCCGCGCCCATTCGGAACTCGACCGGCGAGGTGGTGGGGGCCATTGAAACCCTGCAAGACATCAGCGGCAGAAAAAGCGCCGAAATCGCTTTGCGCAAAAGCGAAGAGCGCTACCGCCTGATGAGCCAGATGGACGCGCTGACACAGCTGTTCAACTCACGCCACCTGCACGAACAGCTGGAGCGCGAAATCGAACGCTTCCACCGTTACAAGCGCCCGCTGTCGGTGCTGATGATGGACGCCGACCACTTCAAACGCATCAACGACACATATGGCCACCTGCGCGGCGACCACGTGCTGCAAGAACTCGCCCGCACCCTGCGCCAGGGCCTGCGCAACACCGACACGGGTTTTCGGTACGGGGGCGAAGAGTTTGTGGCCCTGCTGCCAGAAACCCCACTCGACACCGCCCTGCAACTGGCCGAACGCCTGCGGGCGCGGTTCGCGGCCGTGCCCCTGGCACTGGGTGGCCCCGAGCCGGTTCACTGCACCATCAGCATCGGCGTGGCGGAACTGAATGCCGACGACACCGTCACCAGCGTGTTGCAACGGGCCGACCTGGCGGCCTACCGGGCCAAGGCGCTCGGGCGCAACCGCGTGGAAGGCGGCTGACCCTTTTCACTTCACCCCTGTTTTTTGAGCATGACCACCCTGCACATCGACTTCGTGTCTGACGTTTCCTGCCCCTGGTGCGCCGTGGGCCTTTGGGCGCTGGAAGGCGCGTTGACGCGCCTGGCCCCGGAAGGCATCACCGCCGACATCCATTGCCAGCCGTTCGAGCTGAACCCACACATGGGCCCTGGCGGTCAGGACATCACCGAACACCTGAGCGAAAAGTACGGCTCCACCGCCGAGCAACAGGCCCAGATCCGCGACACCATCCGCCAGCGCGGGGCCGACGTGGGGTTTGAGTTCAACCGGGACGGGCGCGGGCGCATCTACAACACCTTTGACGCCCACCGCCTGCTGCACTGGGCAGGTGCCGAACACCCCCACCTGGAACTGCCCCTGAAAAAAGCCCTGCTGGCGGCCTGCCACCGCAACCGCCAGGCCATGGACACACACGCCGTGCTGCAACAGGTGGCCGTGGACGTGGGGCTGGACGGCACCCGTGCCAGCGCGGTGCTGGCCAGTGGCGAGTTCGAGGCCGAGGTGCGCGAGCGCCAGGCGTTTTACGCGGCACAAGGCATCCGTTCGGTGCCCGCCGTGGTGGTGAACCACCGACACCTCATTTCCGGCGGGCAGCCCATGGCGGTGTTCGAACAGGCGTTGCGCCAGATCGCGTCCGCCTGAAACCCAACAGCCGCCCAGCCGCTGGCCATTGACGCGGTGGTGCGGTTCTTGCTGAGCCCATCCATGTTCAAAAAACCCTGGCACGCACACGCGGTGCCCCGTTTGCTGTGGTGTCTGGTGGGCGCTTCGGCGGGCATTTCGCTGGCGCTGTGGCTGGCAGGCCCACGCGTGAACCCATTTCTGCTGGCGTCATTGGGGGGCACAGCGGTGTTTTTGTTTGGCCTGACCCAAGCCCCCGCAGCGCAACCGCGTGCGCTGTTCGGCGGCCACCTGGGGGGTGCCCTCATCGGCATTGCTTGCCACCACTGGCTGGGTGACGGCCTTGATGTGCAGGCCCTGGCCGTGGCACTGACGCTGGCGTTCATGCTGGTCACCCGCACGGTGCACCCACCGGCCGGTGCCAACCCGCTGCTGATGGTGCACCTGCATGCCGGCTGGTCTGCGTTGTGGCAGCCGGTGCTGGTGGGGGTGGGCGCACTGGCCGTGGTGGCCTGGGCATGGAGCCGCTGCTACCCCGGCCTGGCCCGCTACCCCGTGGCACCGTGGCAACCCAACCCGCCCCACCTGACCTGGGGTGGTTGGGGCGGCTGAACCCAAGCCCTTTGCCGCAACGTCACCCAAACAACGGCAAGGTGCCCAGCGCAAAGTTGCCGATGTTCGGGAACACCAGCGGCAGTTCGCTGGCGGGCACGCCGTACCAGGTGGCCAAGGTGGCCCCCAGCTGGTCCACGCTGGTGGTGGGCAGCAAGCGGCCCTGGCCCACGTCGTTGGGGCCGTTCACGGCCATGGCGGGCAAGTTGCCATAAAAGCGTTGCCCTGCCACGGCACCACCCAGCACAAAGTGGTGGCTGCCCCAGCCGTGGTCAGAGCCATCGCCGTTGCTGGTGAGGGTGCGGCCAAAGTCTGACGCGGTGAACGTGGTCACCTGGCTGGCCACACCCAGCTCCTGCGTGGCCGCGTAGAAGCTGCTGAGGGCTTCCGACACGTTGGCCAGCAACGTGGGGTGCTGGGTGAGCAGGTTGTCGTGCAGGTCAAAACCGCCCATCGACACAAAAAACACCTGGCGCTTGGTGCCCAGGCTGCCGCGTGCGGCAATGGTTTTGGCCACCATTTGCAACTGCGTGGCCAGCGGGTTGGCGCTGTTGAAAGGGGTGGCCATCGCCGGTGCCGCCGCCAGCCCGGCCGACAACTGCACCTCAGCCTCCACAGCGCGCTTCATCACCCGCGTGTGCTCGGCTTCCAGCCAGTGGGGGCTGCTGGCCTGGGTGAGGGTTTGCAGCGCCTGCGACACGGCCGCCGAACCGAAACTGTTGCCGGTGGTGGCCCGCAGCTTCACCGCTCCGGTGCTGCTGACCTGGTACTGCACAGCCTGCTGGCCCGACATGAATACCGCATTGCCCGACACGTTCATGCACGTGAAGGTGCTGGTGCTGTTCTGGCCCAAAAACAAGTCGCCCAGCCGCCCGCCCCAGCCCGAGGTTGCCCCCTCGGCCAGGCTGGACTGCCACACCGACTGCTGGTCGTTGTGCGAAAACAGCTTCGGCGGCAGGGGCACACTTTTGGCGTTGTACTGGGCCAGGGTGGTGGGCACCACCAGCGGCCCCACGTTCAGCACCACGCCCATGCGCCCGGCATCAAACAGGGTTTTCAGACCCGTCATCTGGGGTGCCAGCGCCATTTGGGTGCCGGTGGGCAGGCCGGTGATGGCCCCCAGGGGCAGCAACTGGTCGCGTGGCGTGGCCAGGGCACCGCGTAAGGTGGTGTAGGCCGCGTGGTTGGTCGTGTCATAGGGCACCACGGTGTTGGCGTGGTCGTTGGCGCCGTACAAAAACACGCACACCAACGCCTTGTAGTCGTTCACCGGGCCTGCAGCGGCGGCTTCGCCCATGGCGGCCAGCGACAGCGCCCACGGCGCGGCGGCCCCAGCGGCGGACAGCACAGCGCCCCGGCGCAGAAACTCGCGCCGCTGCAGGTTGGCCAGGCCCTGGGGCACGCGGGTGTGGGTCGAACGGGTCATGGGGGGCTCCGGTTCATTTCTGGGCGATGTACTCGGGCGAGCACAGGATGAGCCACACGGTGGCCATCACGCGGTTGAGCTTGTTCGTGTCGCTGGCCACGGCCATGGCCGTGACGGCGTTCACCACGGTGGCACGGCTGCTGGCACCGAGTTGGCCCGCCGCCAGCAGCAGGTTGAGCTGGTCGAACAGGGCGCCAGGGTCGGTGGCCAGGGGCAGCCAGGGCGTGTAGTCGGCCTTGACATCACCCACCCCGCTGGCCACCACGGTTTGCATCCAGTTGGCATAACCCACCACGGTGGATTCGTTGGTGATTTGAAATTCGGGCGCCAACAAACCGGCACTGCCCAACGAGGTGTTCGGCGGCACATACCCAGGCCGGAAAAAGTTGAACACCGACGGCGAACGCAGCGGGCTTTGCCCCAGGCGCGTGGACGCGCTGCTGGTGTTGCCCACGTTCCACAGGCCCAGTGGCGACGTGACCCCAAAGGTACGTGCCCACTGCACCAGGCGCACCATGGGCTCGCGCAGCTTGCCCCAGCTGGGGCTGGTGTTGGGCGTGCGGGCCTCGGTGTCGAGCAACACGGCTCGCACGGTGGCCTGCAGATCGCCCCGCACGCCCTGGCCGTTGTTGGCAAACACGGCGGCCACCCGTGCCACGTAGGCCGGGCTGGGGTTGCTGGTGACCAGGCGCTGAATGAGCTGCTTGCCCACAAAAGGCCCCACATTCGGGTGGTTGGCCAGGGTGTCGAGCGCGGTTTTCAGCTCGGCCACGCCGTCTGTGCCAGCGGGCAGGTTCACGCCCAGAAAAGACTTGGTTTCGGGCGAGTGGCGAGTGGCGGTGAACACCATGGGCCGTGCGGCGTGGTCGGGCACGGTGTTGCTGTAGCGGTCGTAGTCCCAGCCGGTGAACACGCGTGCCAGGCCCCGGATGTCATCGGGTGTGTAGGTGTCCAGCAACACGCCGTTGGCGGTTTTCGGGGTGCCGTCCGGGTTGAGCTGGGTCACGCCCACGGTGAACAGCTGCATCACCTCGCGGGCGTAGTTTTCGTCGGGTTCGCGGCCTTTGCCATCGGCTTTTTGGTTGCCGCGCATGTTCAGGTAGACCCCCATGCCCACCGACAGGGTGACGGCCTCCAACAGTTGGCGGTAGTTGCCAAACGCGTGTGCCTCCAGCGTGTCCATGTAATGGGCCGCCACCATGCCGCGCCAGTTGACGGGCAAGCCGTCCATGGAAATCACAAAAATTTCGCTCAGGGCCAACGTGACACGTTGGCGCAGCACGTCGGGCGACGACATCAGCTTGCGCCACAGCGTGTTGTCCACGCCCGAGAAATTGAAGGTGTTGCCCACCACGGCATAGCCGTTGGCCACCATCCAGTCCCAGTGGGACTGCGAGGGACGCTGGGCAAACTGGGCGCTGAGCCAGCCGTCAAAACCCAGGCCCTGCACACTGGCCACGTCGGCGGCGGTGCCGCCGAACGCAGCCTGGCCCAGAAACCGGGCGGCTTCTGCGGCCGTGGGGGCTGTTGAAACTGCCGGTGGGGCTGGGGGCGCGCCAGGGGTGGCCACCGCATCGCCGCCGCCGCCACAAGCGGTCAGGGCCAACGAGGCCCCCACCCCTGCTGCAGCAGCCATTCGGGGCTGGACCCCGCGAGGGGCATCAGCAGGACACTCAGGGCGCGCGCAAACATCGGTTTCGTGGCGGACGGGCATGGCAAACCTCCTGACAGAATTAAAGCAGCCCACGCACGCCGCCCGTCCCGCACAGCACCCCATTGGTCGCCCGGCCAAGCCCTGGCCCCAGGGCGCTAAAGTCTGGCCTGATGACCGACGACCACGCCCTGCCCCCCATCACGCCCCAGCCCACGGGCCTGTACCGCCATTACAAAGGCGGCTGGTACCAGGTGCTGCACACCGCCCGTTGCAGTGAAACCCTGCAAGGCCTGGTGGTGTACCGCCCTTTGTATGGCCTGGCGGGTGACCCGGCCTGGGTGCGGCCGCAGGCCATGTTTGCCGAACACCTCACGGTGAATGGCGTGCACCAGCCCCGCTTTGCCCCAGCAGACCCGGTCACGGTGGTGGTGACCGATGCCGCCACTGCGCACGCCGTGGCCCAGGTGCTGCAAAGCCAGCTGACCGCCGAAAAACGAACCCTTCGGGCCCCACCGCCACAGCCCACCACCTGCTGTGGCCGGGGCTGCAACGGTTGTGTGTGGGAGGGCTACATGGCCGCGTTTCACCACTGGCGCGACGATGCGCTGGCCTTGTTGGTCCAACCCTGTCAGCCTTGAGTCCCTTTTTGCCGGAAAAAACCATGTTGTACCGATTCAAATCCCAGGCCACGGCCGACCTTGTGATGCTCAACGACACGGGCGAACAAATGCTGGCGGCCATGGGCAAAACGGTGGCCCCACAGGGCGTCATCACCGTGGCTCAAATCCCGGCGGCACTGGCCGCCTTGGCCCAGGCGGTGGCCGACAGCGAGGCGACACCAGCCACAGCGGCCACAGCAGCCAACGCCGCAGCCGCCGAAGACAACACCGATGCCGATGAAGCACCGAAAGCCGACACGGTGCGGCTGCGCCAGCGCACCACCCCGCTGGTGGCCATGCTCAAAGAGAGCCTGGCGGCGGGCAAAGACGTGGTGTGGGGCGTTTGAGTTACTTGATGAACCGCACCTGGGCGTTGATGCGTTCCAGGATGGGTTTTTTCTTTTCGTTGAACACCGCCTTGTTTTCTTCGATGAGGTTTTTGCCCTTGGTGTCGATGGAGATGATGAGCGGGCCAAACTCTTTCACCCGGTTCACCCACAGGGTTTCGGGCATGCCCAGGTCGGTCCACTCGGCGGCCTCGATTTTTTCCACCTGAGTGGCCGCCAGCACCGCACAGCCACCGGGGAAGATGGCGTGCACGGCCTTGTTTTCCTTGCAGCCCTCTTGGGTTTCGGGGCCCATGCCGCCTTTGCCCACGATCAGTTTCACCCCCGTGCGGCGGATGAATTCTTTTTCGAACTTCTCCATGCGCATGCTGGTGGTGGGGCCGATGGACACCATTTCGTACTCGCCATCGGCCTTCTGCCGCACGATGGGGCCGGCGTGAAAAATCGCGCCGCCTTCCAGGTTCACAGGCAGTTCGCGGCCCAGCTCGATCAGGCGGCGGTGGGCCACGTCACGGCAGGTGACGAGCGTGCCGGTCAGGTAGACCACGTCGCCAATGTTCAGCGACTCCAGGTCTTCGTCTTTGAGGGGGGTGGTCAGAATTTTTTTCACAGCTTGAACCCTTGGTGCGAGATGACTTCGTAAGACATGTCAGCGTTGATCTTGATTTTTCCGCGCCGGTGTGCCCAGCAACCGGTGGACACGGCCACACCGATGGTGGAAGGGTGGCGGGCAGACGATTCGATGTTCACGCCCATCACGCTGCTGTTGCCGGTCAGGCCCTGGGGGCCCAGGCCCAGCTCGTTGATGCCGTCGGTCAGCAGCTGCTCCATCAGCGCGGCGTTGTCGTTGCTGTGCCTTGAATTCACGGGGCGCAGGATGGCCTTCTTCGACAAACGGGCCGCCGTTTCGGCTGAGGTGGACACACCCACCCCCACCAGCAGCGGCGGGCAGGCGTTGACGCCGCGCGAGGTCATCACGTCCAGCACAAACTCGGCCACGCCCTCATAGCCCTGGCCGGGCATGAGCACCGTGGCCTTCCCGGGCAAGGTGCAGCCGCCGCCGGCCATGTACACGTCGATGGTGACGCTGTCGTCGTTGGGCACGATGTCCCAGTCCAGCCACGGGATTTTGGAGCCCGTGTTGGTGCCGGTGTTTTTCTCCACAAAGGTTTCCACCGCGTTGTGGCGCAGCGGGCCGTCTTTGGTGGCGCCTTCGGTGGCACCGCGCAAGATGTCTTCCAGCTCGCCCAGCAGCGGGAAACGGGCCCCGGCGGTCAGGAAGTATTGGATGACGCCGGTGTCCTGGCAGCTGGGGCGGTCCAGCTTGTCGGCGGCTTCCTGGTTTTGGCGCATGGATTCATACACCTCTTTGGCCAGAAAGTTCACCTCTTTTGCGCGCAGTTCACCGAGCTTTTCGGTCACATCGGTGGGCAGGCGTTTGCCGATGTACGAGGTGAACTTGGCCATCAGGTGGGTCAGGTCGGCAATGGCGACGGTGTTGTCCATGTGCGGGGTCTCCGGTGACAGGGGTTGGGGGGTGGTGGGCATGGGCAGGTGCTCAGTCGAGGCTGACCTTGGCTTCTTTCACCAGCTTGGCGAAGCGCTCGGTGTCGTCTTTGATTTGGGTGGCCATCTGCGCGGGTGTGTCGCCCATGGGCACGGCACCAATCTCGTCCATCTTTTTGCGGAAATCGGCGCTGTGGATGACCTTGACGATCTCGGTGTTCAGGCGGGTCACCACCTCGGGCGGGGTGCCGGTGGGGGCCAACACGCCGAACCAGGTGCCCATGTTGAAACCCTTCAGGCCCGCTTCGTCCAGCGTGGGCACGTCGGGCAAGGCCACCGAGCGCTTGTGTGTGGTCACGGCCAACGCACGCAGCTTGCCCGCCTTGATGTGCGACAGCACCGGGGTGATGGTGTCGAACGACATGTTGATCTGGCCGCCCAGCAAATCGGTGGTCAGCGGGCCGCTGCCTTTGTAGGGCACGTGCAGCAGTTGCACAGCGCCCATGCCTTCAAACTGCGCGCCGATCAGGTGCTGGCCAGTGCCGTTGCCGTTGGAGCCGTAGGTGTATTGGCCCGGCGTGGCCTTGGCCAGCGCCAGCAGCTCTTTCACCGATTTGGCGGGCAACCCGGGGTTGACCACCAGCACGTTGGGCACCAGGGCCACGGTGGTGACGGGGGCAAAACTCTTTTGAAAGTCGTAGCCCAGCTTTTTGTACACGCTGGTGGCAATGGCGTGGTGCACCGCGCCCATCAGCAGGGTGTGGCCATCGGGCTTGGCCTTTGCCACGTAGTCGGCACCCAGGGTGGCCCCGGCACCGGCTTTGTTTTCCACGATCACGGGCTGGCCCAGGGCCTTGCCCAGCTCAACACCCACAGCGCGGGCCAGCACATCGGTGGTGCCCCCGGCCGGGAACGGCACGATCAGGTTCACGGGTTTGGCAGGCCAGGCTTGGGCAAAGGCGGTGCCCGTCACCAGCGCGGCGGCGGCCACGGTGGCGCGCAACAGACATTGGCGACGGGAAGTCAGGTGGGAAAAGTTCACGGTGTTGTCTCCTGTGGGGCAGTGGCTTTGTTGGGGAATGGCCGTGTGCACTTGGCTTGGGACGTGACTTTAGGGATTGCAAAGCCCGCCAAACACCCATAAAGTGAGGTCATTGTTTACCTTCACTCAACAATGAGCACTCCCGCCACCGCCCCCTCGGAAATGCACTTTTTCAGCCTGCTGGTGCGTTTGGGCAACTTTTCAGCTGCGGCGCGCGAGCTGACCCTGTCCACCGCCGCCGTCAGCAAACGGCTGGCGCAGATGGAGGCCCGGCTGGGCGTGCAACTGCTGCACCGCACCACCCGCCGCTTCAGCCTCACGCCCGAAGGCGAGTTGTATTTGGGCCATGCCCGCCGCATCCTGGCCGACATTGACGACCTGGAGCAACTGGTGTCGGGCGCCACCGCCGCGCCCAAAGGCCTGCTGCGCGTGAACGCCACGCTGGGCTTTGGGCGCAGCCACATCGCACCGCTGATTTCGCGCTTTGCAGCGTTGCACCCGCAGGTGCAGGTGCAACTGCAACTCACCGTCAACCCACCGGCGCTGACCGAAGACGCGTTTGACGTGTGTGTGCGCTTTGGCGAGCCGCCCGATGCCCGCGTGCTGGCGCGCCAACTGGCCCCCAACCGCCGCCTGATTTGCGCCGCGCCCAGCTACCTGGCCCGCCACGGCACGCCGCGCGTGCCGTCGGACCTGGCACAGCACAACTGCCTGGGCATTCGCCAGGGCGACGAGGCCTATGGCCTGTGGCGCTTCAGCACCAGCCCGAACAAACCGGTGGAGTCGGTCAAGGTGCGCGGCAGCCTCAGCACCAACGACGGTGAAATTGCGGTGAACTGGGCGCTGGACGGCCACGGCATCCTGATGCGGGCCGAATGGGACATTGCCCGCTACCTGCGCAGCGGCCGCCTGGTGCAACTGCTGCCCGACCACCCCACCCCACCCGCCGACATTTGCGCCGTGTACCCCCAGCGCCACCAAACCGCCGCGCGGGTGCGGGTGTTTGTGGACTTCCTGGCCCAGGCCTTTGAGCAACGGGTGCCACCGTCAGAGCCCACCACAGACAGCGGCATTGGCTGACCGAAGCGCAATAGGCTGTTGGGCGAATTTTTTATATCAAAAACCCATACATCGCTTTACTTCATTCACTTTATAGCTATTTTATTTATTCTCCACTACCCCCCTTCAGGATGCCCACGCGTGCCGCACCAGCAGCGCCGCCAACACCCACATCGTCAGGCCGATCAGCCCGTCCAGCACCTGCCAGGCGCGGGGCCGGGCAAACACCGGGGCCAGCCAGCGCGCCCCCACCCCCAACGCGGTGAACCACGCCAGGCTGGCCGTGCTGGCCCCCGCCACAAACCAGCCCCGCAGCGCCGCCGGTTGCTGCGCACCGATGCTGCCCACCAGCAGCACCGTGTCCATGTACACATGGGGGTTGAGCAGCGTGAACGCCGCCGCCTGGGCCAGCGCGGCCCCACGGCCCATGGGCTCGCCACCACCCGCCGCCTCCAAGTGGTTCACCTGCCGGGCCCGGCGCAGCGCCTGCCAGCCGTAGTGCGCCAAAAACCCAGCACCGCACACCGCCAGTGCCTGGGCCAGCAAAGGCCTATCGCCCAGCGCCTGGGCCATGCCCAGCACACCGGCGGTGATCAGCACCGCATCGGCCACCGCACAAAACAGCACCACCGGGCCCACGTGTTCGCGCCGCAGCCCCTGGCGCAACACAAACGCGTTTTGCGCCCCAATGGCCACGATCAGCCCCAGGCTCAGCACCAGCCCCTGCACAAACACGGGCAAAAAATCGGTTGAAACGTTCATGGGGACGCAGCTTGCCTGCGCTCGACGGTTAAGACAAACTGCATTTCCTACACCCAATGAAGCAAAACTGAATCCATGCTCGACTACACCTCCCTGTTCGCCCTGGCAGCCGTGCTGCGCGAAGGCAGCTTTGAGCGCGCGGCCCGCGCCCTGCACGTCACGCCATCGGCGGTGTCGCAGCGCATCAAACTGCTGGAAGAGCGCGTGGGCTGTGCGCTGGTGGTGCGCGGGCACCCCTGCACCGCCACCGACACCGGGCTGCGCCTGTGCCAACACGCCGACCGCGTGCGCCTGCTGGAGCAAGACCTGCACGACAACCTGCCCAGCCTCGCCCCTGAGGGCGTGGCCCGCGCCACCCTGCCCATTGCGGTGAACGCCGACAGCCTGGCCACCTGGTTTGCCCCCGCCGTGGCGGCGTTTGCCGCGCAAGCCCCGGTGCTGGTGAACGTGGCGGTGGACGACCAAGACCACACCGCCGAATGGCTGCGCAGCGGCGCGGTGCTGGCCGCCGTGACCGCCCACGCCACCCCGGCCACCGGCTGCAACAGCCGCCCGCTGGGGGCCATGCGTTATGTGGCCGCCGCCAGCCCGGCCTTTGTGGCGCGCCACTTTGCGTCGGGTGTGCAGCCCCAAAGCCTGGCACAGGCCCCCAGTCTGGAGTTCAACGCCAAAGACACCCTGCAAACCCGCTGGGTGCAGGACCTGTGCGGGCAACACGTGGAGCTGCCCAAACACACGCTGCCGTCATCCACCGCGTTTGTCACGGCAGCGCTGGCAGGCATGGGCTGGGGCCTGCACCCCGAAGCCCTGGTGGCCCCCCACCTCGCCACCGGCACGCTGGTGGCGCTGGTGCCCGGCACACCGCTGGACGTGTCCCTGCACTGGCAACAGGCCCGCGCCACCTCCACGTGGCTGGACGGTTTGACGCGAGACGTGGTGGCCGCTGCGCGTGAGGCGCTTCTTGGTCACGCCTGAACGGCTGGGTCGACTGAACAGGACACCTGCCAGGGGCACCGCCCAACACAGTGAAAAGTTATAATTTTGTTATTATTTTTGAAAGGGCAAGCGATGCTGACCACCGTGCGCAAAGTGGGCAACTCCCGGGGAGTGCTGATCCCTGCTGCTTTTTTGGCGTCATGCCAAATAGACGACCAAGTGGACATGCAGTTGCAAGACGGACAAATCGTGATCCGGCCTGTCAAACGCATACCGCGCGATGGCTGGTTTGATCAAGCCGCCATTGCGCACCCGGAGGAGGCGGCTGAAGCCCAAACCTGGGACAGTGCACCCATTTCAGACGACAGCGAGTGGGTGTGGTGACGAAAGCGCCCAAGGCGGCGGTGCTGCGCGGCGACGTGTACTGGGTCAACCTGGACCCCACCATGGGCACCGAAATTCAAAAAACACGGCCAGCGCTGGTGGTGTCGCCCGACGACATGAACGCCGCGCTGCCCAGGGTCATCATTGCGCCCATCACCAGCGCCGGACAACCCTTGGGGTGTCGCCCGGAAGTGGTGTTTCAACACAAAAGCGCGCGCATTTTGCTCGACCAACTTCGCTGCGTGGACAAGCTGCGGCTGGGCAAAAAAATGGGGCGCATTGAAGTCAGCGTCTGGCATCCCGTTTTGCTGGAGATGTTGACCTGAGCGCTGTGCCCACCCAATTGGCCCGCCCACTCACCCCACCCACATCGCCCGAAAGTCGTTCACGTTGGTGTGTGTCGGGCCGGTGATGACCAGGTCGTCCAGGGGCTCGAAGAAGCCGTAGGCGTCGTTGCGGGCCAGGTGGTCGGGCAGTTTCAGGCCTTGGGCGGCGGCGCGGGCCAGGGTGTCGGGCCCCAGGCGGGCCCCGGCGTTGTCTTCCACGCCGTCGATACCGTCGGTGTCGGCCGCCAGGGCCCACACGCCCGGGTGGCCTTGCAGCGCTTGGGCCAGGCCCATGCAGAACTCCCCTGCCCTGCCGCCCCGGCCTCTGGGTGCGCCGGGCTCGCGGGCTTTGACCGTGACGGTGGTTTCGCCCCCGCTCAGGATGACGCACGGGGTTTGGAACGCGGTTTTGCCTTGTGCCGTGCTGCGGGCCAGGGCGGCGTGCACCTTGCCCACCTCGCGGCTTTCGCCCTCGATTTCGTCGCTGAGGATGTAGGCGTTCACCCCCGCGTCGCGGGCCAGCTGGGCGGCGGCCTCCAGGCTTTGCTGGGGCGTGGCAATCAGGTGGGTTTCACAGCGGGCCAGCCGGGCATCGCCGGGCTTGGGGGTTTCCAGCGTGCCGTTGTGAAGCATTTCGGCCACTTGCGCAGGCAGTTCAATGCCATACCGCTTCAAAATTTGAAGCGCATCGGCGCAGGTGGTGGCGTCGGCCACGGTGGGGCCGCTGGCGATAACGCTCACGTCGTCACCCGGCACGTCGCTGATGGTCAGCGTGACCACGCGGGCCGGGTGGCACGCCGCAGCCAGCCTGCCGCCTTTGATGGCCGACAGGTGTTTGCGCACGCAGTTCATTTGGGTGATGTCGGCCCCGCTTTCCAGCAACTGGCGGTTGATGCGCTGTTTGTCGGCCAGGGTCAGGCCCTCGGCGGGCAAGGTCAGCAGCGACGAACCGCCGCCGGAGATGAGGCACAGCACCAGGTCGTGTTCGGTGAGGGAGGCGCCCTCCTGGCCCGTGGCCAGCGCCAGGATGCGTTGGGCGGCGGCCAGCCCGGCGGCGTCGGGCACGGGGTGGGCGGCTTCCACCACCTCAATCATTTGGGGCATACCTTCGGCCCTGGGCGGCGTGTGGCCGTAGCGGGTGACCACCAGGCCAGACAGCGGTGCACCCGGCACGCCATGGCGCTGGCAGTGCCCGGCCCACAGGGCCTCCACCGCCTGGGCCATGGCCCCACCGGCCTTGCCCGCGCCCAGCACCAGGGTGCGGCCTTTGGACGGGTCGGGCGGCACGGGCAACCAGGCGGCGGTGTTGTGCAGCGGCAGGGCGCGGGCCACGGCCGCGTCGTACAACTGGCGCAAAAACGCGTGGGGGTTGCCGTGGGGATCGGTGCTGGGGGTGGGGGTGGAAGCTGGTGTGGGGGCTGGGACGGAAGAGGTCATGCAAACACTGTAACGGTGCGAGGCAGGGGGTGGTGGGTCAGGCCGCGTCGGGCGCTATGGTGTGGTTCGCCATCAGCTCCAGGCTGCGGCACAGGGCGGAATGGTCGGCACCGCCCAGGCCGTGGGCGGCGCAGCTTTGCATCAGTTGGGCGGCGCTGGCGGTGTGCGGCAGGCTCAGGCCCAGCGCTTTGGCGCCTTGCAGCGCCAGGTTCAGGTCTTTCTGGTGCAGTTCGATGCGAAAGCCGGGGTTGAACGTGCGCTTGATCATGCGTTCGCCGTGCACCTCCAGGATGCGGCTGGCGGCAAAACCGCCCATCAGCGCCTGGCGCACCTTGGCGGGGTCGGCCCCTGCTTTGCTGGCAAACAACAGGGCCTCGGCCACGGCTTCGATGTTGAGGGCCACGATGATCTGGTTGGCCACCTTGGTGGTCTGGCCGTCGCCATTGCCGCCCACCAGGGTGATGTTTTTGCCCATGGCTTCAAACAGCGGTCGGGCGCGCTCGAAGGCGGCCTCGGACCCGCCACACATGATGGTGAGGCTGGCGGCTTTGGCGCCCACTTCGCCACCGCTGACAGGGGCGTCGAGGCAATCGGCCCCCAGCTTGTGGAGGCGCGCCGCAAAGTCTTGGGTGGCCATGGGGCTGATGCTGCTCATGTCGATCACCACCTTGCCCTTGCACCCGTCTGCGCCGTTGGCCTTCAGCCCCTCGGCCACGCCGCCCGCGCCAAACAGCACCTCCTCCACCTGCGGGGTGTCGGGCAGCATGGTGATGATGAAGTCGGCGCGTTTGGCCACCTCGGCGGCGCTGGTGCACACGGTGGCACCGTTGTCGACCAGGTTGGCGGGTACCTTGCCGCGTGCCCACACAAACATCACATGGCCTGCGGCTTGCAGGTGGGCGGCCATGGGTGCGCCCATGGTGCCCAGGCCGATGAAGCCGACTTTCAATCCACTTTTGGTCATTTTTGTCTCTTTGTCAGGTGTGTTTCACAAGGTGCAGCCGTGCGCGGCCACCCAGCCCAGGCCAGCCACGGTGCCGCCGGGGCCAGCGTCTTGCGGCTTGTATTCGCAGCCGATATGGCCGCTGTAACCCAGGCGGTCCAGCAGGCCAAACAGGTAGCGGTAATTGATTTCGCCGGTGCCCGGCTCGTGGCGCCCGGGGTTGTCGGCCAGCTGGATGTGGGCGATGAAGGGCAACACGCTTTTCAGCGTGGCCCCCAGTTCGCCTTCCATGCGCTGGGCGTGGTAGAGGTCGTGTTGCAGAAACAGGTTGCGGCTGCCCATGGCGTGCACGTCGTTGATCAGGCCCAGCGCCTGGGTCGTGCGGTTGACGAAAAAGCCGGGAATGTCAAACGTGTTGATGGGCTCCATCAGCAGCTTGATGCCGCGTTCGGCCAGCTTGTCGGCCGCAAACTTCAGGTTGCCCAGCAGGGTGGCGCGGGCGGTGGCGTCGGTCACGTCGGCGGGTTTGATGCCCGCCAGCGCGTTCATTTGCGGCGTGCCCAGCACGGCGGCGTGGTCCAGCGCCAGCAGCACGCCCTCGCGGAACTCGGCAATGCGCGCCGGGTGGCAGGCAATGCCGCGCTCGCCCGCTGCCCAGTTGCCCGCAGGCAGGTTGTGCAGCACCAGCGCCAGGCCGTGGGCATCGAGCCGGGCTTTGATGTCTTCGGCCTTGAAGTCGTAGGGAAACAGAAACTCCACGGCTTTGAAGCCCGCTTTGGCAGCGGCTTCAAAGCGGTCGAGGAACGGGTGCTCGTTGAAGAGCATGGTGAGGTTGGCGGCGAATTGGGGCATTTTTAAAGCAAAAATGGGGTTAAACGCTTACTGGTATTGCGATTACAGCTACTGATTCAATACAGACCATGGGCCTCAATCCAGCAACCCAGCGGCCACCAGACCTTCGCGGCCTTGGGCGTGGCGGCAGTCAATGGGCTCGAACTCGTTGACCTTGTCGATTTCGGTGCCCATGGCGATGTTGGTCACCTTTTCCAAAATGCATTCCACCACCACCGGCACGCGGAATTCCGCCGCCATTTGCTGTGCCTGGCGCAAAGCACCTTGCACTTTTTCGGGATCGGTCACCCGCAGAGCCTTGCAGCCCAGGCCTTGCACCACGGTCACGTGGTCCACGCCGTAGCCGCGCAGGTTGCCTTCGGCGTCTTCGGGGATGTTTTGGTTTTCAAACGCCAGTTGCACGCAAAAGTCCATGTCAAACCCGCGCTGGCTCTGGCGGATCAGGCCCAGGTACGAGTTGTTGACCAACACGTGCACATAGGGAATGCGGAACTGCGCGCCCACGGCCAGCTCTTCAATCAAAAACTGGAAGTCGTAGTCGCCCGAAATGCCCACCACCGTGGCATTGGGTTTGGCCACCGCCACGCCCAGGGCGGCGGGAATGGTCCAGCCCAGGGGCCCGGCCTGGCCGCAGTTGATCCACTGGCGGGCGCCGTACACGTTCAAAAACTGCGCGGCGGCAATTTGGCTCAGGCCAATGGTGCTGACGTAGGTGGTGTCGCGCCCGAAGGCTGAGTTCATTTCTTCGTACACACGCATGGGCTTCATGGGTGTTTCGGTGAAGTGGCTCTTGCGCCCCATCAGGCGTTTGCGCTCGGCACAGCGCCCGGCCCAGTCGGCAAAACTGGGCCAGGTGCCAGCGGCCTTGCGGGCTTGCACCCCGGCCAGCAACAGCTCCAGTGCCGATTTGGCGTCGGACGCAATGCCATAGGTGGGCTCGAACACGCGGCCAATTTGCGTGGGCTCGATGTCGATGTGGACGATTTTTTTGCCTTTGGTGTAGGTCTCGACCGAACCGGTGTGGCGGTTGGCCCAGCGGTTGCCAATGCCAAACACAAAGTCGCTGGCCAGCATGCTGGCGTTGCCGTAGCGGTGGCTGGTTTGCAGGCCCACCATGCCGGCCATCAGCGGGTGGTCGTCGGGCACCACGCCCCAGCCCATCAGCGTGGGCACCACGGGCACACCGGCGGCTTCGGCAAAGGCTTTGAACAGGTCGGCGGCGTCGGCGTTGTAAATACCGCCACCGGCCACCAGCAGCGGCTTTTCAGCGGCGGCCAGCAGGTCCAGCGCCTTGTCGATTTGTTTGGCGCTGGCGGTGGGCTTGTACACGGCCAGGGGTTCGTAGGTGTCGGGGTCGAAGTCGATTTCGGCCATTTGCACGTCAAACGGCAGGTCGATCAGCACCGGGCCGGGGCGGCCCGAGCGCATCAGGTGAAAGGCCTGCTGGAACACGCGGGGCACCAGCGCGGGCTCACGCACCGTCACGGCCATTTTGGTCACGGGCTTGGCAATGCTTTCAATGTCCACCGCCTGAAAGTCTTCTTTGTACAGCCGCGCACGCGGGGCCTGGCCGGTGATGCACAGAATGGGAATGCTGTCGGCAATGGCCGAATACAGGCCGGTGATCATGTCGGTGCCCGCCGGGCCGCTGGTGCCAATGCACACGCCGATGTTGCCCGCACGGGCGCGGGTGAAGCCCTCGGCCATGTGGCTGGCCGCTTCCACATGCCGGGCCAACACGTGGCTGATGCTGCCGCGCTTTTTCATGGCGGCGTAAAACGGGTTGATGGCCGCGCCCGGCACACCAAAGGCCTGAAAGGCCCCCTCTTTTTCCAACACACACACAGCGGCTTCGGCGGCGGTCATACGGGGCATGGTTTGTCTCCAGTCGGTTTTAAAAAGCACTGGAGACACTGTAGAAAACAAACCCAAAATCTGGAATGGCACTGAAACGCGTGTTTTTCTATACTTTGGGTACGCAATCAACCCCTGAAAGCCCGCATGGACCGGTTCAAAGAAGTGGAAGCCTTTGTGCAAGTGGTGGAGCACGGCAGCCTGGCTGCGGCGGCGCTGCGCGAGGGCATCACCCCGGTGATGATGGGCCGCCGCCTTGACGCGCTGGAGCGCCGCCTGGGCACCAAGCTGATGCACCGCTCCACCCGCCGCCTGGCGCTCACCGAAGAGGGCAGCACCTTTCTGGACGAGTGCCGCCGCTTGCTGGCCCAGTGGCAGGCGGCCGAAACCGCCGTGTCGGCCCACCGGCACGAGGCCACGGGCCACCTGATCGTGTCGGCCCCGGCGGCGTTTGGGCGGCTGCATGTGGCGCCCCACGCCGCCCCGTTTCTGGCGGCCAACCCGGGGGTGCGCGTGTCGTTCAACCTGTCTGACCGGGTGGTGGACACGGTGCGCGAGGGCTACGACCTGGCCATCCGCATCGGTGGCGAGATCGACCCCAACTTTGTGGCCATCAAACTGGCGGCCAACCAGCGTGTGGTGTGCGCAACCCCGGCCTACTTCGCAGAACACGGCAAACCGCAAACGCTGGACGACCTGGCCCAGCACAACTGCCTGGCGTTCAACCTGCAAGGCGGCCAGCAGCGGGGCTGGTATTTCCAGCAACACGGCAAAACCGTGACGGTGAAGGTGCAAGGCCGGCTGGACTGCAACGACGGAGAGCTGCTGCACCGTTGGGTGAGCGAAGGCCTGGGCCTGGGCTGGCGCTCCACCTGGGAAATTCAGGGCCAGTTGCAGCGGGGCGAGCTGGTCACCGTGCTCGACAGCTTTGCCCTGCCCGCCTACGACATATTGGCCGTGTACCCGCAGCAGCGCCACGTGCCGGCCAAGGTGCGGTTTTTTGTGCAGCACCTCAAAAGCGTGTACGCGCAGGCGGGTTATTGGGACTGACACCGCTTGCCGTTCCCACGCCGTGGGCCGCTCAGGCGAGCCAGGCCTTCACCGAAGCCGTCATTTTTTCGGCTGAAATACCATAGCGGTCATGCAAGGTGGGCAAAGCGCCGGCGTCCAAAAATGCATCAGGAAGTGCCAGCATGCGGAAACGCGACGGCACCACCCCCTCGCGCAGCAGCAGGCCTGCCACGGCTTCGCCCAGCCCGCCCACCACCGAGTGGTTTTCGGCCACCACCACCAGGCGGCCGGGCTTGCGCACCTCGGCCAGGATGGTGGCGTCGTCCAGCGGTTTGATGGTGGGGCAATGCAGCACGGCCACGCCCACGTTGTCGGCTTCCAGGGCCTTGGCCACTTCCAGCGTGCGCATGGTCATGAAGCCGCTGGAGATGACCAGCACATCGGCACCATCGCGCAACAGCTTGGCTTTGCCCAGCTCGAAGGTGTAGTTGTATTCGTCCAGCACCAGGGGCACGCTGCCGCGCAGCAGGCGCATGTACACCGGGCCGTTGTGGGCGGCGATTTGGGGCACGGCTTGTTCGATGTCGAGCGCGTCGCACGGGTCCACCACGGTCAGGCCGGGAATGGCACGCATCATGGCCAAATCTTCGGTGGCCTGGTGGCTGGGGCCATAGCCGGTGGTCAGGCCCGGCAGGGCGCAGCAAATTTTGACGTTCAGGTTTTCCTCGGCAATCACCTGGTGGATGAAGTCGTAGGCGCGGCGCGTGCCAAACACGGCGTAGGTGGTGGCAAACGGCACCAGGCCCACCTTGGCCATGCCACCGGCGGCGCCCATCAGCAGCTGCTCGGCCATGCCCATCTGGAAATAGCGCTCGGGGTAGGCCTGGCCAAACAGGTGCAGGTCGGTGTATTTGCCCAGGTCGGCGGTCATGCCCACCACTTCCGGGTGGCTGGCGGCGTATTCGACCAGGGCTTTGCCAAAGGGGGCGGCCTTCACGCGTTGCCCTTCAGAGGCAATCGACGCGATCATGGCGGAGGTGGTCAGGCGGGGTTTTTTGTCGGTGACGGCGTTCATGGTGGGTTCCTCCTTGGGTGGTCAGGGGCGGGTGGCGTCCAGCACGTCAAGTGCCTGCTGCCACTCGGGCGGGTCCACACGAATGAAGTGGTTTTTGTCGCGGGCTTCCAGGAAAGGCACACCTTTGCCCATCAGCGTGTCGCACAAAATCACGCGGGGCTTGGCTTCTTTCAGGTGGCGCGCGGTGTCAAAGGCGCGCATCACGGCGGGCAGGTGGTTGCCGTCCACGCGTTGCACGTGCCAGCCAAAGGCGGCCCATTTGTCGGCCAGGGGCTCAAAGCCCAGCACCTTGGTGGAGGGGCCGTCGGCCTGCTGGTTGTTGATGTCCACCAGGCAAATCAGGTTGCCCAGGCCGTGGTGGGCCGCAGACATGGCGGCTTCCCAGGTGGAGCCTTCGTCCAGCTCGCCGTCGCTCATGGAGTTGTAGACAAACGCGGGGTTGCCCTGGTGGCGCAGCCCCAGCGCCATGCCCACGGCAATGGGCAGGCCCTGGCCCAGCGAACCGCCCGACATTTCCATGCCCGGCGTGTAAGTGGCCATGCCCGACATGGGCAGGCGGCTGTCGTCGCTGCCGTAGGTTTCCAGCTCGCTCTCGGGCACGATGCCCGCTTCGATGAGCGCGGCGTAAAACGCAATGGCGTAGTGGCCGTGCGACAGCAGAAAGCGGTCACGCCCCTCCCACAAAGGGTCGTTGGCGCGGAAGTTGAGCGCATGGCCGTAGGCCACAGCCAACACGTCTGCCCAGCCCAGGGCCTGGCCCACGTAGCCTTGGCCCTGCACCTCGCCCATGCGCACCGCAAAGCGGCGAATGCGGTGGGCGCACTGAAGAAGTGCGGGCAGTTTGTCTGCAGATGAAGTCATGGAAGTGATCCTGGAAAGGTGGGAAATCGGCGCTCAGCGCAGGATGGAGGCGGGCACATACGACACCAGCGCCAGCACAAGGAAGGCCACCAGGTAGAAGGGGCCCAGTTCGCGCACCGTCTGGCCGACCTTGACTTTGGCCAGTGCGCTGGTGATGAACAGCGTGGTGCCCACGGGCGGGGTGTAGAGGCCGATGGCCAGGTTCACCACCATCATGATCCCCAGCTGCACCGGGTCCATGCCAATGCTCTGGGCCATGGGCAGGAACACGGGGGTCAGCAGCAGCACGGCGGCAGGCAGGTCAATGAACATGCCCAGCAGCAGCATCAGCAGGTTCATGAGCAGGATCACCACCCAGTCTTGCTCGACGTTTTGCGTCACCCAGCTGGAAATACCCACGGGCATCTGGTCGAACGTGAGCAACCAGCCAATGGCCGCCGAGGCCATGATGACCAGCAGCACCACCCCGGTGGCCAGGCCGGCGTGCACCACGGCGTCGTGCAGGCGCTTCAACGACAGGTCGCGGTACACCACCACCGACACCGCAGCGGCGTAAAGCGTGGACAACACCGCCACTTCGGTGGGGGTGGCAATGCCCATGCGCAAAAACACCACGATCAGCACGGGCAGCACCAGGGCGGGCGAGGCGTACAGCAGGTGGGTGCGAAACGCGCCCCACACAATAGGCGTGGTGTCGCGGGGAAAGTTGCGCCGGCGGCCCACCCACCAGCACATGAACATGAAGCCACTGCACATCAGCAGCCCCGGCAAGATGCCCGCCACAAACAGCGCCGCGATGGAGGCGTTGGAGGTCAAGGCAAACAAAATCATCGGGATGGACGGCGGAATCAAAATGTCGATGGTGGCCGCCGCTGCCAATGTGGCTGCGGAAAACGCGGGCGGGTAGCCCAGCTTTTTGTGCCAAGGGATCAGCAGCGAACCGATGGCCGACGCATCGGCCACCGCCGAGCCCGACACCCCGCCAAACAGCGTGGACGACAACACGCCCACCTGCGCAGGCCCGCCGTGGAAGCGGCCGATCAGGGTAGACAACACGCCCACCAGCGCCGCGCCCAGCCGCCCGCCCATCATGAGCGAGCCGGTCAGCATGAAAAACGGGATGGCGATCAGCGGGAAGCTTTGCACCTGGGCCACCATCTGCTGCACCAGCAGGTCCAGCGGCACCCGGTCCGAGGTGGCGGCGGCGGCCATGGCCGCCATCAGCAAGGCGTGGGCAATGGGCACGGCCAGCACGGCCGCCCCCAGAAAAACCAGAAGAATGAGAGCGCTCATGGGTGTTCTTTCAGGCGTGTGGGCTTACCAATGGGCTTCGGGCACGGCGTGTTCTTCAGCGGGCGCGTCAACCGGGGGCAGTGCCCAGGCCTTTGCGGCAGACTGCACCGCCAACACCGCCAGCAGCACCAGCCCCCCCATCACGCAGCCGTAGGTCAGTGAACCCGGCACTTGCAGGATGGGCGACTTTTCGTCGTGCACGATGTCCAGCATCTGGAACGTGGCCCAGGCCAGCGTGCCGTACAGCCCGGCCACCAGCAGCCAGGTGCCCACCGCCACCCAGCGGCGGATGGGGGCGGCCACGGCGTCCATCAGGAACGTGGTGGTGATGTGCGCCCCGTGCCCGGCGGCCAGCACCACCCCAGACATGACCAGCCAGGGAAACAGCAGTTCGGGCACCTCGTTGGCCCATTGCAGGCTGGCGCCTGTGCTGTAGCGCAGCAAGGTGTTGATGGCCAGAATGAAAAATGTGACGGTGGTGGTGACCCACAGGACGGCTTGGCACAAAACCGAGACGGCCCTGTCCACCACACCGGGTTCGGCATGCGACATGAATTGGCTCCGGGGAAACTGGCACCGGCTGACACAGCCGGTGCCGTTGGGGAGGGGCATCAACCCCAGCGGGGGCTTACTGGGCGCGCGCGGCGGCCACCACTTGCTTCACAAACGGGCCAATGGGGCTGGCTTCCCACTTGGACACCACACCGGCGGTGGCTTTCTGGAACGAGGCTTTGTCGGGCGTGTCGACCTGAACGCCTTTGGCCTTCAGGTCGGCCACCAGTTTGTCGTCCGCTTCTTTGGACAGCTTGCGCTGCAAGGCTGTGGCTTCGGCGGCGGCTTCCTGCACCGCCTTGCGGTCGGCTTCGGTCAAGCGGTCCCAGGTGCGCTTGCTCATCAGGAACGGGGTCATTTCGTATTTGTGGCCGGTCAACGAAATGAACTTCTGCACCTCGTACAACTTGCTGGCGTGGATGTTCACCAGCGGGTTTTCCTGGCCGTCCACCACGCCTTGTTGCAGGGCCACATACAGCTCGGCGAACTTGATTTGCTGCGCTTCAGCGCCCAGGCTTTGCATGATGTCCACCGTCACCGTGTCGGGCGGGGTGCGCATTTTCATGCCCTTCAAGTCTTCGGCCTTCAGGAACGCGCGCTTGCTGTTGCTCATGTGGCGGATGCCGTTGTCCCAGTAGCCCAACACCACCAACCCTTTTTCAGCCGACTTGGTGGCCAGCTCTTTGCCTGCCGGGCCGTCCATGGTTTTCCAGGCCTGGGCCAGGTCGGAAAACAGGAAAGGCATGCCAAACGCGGCGTACTCGGGCACGGTGTTGGCCACCGCGCCTTGGGAATTGGCGGACATGTCCAGCGCGCCGGTGCGCAGGGCGGTCACCATGGCCGCGTCGTCGCCCAACTGGCCAGACGGGGCCACCGTCACCTCGATGCGGCCGTTGCTTTTGGCTTTGACCACGTCAGCGAATTTCACCGATGCCTCGTGGCGGGGGTTGCCCGCCGCCGCGCCATGGCCAAGTGTGAGTTTGACGGTGGCTTGCGCCAGTGCCACGCCACTCAGGCTGAGGGCGGCCACGGCCAACAGGGTGCGGCGAAAGATGTGGGTGTGTGTCATGTGTTGTCTCCGGCTTTTATGTGTGGGGGGTGAGGGAACAGATCGGGGGTCAGTGAATCAGCATGCCGCCGTTCACATCCAGCGTGACACCGGTGCAGTACTTGGACAGGTCGCTGGCCAGGAACACCACGCAGCCGGCCACGTCGTTGGGCTCGCCGATGCGGGCCAGCGGAATGCCATCCAGAATGCCCTGGCGCTTGTCGTCGGGAATCTTGCCTTTGTTGATGTCGGTGGCAATCAGGCCGGGCGTGACGCAGTTGACGCGGATGTTGCTGCCGCCGTATTCACGGGCCATGGCACGGGCCAGACCCAACACACCCGCCTTGGCCGCCGAGTAGTGCGGGCCACCCAAAATGCCGCCGCCGCGCTGGGCAGACACCGACGAAATGCACACGATGGAGCCGCTTTGCTGCGCCAGCATCAGGGGCAACACCGCTTGCGAGGCATACAGCGTGCCGCGCAGGCTCACGTCCAGAATGCGGTCGTAGTCAGCACCGGTGATGTCCAGGAATTTCACGGGCTGGGTGATGCCGGCGTTGTTCACCAACACGTCAATGCGCCCGAAATGGGCCTTGATGGCCGCCGCTGCGGCTTCGCAAGACGCTTTGTCGGTGACGTTGGCCACCAGGCCCAAATGGCCTTCGCCCAACTGGGCCGCCGCCGCCTGGGGGTTGGCGGCCTCCAGGTCGAGGATCACCACTTTGGCGCCTTGCTCGGCCATCATGCGGGCGGTGGCAAAGCCCAAACCGTTCAGGCCTGCACCGCCTGTGATGACGGCAACTTTGTCTTTCAGCAGCATATCTGTCTCCTTTGTTGGGTGAACTGCGTTTCGGGTGGGGCGGATTCTGGAAGCGGCGGTGGGTGAATACAAACGATATAAACTCACCCATCATTCAATTTCATTCATGTTGCAGTGCAATATGTGAAAAAACTTCACCTCCATGATTCCCCCGCTCAGCGCCCTCCAGGCTTTTGAAGCCATCGCCCGCCGCCGCAGTTTTTCGCTGGCCGCCAGCGAACTGCACCTCACCCCATCCGCCGTCAGCCACCAATTGGCCAAGCTGGAAGGGCTGCTGGGGGTGCGCCTGTTCGAGCGCTCGGCCCGGGGGGTGGAACTGACGCCCGCCGGCCACAGCTACCTGCAACGGGTGGCCAACGCGCTGGGCGCCATCAACAGCGCCACCGAGGCCCTGCGCCACGGCGTGCAAGACACGCTTTACCTGCATTGCAGCCCCAGCTTTGCCAGCCTGTGGCTGATGCCGCGCATTGCCCGCTTTGCCCGGCGCTGCCCCGACATTTCGCTGGTGCTGTCGGCCTCGCACGTGCATTCCGACTTTCAACTGGGCCTGGTCGATCTGGACATCCGCTACGGCCTGCCCAACTGGCCCAACCTGGAGGTGGAGCCCGTGTTCATGGAACGGGTGATGCCACTGGCAAGCCCCGAGCTCATCCGCACCCACAGCCTGCACACCCCCGCCGACCTGCTGCGGGCGCCGCTGATCCAGTCCATGGTCAACGTGGCGCAATGGCCCGAGTGGTTTGCCCGCTTCCAGCCCGGCCACCGCCCCGACCGCATTGCGTTCAAGTTCGACCGCGCCATGATGAGCCTGGACGCCGCCGTGCAGTCGCTGGGCGTGGCCCTGGAAAGTGTCGCCCTGGGCCAGGCCCTGATTGCCACCGGCCGTTTGCAACCGGTGTTTGGCGACGACATGAGCCTGGAGGTGCAAGGCCACTTTCTGGTGTACCCCGCCCGCCACGCGGCACGCCCCGAGGTGAAGCTGTTCCTGGAGTGGATTCGCGAAGAAGCCCGCCCCGACACCACGCCCTGACACGAAGCACCCCGCATGTGTGAACGCATTTCACACACGGCTGAATTTTCATCGCTTGTTTTCATCCTGTGGGGGCCAAAGAATCCCGGCTCGTTCCACACACCACAGGAGACAAGTGCCCGGCCATCCCGGCCAGCGGCACCCCACCATGAGCGCACACCCGCTGCAACCGCTGGCGCATGCCATCCGCTTTCTGTCCATCGACGCCATCGTCAAAGCCGCCGAAGGCCACCAGGGCGTGCCGCTGGGCATGGCCGAAATCGGCACCGCGCTGTACACCCAACACCTGAAACACCACCCGGCCGACCCCGGCTGGTGGGACCGAGACCGCGTGGTGCTGTCCAACGGGCACGGCTCCATGCTGCTGTACGCCCTGCTGCACCTGAGCGGCTACCCTGGCTTCCCCCTGGCGGAAATCCAGCGCTTCCGTGAACTGGGCGCGGTGTGCGAAGGCCACCCTGAGCGCCCGCACGGCGGTGGGGACAAGGCCAATGGCATTGAAGTGACCACCGGCCCGCTGGGCCAGGGCATTGCCAACGCGTTTGGCATGGCCGTGGCCGAGGCCTACCTGAACGCCCGCTTCGGCAGCGGCCTTGTGGACCACTTCACCTACGCCTTCGTGGGCGATGGCTGCCTGCAGGAGGGCATTGGCCAGGAAATGATTTCGCTGGCCGGGCACCTGCGCCTGGGCAAGCTGGTGCTGCTGTGGGACGACAACCTCATCACCGATGACGGGGCCACCTCGCTCTCCATCAGCGAAAACGTGGCCGACCGTTTCCGCGTTGCCGGCTGGCACGTGCAAGAGCTGGACGGGCACGACCTGGATGCCGTGTCGACCGCACTGGCCGCCGCCCGCACCGACGACCGCCCAAGCCTGCTGGCCTGCCGCACCGTCATTGGCAAAGGCCTGCCCCGCGTGCAAGGCCAGCGCGGTGGCCACAGCGCCCGCCTGCACCCACAAGACGCCGACGAGGCCCGCGCCCTGCTGGGCTGGCCCCACCCCGCCTTTGAAGTGCCCACCGACGTGCTGGCCGCCTGGCGCACCGCCGGGCAGCGCCACCTGGGCACCTACCAGGCGTGGCAGGCCCGCGTGGCCGCGCTGCCGCCCGAGCAGCGCGCCGAGTTCGAGCGCGTGATGCGCGGCGAACTGCCCACCGGCTGGCAACAAGTGCTGCTGGATTACAAGCAACAGGCGCTGACCGCCCCTGCCGCACCCAGCGGTATCTTTTTGTCGGCCGAGATCAACGACCTGCTCAGCCCCCTGCTGCCCGAACGCATGGTGGGCTGTGCCGACCTGGAAGCCCCCACCAGCCACAAGCGCGGCCTGCAAGCCTTCACCGCCCAGGACCGCTCGGGCGCGTATGTGCACTGCGGCGTGCGCGAACACGTCATGGGTGCCATGGCCAACGGCATGGCCGCCCACGGCGGGGTGGTACCGCTGAGCGTGACGTACCTGGCGTTTTCCGACTACGAGCGCCCTGCCATGCGCATGGCCGCGCTGATGGGCCTGCCCGTGAAATTTGTGTTCAGCCACGACTCGATTGGCATTGGCAAAAACGGCCCCACCCACCAACCGGTGGAAATCCTGGCCTCGCTGCGCGCCATGCCCAACATGTGGGTGATGCGCCCCGCCGACGCGGTGGAAGCCGCCGAGTGCTGGGCATTGGCCCTGGCCCGCCAGGACGGCCCGGCCAGCCTGGTGTTTGCACGCCAAAGCCTGCCCCTGGTGCGCACCACCCACACCGCCGACAACCAGTGCGCCCATGGCGGCTACGTGCTGCACGAGGCCGCCTGCGGCGCGCGCCAGGTCACGCTGCTGGCCACGGGCTCTGAAGTGGCGCTGGCCGTGACCGCCCGCGAAGCCCTGGAAGCCAGCGGCGTGGGCACCGCCGTGGTGTCCCTGCCCTGCTGGGAGTTGTTTGACCAACAAGACGCGGCCTACCGCGCCCAGGTGCTGGGTCACCCCAGCGAGGGGGTTCGGGTGGGCGTGGAGGCGGCGGGCCGCTTTGGCTGGGACGCGTACTTGGGGCCCCGCGGCGGCTTTGTGGGCATGAAGGGCTTTGGGGCATCGGGCCCTGCCGACGCGCTGTACCAGCTGTTCGGCATCACCCCCGACACGGTGGCCACCCTGGCCCGCCAGTTGCTGAACGACTGAAAGGACACCCCCCATGCACATTGTGTTTCTGGACCGCGACACCCTGTCGCCCCAAACCCGGCTGCGCCGCCCCACCTTCCCGCACACCTGGGCCGAACACGCCCGCACCGGCCCCGACACGGTGACCGCACGCCTGGCCGATGCCGACATCGTGGTGGTGAACAAGGTGAAGCTGACCGCCGAGGTGCTGGCCCAGGCCCCCCAACTCAAGCTGGTGGCCGTGGCCGCCACCGGCACCGACAACATCGACCTGGCGGCCTGCCAGGCGCGGGGCATTGTGGTCAGCAACATCCGCGGCTACGCCACCCACACGGTGCCCGAGCACACCTTTGCCCTGGTGTTTGCGCTGCGCCGCAGCATCTGCGCCTACCGCGAGGCCGTGCGCGCCGGGCGCTGGCAGCAGGCCGGGCAGTTTTGCTTTTTTGACCACCCCATCAAAGACCTGGCCGGTTCAACGCTGGGCATCATTGGCGATGGCGCGTTGGGCCAATCGGTGGCGGCCATTGGCCGGGCACTGGGCATGCGGGTGCTGGTGTCGGGGCACAAAGGCCGCACCGGCCAGGGCCGCCTGTACACCCCGTTTGAAGACACCTTGCGCCAGGCCGACGTGCTGACCCTGCACTGCCCGCTGAACGCCCACACGCGGGGCATGATCGGCGCCGCCGAATTTGCGCAAATGGCCCGCAAACCCTTGCTGGTCAACACCGCGCGCGGTGGCTTGGTGGACGAACACGCGGTGGGCCCTGCGCTGCAAGCGGGCCACATTTCAGGCGCGGCTTTTGACGTGACATCGGTGGAGCCGCCCCCGGCCAACCACCCGTTCATGGCACTGCTGGACCGGCCCGATTTCATCCTGACCCCCCACGTGGCCTGGGCCAGCGAAGAGGCCATTCAAACCCTGGCCGACCAGCTCATCGACAACCTGGAGGCGTTTGCGCGCGGTCAACCCGCCAACGCCGTGGTGGCCCACCAAGCCTCAAAGGCCTGAGGGTCCATGGGGCGGGCAAACCAATAGCCCTGCCCCAGGTCGCAACCAGCGGCCACCAGCAGGTCGCGCTGGCCTTGGGTTTCCACCCCCTCGGCCACCACACGCATGCCCAGTTCGTGGGCCATGGCAATCACGGCTTTGCACAGCGCCAGGTCGGTGCTGCGGGTTTCGATGTGGCGCACAAACGATTGGTCGATCTTCACAAAGTCCACGTCCAGCCGCTGCAAATAGGTGAGCGACGAATAGCCGGTGCCAAAGTCGTCCAGCGACACCTGCATGCCCAGGTCGCGCAGCTCGGCAAAGTGGGCGGCCACGGCGGGGCTGATGTCGAGCAGCAAACCTTCGGTGATTTCAATCACCACGCTGTCTTCTTTCATGTGCTGCGCCAGCATCTGCCCGGCCCAACTGGGGTGGCCCGCCACCTTGTGCTGGCACTGCACGGGCGACTTGTTCACACTGACCTGAAACGCAGGGTCCAGCCGCAACCGCCAGTCGGCCACCTGGTGGCAGGCTTGCTGAAACACCCACTCGCCAATCGGCACGATCAGGCCGCTGGTTTCCGCGATGGGAATGAACTGCGCCGGGCTGACCGGCCCCAGCGCGGGGTGGTGCCAGCGCAGCAGCGCCTCGGCTTTGGCGGCGCGGCCGGTGGCCATGTCCACAATGGGTTGGTACACCACCTGGAACTGCGAGGCCGCCAGGGCCCCGCGCAAATCGGTGTCGAGCCGGGCACGCAGCCGGGCGGCGGCTTGCAGCTCGGCCGTGAAAAAGCAGCAGCGGTTGCGGCCCGCGCCTTTGGCGGCAAACAGCGCCTGGTCGGCGTGGCGCAGCAGGTCTTCGGCCGTGGTGGCGTCGGCCGGGTAATGGGCCACGCCCATGCTGGCCGACACAAACACCTGGTCAGGCCCCAGCTCAAAAGGCTGGCGCATGGCGTCGAGCAGTGCCTACAGCCGGGGTTGCAGGCTGGCTGTGGCGTCGGCACCCGGTGGCAGGTCTTGCAGCACCAGGGTGAATTCGTCACCGCCCATGCGGGCCACGGTGTTGCCCTCGCCCACCGCCGCCTGGATGCGCTGCGCGGCCTGGGCCAGCAACTGGTCACCGGCGTTGTGGCCCAGGCTGTCGTTCACCTCCTTGAAGTTGTCCAGGTCCATGAACACCACGCTGAGCGTGCGGCCCGTGGCCTGGGCACGGGGCAAGGCCAGATCCAGCTGCAAGCGCAGCATGCGCCGGTTGGGCAGGCGGGTCAGGGTGTCGTAGTGGGCCTGGCGCCAAATCACGGCTTCGGTGGCTTTGCGCGTGGTGATGTCGGTGTGTGTGCCGATCATGCGGGTGGGGGTGCCCGCCGCGTCGCGTTCGACCACCATGCCCCGGCTCAGCACCCATTTCCATTGGCCGTCTTTACAACGCACGCGGTGCTCGTTGCGGTACACGGGGGTTTGGCCGGCCAGGTGCGCCTGGATGTCTGCGTTCATGGCCGCCATGTCGTCGGGGTGGGTGAGCGCGTTGAGGGTGCGCTCGTCGTCGTCCAACTCGTGGGGCAGGTAGCCCAACATGGCTTTGAGCCCATCGGTGCAGTGTTCGCGCCGGTCGGCTATGTGCCAGTCCCACACACCCTCGCCGGTGGCTTCCAGCGCCAAGCGCCAACGGGCCTCGGCCCGCACCAGCGCCTGGGCGGCCAGGTGGCTTTCGGTGATGTCCTCCACCGTGCCTTCGTAATACAACACCGACCCATCGGTGTCGTGCACCACGTGGGCGGTTTCGCGCACCCAGATGCGCTCGCGGCTTTTGTGGCGGTGCACCTCCGACACAAAGTTGGTCACCTGGCCGTCGCGCGCCATCAGGGCTTTGAACTCGGCCCGGCGGTGGGGCAGCACGTACCAGTCGTGGTCCAAGGCCACGGCGGCTTGCAGCATCTCGGCTTCTGAACCGTAGCCGTTGAGCCGGACCAGCGCGTCGTTGGCCCGCAGTTGGCGGCCTGCCGGGCTGGAGCGGTAGGCCCCAATGGGCAGGCGTTCAAACAACGTGGACAGTGCGGCAGAAACCATGGGCAAAAAGCGGGGCGGTGCGTGGGTGAGCGTGCATGTTACGCCGCCCATCTGAGCACGCAAGCGGGCCCCGCGCCATGCAGAATGCCACCATGACCGCCCACACCCTGCTCATCCAAAACGCCACCTGCGTGGCCACCTTTGACCACGCCGACCCCACACAAAGCACCGAGCTGCGCAACGCCAGCGTGTTCATTCGCGGCCACCGCATTGCCTGGGTGGGCCCCGCAGCAGCACTGCCGCCCGAACTGGCCGCCGAACACGCGGCCGCCCAAGGTGAAACCCTGAACGCGCAGGGCCACTTGGTCACGCCGGGGCTGGTGAACACCCACCACCACATGTACCAAAGCCTGACCCGCGCCATACCCGCCGTGCAAAACGCCGAGCTGTTTGGCTGGCTGCGCGGGCTGTACCCCATTTGGGCCGGGCTGACGCCCGAGATGGTGCACGTCAGCACACAAACCGCCATGGCCGAGCTGCTGCTCAGCGGCTGCACCACCAGCAGCGACCACCTCTACATCTACCCCAACGGGGTGAGGCTGGACGACAGCATTGACGCCGCGCAGGAAATTGGCATGCGCTTTGTGGCCACCCGGGGCAGCATGAGCGTGGGCCAGAGCCAAGGCGGCCTGCCGCCCGACCGCGTGGTGGAAAAGGAAGACGCCATATTGAAAGACACCCAGCGGCTCATCGAGCTGCACCACCGCAGCGTGCACGGCAGCATGGTCAACGTGGCGGTGGCCCCGTGCAGCCCCTTCAGCGTCAGCCGCGACCTGATGCGCCTCAGCGCCGAGCTGGCCCGCCAATACGGCACCCGGCTGCACACCCACCTGGCCGAAAACGACCACGACCTGGCCTACAGCCGCGAAAAGTTCAACTGCACCCCCACCCAATACGCGCAAGACCTGGGCTGGCTGGGCCCCGACGTGTGGCACGCCCACTGCG
>JBASFL010000069.1:0-16550 GCA_049653005.1 Burkholderiaceae bacterium | reverse complement strand
CCGCGATTTCGTCAAAGGGGTTCATGCTCATCTTGACGTTGGCGATGTCCACCCCGCTGCCGTCTGTCTTCACCCGGACTTTCACGTTGTAGTCCACCACGCGTTTGACTGCGACCAATACCTTCATGCGAGCACCTGAATAAAAAGAATGTGAAACATCAAGCCGCGGCAGCGGCTTTGGCCCGGCGGGCGGACGAGGTGGTCATGACCGTGGCTTCGCCGTCGATCACCACCACGCCGCGCACGCGGCACACGGTGTCGAGCACGGCGCGTGCCTTGTCCAGGTTGACCGACTTGACGGTGACCGTCGCCTGCACGGTGTCGCCCGGCCGCACCGGGGCCAGAAAACGCATTTGCTGGCCCAGGTACACGGTGCCGGGGCCGGGCAAGCGGTTGGCCACCGCCGCTGAAATCACGCTGGCGGTGAGAAAACCGTGGGCAATGCGCCCGCCAAACGCGGTGGACGAGGCGAACTCTTCGTTGGTGTGAACGGCGTTGTTGTCGCCCGAGACACCGGCAAACAGCACGATGTCGGCCTCGGTGATGGTTTTGGCAAAGCAGGCCGACATGCCCACTTGCAGGTCTTCGATGTCGTGCCCGAATTGTTCGTTCATGGGGTGCTCCGGGAGGTTCAGTGGCGCTGGGGGCCGGTTTTGTTGAACAGGGCAGACAACTCGCCCACCATGCCCCGGCGGAACATCAGCACACACACCACAAACATGCCGCCCATGATGACGGTGACCCACGAGCCCACCTTGTCGGCCAGCACGTTTTCCAGGCCGATGATGGTGATGGCACCGGCCACCGGGCCCAGCACCGTGCCCAGGCCGCCCATGAGGGTCATCAGCACCACCTGGCCCGAGGTGTGCCAGTGCACATCGCCCAGCGAGGCCAGCTGGAACACCAGCGCCTTGGTGGAACCGGCCACACCGGCCAGCGAGGCCGAGATGACAAACGCCAGCAGCTTGAAGCGGGCCACGTCGTACCCCAGCGAGGTGGCGCGGGCTTCGTTGTCGCGGATGGCTTTCAGAATCTGGCCAAAGGGCGAGTGGATGGTGCGGTACACCAGCCAGAACCCGGCCATGAACACGGCGAACACAAAGAAGTACATGGCGATGTTGTCCGACAGGTCGAACACGCCCAGCAGGTGGCCACGCGGAATGCCTTGCATGCCGTCTTCACCGCCGGTGAACGCCATCTGCATGGCCAGAAAGAACACCAGCTGGGCCAGGCCCAGGGTGATCATGGCGAAGTAAATGCCCGCCCGGCGGATGGCCACCCAGCCAAACAACCCGCCCAACAGGCCGCTGAACACGCCACCGGCCAACACGCCCAATTCGGGCGTCAGGCCCAAATCGCGGCACAGGTAGCCGGTGATGTAGGCCGAGCCGCCAAAAAACGCCGCGTGCCCGAACGACAGCAGGCCCGAAAAGCCCAGCAGCAGGTTGAACGCACAGGCAAACAGGGCGAAGCACAGCAGCTTCATCAAAAAAGTGGGGTACAGCAGGAAGGGGGCCACCGAGCCCACCACCACCATGGCCACGAACATCAGCACCACGCGGTTGTTGTTCATCTCGAATCCTTCAGGCTTGCTTGCCAAACAGGCCAGCGGGTTTGACCAGCAGCACCAGCACCATGATCAGGAAAATGACCACGGCCGAGGCCTCGGGGTAGAACACCTTGGTCAGGCCTTCCACAATGCCCAGCCCCAACCCGGTGACGATGGCCCCCAGGATGGAACCCATGCCCCCGATCACCACCACGGCAAACACCACGATGATGAGGTTGGACCCCATGACCGGGTTCACCTGCTGAATGGGGGCGGCCAGCACACCCGCAAACGCGGCCAGCGCGGCCCCGGTGGCGTAGGTGGCGGTGACCAGCACCGGCACGTTGATGCCCAGTGCCTGCACCAGGTCGGGCCGCTGGGTGGCAGCGCGCAGGGTGGCGCCCAGGCTGGTGCGCTCGATCACGTACCAGGCAATGGCGCACACGCTCAGCGCGGCCACCACCACCCAGGCACGGTAGATGGGCAGGAACATGAAGCCCAGGTGCACGCCGCCTTGCAAAATTTCAGGCGCTTCGTACGACTCGCCCGACACCCCAAAGAAGTTTTTGAACACCCCTTCGGCAATCAGCGCCAGCCCGAAGGTGAGCAGCAGGCCGTACAGGTGGTCCAGCTTGTAGAGGTGGCGCAGCATGGTGCGCTCGATCACCACGGCCATCAGCCCCACGGCCAACGGGGCCAGCACCAGCGCCGCCCAGTAGTTGATGCCCAGCCAGTTCAGCCCCAGCAAAGCGGCAAACGCGCCCAGCATGTACTGCGCGCCGTGGGCGAAGTTGATGATGTTGAGCAAGCCAAAAATGATGGCCAGCCCCAGGCTGAGGACCGCGTAAAACGACCCGTTGATCAACCCCAGCAACAGCTGGCCGAAAAAGGCCTGCGAAGGGATGCCAAAAATTTCCATGACCCGATTCCTTTGTTCCGAGACGCGCACCCGCCCCGGCCCACCGGGGGCCGGGGCTTCATCGAATCAGTGGCTTATTTCTTGACCAGGGCGCAGCGCGATTCGGACAGCGGCTGGAACGCTTCGGCCGCGGGGATGGTGGCCTTCACGTGGTAGTAGTCCCAGGGGGTTTTGGACTCGGCGGGCTTTTTGACCTGCAGCAGGTACATGTCGTGCACCATGCGGCCGTCGTCGCGGATCTTGCCGTTCTTGGCAAAGAAGTCGTTGACGGGTGTTTTCTTCATCTGGGCCATGACCTTGGTGGTGTCATCGCTGTTGAGGGCTTTCACAGCCTTCAGGTAGTGCATGACCGACGAGTACTGGCCCGCCTGGATCATGGTGGGCATGCGCTTGTGCACCGCGAAGAAACGCTTGGACCAGGCGCGGGTTTCCTCGTTCAGGTCCCAGTAGAAACCTTCGGTCAGGTACATGGTTTGCGTGGTTTTCAGACCCAGCGAATGCACGTCGGTGATGAACATCAGCAAACCGGCCAGCGACTGCTTGGGCGTCACGCCAAATTCGGCCGCTTGTTTGATGGAGTTGATGGTGTCGCCACCGGCGTTGGCCAGGCCGATGACCTGCGCGCCGGACGACTGGGCCTTCAGCAGGAACGACGAAAAATCGGTGCCGGGGAAGGGGTGGCGCACAGCGCCCATCACCTCGCCGCCGTTGGCCTTGACCACGGCGCTGGCGTCTTTTTCAAGGGCGTGGCCGAAGGCGTAGTCGGCCGTCATGAAGAACCATTTTTTGCCACCGCCTTTCGTCACGGCCTTGGCCGTGCCGTTGGCCACAGCGTAGGTGTCGTAGGTCCAGTGCACGGTCACGTCGTTGCAGTTTTCGTTGGTGACGGCGGTGGACGCAGCGCCCGACACCAGCACCACGCGGTTTTTCTCTTTGGCGATTTTTTGCACGGCCAGCGCCACGGAGGTGGTCACCAGCTCGGAGGCCACGTCCACCTTGTCTTTCTCGAACCACTCGCGGGCCTTGTTGGCGGCGATGTCACCTTTGTTCTGGTGGTCGGCCGACACCATTTCCACCTTGAAGCTGGGCTTCTCGGCGGCCACAAAGTCTTCAATGGCCATTTTGGTGGCCGCCACGGTGCCGGGGCCGGCCACGTCGGAGTAAACGCCGGACAGGTCGGTCAGCACGCCGATCTTGACCACGCCGTCGGACACCTGGGCGTGTGCGCTGTTCAGCGCAATGAGGGCAAGGCCAGCGGCCTGGGCAATGTGTTTGAGTTTCATGGGTGTGTCTCCGTTGCAGTGGGTGAAAAAAGTGAAGCTGCAAACCCAAGCGCACCAAGCGCTGGGTGGCAAAAAAGCTTAAAAAAAGGGGTCACACGCCCAACAGGTCGTGCAGCTCGCCGGTTTTGGATTCGAGTTCGTGTTGCTGCACCGTCATGACCACATGGCCGTGCTCCAGCACGTAGTGGCGGTCGGCCAGCGGGGCGGCAAAGCGGAAGTTCTGCTCCACCAAAATGATGGTGTAGCCCCGGCTTTTCAGCAGGCGGATGACCTCGCCCAGCTTCTTGACGATGACGGGGGCCAGGCCTTCGGTGATCTCGTCCAGCAGCAGCACCTTGGCGCCGGTGCGCAGGATGCGCGCCATGGCCAGCATCTGCTGCTCGCCGCCCGACAGGCGGGTGCCGGGGCTGTTGCGCCGCTCCAGCAGGTTGGGGAAGACGGTGTAAATCTCGTCCAGCGTCATGCCGCCGCTGGCCACGACGGGGGCCAACATCAGGTTTTCTTCCGTTGAGAGCCCGGCAAAAATGCCGCGCTCTTCAGGGCAGTAGCCAATGCCCAGCCGCGCAATGGTGTGCGGCTGCATGCGGGTGACTTCATTGCCGTTGAACATGATGGAGCCGGTGCGTTTGCCCACCAGGCCCAAAATGGCTTTGAGCGTGGTCGAGCGGCCCGAGCCGTTGCGGCCGAGCAGCGTCACCAGTTCGCCCCGGTTCACCTGCAGGTCGATGCCGTGCAGGATGTGCGACTCGCCGTAGAACGCGTGCAGGTCGGTCACGCGCAGCATTTCGCCGCTGGGTTTGAATGCGCTGCTCATGCTTCGACTCCCACGTACGCTTCCAGCACACGGGGGTCTTGCGACACCGTGGCGTAATTCCCTTCGGCCAACACCGCGCCGCGTTGCAGCACGGTGATGGTGTGGCACAGGCTTTCCACCACCGACAGGTTGTGCTCCACCATCAGGATGGTGCGGTTGGCCGACACTTTTTTGATGAGTTCCACCACCCGGCCCACGTCTTCGTGGCCCATGCCCTGGGTGGGTTCGTCCAGCAGCATCAGGTCGGGGTTCAGCGCCAGGGTGGTGGCAATTTCCAGGGCGCGTTTGCGGCCGTAGGGCATTTCCACGGTCACGGTGTCGGCAAAGCTGGCCAGGTCCACCTCGGTCAGCAGTTCCATGGCGCGGTCGTTCAGCACGTTCAGCTTGCGTTCGGACGACCAGAAGTTGAACGAATCGGCACGGGTGCGTTGCAGCGCCACGCGCACGTTTTCCATCACGGTCAGGTGGCTGAAGGTGGCCGAAATCTGGAACGAGCGGATCATGCCGCGCCGCGCCACCTGCACCTGGTTGTCGCGGGTGATGTCGGCGCCGTTGAACAGAATCTGCCCGGCGGTGGGCGGGTGGAATTTGGTCAGCAGGTTGAACACCGTGGTTTTGCCCGCGCCGTTGGGGCCAATGAGGGCGTGGATGGTGCCGCGCTTGACCTTCAGGTTCACGTCGGACACGGCGTTGAAGCCCAGGAACTCTTTCGAGAGCCCCCGGGTTTCCAGAATCAAATCTTGAGACATGGGTGGTTCCTGGGGGCGGTTACTCGATGGCCGAGGCCGACTTGACCTGGTCGCGCAACACAAACTTCTGAATCTTGCCGGTGGAGGTTTTGGGCAAGCCCACAAACACCACACGCTTGGGCACCTTGAAACGGGCCAGGTGTTCGCGGCAGAAGGCGATGATGTCGGTCTCGGTGGCCGTGGCGCCGGGCTTCAGTTCCACAAAGGCGCAGGGCACCTCGCCCCACTTCTCGTCGGGCTGGGCCACCACGGCGGCCAGCATCACGGCGGGGTGGCGGCACAGGGTGTCTTCCACCTCGATGGAGCTGATGTTTTCGCCGCCGGAAATGATGATGTCTTTGCTGCGGTCTTTGATCTTCACGTAGCCGTCGGGGTACAGCACGGCCAGGTCGCCGGTGTGGAACCAGCCGCCCGCAAAGGCCTCTTCGGTGGCGGCGGGGTTCTTCAGGTAGCCCTTCATCACCACGTTCCCCCGGAAGAAAATTTCGCCCATGGTTTCGCCGTCGGCGGGCACGGGTTGCAGGGTGACAGGGTCCAGCACGGTCACGTCTTCTTGCAGCGGGTAAGGCACGCCCTGACGGCCGTTGAGCGTGGCCCGCTCTTCGATCGACAGCGCGGCCCAGCTGGCCTGTTTGGCGCACACGGCGGCGGGGCCATACACCTCGGTCAGGCCGTACACGTGGGTCAGCTCAATGCCGGCGGCTTCGCAGCCTTCAATCACGGCGGCCGGTGGCGCAGCACCGGCAATCAGGCCCTGCACGGTGTGCTCAATGCCCGCCCGCAAATCGGCCGGTGCGTTGATGAGCATGCTGTACACGATGGGCGCGCCGCACATGTGGGTGATGTGGTGCTGGCGGATCAGCGGGTAAATCAGCGCCGGGTCCACGCGGCGCAGGCACACGCTGGTGCCGGCAATCAGCGCCATGGTCCAGGGGAAGCACCAGCCGTTGCAGTGGAACATGGGCAATGTCCACAGGTAGGTGGCGTGGTGGGGCAGTTGCCACGAAATGACGTTGCTGGCCGCGTTCAGGTACGCGCCCCGGTGGTGCGTCACCACACCCTTGGGGTTGCCGGTGGTGCCGCTGGTGTAGTTCAGGGCAATGGCGTCCCACTCGTCGGCCGGGCGGTGCCACTGGAAGCTGGCATCGCCTTCGGTCAGCAAGGCTTCGTAGCTGAGCTGGCCCAGGTGCTCGCCAGCGGGGGCTTCGTCGTCTTCCACCTCAATGACCAGCGGCGCGTCGGCGCCCAGCATGGCCAGGGCTTGGCTCACCACTTTGGAAAACTCGCGGTCGGTCAGCAGCACCTTGGCTTCGCCGTGGCGCAGCATGAAGGCAATGGCCTCGGCATCCAGCCGGGTGTTGAGCGTGTTGAGCACGGCACCGGCCATGGGCACACCAAAGTGCGCTTCCAGCATGGCGGGCACATTGGGCAGCATCACCGCCACGGTGTCGCCCACGCCCACGCCGCGCTTGGACAGGGCAGAGGCCAGTTGGCGGCAACGGCGGTAGGTGTCACCCCAGGTTTGGCGGCGTTCGCCGTAGACCACGGCGGTGTGCTGGGGGTGAATGCGGGCGGTGCGCTCGATGAAGCTGAGCGGCGACAGGGCCACAAAATTGGCGGCGTTTTTGTCCAGCCCCTGTGTGTAGGGATTGATGCGATCCATGCGTGTCTCCGTGTGTGCCGGTGTGTGGGGCGCATCATCCAAGAGCATGTTTTCAGCAATCCGCGCGAAATGTGACGAATGTTTGCAAGCGGGAGCGGGGCCAAACCCCGGTCCTAGAATCGGTTCACTCGGTTGTGGTTGACCGCCAGGAGACAACGTGACAAGCACGGCCCCACAGGCAAATCAAGCCGATTGCAGGCGCCAAGGTTCGCTGCAAGCGGCACTGGATTTGATTGACCAGGGCTTCACCCTGATCGACGAAAAACTGCGCCTGGTGGCGTGGAACCAAACCTTTCTTCGCCTGCTGGGTTTTCCCCCGGAACTGGGCCGGGAGGGCACCCCCTTTGAAGACTTCATGCGCTACAACGCCGAACGCGGCGAATACGGCGAGGGCGACATCGAGGCCCAGGTGCGCGAGCGGGTGGAAGCGGCCAAGGCCTTCAGAACACACGACATCGAGCGCACCCGCCCCAACGGCACGGTGCTGCGGGTGCGGGGCGTGCCAGTGCCCGGTCACGGGTTTGTGACCTTGTATTCGGACGTGACCCAGCAACGGCAGGCCGAGCAACTGATCCGCGAACAAAACGCCCTGCTGGAATCGCGCGTGGCCGAGCGCACCGCCGAACTGCTGGCCACCAACGGCCAGCTGCGCGAGGCCCTGCGGCTGAACCGGCAATTTGCCAACTCGCTGGAACGCAGCGAGGCACAAATGCGGCTCATCACCGACTCGATCCCGGCGCTGGTGGCCTACTTTGGCCAGGACTTGGTGTACCGCTACATCAACCGTGGCTACCAGGACTGGTTTGCCCTGGACCCCGCCCACCCCGAGCAGGTGAGCGCACGCGAGTTTTTGGGGCTGGGCACGTATTCGCTCATCAAGCCCTACATCCGCCAGGCGCTGCGCGGCGAAGCGGTGACGTTTGAATATGAACTGACCACGCTGGGCGGGGTGCGGCGGTTGGCACGCACGTCGCTGATTCCCGAGGTGGCCGACGGGGGCCGGGTGATCGGCTGCTTTGAGCTGACGTTTGATATCACCCAGGAGCGGCGTTCGCACGACATGCTGGTGCAGGCGCAAAAAATGGAGGCGCTGGGCCAACTGACCAGCGGCCTGTCGCACGACTTCAACAACATCCTGACCGTGGTGCTGGGCAACCTGTCGGCCCTGCGTGAACAACCCGGCGTGCACCGCCATGTGGACGAATACATCGTGCCCGCTATCGAGGCGGCCCGCCGGGGGTCTGACCTGATCAAGGGGCTGCTGTCTTTCTCGCGGCAACACCCCATGCACACGGCGGTGGTGGACTTGGACACCTGCGTGGGCGAAATAGACAAGCTGGTGCGGCACACCCTGCCCGACACCTTGAGCCTGTCGTTTGACCTGGACACGGCCGCCGCGCAGTGCCGACTGGACGCGCACCAGCTCCAGAATGCGGTGCTCAACCTCATCCTGAACGCCCGCGATGCCACCGAATCCCGGGGCCGCATCACCGTGGCCACAGGGGTGCACACCTTGGCAGCCGATGACGCCGAACGCCTGCACCTGTCACCCGGCGTGTTTGCGTGTGTGTCAATCCAGGACGATGGCTGCGGCATGGACGCGGTGACCCTGCAACGCGTGTTCGAGCCATTTTTCACCACAAAACGCGCAGGCAAGGGCTCTGGCCTGGGCATGTCCATGGTGTATGGCTTTGCCCGCCAGTCGGGCGGCGCGGTGGACATCCACAGCGAACCCGGTGTGGGCACGCGGGTCACCCTGTGGCTCCCCCTGGCCACCGATGGCACCACCACCGTGCCGGACCACCCCACCCTGGCCTGTGACGAAACCGAGGCAGACACCGCCCACAGCGGCCTGGCCTTGCTGGTGGACGACGATGCGGGGGTTCGCCAGGTGGTCCGGCGGCATTTGCTGGACCTGGGTTACGCCGTGCTGGAGGCCGAAACGGGGCAAGAGGCCCTGGACATCCTGGCGCAGACGCCCAACCTTGAACTGGTGCTGTCCGACTTTGTGATGCCCGGCGAGGTGGATGGCGGACAAGTCACCCAACACGCCTGTCAACTGGGCGGCATTCCCAAGGTGGTGCTGATGAGTGGATTTCCACCGTCCAGCCAAACACCGCCCACGGTGCCGTTCATCCAAAAACCGTTCACGAAAGCGCAGTTGGGCCATATTCTCCAAGGCCCCTGACCCGAGCGCCATGCCCAACACCCCGCCCCACGCCGCCGCGCGAAACCTGATTTACCTGGTGGAAGACGACGAGGACGTCGCCCGCGTGGTGATGCGTGCACTGGGCGAGTTCGATTTCCCGGTGGAGTGGTTCCGCGACGGCTCGTCGGTGTTGCGCAAGCTGAAGGTCGAGCGGCCCGACCTGTGCATCCTGGACCTGGGCCTGCCCGACATGGACGGGGTGGGCCTGATCGCCCAGATCGGCCAGCACGGGCTGTGCGGCGTGCTGGTGCTGACAGGGCGCGGCCACCCCTTTGACCGGGTCATGGGGCTGGAAATGGGCAGCGATGACTACATGGTCAAGCCCTTTGAACCGCGCGAACTGGTGGCGCGCGTGCGCAGCATTCTGCGGCGCACGTCGGTGGCGGGGCGCGACCAAGCCCCACGCACACGGCGTTACGCCACGTTTTTGGGCTGGACGCTGGACTGCGCCGCCAACACGCTGACCGCTCCCAACGGTGAAGCGCATTTGCTGGGCACGGCCGAAACGCAGGTGCTGCGCGAATTCGTGGAGCGCCCGCACCAGATACTGACGCGGGAGCAACTGATGGGCCAGCGCGACCTGTCGCCGTTGGACAGGAGCATTGACGTCCGCATCTCGCGCATCCGCCGCAAGATCGAGGCGGATGCACAACACCCGCGCATCATCAAAACCGTGTACGGGGCTGGCTATATGTTCACCGCCAGCGTCACCTGGGCCTGACGGGCCCAGTGAACGGCCCGGTGAAGGGCAAGGAAAAGGGCCTCAGAACGGCAAGCCCACGTAGTTTTCAGCCAGCGATTGCTGTGCCACCTCGGAAGAAAACAAGTAGTCCAGATCGGTTTGCTGCAACTTCTGGTCGTAAGCAATGCCCTCGGGGAAGGTGTGCAGCATGGTGGTCATCCACCACGAAAAACGCTGGGCTTTCCACACACGGGCCAGTGCTTTGGCAGAGTAGTTGTCCAGGCCGCTGCTGTCGCCTTGCTGGTAGTGGGCCACCATGGCGTGGTACAGGTAGTAAATGTCAGACGCCGCGCTGTTGAGGCCCCGCGCACCCGTGGGCGGCACGATGTGGGCCGCGTCACCCGCCAGGAACAGGTTGCCGTAACGCATGGGCTCGGCCACGAACGAGCGCAGCGGCGCAATCGACTTTTCAATGGACGGGCCGGTCACCAGCTTCTCGGCAATGTCGGCGGGCAGGCGTCGTTTGAGTTCGTCCCAGAAGGCCTCGTCGGACCAATCTTCCACGCTGTCGCTCAGTGGGACCTGGATGTAGTAGCGGCTCAGCACTTGCGAGCGCAAGGAACACAGCGCAAACCCGCGCTCGTGTTTGGCGTACACCAATTCGGGCGACACGGGTTTGGTGCGCGACAACACGCCCAGCCAGCCGAACGGGTAAACCTTTTCGTATTCCTTCAGCACGTTGGCGGGAATGGACTTGCGGCTGACGCCGTGGAAACCATCGGCCCCGATGACAAAGTCGCAGTCGATGCGCACCACATCGTCGCCGTTGCGGTAGGTGACATAAGGGGTGGCGCTGGTCAGGTCGTGGGGCTTCACGTCCTCGGCGTTGTGAATCACCACGCCTTTCATGCGGTCGCGGGCTTCGTACAGGTCGCGGGTGAGTTCGGTCTGGCCGTACACCACCACTGAGCTGCCGCCGCTGTGTTTGTGCAGATCCACGCGGTCCAGCTGGCCGTCGTGGGCGATCAGAAAGCCGTCGTGGATTTCACCTTCGCGGTCCATGCGCTCGCCGCACTGGGCCTCGCGCATCAGTTTGGCAAAGCCGTGCTCCAGCACACCGGCGCGGATGCGGCTGAGCACGTATTCGCGGCTCTGGCGCTCCAGCACGATGGTGTCGATACCTTTTAGGTGCAAAAGCTGGGAAAGCAACAGGCCAGAAGGGCCTCCGCCGATGATGCAAACCTGGGTCTTCATGGTTGTCTCCAATGCGCGTGTGAAAAGGGGTTTCGGCCCATGCCGTGGCACGAAAGATACGGGAGTGAACGCGTGAACGGAATGCCGCCATCCATCCAACACTTGTACATTTCGAACATGGATAAGACACCCGAAACCATCCAGTCCTACAGCCTGTTTGGCGAATCGGCACACCTGCCCGATGTGCTGCACTGCGAAACCATTGCGGACCGTTCGGTGTTGCACGACTGGGAATTCACCCCCCACCGCCACACCCGATTGCACCAACTGCTGCTGGTGGAGTCCGGCGGTGGTGTGGCGCACTTGGACACCCACACCCTGACGCTGTCACCCGGCTCGCTGCTCAATGTGCCCGCTGCGCACGTGCACGCCTTTCGGTTCACCCCAGGCACCCAAGGCTTGGTGTTGACCGTGGCAGACGAGTTGCTGAACGAGATACTGGTGGGCGTGGGCGATGTGCGCAGCGACCTCGGATGCGCAAAACTGGTGCCATCGGACGAACAAACCCGCTTGGCCCTGCGGCAAATTTGGGTGGAGTTTCTGGGGCGCGCCAAGGCCCGGGCACTCGTGCTTCGCGGGCTGAGCGCCACCGTGTTTGGCTGGGTCGCGCGGGCAATGGAAGACACCTCCGCACAGGGCGACGCCCCCCGCCTGCGAGCGTCCAACGTGATGGGCCGTTTCCACGCGTTGATCGAAGCCCATTTCCACCAACACTGGCGGGTGGCCGACTACGCCAAGGCCCTGAACATGTCCCCCACCCACCTCAGCCGCCTGGCCAAAGCGGCCACCGGGGCGAACGCCTCCAGTTTGATAGAGGCCCGCACCGTGCTCGAAGCCCGGCGGCAACTGGCGTACACCAACCTCAGCGTGGCCAGCATTTCGTACGCCCTGGGCTACGCGGACCCGGCCTACTTCACACGGGTGTTCACACGCGATGCGGGGGTGTCACCCAGGGCTTTTCGAGCGCAGCTGGTGGGCAGCACACCATCGTCACAGTAGCGTCGCCGGGCCATGGCGCGCCTTTCAAGGCATGGGGGTGCGCCCGTGTGGTGGGCGCGTCAGCGGCTCAAGCCGCATCAGGCTGGCGGGCCGACGCGGCATTGGCAAATGCGTGGCGCAATGCGCATCAATGGCCATGGGTGCAGTGGGTGGGGCACTTTGTGCCGTTACCGGAAACAGCCATCACCTTGTTCTGGCACGGCAAGTACCACCGTGACCCTGCAAATTTGTGGATCAGGCAGCTGATCACTGATTGGTTTGTAAGGTAGACCCCGTGCGGCCTTTGCGATTGAACACCTGAGCAACCAGGAATATGGACCGACCGACAGGGCATGCGCGAGGCCAGCACCGCCAGAGGTGACGGCTTGATCGTCACGTACACAAAAGGTCGTGAACAGCTGGGGCCGTTTTGGCAAGGTCACAAAACAAAAAGGCCCTCAATTTGAGGGCCTTCGAACAAGCTTAGCGCTTGATTTTATTGGTTGCGCGGGCAAGATTTGAACTTGCGACCTTTGGGTTATGAGCCCAACGAGCTACCAGGCTGCTCCACCGCGCGTTAAGAACATTATTGTATCACGCTTTCGCGTCTTCTGCCACGGCAGCGTTCGTTTCTTCTGCACGGTCCACGAGTTCAACCAACGCCATTGGCGCGTTATCGCCCACACGGAAACCCATTTTCAGAATGCGGGTGTAACCACCAGGACGCGCCTTGAAACGGGGACCCAATTCGTTGAACAGCTTCACAACGACATCGCGATCGCGCAGACGGTCAAACGCCAAGCGACGGTTGGCCAGTGTGGGCTCTTTCGCAAGGGTGATCATGGGTTCCACCACGCGACGAAGCTCTTTGGCTTTGGGCAAGGTGGTTTTGATGACTTCATGCGTCAGCAATGAATTCATCATGTTGCGCAGCATCGCCAGACGGTGCGAGCTGGTGCGGTTCAGTTTTCTAAGTCCATGTCCATGGCGCATGATATTTCCTTTGTTTGAGTGATGCCCTCAGCCGTGTCAGGTACTGAGGGGTGGTCGTCAGGCGACCTGGTGATAAAAATCAGTGTTTGTCCAAGCCAACAGGTGGCCAGTTTTCAAGCTTCATGCCGAGCGTCAACCCACGGGACGCCAACACTTCTTTGATTTCATTCAAAGACTTGCGACCCAAATTCGGGGTTTTCAACAACTCGTTTTCGGTGCGTTGAATCAAATCACCGATGTAGTAGATGTTTTCGGCCTTCAAGCAATTGGCGGAGCGAACCGTCAATTCCAGCTCGTCAACGGGGCGCAACAAAATCGGGTCAAACTGTTGGGCAGCGCGCTGTGTGGGCGCATCAAATGCGCTCAACTCAACACCTTCCAACTGGGCAAACACAGCCAGTTGTTCAACCAAGATTTTGGCCGAAGAACGCACGGCTTCCTCTGGACCGATAGCGCCGTTGGTTTCGATGTCCAACACCAGCTTGTCCAGGTCCGTGCGCTGCTCAACCCGTGCACTTTCCACGGTGTAGCTCACGCGGCGAACCGGCGAGAAGGAGGCATCCAAAACAATGCGGCCAATCGAGCGCATTTGGTCTTCGTTGCGGCGGAAGTTGCCCGACACATAACCGCGGCCTTTTTCGACCTTGATCTGCATGTCCAGCTTGGCGCCAGGAGACAGCGTGGCAATCGCGTGACCGGGATTGACAATTTCAACGTCATGCGGCGTTTGAATGTCCGCCGCAGTGACCACGCCTTCGCCATCTTTGCGCAAGCTCAGTGTGACTTCATCGCGGTTGTGCAGCTTGAACACCACACCTTTCAAATTCAAGAGAATATTGACCACATCCTCTTGAACGCCGTCGATGGACGAGTATTCGTGCAGCACACCGGCAATGGTGACCTCTGTGGGGGCATGGCCCACCATAGAGGACAACAACACACGGCGCAGTGCGTTGCCCAGCGTATGACCATAGCCACGCTCGAACGGCTCCAACGTGACCTTGGCCCGATTGGCGGTCAATTGCTCGACGTTGATGGTTTTAGGCTTTAACAAATTCGTAAGCATTCAAACTTCCCTCAATACCCTCGGCTCGTTACACCGATAAGGCCGATGAAGCACCCCCGCAAGACAAGACAATGTCAGCGGGGAACGGATTAACGAGAATACAGTTCGACGATCAACGATTCGTTGATGTCAGCAGCGAATTCGTCGCGATCAGGACTCTTCTTGAAGGTGCCCTCTGCCTTGTCAGCAGCAACGTCCACCCAAGCAGGGAAACCGATTTGCTTGGCCAGCTCAAGCGCCTCTGCCACACGGGCTTGCTTCTTGGACTTCTCGCGCACAGCGATCACATCACCAGACTTCACCAAGTAAGAGGGGATGTTGACAGAAGCGCCGTTCACGGTAATGGCCTTGTGTGACACCATCTGACGGGCTTCGGCTCGGGTAGAAGCAAAGCCCATGCGGAACACCACGTTGTCCAACCGCGATTCCAACAGGAACAGCAAATTGGAGCCTGTGTTGCCACGGCGGCGGTCTGCTTCTTCGAAGTAGCGGCGGAACTGGCGCTCCAACACACCGTACATGCGCTTGACTTTTTGCTTTTCACGCAGCTGCAAACCAAAGTCAGAGGTACGGGCACCGGAAGTGCGACCGTGCTGGCCAGGTTTGGAGTCAAATTTGGCTTTGTCGCTGATAGAGCGACGGGCGCTCTTGAGCAACAGGTCGGTGCCTTCACGGCGGGAAAGTTTGGCCTTGGGGCCGAGGTAACGTGCCACGTCAATATCCTTGTTGAAATCTGCTGCGCGTAGAAACGCAGGAGCCACGGTGGAATGACCGTGGCGGTGGGCTTAAAAGTCTGCCCGAAGGCAGAGGGGAGTATTAGATACGGCGGCGCTTTTGCGGGCGGCAGCCGTTGTGCGGGACGGGGGTCACGTCGGCAATCGAAACGATGCGAATGCCCAGTGCACCCAGCGCACGAACAGAAGATTCACGGCCTGGACCAGGACCTTTGATTTCGACATCAAGGTTCTTGATGCCTTGTTCAATGGCTGCACGACCCGCCACTTCTGAAGCCACTTGAGCCGCAAAAGGAGTGGACTTGCGCGAGCCCTTGAAACCTTGGCCACCCGAAGAGGCCCAAGACAAAGCGTTGCCTTGGCGATCGGTGATCGTGATGATGGTGTTGTTGAACGACGCGTGAACGTGTGCAATACCGTCGGCAATGTTCTTGCGGACTTTCTTGCGCACGCGTGCAGCGGCGGAGTTGGAAGGCGACTTGGCCATGAAGAGCTTTCAGTTCAGATTATTTTTTCAACGCCAACGCGGCTTTGCGTGGACCTTTGCGAGTCCGAGCATTCGTTTTGGTGCGCTGACCACGCATGGGCAAACCACGGCGGTGGCGGAAGCCACGGTAGCAACCAATGTCCATCAAACGCTTGATGTTCATGGTGGTTTCGCGGCGCAGGTCACCCTCGATTGTAAACAAACCGACTTGGTCACGAACTTTTTCCAGTTCAGCGTCGGACAACTCCTTGATTTTCTTGGAGTATTCGATGCCACAGGCTTCGCAAATTTTGCGAGCGCGCGTGCGGCCAATACCGAAAATGGCAGTCAAGCCAATTTCAGCATGTTTGTGGGGAGGGATGTTGATACCTGCAATACGAGCCATGATGGTCCTCTGAAACTCAATCAGCCTTGACGCTGTTTGTGGCGGGGGTCGGTGCAAATGACGCGCACGACACCCTTGCGACGAATAATCTTACAGTTGCGGCACATTTTTTTGACCGAAGCCGAAACTCTCATAGTTTTCTCCTAGAAATCAATTTGATTCAACTTGCACGACTGGGTGCAACCAACGGGTTTTTCCTTGTGCCTCACGCACCACCTGCACCCTTGAAGTTGGCCTTCTTGAGCAAGGATTCATACTGCTGAGACATCATGAAATTTTGAACCTGGGCCATAAAATCCATGGTCACAACCACAATGATCAACAGCGACGTACCGCCAAAATAGAACGGTACGTTGTATTTCAGAATCAGAAATTCGGGCAACAAACACACCAAGGTGATGTACACCGCACCAGCAAGCGTCAAGCGCGACAAAATCTTGTCAATGTGTTTGGCAGTTTGCTCGCCAGGACGAATACCTGGGATGAACGCTCCGCTTTTCTTCAGGTTGTCTGCAGTCTCTCTGCTGTTGAACACCAAGGCAGTGTAAAAAAAGCAGAAAAACACGATAGCGGCGCCGTACAACGCAACGTAAATTGGCTGGCCTGGCGTCAAAGCACTGGAGATGTCTTTCAACCAGCGCATGGAATCGCCCGTGCTGAACCAACCCACAACCGTCGCCGGCAACAAGATAATCGACGAAGCGAAAATCGCGGGAATCACACCAGCCATGTTCAGCTTCAATGGCAGGTGCGAAGACTGCCCGCCATAGACTTTGTTGCCTACC
>JBASFL010000068.1:0-2059 GCA_049653005.1 Burkholderiaceae bacterium | reverse complement strand
GGCCTGGGCCAGCGGCTGGGCGGGCGGGCCAAGGCCACGTTGCAGGTGGGCGGTGTGAGTGTGCTGGAGCGCCTGGCCACCGCGCTGCGCGGCGCGGGGGCCCATGCCGTGAGTGTGGTGGTGGGCCCCTACCGCGAGCAGCTGCTGCCGTGGGTGGCACGCAGCGGCGCGCAAGCCGTGCTGCACAGCCTGCCCACCCCCAGCCTGGTGGATTCACAGCGGCTGGCGCTGGCCGACCACCTGGCCCGCTGGCCCGGGCACGACCTGCTGCTGGTGCTGGCCGACTTGCCCCTGCTGGCGGTGGACGACGTGGCCCCGCTGGTGCAAGCCTGGCGGCAACGCCACGCCCACAGCCATGCGCTCGTGCCGGTGGTGAACGGCGTGCGCGGCCACCCTTTGCTGCTGTCGGCCCACGCCGTGGCCCAGGTGCTGGCCATGCCTCAGCGCGACGGTGTGTTGCCCGGCGTGCGCGACTGGCTGGCCGCCCACCCCGAGGCAGTGGCCCAGGTGCACACCACACGCATCGCCCACGTCACCGATGTGGACACCCCCGACGATGTGGCCGCCCTGCGGGTGCATGTGCACCCCACCCCGGTGGCGTGGCCCTGGCCTTGAATTTCAAGGAAAATTGGCGCTTAGCGCTTGATGGCTAAGCATTTGTAGCTATTGAATATGCTGATTTCAGTTTTGGCACTGTGGTCTGGTGACATCAGTGGCTGTGCAACTTTTCTTGAAGCCAGACTTTGATCAGCGATTGGTAGGGCACGTCCCGCGCGTTGGCCGCCACTTTGAGTGAATCCAGCAAATGCTGGGGCAGCCGCAAAGAAATGGTTTTGGTGGTTGGCTTCAGGTTGGGCAGCGTTGCCTTGTGGGCTTTGGACCAATCCATGTGCTCGGTGGAATCATGGGTTTCCCAATACGCCCGTTCGTCGGCTTCACTGGTGAACTGGGGAATGGTTTTAGTGGGCTTGCTCATAAACGGCGCGTTCCTTTCTGTGCATGTCTCTGGCAGATATGACGCGAATCAGTGAGCCTGATTCCCTCAGCGTGAAGGTGATGTGCAAGTGCCGACCCTCGTCGGTCTTGCCCAGCGCGTGCAGGCGAGGCTCTGTCTGACTGTGTCTGGCATCTTCCAACAACAACAGAGGGACATTGAAAAACACCTGTTCTGACTCGGCCATGGTCACACCGTGCTTGTCGTTTTTGCGGGTGTTTCCGTGGTCCCAGTCAAATCCAATGATCTGGGTGAAGTCAATCATTTTGTATATGTCTATTATGTACAAGTGGGGGCGGATGTGTGCATGCGAGGGCGAGCCTGAAGCCTTGGTTGCTCATCCCGCCAGCTTCACAGCCAAGCGGTTGTGCCGCTCCAGCAGCGGCCCCAGGTCCACCGTGGCCAGCTGGCCTTCGCGCACCACCACCTGGCCGTTGACCACGGTGCAGGCCGCTTGCGGGCTGGCGCACAGCAACAGGCTGGCCACGGGGTCGTGCACGGCACCGCCTGCAAAACCCAGGGTGCTCAAGTCCCACAGCACCACGTCGGCGCACATGCCGGGTGCGATGTGGCCGATGTCGTGGCTGCGGCCCAGCACCTCGGCGCCGCCCCGGGTGGCCAGTTGCAAGGCGTCACGGGCGGTCATTTCGGCGGGCCCCAGGTCGCAGCCGAAAAAGGTGCGGTGCTGGCCGGTGGCGGGGTCTGTGCGGGTTTCGGGTGCTTGCAGGGCGCGGCCCACGCGGGCCAGCAGCAGGGCCTGGCGGGCTTCGTTGACCATGTGGGCGGCGTCGTTGCTGGCGCTGCCGTCCACGCCCAGGCCCACGGGCACACCGGCGTTCAGCATCTTGCGCACAGGGGCAATGCCGCTGGCCAGCCGCATGTTGCTGCACGGGCAGTGGGCCACGCCTGTTTTGGTGGCCGCAAACAGGCCGATGCCTTCGTCGTCCAGCTTCACGCAGTGGGCGTGCCACACGTCGGGGCCCAGCCAGCCCAGGTCTTGCGCGTATTGGGTGGGGGTGCAGTTGAACTTTTCGCGGCTGTAGGCCAGGTCGTGGTCGTTTTCGG
>JBASFL010000067.1:0-7552 GCA_049653005.1 Burkholderiaceae bacterium | reverse complement strand
GATCGCCGCCCGTGTGATGAAGAACGGCAAGCCGCTGGACCAAGACCCGCTGTTTGCCGCGCGCATGGCCCGCGTGGAAATTGACCTGGAAAACATGAAAACCACCAACCTGCGCGTCATTGCGGCTGTGGCCGGTGGGGGCGTGCCGGGGGCCGAAAGCTCCATGCTCAAGATTCGCGGCACCGAAATCCGGCAGGAAATTTTGTCGCTCATCCGCCGCGCCATGGGGCCGTATGCCCTGCCGTTTGTGGAAGAAGCGCAGTACGAAGGTTACGCCGAGTCGCCACTGGGCCAGCCCGAGGCGGCCACCGCAGCGGCCAACTACTTCAACTACCGCAAGCTGTCGATCTTCGGTGGCTCCAACGAAATCCAGAAAAACATCATCTCCAAGATGATTTTGGGCCTGTGAGCCGCGCAAGAAGGACACACACATGAACTTCCAACACACCGAAGACCGCCGCATGCTGGCGGATTCACTGAACCGCTACCTTTCCGAAAAAAATAGCATAGAACGACGCCACACAAGCGCTGAAGGCACTTTTGGCTATTCAAAAGACGTGTATGCCGGGCTGGCTGAACTGGGCACCATCGGCGCGCTGTTCCCCGAAGACGCAGGCGGCTTTGGTGGCACGGGTTTTGACGTGAGCGTGGTGTTCGAATGCTTGGGCCGCAACCTCGCGGTCGAGCCCCTGCTGGGCGCGCTGGTGGTGGGGCAGGCGCTGATCGCGGCGGGCACCGACGCGCAGCGGGCGCAGCTGGAGGCCATCGTGGCGGGCGGCACCGTGGCCGCGCTGGCGCACGATGAGCCGGGCAGCCATTACGAGCTGACGCACGTGGCCACCACGGCAACAAAAGCGGCGACTGGCACCGCAGATGGCTGGGTGCTGAACGGCGCCAAGGCCGTTGTGCCCGTGGGCGATTCGGCGGACCTGCTGCTGGTGTCGGCCCGCACGTCAGGCAACGCGCAGGACGCCGACGGCATCAGCCTGTTCCTGGTGCCGGGCACGGCAGCCGGGTTGGCCAAACGTGGCAATGGCCGCATCGACGGCGGCCGCACGGCGGAACTCACATTCGCCAACGTGGCCGTGGGTGCGGATGCGCTGCTGGGCACCGAGGGTGAGGGCCTGGCGGTGCTGGAGCGCATCAGCGGCTACGCGCTGCTGGCGTTGGCGTCTGAGAGCCTGGGCGCCATGGACGTGGCCAAAGACCAGACGCTGGAGTACCTGCGCACCCGCAAGCAGTTCGGCGTGCCCATTGGCAGCTTCCAGGCGCTGCAACACCGCATGGCCGACTTGCTGCTGGAAGTGGAACAGGCCCGCTCGGCGGTCATCAACGCGGCGGCGGCCATTGATGACACAGATCGCACCACAAGGGAAAAAGCCTTGTCTGCCGCCAAATACAGCGTGGGCCGCATCGGCACGCTGGTGGCCGAAGAAAGCATCCAGATGCACGGCGGCATCGGCATGACCTGGGAGCTGCCGCTGTCGCACTACGCCAAGCGCCTGGTGATGATCGACCACCAGTTTGGCGACGAAGACCACCACCTGGCCCGCTTCATCGCGCTCGGCCAGGCCACGGCAGAGGTCTGAGCCATGACCCCCATTTCAGAATCCCTGCTGACCCGACGCGAAGGGGCCGTGCTCGTCCTGTCGAATAACAATGTGGCCGCGCGCAACGCGCTGACCATCGAGTTCTACCTGGGCGTCAAAGCCGCGCTGCAGGCGGCGGCGGCCGACCCCACGGTGGGTGCGGTGGTGCTGACGGGCGAAGGCGGGCATTTCTGCGCCGGGGGCGATTTGCGCCAGCTCATCAAGCGGCGTGAGTTGCTGGCGTCCGAGCGACGCGAGCGGCTGGAAGGCCTGCACGACCTGATCCGCTCGGTGCGTGACTGTCCCAAACCCGTGATTGCGGCCGTGGAAGGCGCTGCGGCCGGTGCGGGCCTGTCGCTGGCGCTGGCGTGCGACATGCTGGTGGCGGCGCGCAACGCGGTGTTTTCAGTGGCCTATGTGAAAGTGGGCCTCACGCCCGACGGCGGGGCCACGGCCTTTCTGGCCGAATTCGTGTCGCGCCAGGTGCTGACCGAGTTGTGCCTGACCGGCGAGCGCATCAGCGGCGAACGCCTGCACGCGCTGGGCCCGGTCAACCGGCTGGCCGCACCCGGCCAGGCACTGGAGACCGCGCTGGCGCTGGCCCGCCAGGTGGCCGACGGCCCCACGCAGGCCATGGCCCGCATCAAAGACCTGTGCCACCACGCCCACCGCGACGGGCTGGAAGCACAGCTGGAGCGCGAAGCCGGCCACATGGTGCTGGCGCAGGAAAGCGCCGAATCGCTGGAAGGCATTGGCGCCTTCCTGGACAAACGCCCCACCGACTACGTGAAGCTGCGCCACCTCCCCAAGCCCTGAACGCTGAGCCCCCCATGCAAAACCCAACCACCGATGCCAACGCATCTCAAACCCGCCCGCCTGCCGACCTGCCCCTGAGCGGTGTGCGTGTGCTGGACCTGTCCCGCGTGTTCGCCGGGCCGCTGTGCGGCCAGGTGCTGGCCGACTTCGGGGCCGAGGTCATCAAGGTCGAGCACCCCGGCCGGGGTGACGACACCCGCGACTGGGGCATCCGCGTCGGCAAGACCGAAACCACCTACTACAACGGCATGAACCGCAACAAGCGGTCCATCACGCTGGACCTGCAAAGCCCCGAGGCCTTGCGCATCGTGCAGCAACTGCTGCCCCAGTTCGACGTGGTCATTCACAACTTCAAAACCGGTGGGGCCGAGAAGCTGGGCCTGGGTTACGAGCAGCTCAAAACCCTCAAGCCCGACCTGATTTACTGCGCCATTGCCGGTTACGACACCAGCGGCCCCGAGGCCAAGCGCCCGGGTTACGACCTGGTCATTCAGGGCGAAGCGGGGTTGATGGCGCTGAACGGCGACGCGGGCATGCCCCCGCTGAAGTTCGGCGTGGCCGTGGTCGACATGATGACCGGCATGTATGCCGCGCAGGCCGTGCTGGCCGCGCTGTTCCGCCGCGAGCGCACGCCAGTGCACAAGCAGAAGGGCCAGCTGATCGAGATGGCGCTGTACGACTGCGGCCTGATGGTCACCGGCTACTACGGGCTGGACGCGCTCATTTTGGGCAAAGACCCCGCGCGCTATGGCAACGCCCACCCGTCCATCGTGCCCTACGGCATGTTCGAGGCGGCAGACGGCCCGCTGATCATTGCCGTGGGCAACAACAGCCAGTTCGACAAGTTCTGCCGCCAGGTGGTGATGCGGCCCGACATCGTCGAAGACCCCCGCTTTGCCACCAACGTGGAGCGTGCCCGCAACCGCCTGGCGCTGGCGCCCATGGTCACCGAGCTGATCCGCCAGTTCCCGCGCGACGTGCTGCTGGAGCGGCTGACTGCCCACGGCATCCCCTGCGGCAAGGTGGCCGGCTTGCACGAGGCCCTGTCCAGCGAACGCACGCAACGCGGCGGGCTGGTGCAAAACATGCCGCACCCGGTGGCGGGCAGCACCCATGTGTTTGCACCGCCCTACCGGCTGGACGGGCAGCGCCTGCCCATTCGCAACGCGCCACCCACGCTGGGCGAAGGCACCCGCGAGGTGCTGACCCAGCTGCTGCAAATGACCGACGCCGAACTGGAAGCCTTGCGCGCCCAGGGCGTGCTGACACTGCCCGAATGACAACCCCAAAACCAACCACAAACGGAGACTTTGACATGACCACTTCTTTCACACGCCGCACCCTGTCCACGGCACTGGCCGCTGCCACCGCCTTGGGCGCCATTGGCCTGACGGGCACCGCACACGCGCAGGCGTGGCCCAGCAAACCCATCAAACTCATCGTGCCCTACGCGGCAGGCGGCGCCACCGACATCACGGCGCGCGCCATTGGCGAAAAGTTGTCCACCCGGCTGGGCCAGCCCGTGTTGGTGGACAACCGGGGTGGGGCAGGGGGCGTGACGGGCACCGACGCGGCGCTCAAGTCGCCCGCAGACGGCCACACCCTGCTGGTGTCGCTGGGCACCACCATGCTCATCAACCAGTTTTTGTACGAAAAGCTGCCCTACAACCCGCAGAAAGACCAGGCGCTGATCACGCAAATTGCCTTGGCCCCCGTGGTGCTGCTGGTCAACCCGCAGCTGCCGGTGTCCACCGCGCCCGAGCTGCTGGCCCACATTGAAAAGAACAAGGGCAAGATTGCCTACGGCTCGTGGGGCATGGGCTCTTACGCCCACCTGGCCGGTGCCTGGCTCTCCGACAAACTCAAGGCCGACATGAACCACGTGGCCTACAAGGGTGAAGCGCCCATGCTGCAAGACCTGGTGGGCGGCCAGTTCCAGATGGCGTTTGCCAGCCTGCAGTCGGCCCGGCCCTACATCGAATCGGGCCGCCTGAAGCCCCTGGCCGTGACCGGCACCCAGCGCATGGAAGCGCTGCCCAAAATCAGCACCATGGCCGAGCAGGGCGTTAAAGACGAAGTTTTCCAGGTCACCGGTTGGCTGGGCATGAGCGCACCCGCCAAAACCCCGCCCGAGGTGTTGGCCCGCCTGGGCACCGAGGTGCAAGCCGTGTTGGCCATGCCCGATGTGCGCGAGCGCATCCAGCAAATGGGCTTCCTGACCGTGGGCAGCAGCCCCGAGGCGTTCAGCGCGCAGTTCAAGAAAGACGCGCTGGTGTGGGAGCGGGTGGTGAAAGTGTCGGGCGCCAAGCTGGACTGATGGCCAGGCGTTGACATCTGGGCGACGGATCTGGCCGTCCGTTCGCCCTACGCTGCCGTTATTGCCATTGCCCAAAGGATTCAAACCATGAACAAGCATCCCGTTTTTTCGCCCATGACGCACATGGGGCGCCGCACCTGCCTTGCCGCCGTGGTAGGGGCCTTGGCCGCCCTGACGGGCACCGCCGCCATGGCGCAGGCCTGGCCCACCAAGCCCATCAAGCTGGTGGTGCCGTTCCCGCCCGGTGGCCCCACCGACACAGCGGCCCGCATCGTGGGCCAGAAGCTGGCCGAGCGGCTCAAGCAACCTGTGGTGGTGGAAAACCGCGCGGGCGCGTCCGGCTCCATCGCGGCCGTGCAGGTCATGAAAGCCGCCCCCGATGGGTACACCTTCATGATGCTGGCCACCCCCACGCTGCTGGCCCCGCACCTGTACAAAAAGGCGGGCTACCACACGGTGAATGACTTCACGCCCGTGGCCACGCTGTACGACCTGCCCATCGTGGTGGTGGTCAACCCCACGCAAATGCCCACGGTCACCGACGTGCAGAAGATGATCACCCACGCCAAGGCGCGGCCTGGCCAGCTCAACTACACCAGCTCAGGCCCCGGCAGTTTTGGCCACCTGAGCATGGAGCTGCTCAAACAAATGGGTGGGTTTGACATGCAGCACGTGCCCTACAAAGGCGGCGTGCCCGCCATCACCGACACCATCGGTGGCCAGGTCCCGCTGATGTACGCCGACCTGGTGGCGGCTTTGCCCCACATCCAGTCGGGCCGGCTGCGGGCGATTGCCGTGGGTTCGCCCGAGCGGGTGAGCGTGTTGCCCCAGGTCAAAACCATTGCCGAGCAAGGGTTCAAAGGCTTCGACGCCGTGTCTTGGGGGGGGCTGCTGGCCCCGCTGGGCACACCCAAGGCCATCGTGGACCGCGTGGCGGCCGAGTGCAGCCAAATCCTGGCCGAGAAGGAAACCCAGGACAAGCTGCTGAATGCCGGTGCCATTGCCCGCTTCCAGGGCCCCGAACAGTTGGCACAGCGGGTGGCGCACGACTATGCCAAATGGGGCAAGGTCATCCAAGACAAAGCCCTGTCAGCCGAATGAGCACCGTGCCTGCCCTCCACCCCGACACCCCGTTCACGCCCGTGCCCGAGCGCATTCGGGTGTTGGCGCTGGCGCAGCCGCTGGCCACGGCGGTTCAAGACCCCGAGCGGGCCCTGACCTACGCCGAGCTTGACGCGCTGATGGACCGCGTGGCCGCCGCCCTGCAACGCGACGGCGTGTTGCCGGGGCAGGCCATTGCGTTGTGCGCAGCGGCGTCGGTGCGTTACGTGGCGCTGTTTTTGGGGGCCTTGCGCGCGGGTGTGGCGGTGGCGCCGCTGGCCCCCTCGGTCACGCCCGACACGCTGGGCACCATGCTGCGCGACGCCCAGGCCCGGCACCTGTGGGTGGACGCCAGCACCCATGCCCTGGTGCCCGCCGACCACGGCGTGCCCCAGGTGTCTGGGGTGGCCGATTGGGAGCGTTGGCTGGCCCCACAAGGGGCGCAGCCCCAGCCGGTGGCCATTGCCCCCGAGGCACCGTTCAACATCATTTATTCGTCGGGCACCACCGGCACACCCAAAGGCATCGTGCAGTCGCACGGCATGCGCTGGACGCATGTGCGCCGGGGGCTGGTTTATGGTTATGGGCCCAGCAGCCGGGCGCTGGTGTCCACGCCGCTTTATTCGAACACCACGCTGGTGGTGTTTTTCCCCACGCTGGCCTTTGGTGGGTGTGTGGTGCTGATGCCGAAATTTGAGGCCCGCAGTTACCTGCAACTGGCACAGCAGCACGCCATCACCCACACCATGCTGGTGCCGGTGCAATACCAGCGGCTGATGGCCGTGGCGGACTTTGACGCTTTTGACCTGTCCGCCTTTCAGATGAAGTTTTGCACCAGCGCCCCGTTTTCGGCGGCGCTCAAAGCCGAGGTGCTGCGCCGCTGGCCGGGCGGGCTGGTGGAGTTTTACGGCATGACCGAAGGCGGCGGCACCTGCCTGCTCAACGCCCACGAGCACCCCGACAAGTTGCACACCGTGGGCAAGCCGGCCGAGGGGCACGACATGCGCCTGATTGACGAAGACGGCCACGAGCTGAACCTGAGCGCAAACCCCGGTGTCTTGGGCGAAGTGGTGGGTCACTCGCCCGGCATGATGACCGGCTACCACAACCAACCCGACAAAACCCGCGAGGCCGAGTGGTTCGATGCCACGGGCAAGCGTTTCATCCGCACCGGCGATGTGGGCCGTTTCGACGCAGACGGTTTCCTGGTGCTGATGGACCGCCGCAAAGACATGATCATCAGCGGCGGTTTCAACGTCTACCCCAGCGACCTGGAAGCCCAGTTTCGCCAGCACCCTGCCGTGCAGGACGTGGCCGTGGTGGGCATGCCCAGCGTGCAGTGGGGCGAAACGCCGGTGGCCTTTGTGGTGCTGCACGCTGCCGAACAGGCCACGGAAAGTGCCGTCGACAACGTGACCGCAAGCAGCCTGCGCGACTGGTTCAACGCCCGCGCAGGCAAAACCCAGCGTGTGGCTGCCGTGCATGTGGTTGGCGAACTGCCCCGCAGTGCCATCGGCAAGGTACTGAAACGTGAACTGCGCGACTCGCTGGCTGGCGGGTCGCTGCAAACATCCCCCAACTGAACAGAAAAAGGCACAAGCAATGAAGGTATTGGTCGCAGTCAAACGCGTGGTGGACTACAACGTGAAAGTCCGGGTGAAGACAGACGGCAGCGGGGTGGACATCGCCAACGTCAAGATGAGCATGAACCCCTTTGACGAAATCGCGG
>JBASFL010000066.1:0-106639 GCA_049653005.1 Burkholderiaceae bacterium | reverse complement strand
ATACAAAAACACCAGGCACAACGCGCCCGCCAGCGGCAAGCGGATGGCGGGCCATTCCACCCGCCAGAAGGCGCGCCACGGCGTGGCCCCCAGGGTGCGGGCGGCGGCCAGGCGTGAGGCGCTCACCTGCCCCAGCGCATCGACCCCGGCGCGCACCACCAGGCACAGGTTGAAAAACAGGTTGCCGATCACCAGCAGCCAGGGTGAATCTTCCAGCGCCAGCCCCAGGGGCACGGCCCAGTGGCCGTTGGGCCCCCACAGCGCCAGCACGCCCAGCGCGGCCACCAGGGTGGGCACCACAAAGGGCAGCATCAGCAGGCGCAGCAACACCTGGCGGCCCACAAAGTGGTGGCGGGCCAGCACCCAGGCCACGGGCAGGCCCAGCGCGAACGTGAGCGCGGTGCTGATGCCCGCCTGCGCCAGCGACCACAGCAGGCGGGCCCGCAGGTGGGCGTCAGCCCACACGCCCCACACCGTGAGCGGGGGCTGGCCCGTCAGCGCGGCTGTGCCGGGCTCGGGGTACGCGCCCTCCCACAGCAGGCGCAGCAAAGGCGCGGCCACCACCACCGCCACAAACAGCAGCGGGGGCAGCAGCAAGGCGCGGGGCAGCCTGGCGGCCAGGCCCATGGGGTTTACTTCAGCACCACCTGTGTCCAGCGGGCGACCCAGGTGGGGGTTTGGGCGGCCATCTGTTCGGTGCTGGGGTTGTCAAACGCGGGGGGCGTGGGGGCGTGGCGCATCACCTCGGCGGCGGGCACGCCGGGGGTGGCGGGCAACATCCACATCGTGGTTTGCATCGCCTGCTGCACCGGGGCGCTGCGCAAAAACTCGATGAACTGGCCTGCGGCCTCGGCCTGTTTGCCGCCTTTGACCAGGGCCACACCCTCCACCTGCTGGAACACGCCGCCTTTTAGGCTCAGGCTGGCGGTGGGGGCTTCGGTGAGTTTGGTCTTGGCGTAGAACACCTCGGCGGCAGGGCTGCTGGCGTAGCTGACCACGATGGGGCGCTTGCCGCCGCTTTTGCTGAAGTCGGTGTAGTAGGCCTCGGTCCAGCCTTTGGCCACCTTCACGCCGTTGGCGCGCAGCTTGGCCCACCAGTCGAACGCGGCCTCTTCGCCCAGCCCGGCAATGGTGGCCGCCAGGAACGACAGGCCGGGGCTGGAGGTGGCGGGGTGCTGCACCACCAGCAGGTTTTTGTAGGCGGGCAGGGTCAGGTCTTGCAGGCTGGTGGGCAGGGCCAGGCCGCTTTTGGCAAACCAGGCTTTGTCGATGTTGAGCGTGACGTAGCCGTGGTCCACCGGCACCAGCCCGGCGGGCAGGCTGACCGCCGACGGCGCGGTGGCCGCTGGGCCTGCGTAGGGAGCCAGCACACCGGCCGCCAGGGCTTTGCCCGCCAGCGCGTTGTCAATGCCATACACCACATCGGCCACGGGGTTGGCGCGGGTGAGGATGAGTTTGTTGAGCATTTCGCCCGCGTCGCCGCCCTTGACGATGCTCAGCTTCACACCGGCAGACTTTTCAAAGCCGGTGAGCAGTTCTTTGGGCAGGTCGAACGAGCTGTGGGTGAGCACGCGCAGCGTGGGCAAAGTGGACGAAGCGGCCTGTGCCCACAACGGGGCACCGGCCAGGCCCACACCAGCGGCCAGCGCCAGCAGGCCACGGCGCGACAGCCCACGGGCGGGCACAACAGAAGTCAGGGAAGTGAGGGACGGGTGAGACACAAGCGGCTCCTGGTGCGGTGCCTGCCCTGGGCCACACACGGCGCAGCCGAGCGCCAGAGCCAGGCTGCCAGCAGGGCTCTTCACGCTCCCTACGCTGGCATTGCCCAGATCAGGTGGTTGGGGACTTTCTCAGCCACCGCACCCCATGTGCGGCAACACCCCCGGTGAAGGGGCGGATTTTAGCGGCCGCACGGCCCAAGCCCGAACCCACTGGCGGCCCCACCGCACCAGCCCATCCCACACGGGCCTGGCAGCGGCTTCGGCAGGGGTGGGGGCGGGCACCACCCATTCAAACCGGGTGGGCAGGCCACCGGCCTCGGGCCAGCTTTCCACCACTACACGGGCGTCGGCGGGCACCTGCAACACCTCACCCGCCCGCATGACGGTGTCGCCCGACACGGGCCAACCCGCCCCCTGCAGCCAGGCCACCTGGCCAGGGCCGGCGGTGACCCACACCCGCCCTTGCACCACGCGCAACTCGCGGGTGCGGCGGGCCTGCAAGCCCACGGCCTGGCCGGCGGCCAGAAGCCACACCCCGGCACGGGCGGCACTGGGGTCGGCGGCAGACAAACGGACGCAAGGGTGCAGTTCGGGGTGTGACATGGAATCCTCCTGGGGGTGAACAAAGCAACGTTTCGGGAATGAATGTTCCACCCTTTTGGTCAATGAATCCAATGAAATCGGTGGAGAATATTGATGTCAAAAAAGCATCAATTCACCATGACCACACACCCCCACCGCCTGCGCACCCGCCCCATCGCCCTGGGCCACCTGCGGGCTTTTGAGGCCGTGGCCCGCCTGCTGAACTTCCGCGCAGCGGCCACCGAGTTGGCGCTGACGCAAAGCGCCGTCAGCCGCCAGATACAGGCGCTGGAAGACGACGTGGGCACGGCCCTGTTTTTGCGGCACACCCGCTCGGTCGAGCTGACCAGTGCCGGGGCGGTGCTGCTGCGGGGCACAGCCCCGGCACTTGAGAAGGTGGACATGGCGGTGCGCCAGATTCGGCAAAACCTGGGGCGGCGCAGCGTGACCATCACCACCTGGGCCTCGTTCGCGTCCATGTGGCTGATTCCCCGGCTGGAGGCGTTTCAGCAGGCGCACCCGGACATCGACATCCGCATCGACGCCACCGACAACGCGGTGGACCTGAACACCGCCGATGTGGACCTGGCCCTGCGCTACGCACTGCCGCAGGCGGTGACGGCAGGTGCACAGCGGCTGTTTGGCGAACACCTGACCCCCGTGGCCAGCCCTTGGCTGCTGGCCACCCAGCCCCTGCACAGCCCGCAAGACCTGGCGCACTGCACGTTGATTGAGGCGGGCGACGCCTACCGCACCAACCACCTGCAATGGCTCACCTGGCAGCGCTGGCTGGACAACTTTGGCCAACCCGGTGCCCGGCTGGAGCCCAAGCGCTGGCTGTTTTTCAACTACGCGCACCAAATACTGCAAGCCGCCCTGACCGGCCAGGGCGTGGCCCTGGCGCGCACACCGCTGGTGGCCGACAGCCTGGTCAGCGGCGCGCTGGTAGAGCCCTTGCCCCAAGCCAGACTGGATTCCCCACTGGCCTACTGGCTGGTGCGCGGCCCACGCGGCAGCCAGCGCCCCGAGGTGGACGCGTTTTGCACGTGGCTGCTGGGCCAGGCGGCGGAGACGCGGGCGGCGATGGGGGAGGCAGAACACACAACCGGACGAATGGATTGAGTTGACTCAGCAAAAAACACATAATCACCAAAACACACAATCACCAAGACACAACACAAGGACACCCATGAGCCGCCTGACCATCACGCTGGAAGAATCGCGCTACCGTGCGCTGAAAGAAGCCGCTGCGGTGCGCAACAAAACCATTGGGCAACTGATTGACGAAAGCTTGGACTTTTATGGCATCAAATCGCGGGAGAAAGCCATGGACCTGGTGCGACGCGCCCGCCAAGCCAGCAGCCTGGATGAAACCGCTGCCATGGAACTGGCGCTGAATGCCCAGCGTGCGGAGCGCCAAACCCAGTGAGCCGCTTTTTCATCATCGACACCAACGTGGTGGTAGCGGGTTTGCTGGCATCACGCCCTGACTCACCGGTGGCACGGATTCTGGATGGCATGCTCAGCGCTGCCTTTGCCTGTGTGTTGTCAGAACCCTTGCTGGCCGAATACCGCGCCGTGCTGCTGCGCCCGCACCTGACCCAACTGCACGGGCTGAGCGAGACCCAAATTGACACCGTTCTGACCGAGTTGGTTCAACACGCTGTCGTGTTAACCCCCCCTGCTCAACAAGCCTTCCTGGCCCCTGACCCGGGCGATCAGTTTTTGTGGAATTTGCTGGCCATGCGCACCGACCTGGTGCTGGTCAGCGGTGACAAACGGCTGCTGAACACGCCCGACATGGCACACCGGGTGGTGCTGCCCAGCGCCTTTGTCACCACAGAAATGGGGCATTGACTCAAGCACTGACGGGCCGTTCACGCCCCCCGGTAAGTCTCCAGGTGGATGCTGGTTTCGGTGCTGCTGATGCCCTTCACCAGCCGGATGCGCTCCAGCACCTTGGACAGCTCGGCCAGGTTGGCGGCGCGCAGTTCGGCCAGCAAGTCCCAGCGGCCGTTGGTGTCGTGCAGGGTGGCCACACCGGGCTCGCCCAGCAGGCTGGCAATCACGGCGCGGGTGGTGTTGCCCTCCACGGCAATGCTCATCCAGGCGCGGATGTCGTTGGGCTGCGCGTCGGGGCGCAGGCGCACGGTGTAGCCCACGATGACGCCGGTGTCTTCCAGCCGGGTGATGCGGTTGGTGACCGTGCCGCGCGACACCTGCAGCTTGGCGGCCAGGGTGGCCACGGATGTGCGGGCGTCCTGGCGCAGGAGGGCAATCAGGCGTTGGTCGGTGTCGTCCATGGGCAATCCTTCATTTCGTCAAAAATTTCTGTCGTTTCGACATATTTTTGACTGAATTTGCAAAAAACTGCTGCTTTTTATTGTTTGGCTGCGTCTGCACACTTGTTTCACCGGGGTTTTACCCCCCTTCACACCGAGACAACGCCATGCGCACCGCAGCCCCTACCCCACACACCGCCGTCCACGCATCCACCCTGCCCACCCGCTTTCTGAGCCCTGCCGACGTGGCCCAGCTGGTGGGCCGGAAAGGCCTGCCCACCTGCCTGGCCGAGATGGCCCACGCCATCGAGCAAGACTTTTTGCGCTGGCCCGACTTTGACAAAACCGCCCGCGTGGCCGCCCACTCCGACGTGGGCGTGATCGAGCTGATGCCCATTGCCGACGCGCACCACTACGCCTTCAAGTACGTGAACGGCCACCCCGGCAACGGCCAGCACCACCTGCCCACCGTCATGGCCTTTGGCGTGTTGGCCGACGTGGCCACCGGCACTCCGCTGCTGGTGAGCGAGCTGACGCTGACCACCGCGCTGCGCACCGCCGCCACCTCGGCCATGGCCGCCCGCACCCTGGCCCGCCCCGGCAGCCGCACCATGGCGCTGATTGGCAACGGCGCGCAAAGCGAATTTCAGGCACTGGCGTTCCAGCACCTGGTGGGCATCACCCACCTGCGGGTGTTTGACGTGGACGCCGCCGCCAGCGCCAAGCTGGTGCGCAACCTCGCCCACACCGGCTTGCACATCACCGTTTGCGACAGCACGGCCCATGCCGTGCAGGGTGCCGACACCGTGACCACCGTGACGGCCGACAAAACCAACGCCACCATCCTCACCGCTGACCTGCTGCGCCCCGGCATGCACATCAACGCCGTGGGCGGCGACTGCCCCGGCAAAACCGAGCTGCACGCCGACGTGTTGCACGCAGGCCGCGTGTTTGTGGAGTACGAACCGCAAACCCGCGTGGAAGGCGACCTGCAGCAAATGCCCGCCAGCTTCGCCGTGACCGAACTCTGGCGCGTGCTGAGCGGCCAGGCACCCGGCCGCCAAAGCGAGGCCGACATCACCGTGTTCGACTCGGTGGGGTTTGCGCTGGAAGACTACAGCGCCCTGCGCTACCTGGCCCGCGTGGCCGAGCAGCTGGATTTGGGCAGCCAACTGCCGCTGATTCCCGCGCTGGCCAACCCGCGTGACCTGTTCGCTTTGGTCAAGCCCGTTGGCACCGCATCAGCGGCAACCCCGTCAGCCCTGGCACACGCAGCAGGCACCCCCACCGCATCAACCGAGTTGGTGTAAGGTTTCCCGGCACAGCCCCCAAGGAAACCGCATGATTCGTTCAGACATACAAGGCGTGAGCCTGATTGGCGTGCCCACCGACGTGGGTGCGGGCACACGCGGCGCCCGCATGGGGCCCGAGGCCCTGCGCGTGGCCGGGCTGGCGCAGGCCATTGAGGCCTTTGGCCACGACGTGCGCGACTGTGGCAACCTCAGCGGCCCGCCCAACCCCTGGCAACCGGCTGTCAACGGCTACCGCCATTTGCCCGAAGTGGCCGCGTGGAACCAGGCATTGCACAACGCCACCCTCACCGAGCTGCAGCAAAACCGCCTGCCCATCATGCTGGGCGGCGACCACTGCCTGGGGCTGGGCAGCATCAGCGCCGTGGCGCGCCACTGCAAGGCGGTGGGCAAAAAACTGCGCGTGTTGTGGCTGGATGCCCATGCCGACTTCAACACCGCCACCCTCACCCCCAGCGGCAACATCCACGGCATGCCCGTGGCCTGCCTGTGTGGCCACGGCCCCGCCGAGCTGGTGGACATGGGCGGCCCCGGCCACCGGTTGAGCCCCAAAGACATTCGGCAAATTGGCATACGCAGCGTGGACGAGGGCGAAAAACGCATGCTGGCCGAGTGGGGCATTGAGGTGTTTGACATGCGCTACATCGACGAAATGGGCATGCGCCACACCATGGAGCTGGCCCTGGCCCTGGTGGACGCCAACACCCACCTGCACGTGAGCCTGGACGTGGACTTCCTCGACCCCGACATCGCCCCCGGCGTGGGCACCACCGTGCGAGGCGGCCCCACCTACCGCGAGGCACAGCTGTGCATGGAGATGATTGCCGACACCGGCCGGCTGGCCTCGCTGGACGTGGTGGAACTCAACCCGGCCTTGGACGTGCGCAACCAGACCGCCGAGCTGGCCGTGGACCTGATTGAAAGCCTGTTTGGCAAAAGCACGCTGATGCGGCTGCGCGGCTGATTCCCAGGCGACACAGGCGTGACCCGGTTGGGGCAAGCCCTCTGACGCCGCCCCTGCCGCCGGTGATATGCTGATTTTCTTGGTGCAACCGGTGCGGCACGTTTCTCGCTAACCGTGCCTGTTGCCAAGGCGCAAACGTTTGTGCCCCCTGTTCAACCCCACCCCTGGAGCAAAAACCCATGTTGAAAAAATCCCTGATGTTGGGCGCCGTGGCGCTGGCCTTGTCTGCCACCGTGTCGGCCAAGGAATGGAAAGAAGTGCGTGTGGCCATCGACCCCACCTACAAACCCTTCACGTTCAAAACCGCCGACGGCAAGCCCACCGGCTTCGACGTGGACATTGCCCAGGCCCTGTGCGATGAAATGAAAGCCAAGTGCGTGTTTGTCGAACAGGTGTGGGACAGCATGATCCCCGGCCTGACCGCCAAAAAATACGACACCATCATTTCCTCCATGTCCATCACCGAAGAGCGCAAGCGCCAGGTGGACTTCTCCACCAAGTACTACAACACGCTGTCGCAAGTCGTGGTGAAAAGCGACCTGAAAATTGACGGCAGCCCCGCCAGCCTGAAAGGCAAAAAAATCGGCGTCCTCAAGGGCTCCACGCAAGAGAAATACGCCATGGGCGAACTGAAAAAAGCCGGCGTGAACGTGGTGAACTACGAAGCCCAAGACCAGGTGTACCTGGACATCAAGGCCGGTCGCATCGACGGCACCGTGGCCGACATCATGGAAGTCAAGGGCGGCTTTCTCGACACGCCAGATGGCAAGGCCTACGGCTTTGTCGGCCAGCCCCTGAAGTTCCCCAAATACTTCGGTGAAGGCGCGGGTGCTGCGGTGCGCAAGTCAGACAAAGACCTGAAAGAAGCCTTCAACAAAGGCATTGCCACCATCCGCGCCAACGGCAAGTGGAAACAAATCAGCGACAAATACTTCCCCGGCACCGACATCTGGGGTGATTGATCCCACGCAACCCAGCCACACGACCACCGCATGACCCCCTATTTGCTCAGCATCTTGCACGGCGCCGTTTTGGTGCTGGAAGTGGCCCTGGGCTCGTTGGCGGTGGCGGTGTTGCTGGGGCTGGCCGGGGCCATGGCCAAACTGTCGGGCCACAAGCCCGCGGTTTGGCTGGCCACGGTGTACTCCACCCTCATCCGCGGCATCCCCGACCTGGTGTTGATGCTGCTCATTTTTTACGGCGGCCAGATCGGCCTGAACTGGACACTGGAAGCCCTGGGCTCTGAGGCCTACATTGAAATTGACCCCTTCGTGGCAGGGGTGCTGACCATCGGCTTCATTTACGGGGCCTACATGACCGAGACGTTTCGCGGCGCCATCCTGGCCATTCCGCCGGGGCAAATGGAAGCGGGCGTGGCGTACGGCATGCGGCCCTTTCAGGTGTTTGTGCGCATCACCCTGCCGCAAATGGTGCGCCTGGCCTTGCCCGGCTTCACCAACAACTGGCTGGTGCTGATGAAGGCCACCGCCCTGGTGTCGTTGCTGGGCCTGCAAGACATGACCTACCTGGCCAAACAGGCGGGTGCTGCCGCCCGTGGCGACATCGCCAACGCGCCGCTGCTGTTCCTGGCCTTTGCGGGCCTGATTTACCTGGTGTTCACCAGCGTGTCACTGGTGCTGTTGCGCATGCTGGAGCGCCGCTACTCGGTGGGTGTGAAGCGGGGCAACCTGTAAACCATGGAATTCGACGTCATCTTTCGGCCGGAAAACCTGGCGCAGTTCTGGGAAGGCACGGTCAATGCCCTGGCGCTGCTGTTGGCGTCCTTGGTCATCGGCGGGCTGTTGTCGCTGCCACTGGCTGTGGCGCGGGTCAGCCCCAACCGTTGGATCAGCGGGCCGGTGTGGCTGTTCACCTACGTGCTGCGCGGCACACCGCTGCTGATTCAGGTGTATTTGATTTACTTCGGGCTGGGGCAAATGGAATTCATCCAGGCCCGGTGGGACGACACCTGGCCCTGGACCTGGTTCAAAGAACCGTTTTTCTGCGCCGTGCTGGCCTTTGCGCTGAACACCTGCGCCTACACGGTGGAGCTGCTGGCAGGTGCCATCCGCGACACGGCGCACGGCGAAATCGAAGCGGCCCAGGCCATGGGCATGTCGCGCTGGACCACCATGCGCCGCATCCTGCTGCCCTCGGCCATGCGCCGCAGCCTGCCGGGCTACAGCAACGAAGTCATCATGATGCTGCACAGCACCTCGCTGGCCAGCGCCGTGCCCGCGCTGCTGGACATCACCGGTGCGGCCCGCAACATTTACTCCGACTTTTACCTGCCCTTTGAAGCCTTCATCACCGCGGGCGTGATTTACGCCACTTTGACCCTGGCGCTGGTGGGCCTGTTCCAACTGGCCGAACGGCGCTGGTTGGCGCACCTGGCACCCCGCCGCCACTGATTTTTATGGTTTTTTGGCCCCTACCGCTTGATGGTATTGGTTTTTCAGCTATCAATCTGATCACACCCTCACACCATGCACGCGATTGAACACCCCCTTGTTTCGCCCGCTGTGGGCACCCAGCGCACCCTCACCAGCCAGCACTTCGGCACACCGGGCGCTCGCCCGAAGGTGGTGCTGCAAGCCAGCCTGCACGCCGACGAACTGCCCGGCATGCTGGTGTTGCACCACCTGCGCGGCCTGCTGCTGGCCGCTGAATCTGCGGGCCACATAGCGGGCGAAGTGGTGCTGGTGCCCATGGCCAACCCCATTGGCCTGAACCAAACCGTGCTGCACAGCCAGCTGGGGCGCTTCGAGCTGGCCAGCGCCGAAAACTTCAACCGCGGCTACCCCCCGTTTGCCGACTGGCTGATAGAGCACGGCACGGCCCTGGCCCACAGCCTGGGCACCGACCCCGCCGCCAACGTGGCCACCATCCGCGCCGCCTTGCATGCCGCTCTGGACGCCCATGCGCCCGACACCGAGCTGGCCAGCCTGCGCCACACCCTGATGCGCCTGGCCTGCGACGCCGATGTGGCGCTTGATTTGCACTGCGACTTTGAAGCCGCCATGCACCTGTACCTGGAGCCCCCCTGCGCCTACACCCTGCTGCCCCTGGCCGCCTTGTTGGGCGCACGCGCCGTGCTGGTGGCCGAAGGGTCGGGCGGGCGCTGCTACGACGAAGCCCTGAGCGGCGTGTGGTGGCAGCTGCGCCAGAAGCTGGCAGCCACCCACGGGCAAGCGTTTGTGGACAGCCACCCCTTTCCCCAAGGCTGCGCCAGCACCACCGTGGAGCTGCGCGGCCAAACCGACGTGCGCCACGACTGCGCCCAGGCCGATGCCGCCGCCCTGTTCGCTTACCTCACCCTGCTGGGCGCGGTGGCGGGCCCGGCCCCCACCGTGCCCCCCCTGCCCTGCCAACCCACGCCGCTGGCCGGCACCCAAGTGCTGGTGGCGCCCCACAGCGGCGTGTTGACCTACCTGAAAAACGCCGGGGATGACATCACCGCCGGTGACGTGGTGGCCGAGGTCATTCACCCCATCACAGGCCAAGTCAGCCCCGTGGTGGCGCAGGTCACCGGCGTGTTGTACGCGCGGCACACCGTGCGCTGGGCCACCACCGGGCTGGAGGTGGGCAAAATTTCTGGCACCCAACCGTTGCGCACCGGCATGCTGCTCAGCGCCTGAGCTTTTTTCTCACCGATCACACAGCCGTTCACCCCCATGAGCCACAAACTCGATGTCAAAGACATCACCAAAAGCTACGGCACGCACCAGGTGCTCAAAGGCGTGTCGCTGACGGCCAAGGCGGGCGATTGCGTCAGCATCATCGGCTCCAGCGGCTCGGGCAAAAGCACGTTTCTGCGCTGCATCAACCTGCTGGAACGCCCCAACAGCGGCAGCATCAGCGTGGCGGGCACACCGCTGCCGCTCACCCTGGCCAAAGACGGCATGCTGAAAGCGGCCGACGACAAGCAGCTGCAGGCCATGCGCTGCAAACTGGCCATGGTGTTCCAGCACTTCAACCTGTGGAGCCACCTGACGGTGCTGGAAAACATCATGGAAGCGCCGGTGCACGTGCTGGGCATTTCCAAGGCCGAAGCCGAGGCCCGCGCCCACAAATACCTGGCCAAAGTCGGCTTGGCTGGCGACGGCAAAACCAAGGTGGAGGGCCACTACCCCTCGCACCTGTCGGGCGGCATGCAGCAGCGCGTGGCCATTGCCCGCGCCCTGGCCATGGAGCCCGAGGTGATGCTGTTCGACGAGCCCACGTCAGCCCTTGACCCCGAGCTGGTGGGCGAGGTGCTGCGCGTCATGAAGGCGCTGGCCGAAGAGGGCCGCACCATGGTGGTCGTGACCCACGAAATGGGCTTTGCCCGTGAGGTGTCCAACCACGTCATGTTCCTGCACAAGGGGGTGGTGGAAGACGAGGGCAACCCCCGAGAGGTGCTGGCCAACCCCAGCAGCGAGCGGCTGCGCCAGTTCTTGTCGGGCAACCTGAAGTGAATGCCACCACCGCTGCGGTGGGCAACGCCTGGGTGCACCGCGCCATTGGCCTGATACAAGCCGACTACCAGCGCAGCGCCGACACGCACCTGATTGCCCTGCCACTGGAGCCCTACCGCAGCGCGGGCATCGACCTGTATTTCAAAGACGAAAGCACCCACCCCACGGGCAGCCTGAAGCACCGGCTGGCCCGCTCGTTGTTTTTGTACGCGCTGTGCAACGGCTGGGTGCACGAAGGCACCACGGTGGTGGAGGCGAGCAGCGGCAGCACGGCGGTGAGCGAGGCTTACTTTGCCCGCTTGCTGGGGCTGCCGTTTGTGGCGGTGATGCCGCGCAGCACATCGCCTGAAAAACTGGACTTGATTGCGTTTTACGGCGGGCGCTGCCACTTCGTGGACAACGCCGCGCAGGTGTACGAAGCGGCACGCCAAGTGGCAGCAGACACCGGTGGCCACTACATGGACCAGTTCACCCACGCCGAGCGGGCCACCGACTGGCGGGGCAACAACAACATTGCCCAAAGCATGTTTGCCCAAATGGCGCACGAACGCCACCCCGTGCCGCGCTGGGTGGTGGTGGGCGCGGGCACCGGCGGCACCAGCGCCACCATTGGCCGGTTCATCCGTTACCAGCGGCACCACACGCAACTGTGTGTGGCAGAGCCAGAGGGCTCGGTGTTCAGTGCCTACCACCGCAGCGGCGACACCACGCTGCAAGCGCCGGGCTCGCGCATTGAAGGCATTGGCCGCCCCAGGGTGGAAGCCAGCTTCATCCGCACACTGATCGACCGCATGGTTGACGTGCCCGACGTGGCCAGCCTGGCGGCCATGCACGCGCTGGGCCGGTTGCTGGGCCGCAAGCTGGGGCCCAGCACAGGCACCAACTTTGCCGCCATGCTGACGCTGGCCAACGACATGCTGGAACGGGGCGACCAAGGCTCGGTGCTGTCGCTCATTTGCGATGGGGGCGAGCGCTACCAGCACACCTACCACGACCCTGCCTGGGTGCAGCGCCGGTTTGGCCAGCTGGTGGTGGAAAGCCCGGTGCTGACCGGGCTTTGAATTTCAAGCCAAAAGTGCCTCTGGCGCTTGATGGCATTGGGTTTTAAGCTACAGATTATTCTGCTATTCCCACAGCTTTTTCACACGCGCATCGCGCCCGCAACTGAGCCGGTAGTAGCTGTAACGCAGCTCGTTTTTCTTGTAATAGTCTTGGTGGTAGCCCTCTGCCAGGTAGAAGGGTGATGCGGGGGCCAGCTCGGTGTGGATGGTGGCGAAGCGGCCTGATTTCAGCAGTGCATCGCGGCTGGCCTCAGCGGTTTGGCGCTCGGCGTCGGTCTGCCAGTAAATGCCGCTGCGGTATTGGCTGCCCACATCGCAAAACTGGCGGTCTTTCACCGTGGGGTCGATGTGCCGCCAAAAGTACTCCACCAATTGCGAATAGCTCACCCGGGTGGGGTCGTACAACACGCGCACGGCCTCGGTGTGGCCGGTGTGGCCCGCGCTGACCTCTTCGTAAGTGGGGTGCGGGCGCGTGCCTGCGGTGTAGCCCGACTCCACCGCCGCCACGCCGGGCAGTTTTTCAAAGTCTGCCTCGGTGCACCAGAAACACCCCCCGGCAAACACGGCATGGGCCATGGGTTTGCCGTCCACCGTGGGCGCGGCCACCACCGCTGGCGGGGTGGGTGCCACAGACTCGGGCGCAGCCGGTGGGGCACAACCCGCCACACCCCATCCTGCCAACACCGCCAGCAGCGCAGCGGCGCAAACCTTGTTGAACGCGGTCATGGGTCAGGTCCTCAAAAGGGGCAGTGCTTGGCCCTGGGGCACAAAGGCCAGCGCCACGCCGTTGTTGCAATAGCGCTTGCCGGTGGGTTTGGGGCCGTCGTCGAACACATGGCCCTGGTGCCCGCCGCAACGGGCGCAGTGGTATTCCGTGCGGGGGTAAATCAGCTTGAAGTCGGTGGAGGTGCCCAGCCCACCCGCCAGGGGTTGCCAAAAGCTGGGCCAGCCGGTGCCGCTTTCGTATTTGTGCGTGGCATCAAACAGCGGCTGGTGGCAGGCCGCGCACACATAGGTGCCCGGGCGCTTTTCGGCGTTGAGCGGACTGGTGCCCGCGCGCTCGGTGCCGTGCTCAAACAGCACGGCGTAGGCGTTGGCAGACACCAGCTTGCGCCACTCAGCCTCGGTCTTTTTCAGGGGGAACGGGGGCGTGACGCTCACCGCCGCGAAGGGTGTGGAAGCGGCCAACCAGCCGGTGAGGTGTTTGAGCATGTGGCGTCTGTCCATGGAAGGGGCCTTGAAAAAGTGGGGTTGCGGTGCGGGGGTTGCCAGTTACTTCGCACGGCCCTGCGCAGAAGTTACACCCGCCCCACAATCTGTGGCTTGCCCCAGCGGCGCATGGCCCCACATCGAAGGGTGTGGTGGCCGCCTGCCACCGCTCTTTTCTTTTGTTGACCCGCAGCTTGCATTTGCCCCGCATGTCCAAACCATCCCCCGACCGCCCCTCTGCCCAGCAGCCCCAATCTCTCAGCGGGCTGTGGCCCTTTTTGCGGCCGTACCGCCTGCAAGTGGGGCTGGCGGGGCTGTTTCTGGTGCTGGCGGCGGCGGCCACGCTGCTGTTTCCGGTGGCGTTGCGCCACCTGATCGATGGCGGCCTGTTGCCCGCCGACAAAAGCGCGCAGGCCATGGCGCTGCGCGGGCATTTCGCCGAGCTGTTTGGGGTGGCGGTGGCGCTCGGGGTGTTTTCGGCGGCACGGTTTTACGTGGTGAGCTGGCTGGGCGAGCGGGTCACGGCCGACCTGCGCAACGCGGTGTACAGCCACGTGCTGCGCCAAAGCCCACAGTTTTTTGAAACCACCCAAACGGGCGAAGTGCTCAGCCGCCTGACCACCGACACCACGCTGGTGCAAACCGTGGTGGGCTCATCGCTGAGCATGGGGCTGCGCAACGCGGTCATGGGGCTGGGCGCGTTGGGCATGCTGGTGTACAGCCACCCGGGCGTGATGGTGCAGGTGCTGGGGGTGGTGTTTCTGGTGGTGCTGCCCGCCATGTGGTACGGGCGGCGGGTGCGCAAACTTTCGCGCGCCAGCCAGGACCGCGTGGCCGATGCCAGCGCCATGGCGGCCGAGGTGCTGAACGCCATTCCCTTGGTGCAAAGCTACACCGCCGAAGACCGGGAGGCAAGGCGTTTTGCAGGGGCGTCAGAGCAGGCGTTTGACACCGCCACCCGCCGCAGCCGCGCACGTGCCGTGCTGGTGGCGTTCATCATCATTGCCAACGCCGCCCTGGTGCTGTGGGGCCTGTACCAGGGCACCCAAGCGGTGCTGGCCGGGCGCATGAGCGCGGGCGAGTTGGGCCAGGCCGCGTTTTATGTGGTGATTTTTGCCGGTGCGGTGGCCGTGCTGGGCGAGGTGTATGGCGATTTGCTGCGCGCGGCGGGGGCCAGCGAACGGCTGATGGAACTGTTGGCCACCCAATCGCCCGTGCAATCCCCGGCCCACCCGGTGAGCGCACCCTGGCCCGCGGGCGGCAGTGCGGTGGTGTTTGACAGGCTCACGTTTCACTACCCGTCTCGCCCGGCGCAGGCGGCGTTGTCCGACTTCAGCCTGGTGGTGCAACCCGGGCAAACAGTGGCGCTGGTGGGGCCCAGCGGGGCGGGCAAAAGCACGGTGTTCGGGCTGTTGCTGCGCCACTACGACGCGGCCCAAGGCCGCACGCTGCTCGATGGCGTTCCCACGCAAGACATGGCGCTGGACGCACTGCGCGGGCGCATCGGCATCGTGCCCCAAGACCCGGTGATTTTTTCAGCCAGCGCTTGGGACAACATCCGTTACGGCAAACCCGATGCCACCGACGACGAGGTGCGCGCCGCAGCCGTGGCGGCACACGCCGACGAGTTCATCGGCCAATTGCCCGAGGGCTACCACACCTTTCTGGGCGAGCGGGGCGTGCGCCTGTCGGGCGGGCAACGCCAGCGCATTGCCATTGCCCGGGCCATGCTGAAAAACCCGCCGCTGCTGCTGCTGGACGAAGCCACCAGCGCGCTGGACGCGCAAAGCGAACACCGGGTGCAGGCCGCCTTGGCCACGGCCATGCAAGGCCGCACCACGCTGGTGATTGCCCACCGGCTGGCCACCGTGCAAAAGGCCGACCGCATCGTGGTGCTGGACCATGGCCAGGTGGTAGAGCAAGGCACACACGCCGAACTGGTGGCCGCAGGGGGCGTGTACGCGGGGCTGGCGGCGTTGCAATTTCAAGCCTGAGCAGCCCCAGGTTATGCATTTGGTGCATGAAAGAAGGTGAACTCCGCCTTGGACGGGAGAGAAACGCGCCCCTACAGTTCGCGCTTTCCCACACACAACGGAGACACCCCACATGCCATCCCCCACCTTTTCACCCAACGGGACCGCCGCAGCACCGCACGCCCTGCCCTCGTATTTGCAAGCCGACAACCTCGGCCCTTGGGGCACCTATTTGCAGCAGGTGGACCGCGTGGCGCCTTACCTGGGTCACCTGAGCCGCTGGCTGGAAACCCTGAAACGCCCCAAGCGGGCATTGATCGTGGACGTGCCCATTCAGCTGGACAACGGCACCGTGGCGCACTTCGAAGGCTACCGGGTGCAACACAACACCTCGCGGGGCCCGGGCAAAGGCGGGGTGCGGTTTCACCAGGATGTCACCTTGTCGGAAGTGATGGCGCTGTCGGCCTGGATGTCCATCAAAAACGCCGCAGTCAACGTGCCCTTTGGCGGGGCCAAAGGGGGCATTCGCGTGAACCCAAAATTGCTGTCGCTGGGTGAACTGGAGCGTGTGACACGGCGCTACACCAGCGAAATTGGCATCATCATCGGCCCCACCAAAGACATTCCCGCACCCGACGTGAACACCAACGAACAGGTGATGGCGTGGATGATGGACACGTATTCGATGAACGAAGGCTCCACCGCCACCGGCGTGGTCACCGGCAAACCGGTGGATTTGGGCGGCTCACTGGGCCGTCGCGAGGCCACTGGCAGGGGTGTCTACACCGTGGGCTGCGAAGCGGCCGCACACATTGGGCTGGACGTGAGCACGGCCCGCATCGCGGTTCAGGGCTTTGGCAACGTGGGAGGCATCGCGGCCAAACTGTTTGCACAGGCCGGGGCACGCCTGGTCGCGGTGCAAGACCACGGCGGTACCTTGTACCAACCGGGTGGGCTGGATGTGAACGCGCTGCTGGCCCACGTGGCACGGGTGGGCACAGTGGCGGGGTTCGAGCCGGCCGAGGTGTTGGCGCCCGACGCGTTTTGGGACGTCCCCTGTGACATCCTGATCCCAGCGGCCCTGGAAGGGCAAATCACGGCGGCGAACGCGAACCGCATTCAAGCGCGGATGGTGATCGAAGGCGCCAACGGCCCCACCACACCGCAAGCGGACGACATCCTGAACGAGCGCGGCATCTTGGTCCTGCCCGATGTGATTGCCAACGCCGGGGGGGTGACCGTCAGTTATTTCGAGTGGGTGCAAGACTTCTCCAGCTTTTTCTGGTCAGAGGATGAAATCAATGCCCGGCTGGTGCGCATCATGCGCGAAGCATTCGCGGGGGTGTGGCAAGTGGCCCAAGACCATGGCGTCAGCCTGCGCACCGCCACGTTCATCGTGGCTTGCAAGCGGATACTGCACGCCCGGGAAATGCGGGGTTTGTACCCTTGAGGGCTTTCAGCGGCCCTTATTGCAGGGTTTCGTTCAACCCTGGAAGCATGGGCAGTGGCAGCAGCTCCACGCCCTCGTCCAACAGCGCACGGGCCTGCTCGGGCGTGGCCTGCCCGCGGATGGCCCGCACGGCCTCTTCACCGTGGTGCATGCGCAATGCCTGTTCGGGGAACCGTGGCCCCACGTCCTCGGTGCGGGCCATGACCTCGCGCATGGCACGCACCCACAAAGTTTGCAGTTCGCGGGGCATTGCAGCACCATTGCCTGGAGACACATCGCCCTTGGCAGCGGTTGCGGGGGCATCTTTCGGCTGTGACTGTTCACCCGCAGGCGTTGTGGGGCCGCCCGTGCGCGGGGTCGTCGGGGTGTGCAGGTTCAACCTGGGGGCAGACGGAAGCTTCACCACCTGACCATCACCGCACAGCGGACAGGTCACCAACCCACGGGTCTGCTGGTCCTGGTAATCGGCTTCGTTGCCAAACCAGCCCTCAAACCCATGGCCCAGACCACATTGGAGGTTGAGCACTTTCACGGTCAAGCCCCTTCCAACCGGGGCACGCGGGGCCCAGCGGGTTGAACGTGCTGGCTGGGATCCGGCCCGCCCCATGCCAAGGGCAAACGGCCAGCCAAGTGGTTTTGCAGCCAGAGCACCCCGGACAGGGTTTTCGCGTCCGTCACCGCACCGGTCAAACACCAGTGCAGCAATTCATCGACAGAGGCCGCAAACACATCCAAAAATTCACCGACATCCAAATCACGAGGCCCGGCCGTCAACTGCCGTGCAAACCAGACATCGATGTGCTCGGTGGAATACGAAATAACAGGGTGAACCGTGCCTGCAAAGGCCCACTCAGCGGCGGAATAGCCGGTTTCTTCGCGCAACTCACGCTGAGCGCACACCAGACTGGGCTCGCCCTCATCGAGTTTGCCGGCAGGGAACTCAACCATCACTCGGCCCATGGGGTAACGGTATTGGCGCTCCAACACCACGCGCCCGTCATCCAGCAAGGGCACCACCATCACCGCGCCGGGGTGAATCACAAACTCTCGGGTGGCAGCACCCCCATCGGGCAAACGAATCCTGTCTTTGACCACGTGAAGCATCTGCCCCTGCAGCAACACGTGTCTTGCCACACCAATCTCAACCAACCCGGAGTCGTTGATGCGCTGCACAGTGCTCACCTTGCTGACTTCCCTGAGGGAGGGGCGCAGTCAGGCCGTGGTGCTCAGTTTTTTCGCAGGTAGCGAAACACAAAGCCGGGAAATGCCAGCGTCACAAACAACGCGGCAGTGGTGGCGTAAAACTCCCAACGCTGGGGGTAAATCTGCCCGGCAGCTTGTTCGAGCAGCAACGCCAGACCGCCGACCAAAAAGTACAACGCGGTGAGTTCGCCCAAGCGAACCCACAACGTTTTGCCCTGCCTGGCGGGCAAAATGGCCATCAAGCGTTCACTGACAAACGGAAGGTTGGCGCCCACAAGAGCCAACACAACCACCAACCAAACCGATGCGTCCATGGACATGGGTCAGGCCCTTAACGGATGAGCTGAGCGATGGCTTGACCGCAGAGGGTCATCAGACCACCCGGCATCACACCCAACAACAACACCGCCAGACCGTTCACATACAACAAGACACGGGCATCCGCCGGTGCTTCGATAGCCGCCGTCTGGGTGGGAGTGTCAAAGTACATGACTTTGACCACACGCAAGTAGTAAAAAGCGCCCACCAACGACATCAGCACAGCAAACACGGCCAAGCCGATGTAAACCGATTGGCTGGACGCCAACAACGCCTGCAAGACCGACAACTTGGCGTAGAAACCCACCAAAGGCGGCACCCCTGCAAGAGAGAACATGCAGATGGCCATGACACCGGCCAAAACAGGACTGCGCTGGTTCAGCCCTGCAAAATCGACCACCTCTTCAGATTCAAAACCCTGTCGAGACAACACGAGCATCACCCCGAAAGTGGCCAACGTGGTCAACACGTAGGTGATGGTGTAGAACATGGCAGCGCTGTAAGCATTGCCTGCATTGCTGACGTCGTCGCCCACACGACCGGCCACAAAGGCCAGCAACAAGAAGCCCATTTGTGAAATGGTGGAGAAGGCCAGCATGCGCTTGAGGTTGGTCTGTGCAATGGCCGCAAAGTTACCGACCAGCAAAGACCCCACAGCCAGAACAGCGAGCATTTGCTGCCAGTCAATGGAGAGCGGCATCAATCCCTCCACCAACAGGCGGATCACGATGGCAAATGCCGCCAGCTTTGGAGCCCCGCCAATCAGCAAAGTCACCGAAGTGGGTGCGCCGTGGTAAACGTCGGGAATCCACATGTGAAAGGGCACCGCCCCCAGCTTGAAAGCCAAGCCGGCCACCAGAAACACCACGCCCAACACCAGCACCTGCTTGTTGGCCACGCCAGCCCCGACACCGTCAAACACTTTGACCAAGTCAAGCGACCCCGTTGCACCGTAGAGCATGGACATGCCGTACAACATGAAACCACTGGCCAGCGCACCCAGTACAAAGTACTTCATGGCGGCTTCTGTTGAACGGGCATCGTCACGCCGCAAAGCCACCAGCGCATAGCTGGACAAGGTGAGCATTTCCAACCCGAGGTAGATCACCAAGAAATTGTGGCCAGAGATCATCACGAAGATGCCCAGCAACGAAAACAACGACAAAGAAAAGAGCTCTCCACCGCGCAACATGTCACGAGACGCGGAATAGGTGCGTCCATAGACCAGCGTTGCCATCATTGCCAAACTGGCAAAGCACTTCAGCCAATTGCCCAGGGGATCGGTGACCACCATGCCACCAAAACCGAAAGCGGTTTGACCCGTGTTGGCGTAAAGCGCCAACAGAAGCGCAAGGGCGCCCAGGGTCATGAGGGTGAGTGCATAAGTTGTGCCGCGCAGTGGGGTTTTAACCCCCAAATCGACGAGCGCGATGACACACGCCATGACCAAAAGAAGAATTTCAGGGTAGGCCACCACCCAGCTGAGGTTGTCAATCATTGCTATCTCGGTGTGGGTCTTCAGGGCAGCTTGGACACGGCAACGTGCTGGAGCAGCTGGGCAACAGATGTGTTCATCACGTCAGTGAACGGTTTGGGGTAGACCCCCATGGCCAGCACAGCAACGGCCAACAAACCCAACATCAGAAATTCACGGGCATTGATGTCCACCAATTCTTTGACATGTGCATTGCCTGGTGCGCCCAAATAAACACGTTTGAACATCCAAAGGCTGTATGCAGCGCCGAATATCAGAGCCGTGGCTGCCAAAGCACCCACCCAGAAATTGGCCTTGACTGCGGCCAAAATGACCATCCACTCGCCCACAAAACCGGCGGTGCCCGGCAGGCCACAGTTGGCCATGACAAACAACAACGCAAATGCCGCGAACTTGGGCATGGTGTTCACCACACCGCCGTAGTCGGCAATTTGACGGGAGTGCATGCGGTCGTACAACACACCAATGCTCAGGAACATCGCCGCAGACACAAAACCATGTGCAATCATCTGCACGATGGCGCCGGAAACACCCAAATCGTTGAACACGAAAAATCCGAGTGTCACAAACCCCATGTGTGCCACGGATGAGTAAGCAACCAGCTTTTTCATGTCTTGCTGCACCATGGCAACCAATCCCACATAAAGGACCGCCACCAACGACAAACCCACCATCAGCCCAGCCCATTCATGGGATGCATCTGGCGTGATTGGCATGGAAAAGCGCAGAAAACCGTAAGCACCGAGTTTCAACATGATGGCCGCAAGCACAGCAGACCCGCCAGTTGGCGCTTCCACGTGCACATCCGGCAACCAGGTGTGAACCGGCCACATGGGAACTTTCACGGCAAATGCAGCGAAGAAAGCAAAGAACAACAAGGTTTGAGCCTTGGCACCCAAGGGCAACTTGTGCCAAGTCAAGATGTCAAAACTGCCACCCGATTGGTTGTAAAGGTAAATCAACGCAACCAGCATGAGCAGGGAGCCCATGAGGGTGTACAAAAAGAATTTGAATGCTGCGTAAATTTTGTTTGGCCCGCCCCAAATACCGATGATGAGGTACATGGGAATGAGCGTAGCCTCAAAAAACACGTAAAACAACATGCCATCGAGTGCGCTGAAGACCCCAATCATCAGACCCGACAAAATCAGGAACGCACCCATGTATTGGTTGACGCGCTCGGTGATGACCTCCCACGCAGATATCACCACAATGACGTTGATGAAAGCCGTCAAAGGAATCAGCCAGAGCGAAATTCCATCCACACCCAAGTGATAGTGAATTTGAAAGCGCTCAATCCACAACGCCTTTTCAACGAACTGCATGGCAGCCGTGTCGTTCACAAAACCGGTGTATAGAGGCACAGTGATGGCCAAGCTGACCAAAGCCCCCACCAATGCTATCCACCGCACCACTGCGGCTTGGTCGTCCCGACCCACCGCCAGCAGCACAACACCAAACAAAACTGGTGTCCAAATCGCGAGGCTCAACAAACCCATTTAATTCTTCTCCTTACTTGGCGAGCCACACAAAATAGGTGAGGAACAGGAACAAACCTGCCAACATGACCAAGGCATAGTGGTACAGGAACCCAGTTTGGGCAAACTTGACCACCTTGGAAACCAAGCCCACCAGCTTCCAACTGGCGTTCACCACGGCACCTTCGATCAAACCTTGGTCGCCGCCCTTCCAGAACCCAATGCCCAAGCCACGAGCGGCTTTAGCCAACACGTTCTCGTTGAACCAATCCAGGTAGTACTTGTTTTCAAGAACGGTATGCACAGGCTTCAAAGCCTTCAGACATGCAGCGGGTACCGCTGGGTTCACCAAATACATGTACCAAGCGACCACAACACCGGACAAGGCCAACCAAAACGCTGGGGTGGCAAGCGCATGCACCGCAAGCTCAACGGGGCCATGAATCAGCTTGGCAAGCTCCACCATCGAAGGGTGAAGCGCGGTATTGACCGTGATGGCGTCTTTCAAAAAATCGCCAAACAACATGGGCATGACCGTCAAAAATCCAATCAAAACCGACGGCACTGCAAGCAGAACCAGAGGCACAGTCACTACCCAAGGGGATTCATGCGGCTTGTCGTCATGTCCATGGTGCCCATGGTCGTCGTGCCCGTGGTGTGCCTCCGGATTTTGGTCAAAACGTTCCTTGCCGTGGAAGACCAAAAAATACATGCGAAACGAGTAAAACGCCGTGATGAATACCCCTGCCAACACCGCGAAATAAGCAAAACCTGCACCAGGCAAATGACTGAAATGAACCGCCTCAATGATGCTGTCTTTTGAGTAAAACCCAGCAAACAGCGGTGTACCAATCAATGCAAGTGAGCCCAACAGCGAAGTGATCCAAGTGATGGGCATGTACTTTCGCAGCCCCCCCATCCAGCGGATATCCTGATTGTGGTGAACGCCCATGATCACAGATCCGGCTGCCAAAAACAGCAGAGCTTTGAAAAAGGCATGTGTCATCAAGTGGAACACGGCGACTGAATACGCAGATGCGCCCAACGCGACCGTCATGTAACCCAACTGGGACAACGTCGAATACGCAACCACACGTTTGATGTCGTTTTGGATGATGCCAAGAAAGCCCATAAACAACGCGGTGATTGCCCCAATCACCAAAATGAAATTCAGTGCAACATCACTGAGTTCAAACAGCGGCGACATACGAGCCACCATGAAAATACCCGCAGTCACCATCGTCGCGGCGTGGATCAACGCGGAAATGGGTGTTGGACCCTCCATGGAATCAGGCAACCACACATGCAATGGAAACTGAGCAGATTTGCCCATCGCCCCGATGAACAAACAAATACAAATAACCGTGACCAGCATCCAAGATGTGCCAGGCAGTTGCAGGGTGGCAAGCTCACCAGACTTACCAAATACCTCGGTGTAATTCAGCGACCCTGTGAACGCAGCTATCAAGCCAATGCCCAAGATAAATCCGAAGTCACCGACGCGGTTAACCAGAAATGCCTTCATATTGGCGAAAATAGCCGTTGGCTTGTTAAACCAAAAGCCAATCAACAAGTATGAAACCAAGCCCACTGCTTCCCAGCCGAAAAACAGCTGGAGCAAGTTGTTGCTCATGACCAGCATGAGCATGGAGAAGGTGAAAAGGGAAATATAGGCAAAGAAACGGTTATAGCCTTCGTCCTCTTCCATGTAGCCAATGGTGTAAATGTGCACCATCAATGACACGAAAGTCACCACGCACATCATCATGGCCGTCAGGCCATCCACCAAAAATCCCACTTCCATTTTGAGGTTGCCTACCACCATCCACTCATAAATGGTGGCGTTGAACCTTGCACCATCCAAGGCAACTGACTTCAAAGTCAAGGCAGACAAAACAAATGCAATGGCCACCCCCAAGATCGTGAGGGTATGCGACAAACGGCGACCAATCCAGTTACCACCGAATTGGGTACCCAATATGCCAGCCAGAAGAGCGCCAACCAAGGGAGCGAGTGGAACGGCAAGCAGCGTTCCTACGGAGAGTGTCGAACTCATGTTAAGTTGGTCCTGAGGTCAGCCCTTGAGCTCATTGAGCTCGTCGACATTGATGGAAGACTTGTTTCGGAACAGCAGAACCAAAATTGCAAGCCCAATCGCAGACTCTGCAGCCGCGACCGTGAGGATGAAAAACACGAAAACCTGGCCGTGCATATCGCCCAAATAATGGGAAAAAGCCACAAAATTCATGTTGACGGCGAGCAGCATCAACTCAATAGCCATCAACAGAACAATGAGATTTTTTCTATTCAGAAAAACCCCGACCACAGACAACGCAAACAAAATGGCACCCAGCGCCAGAAAGTGCCCAACGGTCAAACTCATGCCTTTGCTCCTTCAGTTTTCACAGATGAAACTGTGTCATCGGCTTGACATGTGGCACCCATACTCACAACCACCAGTCGATCACGTGCATTGACATGCACCTGCTGACTGGGGTTGATGGCCTTGCTGTCTTTGCGATGACGAAGGGTCAACGCGATCGCTGCGATCATTGCCACCAACAAAATCACCGCGGCAGCTTGAATGGGGTACAGGTACTGCGTGTAAAGCAATACACCCAGCTCATGGGTGTTGGATTTGTGGGCGACGCCACCAACAACAGGGGCCGCGGCATGTGATTGAATATTGGAGAAACCTGTCCAAAGCACCGCAATCAATTCCGCCACGACCAACCCACCCAGCACCAATGCCAAAGGAACGTGACGCCAAAATCCTTTGCGCACAGCGTCGAGTCGGATATCCAACATCATCACCACAAACAAAAACAACACCATCACCGCACCCAGGTACACCAGCACAAGTGTCAATCCAAGAAACTCAGCTTTGAGAATCAACCAGATCGCAGCAGCTTGAGAAAAAGCCAGCATCAGATAGAGCACTGCATGCACTGGGTTGCTGGAAGTCACAACTCTGAGCGCTGAAAACAACAGCACGGCAGAAAAAAAGTAAAAAAAGCCTGTCTGGTAGTCCATGGCAATGTATTGGTCAGCTGCCGCATTCAGCGGTATTTGGCATCCAAGGCTTTAGCCTGCGAAATCTCAGATTCGTAGCGATCTCCGACCGCCAACAGCATGTCTTTGGTGAAATACAAGTCGCCTCGCTTTTCGCCGTGGTACTCAAGTACATGCGTTTCCACAATCGAATCCACAGGACAACTTTCTTCGCAAAATCCACAAAAAATGCATTTCGTCAAATCAATGTCATAACGGGTCGTCCGTCGACTGCCATCGGCGCGAACATCGGACTCTATGGTGATGGCCATGGCGGGGCACACAGCTTCGCACAACTTGCAAGCAATACAGCGCTCTTCGCCGTTTTCATAACGGCGCAGTGCATGCAAACCCCGAAATCGAGGGGAAAGGGGTGTCTTTTCCTCAGGGAACTGAAGGGTGACTTTTCGCTTGAACGCATAGCGACCAGTCAGAGCCATGCCCTTGAGCAGCTCGACCAGCAAGAAGCTCTTGAAAAAATCGCGGAATGAAAACGGTGCAACCGCTGCTGTAGCCATGTCTGTGTGCCTGTTTATTTCCAAATATTCCATGGCGACTGCATCAGAGCACCCACCAACAACAACCACACCAATGTCACTGGAATAAAGATTTTCCAACCCAAACGCATGATCTGGTCGTACCGAAAACGAGGGAAAGTCGCCCGAACCCACAAGAACAAAGACACCACAAAGAAAGTTTTGGCACCCAACCAAATCCACCCCGGAATCCAGTTAAAAACCTGACTGTCGATGGGCGACTGCCAACCACCCAAAAACATCAGCACAGCCAAAATGGACACCAACCACATGCTGGCGTATTCCGCCAGGAAGAAAATAGCAAAACCCATACCGGAGTATTCGACCATGTGACCAGCCACAATTTCAGCTTCACCTTCAACCACGTCAAAAGGGTGGCGGTTGGTTTCGGCAATACCCGAAATCACATAAACCACAAAAATGGGCAACAGCGGCAACCAATTCCATGACAGGAAGGTCAAACCCATGGTCGCACCCATGCCCTTGCCCTGGGACGCCACAATTTCGACCAAATTCAGGCTACCCGACACCATCACGACCACCAAGAAGCAGAAGCCAATGGCAATTTCGTAGCTGACCATTTGAGCCGATGCACGGAGAGCACCCAAAAATGCGTATTTTGAGTTGGACGCCCAGCCAGCGATGATGACACCATAAACCTCAATGGAGGTGATCGCCAAAATCACCAACAAGCCGGCATTCACGTTGGCCAGCACAGTTTCTGGACCAAACGGCACAGCAACCCATGCGGCCAGTGCCGGCATGATCGCCATGATCGGTCCCATGACAAACAAGCCTTTGGCCGCCGCAGACGGTTGAATGATTTCCTTGGTCAGGAGCTTTACCGCATCGGCGATGGGCTGCAACAGTCCCATAGGGCCCACTCGGTTGGGGCCCAACCGGACTTGCATCCAAGCCAGTAATTTGCGCTCCCACAGCGTCAAATAGGCCACCGCTCCCATGAGCGGGGCCAGCAGGACCACAATTTTCAACAGCGTCCAAAGCACTGGCCATACCGCAGTCGTCCACCAACCAGCAGCGCTCAAACCCAACCCGGCGTTATAGATGGCGTCAATCATGCCGCCGCTCCTTCAATTGTCTTGGCACGCACAGCATCTGCAGTGCTTTGCAGCGAGGGAGAGCGACGCACCAAAGCATCTAGTTGGTAAATGCTTGCGGTGCACGGCGCATCCGAAGCATCTTGCAAATCAATCGAGGCAACGCACGTGTTGCTCAACAACGCAGCAGGCACACACTGCCCTGTCGCAACGCCTGGCAGTGCATGACCCAGCACTTCTTGCGAGGTCTCTTGGGTCATACCCGACACACCCAACATCGATCCCAAGGCACGCAGCACCTTCCAGCCTGGACGGGTATCTCCAAGCGGTTTCACAACTGCGTGGAAACTCTGAAGTCGGCCCTCGGCATTCACAAATGAGCCTGAAGTTTCTGTGAATGGAGCGATAGGCAACAGCACATCGCTGACATCGAGGTTGGTTTTGAAAGGGCTCAAGGTGACGACCAAGTCCGCCTTGGCAACCGCCTTTTCGGCAGCAACACCACCCCAAACATCATGCCGAGGTTCTACGTTCAACAACACGACGGCCTTGAGGTTGCCGGACTCAACCATTTGCCGGGCGGTCAATCCGTTTGCACCGGGCTCAGCGCCCGCCAATTGGGCGCCCACCGTGTTTGCTGCCTCACCCAGGAACCCAACAGTCGCGCCGGTTTGAGCAGCGATCCAGTCGGCCAAAACCAGCAAGCTGCTGACTTTCTGGTGATGGGCAACGGCGTTGCCCAACAACACAGCCTTCTGGTCACCGGTCAACAAAGATGCTGCCACGGCTCGCCAGTGATCGTTGGTGTTCACTTCAACGGGAGCCGTTGAACCGTTTTGCTCTGAAATCGCCTTTGCGAGCTGGGCCAGGGCCTGTGCCCATTGGGTGACCACTGCATGCGATTGAGTTGCCAAGGGCATTGCCCAGTCGTCAGCGCATTCAACAACTGAATGAATTTGAGCCCCTTTTCGCGCAGCTTGTCGCAACCGCTGTGCAAACAGGGGATGGTCTTTGCGCAAGTTGGCCCCCACCACAATCGCGCGATCCAAGCTGGAAAGCGATTCAATTGAACGCCCCAACCAGCGGACACCTGTGGTTTTGAGCGCACTGCCAGCCCGCAAACGGCTGTCTATGTTGGTGGAGCCCATGCCTTGGGCGAGCTTTGTGGCCAAAAACAATTCTTCAATGGTGCTGTGAGGACTGGCCAAGGTGCCAATCGCTGCGTTTCCGTGCGCCGACTTGACAGACTTAAGACCGTTCGCCACATACTCAAGAGCGGTTTGCCAATCAACGGTTTTCCATTCACCGCCTTGTTTAAGCATCGGCTGGGTCAGTCGATCGTCCCCGTTCAACGACTCATAAGAAAAGCGATCCCTGTCCGCAATCCAACATTCGTTGACCGCTTCATTCTCAAGCGGCACAACACGCATCACCTTGTGGTTTTTCACGTGTACCACCAAATTTGCGCCTGTGGAATCATGGGGACTCACCGATTTGCGGCGTGACATTTCCCAAGTTCGGGCGCTGTATCGGAAAGGCTTGCTGGTCAAAGCACCCACCGGGCAGATGTCGATCATGTTGCCTGACAACTCTGAATCGACTGTTGCCCCGACAAATGTTTCGATTTCCGCATGCTCACCCCGGTGCGACATGCCAAGCTCCATGGCCCCGGCCACTTCTTGGCCAAAACGCACGCAGCGTGTGCAGTGGATACACCGGCTCATTTCCTCCATGGAGATCAACGGCCCCACGTCTTTGTGAGGAACCACGCGCTTTTCTTCTTCGTATCGAGAACCCGTCCCACCGTACCCAACTGCCAAATCTTGCAACTGGCACTCACCCCCTTGGTCACAAATGGGGCAGTCCAATGGGTGATTGATGAGCAGAAACTCCATCACCGACTTCTGGGCTTTGATGGCCTTGTCGCTTTTCGTGCGGACAACCATGCCTTGCGTCACAGGCGTTGCACAGGCAGGCATGGGTTTGGGGGCCTTTTCGACGTCGACCAAACACATGCGACAGTTTGCAGCAATCGACAATTTCTTGTGATAGCAGAAGTGCGGGATGTAGGTACCAGCCTTTTCAGCCGCATGCATGATCATGCTGCCAGGGGCAATGTCAACTTTCTTGCCGTCGAGTTCGATTTCAACCATTTTGCAATGACCTCAGGCTTGCGTCGGGACCATGCAGGTCTTGTGTTCTACGTGGTGCACAAATTCGTGCCGAAAATGTTTGATCATGGCCTTGACAGGCATTGCAGCAGCATCACCCAAAGCACAAATGGTGCGCCCCTGGATGTTGTCTGATATGGAGTCAAGCATGTCGATATCACTGGGTTTCCCATGTCCGTGCTCGATACGATCAACCAAACGCCACAGCCAGCCAGTGCCTTCGCGGCAAGGCGTGCATTGGCCGCATGATTCATGCATATAAAAATAGGACAAACGCAACAAACTGTTGACCATGCACCGAGAATCATCCATGACAATCACGGCACCAGACCCCAGCATTGAACCGGCCTTGGATATGGAATCGTAATCCATATTGGTTGCCATCATGATGTCCGCAGGCAACACAGGCATTGACGAGCCACCAGGAATCACTGCTTTGAGTTTGCGCCCTTCACGGACACCACCTGCCAACTCCAACAGCGTTGAAAACGGCGTACCCATGGGAACTTCGTAGTTGCCAGGGCGTTGTACATCGCCGCTGACGGAGAAAATCTTGGTTCCACCGTTGTTCGGCTTTCCGCACTCCAAATACGCCTGACCGCCATTTCGAATGATCCAGGGCACAGCCGCAAATGTTTCGGTGTTGTTGATTGTGGTGGGCTTGCCATACAAACCGAAACTCGCGGGAAAGGGTGGCTTGAACCGTGGTTGGCCTTTTTTCCCCTCAAGAGACTCCAACAAGGCCGTTTCTTCACCGCAGATATAGGCTCCAAAGCCATGTGCGGCATGCAGCTGGAAACTGAACCCGCTGCCCAAAATATGGTCCCCCAACAAACCGGCAACCCTGGCTTCCTCAAGCGCGGCCTCGAAGCGGTCATAGGTGGCAAATATCTCACCGTGGATATAGTTGTAACCAACACTGATACCCATTGCATAGGCAGCAATCGCCATCCCCTCGATCACCACATGGGGGTTGTACTGCAATATGTCGCGGTCTTTGCAAGTACCTGGCTCACCTTCATCTGAATTGCAGACCAGGTATTTCTGACCCGGGAACTGCCGGGGCATGAAACTCCACTTCAGACCCGTCGGAAAACCAGCGCCACCACGACCACGCAAGGCAGATTCTTTGACTGTGGCAATCACTTGATCTTGCGTCAGACCACCGCCACCATCGACACCCAAAATCCTTTTCAGCGCCTCATAGCCTCCGCGAGACTGGTAATCCGCCAAATGCCAGTTAGCACCATCGAGGCCTTGGTAAATTTGGGGGGTTATATGACGACCGTGGAAACAGGTTTCCGCGCCAGTGGCCGCATATTGTTCAAGCACACTGTTCACATTCATGCGGTCACCCCTGCGGCCTTCAATTGGGCAATCAGTCCGTCAAGCTTGTCGTGAGACATGAAGCTGCACATATGGCGATCATTGACCAACATGACTGGCGCATCGGCACACGCACCCAAACACTCGCTTTGCTGCAGAGTGAAAAGACCGTCAGGTGTTGTTTCGCCCATCTTGATACCCAGACGACTCTCCAAGTGCGTCAGGGCTTTGGGTCCATCCCTGAGTTGACAGGGCAAATTTGTACACACATTGAGCTTGAAGCGCCCAACAGGTGCTTGGTTGTACATGTTGTAAAACGTGGTGACTTCATGAACGGCCATCGGAGGCATGCCCAGGTAGCTGGCCACTTCGCGCTCACTGTCGGATGAAACACTACCCAGTTCTTGCTGAACAATGGCCAAACAAGCCATCACAGCTGACTGCCTTTGATCCGCTGGGTATTTTGCCGTTTCGCGGGCAAACCGGTTTTTGATGGCATCCGAGATCATCGGTCAATCTCTCCGAAAACAATGTCCATGGTTCCAATGATTGCAACAGCGTCGGCCAGCATATGACCCCTGGCCATTTCATCCATGGTGGCGAGATGCGCAAAGCCTGGCGCCCGAATTTTCATGCGGTAAGGCTTATTCGCACCATCACTGATCATGTAAATACCAAACTCACCTTTGGGATGTTCCACTGCGGCATACGCCTCCCCTGAAGGCACATGAAATCCCTCGGTGAAAAGCTTGAAGTGGTGAATCAAGTCTTCCATGCTTGACTTCATGGACTCACGCGCCGGAGGGGCCACTTTGTGATTGGATGTGATCACTGGCCCGGGATTTGCACGCAACCACTGCACGCACTGCGCAATGATTCGATTGGACTGATTCATCTCTTCCATGCGAACCAGATACCGATCGTAACAATCACCGGTTTTGCCCACAGGGATGTCAAAGTCCATTTGGCTGTAAACATCGTAAGGCTGCTTTTTTCTCAGATCCCAAGCGATGCCAGAACCTCGAAGCATCGGACCTGTCATGCCCAAATTCAATGCACGATCTGCCTCAACAACGCCAATCCCCACGGTTCGTTGCTTCCAAATTCGATTGTCCGTGAGTAGCGTGTGGTACTCAGCCAAATAAGTGGGGAAGCGCTGGGTAAAGTCTTCAATGAAATCCAGCAAAGAGCCTTGGCGATTTTCGTTCAATGCAGAAATTGCGCGGGCATTCCGAATCTTGTTAGCCTTGTACTGCGGCATCGATTCTGGAAGATCACGGTACACACCACCCGGACGGAAATAGGCCGCATGCATACGGGCACCGGAAACAGCCTCGTACATATCAAACAAGTCTTCACGCTCTCGAAACGCGTAAATCAAAATGGTTGAACTGCCACAGTCATTGCCATGTGACCCCAACCACATCAAGTGGTTGAGCAATCTCGTGATTTCAGAAAACATCACGCGGATGTATTGCGCGCGCAGCGGCACATCAACACCCAGCAACTTTTCGATGGCCAAGCAGTATGCATGCTCGTTACACATCATGGAAACGTAGTCCAACCGGTCCATGTAAGGCAGCGATTGAATGAACGTTTTGTGCTCTGCCAGCTTCTCGGTAGCACGGTGCAACAAACCGATGTGCGGGTCAGCGCGTTGGACCACTTCGCCGTCCAGTTCCAACACCAGGCGCAGTACGCCGTGTGCCGCAGGGTGTTGAGGACCGAAATTTAGGGTGTAATTTTTGATGTCTGCCATGAATGTCAACCACGCCTCAGTGGAGCCCCCCGTAGTTGTCTTCACGCACAATTCGCGGAGTGATTTCCCGAGGCTCGATGGATACCGGTTCGTAGACCACACGCTGACGGTCTGCGTCGTAGCGCATCTCCACATGACCCGACAACGGAAAATCTTTGCGAAACGGATGACCAATGAAGCCGTAATCCGTCAGGATGCGACGAAGATCATCGTGGCCATCAAAAACGATGCCATACAAGTCGAAGGCTTCGCGCTCGTACCATGAAGCGGCAGCCCACAAAGCCGTGACAGAATCAACGCGCGGGAAATCGTCGTCTGATGCAAAAACGCGCACACGCAACCGCTGATTGAGGGACACCGAAAGCAGGTGACTCACAGCCGCAAACCGGCCTGACACCCCCCCCATCGATGCATGCTCTTGGTAGTCGACCCCACACAGATCGACCAATTGCTCAAATCGAAGTGCCGCGTGCTCTTTCAGCACTTGCATGGTGGAAAGGTACTGGGCAGATGTCACAACCAAGGTCACTTCGCCACGGTCAACAGACACACTGCAATCATCGCCCAACACGGTCTGCAAGGATGCTTTCAAAGCAACGGGGGAAACAGCTAGTTCAGTCATGGGATGCTGGAAGTATCAGGCGCGGGCAATGGTGTGGGTGCGGCGAATCTTCTGCTGCAACTGAATGATTCCATACAGAAGCGCCTCAGCCGTGGGAGGACACCCTGGCACGTACACATCCACCGGAACGATGCGGTCACAACCGCGAACCACGGAGTAGCTGTAATGGTAATAACCACCACCATTGGCACATGAGCCCATTGACAGCACCCAACGGGGTTCAGCCATCTGGTCATACACCTTGCGCAGAGCAGGCGCCATCTTGTTGCACAAAGTGCCGGCAACGATCATCAGATCGGCCTGCCTGGGGCTGGCACGAAACACTTCAGCACCAAACCTGGCCAAGTCGTAACGCGCGGTTGCGGCATGCATCATTTCGACAGCACAACACGCCAAGCCAAAAGTCATGGGCCACAAAGAGCCTGTTTTGGCCCAATTCACCACCGAGTCGTAGCTGGTGGTGGCAAAGCCTTCTTTGAAAACGCCTTCAATCATGGGTCACTCCGTGCCTCATTCCCAATCCAGGGCGCCTTTTTGCCATTCATAGGCAAAACCCACCACCAAAATGGCCAAAAAAACCACTCCAGCCAAGAAACCGGTCAACCCGATATCTGAAAAGGCCACCGCCCAAGGAATCAGAAAGGCAATTTCCAAGTCAAAAAGAATGAAGAGAATGGCCACCAAGTAGTAGCGCACATCAAACTTCATGCGGGCATCTTCAAACGCCTCAAAACCGCACTCGTAGGGAGAATTCTTCTCCGCGTCCGGGCGGTTGGGCCCCAAGATGTATCCCAAGACTTGGGGGATGATGCCAATGGCAACACCAACCAAAATGAACAAGAGAACCGGGAGATATTGTTCAAGTTCCATTGGATGGATCCGCTGGTGCCACAGAATGGCACAGTGTTTACCCAAGATTGGTGCCGACGGCGAGACTCGAACTCGCACAGCTTTCGCCACTACCCCCTCAAGATAGCGTGTCTACCAATTTCACCACGTCGGCAATGTCAGACTGCAAGCCGGGCAGGAGGATTCCCCGGCGTTCAACAGCTTTTGATTGTAACTTGAAAAGCCCCCAAGTTACAGACTGCGGCGCACACGAACACCAGCAAATCCCATACTCTGAGGGGTAACAAGGTTACTTGCCCGGAATCTGGGCAGCACCGGTGGCAGGCACGGCAGTTGGCGCTTCCACGCCGCTTGCCGGTGCCACAGGCGCAGCAGACTCAAGGACGCTGCCCGAACTCACGGGGCGGTTTCCGCCAAAAGAGGCCAGCACCAACGTGCTCGCCAGAAAAACCGTGGCCAGCACCGCTGTGCTGCGTGACAAAAAATTGGCACTCCCGCTCGCACCAAACAAGCTGGCGGAACCAGACCCCCCGCTGCCGAACGCGGCACCGGCATCGGCTCCTTTGCCATGCTGCACCAAAATGAGCCCAATCATTGCGATGGCAGACACAATTTGCAGGGTCAAAACGACCGTCATCAGGATGTTCACAAAAAACTCCGCTTATTGATAGCTAAAAAACCTTACGCAGAAAGCGCTGAGGTCACAATTGACATGAAATCTGGCGCCTTCAGTGACGCCCCCCCGATCAACCCGCCGTCGATGTCTGGCTGAGAAAGCAACGCCGAAGCATTTGCAGCGTTCATGCTGCCCCCGTAGAGAATTTTGGGCGTCACACCTTTGCCACATGCAGCAACCAGTTGGCTGCGGAGCATGTGGTGCACCTCTTGCGCCTGCTCTGGCGATGCCGTGCGCCCGGTGCCAATAGCCCAGACGGGTTCATAGGCCACCACCACCTCGGTGATGCAATGCCCCACGGCGTGGATGACCGAAGCCAGCTGGCTTTTCACCACTGCCATGGTTTCGCCGCTTTCCCGCTGCGCCAATGATTCACCGACGCAGACAATCGGAGTGATGCCACAAGACAAGGCGCGTTGCGCCTTGGCAGCCACCACACCGTCCGATTCACCGTGGTACTGACGCCGCTCCGAGTGCCCCACCAACACATAGCGGCACCCAAACTCTCGCAACATGGCGCCGCTGTTTTCCCCCGTGAATGCACCTTGCTCATGGGCCGACACATCTTGCGCACCCCAACCCACCGCACCGCCAGACAACAGGGCCTGGGTCTGCGCCAGATACACCGCGGGCACGCACACCGCCACACCACACTTTTCAGTGGCGACCGGGTGCGCGGCATTCAGCGCATCCAGCAATGCCTGATTGGCAGTCAAGCTGCCATTCATTTTCCAGTTGCCCACAATCAACTTGTTCATACCGTCTCCTGTCAATTTGCAGGGCTTGCCCGCCATTCCAAGACCAGTTTTCCCACGTGCTGGCCCGACTCCATCAAGGCATGAGCACGGGGCGCGTCAGACGCGTCAAACACTGCGTGGATCACGGGCTTGATGGTTCGACTGGCCAACAACGGCCACACCTGGTGGGTCAAGGCCTGGGCGATTGCCGCTTTGAATGCCACCGACCGGGCACGCAGGGTGGACCCGGTGACGGTGAGGCGCTTTCGCATCAACACACCGGCATCGAGCGATGCTGACACACCACCTTGCACAGCAATCACCACCAAGCGCCCATCTTCGGCCAAGCAGCCCAAGCCACGTGCGATGTAGGCACCGGCCACCATGTCCAAAATCACGTTTGCGCCGCGCCCGTCGGTGATTTTGAGCACCTCGTCTTCAAAGACCTGGGTGCGGTGGTTGATGGCGTGGTCCGCCCCCAATTTCAAGCACGCTTGGCATTTGTCGTCACTGCCGGCCGTCACAACCACGGTTGCGCCCATGGCCTTGGCCATTTGAATGGCCATGACGCCGATGCCACTGCTGCCACCGTGCACCAGCAAGGTCTCACCAGACACCAAACGGCCACGGTCAAACACATTGCTCCACACGGTGAAAGCGGTCTCGGGCAACGAAGCCGCCTCGACATCCGACCAGCCCTGGGGCACAGGCAAGCACTGAACCACGGGAGCCACACAAAACGCCGCATATCCGCCCCCAGCCACCAAGGCGCAAACGCGGTCACCCAGGGCAAAACCCGCAGCAGCCATGGCAGACGCATCGCCGTCAACGATGCGCCCGGCCACTTCCAGACCGGGGATGTCCGATGCACCCGGCGGGGGGGCGTAATGCCCCTTCCGCTGCAGCACGTCTGGCCGGTTCACGCCGCTGGCTGAGACCTGAATCAACACCTCGCCCACACCCGGCACAGGACGGGGGCGCTGCACAGGCTGCAGCACCTCAGGCCCACCAAAGGTGTGGATGCCAATGGCGTTCATCAGCATGTCTGACACGTCGGTGCCTTACTGCTGTTGCGCCTGCTCGGCGTTGTCTGCGTTGCGGTCGATCAATGCCTTCATGGACAGTTTGACACGGCCTTTTTCGTCCGTCTCTAGCACCTTCACGCGCACGATCTGGCCTTCGCTCAAAAAGTCGGTGACTTTTTCCACGCGCTGGTGCGCGATCTGGCTGATGTGCAGCAAACCGTCCTTGCCGGGCAGCAGGTTGATCAATGCACCAAAATCGAGAATCTTGGTCACAGGGCCTTCATAGACCTTGCCAATTTCCACTTCAGCGGTGATTTGTTCGATGCGGCGCTTGGCCTCTTCGGCCTTGGCGCCGTCGGTGGCGGCGATGGTGATGGTGCCGTCTTCTTCGATGTTGATTTGTGTACCGGTTTCCTCGGTCAACGCACGGATGGTGGCACCGCCCTTGCCGATCACGTCCCGGATTTTTTCGGGATTGATCTTCATGGTGTACATCTTGGGCGCGAAATTGCTGACCTCGGTCTTGGCCGCGCCCATGGCTTCTTGCATCTTGCCCAGGATGTGCATGCGGGCCTCTTTGGCTTGCGCCAGCGCCACTTGCATGATTTCCTTGGTGATGCCCTGGATCTTGATGTCCATCTGCAGGGCGGTCACGCCGTCGGTGGTACCGGCCACCTTGAAGTCCATGTCACCCAGGTGGTCTTCGTCACCCAGGATGTCGGTCAACACGGCAAACTTGTTGCCCTCTTTGATCAGGCCCATGGCAATACCGGCCACGTGTGCCTTCAAGGGCACGCCAGCATCCATCAGAGACAAGCAGCCACCGCACACCGACGCCATCGAGGAAGAGCCGTTGGACTCGGTGATTTCGCTCACCACGCGCATGGTGTAAGGGAATTCTTCTTTGGTGGGCAACACGGCAATCAGGGCACGCTTGGCCAGTCGGCCGTGGCCAATTTCGCGGCGCTTGGGGCTGCCGACACGGCCGGTTTCGCCGGTGGCGAAGGGAGGCATGTTGTAGTGCAGCATGAAGCGGTCTTCGTAGTCGCCGCTGAGTGCATCAATGCGCTGCGCGTCGCGTTCGGTGCCCAGCGTGGCAATGACCAGCGCCTGGGTTTCGCCACGCGTGAACAGGGCGGAACCGTGGGTGCGGGGCAACACGCTGTTGCGGATTTCGATGGCGCGCACGGTGCGGGTGTCGCGACCGTCGATGCGGGGCTCGCCCGCCAGAATCTGGCCGCGCACGATCTTGGCTTCGATGTCGAACAGCATGCCTTCAACCTTCACGCCGTCAAACGCCACGCCCTGCTCTTTCAAACCAGACATCACGGCAGCGTAGGCATCGCGGCAAGCCTGGGTGCGGGCTTGTTTGCTGCGAATCTGGTAAGCGGCTTCCAACTTGGTCTGACCCAGCGCGGCCACTTGGGCGATCAAGGCTTCGTCGCGTGCAGGGGCTTGCCAGTTCCACTCGGGCTTGCCCGCGTCACGCACCAAGTCGTTGATGGCGTTGATGGCAATGCGGCTTTGCTCATGGCCGTACACCACACCGCCCAGCATGATTTCTTCGCTGAGCTGCTGCGCTTCAGATTCCACCATCAGCACAGCGGCGTCGGTGCCCGCCACCACCAGGTCCATGGTGGAGGTGGTGCGCTGGGTTTGACCGGGGTTCAACACGTATTCGCCGTTGACGTAGCCCACGCGGGCGGCACCGATGGGGCCATTGAACGGAATGCCACTGACCGACAACGCGGCGCTGGTGGCAATCAGGGCGGCAATGTCGGCGTCAACTTCGGGGTTCAGCGACAGGGTGTGCACCACAACCTGCACTTCGTTGAAGAAGCCTTCAGGAAACAGCGGGCGAATGGGGCGGTCGATCAGGCGGCTGGTCAGCGTTTCAAACTCGCTGGGGCGGCCTTCGCGCTTGAAAAAGCTGCCGGGAATTTTGCCAGCGGCGTAGGCCTTTTCAAGGTAATCAACGGTCAGGGGGAAGAAATCTTGACCGGCTTTGGCTTCGTTTTTGGCCACCACCGTGGCCAGCACCACGGTGCCGTCCATGTCAAGGACCACAGCACCGCCAGACTGGCGGGCGATTTCGCCGGTTTCCATGCGGACCGTGTGCTGGCCCCATTGGAACGACTTGGTGACTTTGTTGAACATGCTCATGTGTAACTCCTGTGGGTGTTTCGAAAATACCTGGAGACTTACCTCAGAACACGATGCCATTCCAACCGCACTCAAGCCCACTTGAACGCGCTTGGAATGACACAGCTTCGCTCTGAAAGATGCCTCTCCATGTGAGATGCCAGAAAGCCTGGCACCGGGTTAGGGCCGAAATTTCAGCCCCTTCAAAGCGCAAAACGCCTGAGCTAGGTGTCTAACTCAGGCGTTCCACTGGTCAATCTGACACTTACTTGCGCAGACCCAATTTGGCAATCAACGCCACATAACGGCTGGCGTCTTTGGACTTGAGGTAGTCCAGCAGCTTGCGGCGACGGCTCACCATGCGCAGCAGGCCACGGCGGCCGTGGTGGTCTTTGGCATGGGTCTTGAAGTGAGGGGTCAGTTCGTTGATGCGTGCGGTCAGCAACGCCACTTGAACTTCAGGGCTGCCAGTGTCACCAGCGGCGCGGGCATTGGAGGCGACAACGTCGGCCTTGATGGATTTTGCGATCATGATTTGCCTTTTAAAACATGCGTCCCAGCGCAGCGACCGCCCCAGATACACGTGCCATCAAGGCACACAATGCTTCGGGTCGAGCCACATTGGGCGTGAATCTGCTTGCCCAAATGGCAAACAGCCCCCGATTATAGCTTTCAAAGCCCAACAGGGCCAAGCTGTCAAGGGCGCTGCATCTGGCAGCTGTGCGGACGCTCGGCCGCACCTGTTGGCACGGAGCGAATGACACGGAACCCATACCCCGACCCCTCCACATCAAAACGCGTGCCCGGCTGCCCGGCCTTGTCCATGACGGCGACCACCAGGGGTTGCTGGAACTGGTGGTCGGCGGCACGCATGCGGCCGGCCTGCCCGGCGATGCGCACCTGGGCGTTTTCCAGCGCGCGGGCCAAGGCCACCGCATCCAGTGTGGCGGCCTTGGGGGCGCTGCCCACCTGAGCCAAGCGGGCGGACTGCTGGGCACCGCTGGCCTCCAACGCCTGGGCCAGGGCCTCGACCATCAGTTGCATGCGCACATGCACATAGTCGTCTTCGGGCTTGGGGAAGCGCTGGCGGAAGCTTTGGTAGAACGCGGTGGAATCTGAGCCTTCCACGTTGGGGAACCACTCGGCAACCGCCACCACCTTGCCCAAACCGGCCTCACCGATGGCCGCCGGTGCGCCCAAGGCGTTGCCATAGAAGGTGTAGAACTTGCCTTCAAAACCCACTTCGCGCGCGGCTTTCACCAACAGCGTGAGGTCGTTGCCCCAGTTGCCGGTCAACACCGCCTGGGCACCGCTGGCTTTGATTTTCGTCGCGTAGGGCACAAAGTCTTTCACGCGCGCCATGGGGTGCAGCTCTTCCCCCACGATGCGCACGTCGGGCCGCGCGGCAGCCAGCTGGCTTTTGGCCTCGCGCAACACCGCCTGGCCAAAGCTGTAGTCCTGGCCGATCAAATACACGCTGCCCAGCGCCTTGTCGTCTTTGATGACGCTCATCAGCGCCGTCATGCGCATGTCGGCGTGGGCATCGAAGCGAAAATGCCAAAAGCTGCATTTTTCGTTTGTCAGCTCGGGCAAAACGGCCGAGTAATTAAGGAACAGCACCTGGCGGGCCGGGTCGCGCTCGTTGTGTTTGTTGATGGCATCAATCAGCGCGGCGGCGGGCGCCGACGAGTTGCCTTGCACTACCACCTGAATGCCGCTGTCGATGGCCGCGCGCAAGCCGGACAACGCCTCTTCGGTTTGGCCCTTGCTGTCAAACCGCTCCAGCGCCAGCAAGCGCTTGCCCGTGGGCAGCGCAACACCGCCACGGGCGTTGACCCGCTCAACCGCCCACACCAGGTTGCGGAACACCGCTTCGCCGGTGTTGGCAAACGGGCCCGACAAACCTTCGATCATGGCCACCCGGACAGGGGGCAACGCGGGGGCTGCGGTTTGCGCGGCCACGGGGGCAGACAGCCACACAGCGGCACCGGCCACGCAGGCCAACACGCCACGACGGGCAACAGACAAAGTGGGGGACATGGACATCCTCTGAAATCAAACACGGGGCAGTGCCCTGGGCACCTGGGAACGGCCAGCCGGGGTGGCAGGGCCGTGGTGGGGGCGGATTATGTCGCCTGCGCGACTGCCGCCAATTCGGCCAAGGGCCAGCGCGGCTTCACGTCAAAGCTGTGCACAGGGGCACCGGGCTGCCACAACCCGGCTTGCACCCGCATGGCAGCGGCCATGGCGATCATGGCCCCGTTGTCAGTGCACAGATGCAACTCGGGGTAGTGCACGCGCACCCGCTGGCGGGCACACGCGGCGTTCAGCTCGGCACGCAAGGCCTTGTTGGCCCCCACCCCACCGGCCACCACCAGGCGGTTGAGCCCGGTCTGGCGCAAGGCCGCCAGGGCCTTTTTCACCAGCACTTCGACAATGGCCGCTTGGGTGGAGGCGGCCACATCGGCGCGGTCTTGGGGCTGCAATGCGTCCGCGGCGTGCGCGGCCAACGGGCCTGACAGGTTGGCACCCACCAGCTTCTTCACTTGGGTCAACACCGCCGTTTTGAGCCCAGCGAACGAAAAATCCAAGTCCCCGCTGTGCAGCAACGGCCGGGGCAGCCGGTAGGCCTGCGGGTTGCCCTGCTCGGCCAGGCGCGACAAACCCGGCCCGCCGGGGTAAGGCAAACCCAGCAGCTTGGCCGATTTGTCAAAGGCTTCGCCGGCCGCATCGTCGATGGTTTCGCCCAACAAGGCGTAGCGGCCCACCGCGTCCACACGCATCAATTGCGTGTGGCCGCCCGACACCAGCAGCGCCACAAACGGGAATTCGGGGGGGTCTTCGCTCAGGAAAGGGGACAACAAATGCCCTTCCAGGTGGTGAATGCCCAGCACCGGCTTTTGCAGCGCCGCGCCCAGCGCCACCGCCACACCCGCACCCACCAGCAGGGCACCGGCCAAGCCAGGGCCACGGGTGTAGGCCACCAAGTCCACATCGGTCAGCGTGCAACCGGCGCTGGCCAGGGTTTCGTCGGTCAGCGGCAACACGCGGCGGATGTGGTCACGGCTGGCCAGCTCGGGCACCACACCGCCATAGGCCTGGTGCATGCTGATCTGGCTGTGCAGCGCGTGGGCACGCAAACGCGGGGTGGCCAACGGGGTGCCGGGGGCGGTGGGCTGGGTTTGCACCAGCGCCACGCCGGTTTCGTCGCAAGACGACTCAATGCCAAGAATCAACATGGCCGCGAGTTTAAAGGGGCCCCTTGCCGGGCACAGGGTGTGGAACACTTGTTGCTCTGCTCTCCACCACCCCATGCCACTGCCCAGCCCATGAACACCGGCCTTTGTTTTCTGATGGCAGCCAAGCGCTGCGAAATGGCCGAACTGGCCCAACTGGCGCGCACCAGCGAACTGGTCAACACCACCGGGCGGCTGGTGCACGCCCTGCAACGCGAGCGGGGTTTGTCCAACCTGAGCCTGGCCAGCGCCAGCCAGCCCAAAGCCCCCGCGCTGCACACCGCCTTGCAAACCCAGGTGACCGAAAGCCTGGCCCTGGAACAAGACCTGCGCGCCTGCTTCAACCAGCTGGACACCGGGCACCTGCAAAGCGGGCACGGCGCACGCCTGTACAGCCGCATCGCCTACGTGCTGCACGGGCTGGATGCCCTGCCCCGCCTGCGCCAACACGTGGCCACGCGCAGCTGGTCGGCACAACAGGCCACCGCCGCCTACGTGAAGCTGGTGGCCGGGCTGCTGGCCGTGGTGTTTGAAGCGGCCGACAGCGCCTCCGACCCCGAGGTGTCGCGCACCCTGGTGGCGCTGTTCAACCTGATGCAAGGCAAAGAACTGGCGGGCCAGGAACGGGCCACCGGCTCGGCCCTGCTGGCGGCGGGCGCGGCCAACACCGCAGGCCAGCAGCACCTGCTGCACCTGATCGACTCGCAGGAACGCTGCCTGCAAGTGTTCAACGACTTTGCCCCCCCCGCCGTGCGCGACCGGGCCCGCACCCAGGCCGGCCAACCCGCCCATGCCCACAACCTGGCCGAGCTGGAACGCCTGCGCCGCATCGTTTGCACCGCCAGCGACGGCGCCCCACTGGACAGCAGCCTGAGCCCCACCTGGTTCGATTGCTGCACCCGCCGCATGGACGGCATGCGCGCCGTGGAAGAACACCTGGCCCACGACCTGGTGGCCCTGTGCGAAGCCCAAATGGCCGCCGCCCAACGCGAGCTCCACACCTGGGAGGCCCTGCAAGCCGACCCCCACGCGGCCCCCAACCCGGCGGCACACCCCCAGGGGGATTTTTTTGAGTCCCCCCACAGCCCCCACTTCCCCACGCAGGCGGGGCACTCGGTACTCGACCTGGTGCACGAACAGTCCCAGCGCCTGCACGCCATGGCCGCCGAGCTGGACACCGTGCGTGCCAGCCTGAACGAGCGCAAAGTCATCGAGCGGGCCAAAGGCCTGTTGATGGCCCACCGCCAGCTGGGCGAAGACGAGGCGCACAAACTGCTGCGCCAAACCGCCATGGCGCAAAACCGCCGCCTGGTGGACGTGGCCGAGGCCCTGCTGTCCATGGCCAACGTGCTGCCCCCCGCCCCACCGCGCTGATGTTTCGCCGCGACACGCGGCCGCGCACAAGCACGGTGCGCCAGTGCGGTGCAGCGCGCACCCCCGGGGTGCACCCGGGATAACCCTGACATCCACCACCCCACCCAACCCCCGCTTTTCAGGGCAATGCGGTGTTTTCGCAACCTGGCACGGTTGCTGCTTTAAACACCCCAAGGTTCGGGCCAACGGCGGTCTGAACCCAAGGTCTTCCCAGACACACGGACAACGGCGTCCATCTCCCGCTTGCAGTGCAGGCACCGAGGTGGGCGCCGTTTTTGTTTTCCAGACTGCTTTTTTCAGGAGTTGCCCCATGACCCAGCCCAACACCCCCGAAAACACGGTGACCGTCGCCGCCCCCGCCTGCGAGGCCCCTGCCCTGCCCGCGCGCCGCGAACTCATCAAGAAAAGCGCGGCCCTCGGCGGCGCGGCGTTTTTCTCGACACTGGGCCACAGCGGCGTGTGGGCGGCCGGCTCCGACGCGCCTGAGAAGAAGGAAGTCAAGATCGGCTTCATTCCCCTCACCGACTGCGCCAGCGTGGTCATGGCCAGCGTGCTGGGCATTGACCAGAAATACGGCGTCAAGATCATTCCCACCAAAGAAGCCAGCTGGCCCGGCGTGCGCGACAAACTGGTGAACGGCGAACTGGACTTTGCCCACGTGTTGTACGGCCTGGTGTACGGCGTGCACCTGGGTGTCGGCGGCCCCAAGAAAGACATGGCCGTGCTGATGAACCTGAACCACAACGGCCAGGCCATCACCCTCAGCAAAAAACTGGCCGACAAGGGCGCGGTGGACGGCGCGGGCCTGGCCAAGCTGATGGCCGCTGAAAAGCGCGAATACACCTTTGCCCAGACCTTCCCCACGGGTACCCACGCCATGTGGCTGTACTACTGGCTGGCGGCGCACGGCATCAACCCCATGAAAGACGCCAAGGTCATCACCGTGCCGCCGCCCCAAATGGTGGCCAACATGCGCGTGGGCAACATGGACGGCTTCTGCGTGGGCGAGCCCTGGAACCACCGCGCCATCATGGACGGCATTGGCATCACCGCCACCACCACCCAAGACATCTGGAAAGACCACCCCGAAAAGGTGCTGGGCACCACCGGCGAATACGCCAAGAAGTACCCCAACACCTGCCGTGCGGTGACCGCCGCCATCCTGGAAGCCGGCCGCTGGATCGACGCGGGCCTGCAAAACAAGCTGAAGATGGCCGAAACCATCGCCGAGAAAAGCTACGTCAACACCAGCGTGGACGCCATCAACCAGCGCATCCTGGGCCGTTACCAGAACGGCATGGGCAAAACCTGGGACGACGCCAACCACATGAAGTTCTACAACGACGGCGCGGTGAACTTCCCCTACCTGTCCGACGGCATGTGGTTCCTGACGCAACACAAGCGCTGGGGCTTGCTGAAAGACCACCCAGACTACCTGGGCGTGGCCAAAGCCATCAGCCAGACGGCCATTTACAAAGACGCCGCCGCTGCCAGCAAAACCCCCGTGCCCAAGAGCGACATGCGCAGCCACAAACTGCTGGACGGCGTGGTGTGGGACGGCAAAGACCCCGCCAAGTACGCCGACAGTTTCAAGGTCAAAGCCTGACCCCCAGGCAGGCCCCCCCACCCCACCCACCAGGAGAACCACCATGGTCAGTGCCGTGTTCCACGCGCCGCTGGAGGGGGCCGTTGCGCCCCAACCCGCCAGCACACCGCGTTCAAACGCCCCCACAGCGATAGCTGAAAAACCAATACAGGCAAGCGCCAGCGGCCAAAAAAGCATGAAAAACGAAAACCGCAGCCGAATCGACTGGCGCGCTGTGGCACTGGTGGTGGTCCCGCCCGTGCTGGGCCTGGGGCTGTTGGTGGGGTTGTGGGCGCTGGTGTCCATCAGCACCGGCAGCAGCATTCCCGGCCCGGTGCAAACCTGGGGCCAGGCGGTGGACATTTTCAGCAACCCCTTCTACCGCAACGGCCCCAACGACCAAGGCGTGGGCTGGAACGTGCTGATGAGCCTGGAGCGCGTGGCCGTGGGCTTTGGCCTGGCGGCAGCGGTGGGCATACCCGCCGGGTTTGCCATCGGGCGGTTCACCTTCCTGGGCCGCATGTTCAACCCCCTCATCAGCCTGCTGCGCCCTGTGTCGCCACTGGCCTGGCTGCCCATTGGCCTGCTGGTGTTCAAGGGGGCCAACCCGGCCGCCATCTGGACCATCTTCATTTGCAGCATCTGGCCCATGATCATCAACACCGCCGTGGGCGTGCAGCGCGTGCCCCAGGACTACATGAACGTGGCCCGCGTGCTCAACCTGAGCGAATGGAAGATCCTGACCAAAATTCTGTTCCCCGCCGTGTTGCCCTACATGCTGACCGGCGTGCGCCTGGCCGTGGGCACCGCGTGGCTGGTGATCGTGGCCGCCGAAATGCTGACCGGCGGCGTGGGCATCGGCTTCTGGCTGTGGGACGAGTGGAACAACCTGAACGTGATGAACATCATCATCGCCATCTTCGTGATCGGCATCGTGGGGCTGACACTGGAATTTGCCCTCATCAAACTGGCTTCCGCCTTCACATTCGACGAGGTGAAATCATGAGCAACCGCGCCACCCCCGACCTGAGCCACAACCCCTCGCTGTCAAGCAAGTTCATCGAAATCCAGGGCGTCGGTCAAACCTTCAAAACCAAAAAAGGCCCCTTTGTCGCCCTGCGCGACATCGATCTGACCATTGCCAAAGGCGAGTTTGTGGCCCTCATCGGCCACTCGGGCTGCGGCAAGTCCACCCTGCTCAACCTGATTGCCGGGCTGACCACCCCCACCCAAGGCGCCCTGCTGTGCGCCAACCGCGAAATTGCCGGGCCTGGCCCCGAGCGCGCGGTGGTGTTCCAAAACCACTCGCTGCTGCCGTGGCTGACGTGTTTTGAAAACATCTACCTGGGCGTGGAACGCGTGTTTGGCGCGGCCAACCGCAGCACCGGTGCCGCGTCTGAAAACAAAGCCCAACTCAAAGCCCGCACCGACGACGCCCTGGCCCTGGTGGGGCTGACCCACGCGGCGCAAAAACGCCCCGGCGAAATCAGCGGCGGCATGAAGCAGCGCGTGGGCATTGCCCGTGCCCTGGCCATGGAGCCCAAAGTGCTGCTGATGGACGAGCCCTTCGGTGCCCTGGACGCCCTCACCCGCGCAAAACTGCAAGACGAGCTGCTGGAGATCGTGGCCCGCACCCAAAGCACCGTGGTGATGGTGACGCACGACGTGGACGAGGCCGTGCTGCTGTCCGACAAAATCGTGATGATGACCAACGGCCCCGCCGCCACCATTGGCGAGGTGCTGCACGTCGACCTGCCCCGCCCCCGCAGCCGCGTGGCGCTGGCCGACAGCCCCCAGTACCTGGGCTACCGCAAAGCCGTGATCGACTTTTTGTACACCCGCCAGGCACACGTCGAAAAAGCGGCCTGAGCCGGTTGCCCCTTTTGCCGAAGGCGCCCCAGTGGGGCGCTTTTTTTTGGCCCGCCCACTGCCGGGGTGCACGCCCCGCGGTGGTGCCCGAGACTCACCAAAACCGGGCATGGATTGTGCTTGCCACGCAATGAAGGCCAACGGCGGCCTTTCTGTCTTTGCTTGCATGGGCCAACCTGGTTCGTGCCTGTCACGTTGTGTGCCACACCTCACCGTCGGGGTGCGTGCCGCAACGCCCCACACCCCTTGTTCCACCATCCCTCCGGAGGTCCCCCCATGGCCGGATTTCGCGACTTTTTGAAAAGCGGGCACACGCCCACCCTGTTTGCGGCGTTTTTCTACCTGATGTTTTCGTTCGTCATCTGGGTGATGAACGGCGCCATGGCGCCCTTCATCAGCGAGCAGTTCAACCTCACGGCGGCCGAAAAGGGCCTGCTGCTGTCCATTCCCATCGTGGCTGGGGCCATCATGCGGTTCCCGCTGGGTTTGCTGGCCCAGTACGTGGGCCGCAAAACCGCCACGCTGGTGGAGCTGGCCCTCATCACGCTCACCATGTCGTACGGCTATTTCTTCGTGCACAGCTACGACGACCTGCTGAAAATGGCCCTGCTGCTGGGCGTGGCCGGTGCCAGCTTCGGCGTGGCCATGTCGCTGGGCTCGGGCTGGTACCCCCCCCGCTACAAAGGCCTGGCCATGGGCCTGGTGGGTGCGGGCAATGCCGGCACCGCTTTGGCGGCCCTGATTGCCCCGCCCCTGGCGCAAGCGTATGGCTGGCAAGCGGTGTACGGCTTTGCCGCCGTGTCGTCGCTGGTGCCCATGCTGGTGGTGCTGTTCATGGCCAAAGAGCCACCCGACCGCGACGCACACGCCAGCATGCGCGAGCACCTGGCCTGCCTGCTGGAAAAAGACGGCTGGGTGTTCAGCCTGATTTACGTGGTCACGTTCGGCGGCTTCATCGGCATCGTCACCTTTTTGCCCACCTACTACCACGACCAGTTTGGTGTGAGCAAGGTGCAAGCCGGCCAGCTGACCATGCTGGCGGCCCTGATGGGTGCGGTGGTGCGTGTGGCCGGTGGCTGGATTTCAGACCACTGGGGCGGCGTCAACACCCTGACCGTGGTGCTGGTGGTGGTGTCGGTGGCCCTGGTGGGTGTGGGCCTGTCGGCACACTCGCTGGTGCTGACCACGTTGCTGCTGATTTTGTGTTTTGCCGCATTGGGCGCGGGCAACGGCGCGCTGTTCCAGCTGGTGCCGCTGCGCTGGCCCACCTCCACCGCCGTGGCGGGTTCGATGATCGGTGAAATTGGCGCACTGGGCGGTGGCACCGTGCCCTGGCTGATGGGGCAAGCCAAGCAACACACCGACAGTTTCTTGCTGGGTTTTGTGGTGCTGGCCGTGTTCTCGGTGCTGATGCTGGGCGTGATGCGCAAAATGCAAGTCCGCTGGACCCGCACCTGGGCCGAAAAAGGCGGCCGCGCACGCACGGCATGAACGGTCAAAAGCCCACGCAAGTGGGCTTTTTTAATAGCTTAAAAAGCTTACCAGTAAAGCGCTGGAAGCCTATTTTGGCAAAAAACCCAACCAATACACCAGCAGCAGGTTGAACAGCACGCTCAAACCCAACGCCAGCTTCCACACGGCCGTGGGGTCGCGCTGAATCAGCGGGGTGGCTGACGGCGCGGTCAACGGGCGGCTGGCCCCCCGCTCCAGGGCCAGCAGCATTTCTTCAGCGGTCTCGAACCGTTGGCGCTTGTTGCGCGCCACGGCTTTCAGCACCACGTGGTCGAGCCAGATGGGCACCTCGGGGTTGTGGCGGCTGGGGGGCACGGGGTCGCGGTGGTAGCGTCCGCGCTGGTAGGGCAACACCTCGCCATAGGGCAGTTTGCCCCCCGTCAGCAACTGGTACAGCGTGACGCCCAGGGCAAACAGGTCGCTTTGGGCGTCGGGCAGTTCTTCTTTTTCATCGCCCCCGTTCACCCCAAACCCCCACTGCTCGGGGTTCATGTAGCTGGGCGAACCTGCGTGCAAGGCGCGGGCCGACTCGGGTTCGCGCCCGCTCAGGGCCACCCCCAGGTCGAGCAGGCGCAGCACGCCATCTTCCCCCTGGTGCAGGTTGGCGGGTTTGACGTCGCGGTGGATCACGCTTTGGCGGTGCAGGCGGCCCACCGCACGGGTGGCCTGGGTGGCGACGTTCAGCACCTGTGCCAGCGCAAACGGGTTGCGGCGGTCCAGCTGCTGTTGCAGGGTTTCGCCGGTGTGCCAGTCGTACAGCAGATAAAAGCCCGATGGGCCAGCCGACGGTGGCACCAGCCCCCGCACCAGGATGGCCCAGTCTTTCAGGGCCACCAGGTGCTCGGCCGTCTGGCCCGATTGCAGGCGCTGTGACAACCAGGCTTCATGGGCCAGCATGGCACGCTCTTGTGCGTCGTGCGCCCGGGCGGGGTGCAGGGTTTTCAGCGCGTACAAAGCCCGGGTGCCTGGGTGGCGCACCTGGTAGACGATGTTGATGCCGTTGTCGGCCACCACGGCGGTCACGCCCAGGCCGTCCACCACGTCACCCACTTTCAGCTTGGGCAACACGGGCAACTGTTCGGACTGGCGCTGGGCGTCTTGCAGGGTGGCGTTGTCCAGCCCCAGCACCCGCACCACCAGGGCCGACACGTTGTCGTCGCTGCCCTGCGCCAGGGCAGCGGCCACCAGGGCTTGGCTGAGCGCCTGCGAATCCACCGGCGGGGCATGGGCGTCGGGCACCACCAGGGTGCGCAGCCGTGTGGGGGTGAGGTGGTTGTGCACGCCGTCGGTGAGCAGCACAAACACGTCGCCCACCTGCACGTCGCCCTGGCTGTAGTCCACCACCAGGCGGTCTTCCAGCCCCACGGCGCGCAGCAATTGGTGCGAAAAATCGGGGTGGTTGACCACGTGGTCGTGCGTCAGTTGCACCACTTCGGTGCCCCGCAGCAGGTAGGCCCGGCTGTCGCCCACGTGGGCCAGGGCGTAGCTTTGCCCGCGCAGCACCATGGCGGTCAGCGTGGTCATGCCCAGCGCGGGGTGCCTGCGCCGGTTGACGCCCGCCAGCCAGCTGTTTTGCGCCGCGATGATGCGGTCCAGCGCCACGGTGGTGTCCCAGGTTTCGGGGGTGCCGTAGTAGTCGCGCACCAGGCTGGTGACCGTGGTTTGCGCGGCCTCGCGGCCCATGCCGCCCTGGCTCACGCCATCGGCCACGGCCACGATGGCCCCCATGGCGGCTTGCCCCGGCTCGGGCAGCATGGCGGCCACAAAGTCCTCGTTGACGGGGTTTTTGCCGGCCTGCGAGGCGAAGCCAATGTCTATTTCAAATGCCATGCACCAGGGCCAAGCAAGTTCAGTGCCCAAACTTGGTGCAGCGGGACCGGAACCAACGGCCGCCCCCGTCAGCCCACCAGCATTTGCATGCTGTGTTCGTAGTGGTCCGACAAGGTTTCAAACACCGCCAGCAGCGACTCGCTGGCCACGGCCACGCGCTCGCGCCCCACGGGGTGGTGGGCCTCGCGCACGCCCAGCAGCATGTCTTGCCAATCGGACGCGGCGGCGTCCAGCCCCTGGCGGATGTCGGCGGTGGACAGCGGCAGCCCGCCCAGGTAGGTCAGGGTGCGGTCGAACTCGGTTTGGGCGTCGGCCAGCGCATCGCGCCAGCGTTGGGACGCCGTCGATTCGCCCACCGCCCCGAGCAAGGCCAGCTTGGCGCAGCGCTGCGACAGCATGCGCTGGCGCCCCGCCTGGTTGAGCACGCGCAGCGGGGCGGTGGCACCGGCGTTTTCCAGGTGACCGGTCAGGCGCTCGGCGTCTTGCAGCAGGCGCTCGGCCAGGTCATCGAGCGGCAGCAACTGGCCCACCTGGGGCGTTGACTGGGCCACCCGCTTGAGCTGCCCCCACGATGCCACCACCTGGGCCAACAGGTCGCCGTGTGTGGCGTGGGACACGTTTTTCTCCAGCACGGCCAAGTTGGCGTCGATGCGCTGCACCGATTCTTTCAAGCCCTGGCGGTGCTGCGCCGCCTGCACCCCCGCGAGTTGCAACACATACAGCTTGACCAGCCGCTGCGACAGCATGCGCAGCTGGCCCGAGCGGTTCACGCTGTCGGCCAGCCGCGCCGACTGGATGATGTGTGCCGACACCTGCCCCAGCCGCTGGTTGGTTTGCATGGAGGCCGTGCGCAACATGCGAAAAGCGTCGTCGTCCGACACCTGGCGTGCGTGCATCAGGATGCCTTTGGCGCGGTCCACCGCTTTGCGCTCTTCCAGCCGCTGGGTGACGTCGGCCAGCGCGTCGGCCAAGGCCTTGTCGCGCTGAAAACGGGCCTGGGCCAATTGCACCAGGCCACGCAGGCGCTGGGCGGCCTGGCCGTTCACCACCAGGGTGTGAATGCCGGCGTCCAGCGCCTGGGCCATGCGGTCGGCGTCGGTGTCGTGGGTGAACACCAGCACCGGGCAAGGGGCCGTGTCGGCCAAGGCCCGGGTGTGTTTGAACAGCCCGTCGGACAACGCCGGCTCGTCCAGCACCACCACATTTGGTGCGTGTTGCACCACGCTGCGCACCAAGCTGGCGGTGCCGTGCACAACCGCAAGCACCTGCAACCCCGCCGCCCCGCACTCGGCGGCCCACGCCGCCTGGTGGCGGGGGTCATTCAAACAAAGCACAACAGAGGTCATGAAACACCAGCCAATCGGGTGAAAAACGGGGCAACACAAGGTGCGCAGGCGGCCCGGGGCCCAAAGTGTGCCAGCACTCGCCCGGCCGCAGGCCCCCACCGCACAACCCCCACACGGCATTTCCGCGCCACGGTCGCCACAGTTGGAAAAATTGGCACAGGTTTTGCTTGGTACACAGCGGGCGTAACGACGCGCCCCGCCCCGGGGTTTCACACCCCGGGCACGCGCACAACGACGTGCGCTGATGCGACCCGGCACTCACCGCTGAGTGCCCGACTTTGGCCGAACCGCCAGAGCAACCCTTTGACACCCCCAGCCCGGCGGCCACGCGTCCGGCCATTCCTTTGCGGGCATGGGGTTTGCACACCAACCACGTCTTTCACTTTTGGAGCAGCCACGATGAAAAAAATGAACCTCGTCATGATCGGCAACGGCATGGCCGGCGTGCGCACGCTGGAAGAGCTGCTGAAAATTGCGCCCGAGCTCTACAACATCACCGTGTTCGGTGCCGAGCCGCACCCCAACTACAACCGCATTTTGTTGAGCCCTGTGTTGGCGGGCGAACAGACGCTGGATGAAATCATCCTGAACGACTGGGCTTGGTACACCGACAACGGCATCACCCTGCACGCGGGCTGGACCGTGACGCAGGTGGACCGCGTCAAGCGCGTGGTGCACGCCACCAACGCCGCGGGTGACACCACCTCGGTGGCTTACGACCGGCTCATCATGGCCACGGGCTCCAACCCGTTCATCCTGCCCATTCCCGGCAAAGACCTGGAAGGCGTGCTGGCCTACCGCGACATTGCCGACACGCAGGCCATGATCGACGCGGCCACCACCTACAAACACGCGGTGGTGATCGGCGGCGGTCTGCTGGGCCTGGAAGCGGCCAACGGCCTGATGAAACGCGGCATGAGCGTGAGCGTGGTGCACGTGTCGCCCTGGCTGATGGAGCGCCAGCTCGACGACGTGGCGGGCAAACTGCTGCAAAAGTCGCTGGAAGAGCGCGGCATGCAATTCCTGATCGGGGCCAACACCCAGGCCCTGGTGGGCGATCAAGACGGCGGCAAGGGTGGCAGGGTCAAGGCCATCCAGTTCAAAGACGGCACCGAAGTGCCCGCCGACCTGGTGGTGATGGCCGTGGGCATCCGCCCCAACACCACGCTGGCCGAGGCCATGAAGCTGCACGTCAATCGCGGCATTGTGGTGAGCGACACGCTGCAAACCACCACCGACCCCCGCATTTACGCCGTGGGCGAGTGCGCGGCGCACCGGGGCATTGCCTATGGCCTGGTGGCCCCGCTGTTCGAGCAGGGCAAAGTGCTGGCCAACCACCTGGCCGAGTTCGGCATTGGCCGCTACACCGGCAGCCTGACCAGCACCAAGCTCAAGGTCACCGGCATTGACCTGTTTTCCGCCGGCAACTTCCAGGGCGGCGAGGGCACCGAAGAAATCGTCATGTCCGACCCCTTTGGCGGCGTGTACAAAAAGCTGGTGCTGCAAAACGACAAGCTGGTGGGCGCCTGCCTGTACGGCGACACCGTGGACGGCAGCTACTACTTCAAGCTGCTGCGCGACGGCCGCAGCATCAAAGACATCCGCGACAAGCTGATGTTTGGCGAAAGCAACATCGGCGACGTGGGCCACCAGGGCCACAACAAGGCCGCCGCCATGGCCGACACCGACGAGGTCTGCGGCTGCAACGGCGTGACCAAGGGCAGCATCTGCAAAGCCATCAAAGACAAAGGCCTGTTCACGCTGGAAGAGGTGCGCAAACACACCAAAGCCAGTGCCAGCTGCGGCAGCTGCACCGGCTTGGTGGAACAGCTCATCATGTTCACCGCCGGGGGCGATTACTCGGCCACGCCCAAGCTGAAAGCCATGTGCGGCTGCACCGAACACGGCCACCAGGCGGTGCGCGACGCCATCCGCACCGTGCAGCCCGACGGCAGCAAGCTGCTGACCATTGGCAGCGTGTTCAAAGCGCTGAACTGGAAAACCCCCAACGGTTGCCCCAGCTGCCGCCCGGCCGTCAACTACTACGTCACCAGCACCTGGCCCAAAGAGGCGAAAGACGACCCGCAAAGCCGCGCCATCAACGAGCGCAGCCACGCCAACATCCAGAAAGACGGCACCTACAGCGTCATTCCCCGCATGTGGGGTGGCGAAACCACGGCCAGCGAGCTGCGCCGCATTGCCGACGCGGTGGACAAATACAACATCCCCACCGTCAAGGTCACGGGCGGACAGCGCATTGACCTGCTGGGTGTGAAGAAGGAAGACCTGCAAGCCGTGTGGAAAGACATTGGCATGCCCAGCGGCCACGCCTACGCCAAGGCGCTGCGCACCGTCAAAACCTGTGTCGGCTCAGAGTGGTGCCGCATGGGCACCCAGGACAGCACCCAAATGGGCAAAGACCTGGAGCGCGCCATGTGGCGCATGTACGCCCCGCACAAAGTGAAGTACGCCGTGAGCGGTTGCCCGCGCAACTGCGCCGAGGCGGGCATCAAAGACGTGGGCATCATCGGTGTGGACAGCGGCTGGGAGATGTACGTGGCCGGCAACGGCGGCATCAAAACCGAGGTGGCCCACTTTTTCACCAAGCTCAAAACCGCCGAAGAGGTGCTGGAGTACACCGGCGCCTTCATTGAGCTGTACCGCCAGGAAGGCTGGTACTTGGAGCGCACCGTGCACTACGTCAGCCGCGTGGGCCTGGACTACGTCAAGAAAAAAATCCTGGACGACCACGCCGGCCGCAAAGCCCTGTGGGAGCAACTGCAGTTTGCGCTGGACGGCGAGCCCGACCCCTGGTTTGACTTCAAGGAAGCCGCCGTGGACACCCGCCAGTTCAACGCCATCACCGCCTGAGGCCACCACCATGCTGCGCCGCACCCTGCTGCTGTCTGCCGCCGCACTGGCCCTGCCCACGCAGGCCCAGGTGCTTGACCTGAGCGATGCCATCAACAAGGCGGGCCGCCAGCGCATGCTCAGCCAGCGCATGGGCAAAGCCTGGCTGGCCCTGGTGCACGGCATCGAGCCCGCCGCCGCCCAGGCCGTGCTGGACAAGTCCATGGCCCTGTTCGACCGCCAACTGGTGGAGCTGAAGGCCTACGCCCCCACGCCTGAGCTGCGCGACACCTACCAAAAGCTGGAGGCCACCTGGAGCGAGCACAAAGCCGCGCTGGTGGGCGCTGCACCGGCCAAAGCAAGGGCCGCCGCCCTGCTGGCCAGCGACGCCAAGGTGCTGGCCCTGGCCCACCAGGGCACGGTGCAATACGAGGCCGCACTGGGCAAACCCGTGGGCAAGCTGGTGAACGTGGCCGGTCGCCAGCGCATGCTCAGCCAGCGCATGGCCAAGTTCTACCTGGCCGCCACGCTGCCGGTGGAGCCCGAGACCGCCACCACCGAAATTGCCAAGGCCCGCACCGAGTTCATCGGCGCACAAGACCTGCTGCGCCAAGCGCCCGAGGCCACCGCGCGCATCAAAGAATCGCTGCAACTGGCCGACGGGCAGTGGGTGTTTTTCGACGCGGCCCTGCAACGCATGCAAAACGCCAGCCGTTCGGCCAAGTCAGGGGCCGAGGTGTTTGTGGCCAGCGAAAACCTGCTGAGCGTGATGGACGCGGTCACCGGCCTGTATGCCGCCGTGAAAACCTGACCACCCAAAATCAAGACCAAAAATGCCTCTGGCGCTTGATGGTATTCACTTTCAAGCTACACAAAACAAGGAATCACCATGACCACCTGGAAAGCCATTTGCACCGTTGAAGACATCCCCACCCTGGGCTCGCGCCGCGTGTCCCGCCCCGTGGGGCTGGACGTGGCCGTGTTCAAAAACGACGCGGGCGAGGTGTTCGCCCTGCTCGACCGCTGCCCCCACAAAGGCGGGCCTCTGAGCCAGGGCATTGTGTTCGGCACCAGCGTGGCCTGCCCGCTGCACAACTGGACCATCGGCCTGTGCAACGGCCAGGCCGCCGCTCCCGACGAAGGCAGCACCCCCGCCTTTGCCGTGAAGGTGGACAACGGCCAGGTGTTCCTGAGCGAAGAAGAACTGGCCACCGTGGGCACCGACCTAACCCGCCCCATCGCCGGCCCAGCCCGGCGATCCCAGGACGCCGGGCCCGCCCGCCGTTGCGCAGGCACCAGCTGCAGCTGACCCGCCGCAGACCACAACCGCACACACACCCGACCGCTGGAGGAGACACACCCATGGCCCCCGCAGACACCGGCACCGCCCGGACCACCCGTTCCACCTGCCCCTATTGCGGGGTGGGCTGCGGGGTCATCATCGAATCGGTGGGCCAGCAGATCGTGGGCGTCAAGGGTGACCCAGACCACCCCGCCAACTTCGGTCGCCTGTGCACCAAAGGCTCCACCCTGGCCCACACCGCCACGGCCGCCATCCACCGCCAAGCTAGGCTGCTGCAACCCCTGCAACGCCTGCAACGCGGCGGTCCCACCACCCCGCTGGGCTGGAACGCCGCGCTCGACTTGGCGGCTGACAAGATCACTGCCATCGTGCGCGAACACGGCCCCGACGCGGTGGGTTTTTACGTCAGCGGCCAGCTGCTGACGGAAGACTATTACGTGTTCAACAAGCTGGCCAAAGGTCTGCTGGGCACCAACAACATCGACACCAACTCGCGCCTGTGCATGAGCAGCGCCGTGGCGGGCTACAAGCTCACGCTGGGGGCCGACGCACCGCCCGCCTGCTACGACGACGTGAACCACGCGCAGACGCTGTTCATTGCGGGCAGCAACGCCGCCTGGGCCCACCCCATTTTGTTCAGGCGCATTGAAGACGCGCGCGCCGCCAACCCGGGCATGAAGGTCATCGTGGCCGACCCCCGGCGCACCGACACCGCCAGCAGCGCCGACCTGTTTCTGCCCCTGCAACCCGGCACCGACGTGGCGCTGTTCCACGGCCTGCTGCACACCATGCTGTGGGAAGGCTGGCTGGACTCGGCCTACATCGACGCCCACACCACCGGCTTTGAAGGCCTGAAAGCCCTGGTGCGCGAATACACCCCCGACCACGTGGCCCAGGTGTGTGGCCTGCCCAAGGCCGATTTGTTCACCGCCGCAAAGTGGTTTGCTGGCGTGGACGGCGGCGCACGCACCCCCACCCTCAGCCTGTACTGCCAGGGCCTGAACCAAAGCACCAGCGGCACGGCCAAAAACGCCGCCCTCATCAACCTGCACCTGGCCACCGGCCAGATCGGCAAACCCGGCGCGGGCCCCTTCAGCCTGACCGGCCAGCCCAACGCCATGGGCGGGCGCGAAGTGGGCGGCCTGGCCAACCTGCTGAGCGCCCACCGCGACCTGGCCAACCCCGCCCACCGCGCCGAAGTGGCCGCCCTGTGGGGCGTGCCCGATGTGCCCAGCCAACCCGGCAAAACCGCGGTGGACATGTTCCAGGCCGCCGCCGACGGCGAAATCAAAGCCCTGTGGATTGCCTGCACCAACCCGGCGCAAAGCATGCCCGACCAAACCACCGTGCGCCGGGCCCTGGAGCGCGCCGAGTTCGTGGTGGTGCAAGAAGCCTTCGCCACCCCGGCCACCTGCGACTTCGCCGACCTGCTGCTGCCCGCCACCACCTGGGGCGAGAAAGAAGGCACCGTCACCAACAGCGAGCGCCGCATCACCCGCGTGCGCGCCGCCGTGGTGCCCCCCCAGGCAAACCCCGGTGCTGTGGCAGACCCCCTGCAGGGCGATGGCCCCCGGCACGACTGGCACATTGGCGTGCTTCTTGCGGAGAAGCTGGAAACCCAGTTGCGCCCCGGCCAGCCCACCCTGTTCCCTTACCCCACGCCCGAATCCGTCTGGAACGAACACCGTGAAAGCACACGCGGCCGCGACCTGGACATCACCGGGATGAGTTACGCCATGCTCGACACCCAAGGCCCCCAACAATGGCCCCTGCCCACCGGCAGTGCCACGCCCGCTGCATCTGCGGCATTTGCCCAGGGCGAGTTCAAAGGCGGTGAGGTGCGGCTGTACACCGACGGGGTGTTTCCCACCGCAGACGGCAAAGCCCGGTTTGCCGCCGTGCCCCACCGCCCGGTGGCCGAGGCCCGCGAGTCGAAATTCCCCTTCTCGCTCACCACCGGCCGCCTGCGCGACCAGTGGCACGGCATGAGCCGCACCGGCACCCTGGGCCGCCTGTTTGGCCACGTGCCCGAGCCCTCGGTGCTGATGCACCCCCAAGACATGGCGCGCCGGGGCTTTGCCGAAGGCGAACTGGTCAGCCTGAGCAGCAAACGCGGCACCGTGCTGGTGCCTGTGCAAGGCAGCGACGAAGTGGGCCTGAGCCAGGTGTTCATGGGCATGCACTGGGGCAGCGAATACCTCAGCGGCCAAGGGGCAGACGGCCTGCCACTGGCCGGTGTGAACGCCCTCACCACCTCGGCCTATTGCCCCACCTCCAAGCAGCCCGAGTTCAAACACGCGGCGGTGCGGATGGACAAAACCGCCCTGCCCTGGACCCTGCTGGCCCTGGCCTGGCTGCCCGAAGACGACGCGCTGCAAACCCGCGCGGCCCTGCGCGCCCTCATGCCGCAGTTTGACTTTGCCACCTGTGTGCCGTTCGGCCGCGAGCGCAGCGGCGTGTTGTTCCGCGCCGCGGCCCCCCAGGCACCCGATGCGGCGCTGCTCGACCACATCGAACGCCTGATGGGCCTGCAAACCCCCGACACCCTGCGCTACGCCGACCCCCGCCAGGGCCAGCGCCGCGCCGTGCGGCTGGTTCGCAGCCCGGCCAGCGCCGACGAAACCACGGTCACGCTCGACGCCTTTTTGCTGGCGGGCGACACCCGCTCGCAAGCCTGGATCAAAACCCTGCTGCAAGAAGAACTGGCCGCCGGTGCCTACGGCCGCCAGCTGTTGCTGCCCGGCAGCCAACCCCCGGCAGCGCTGGCCCAAGCGGCACAGGCCCAAGGCCCCCAGGTCTGCACCTGCTTCAACGTGGGCCAGGGCGCCATCGACCAACACCTGGCGCGTTGCCCCGGCACCCCCACCGAACGCCTGGCCTCGTTGCAAGCCACGCTCAAGTGCGGCACCAACTGCGGCTCGTGTGTGCCCCAGCTCAAACAGCGCGTGGCCGCCGTGGCGGTGAGCCTGCCCGCCGAGGCCTGAGGCACAGGGTTGCCTGAAACACCGATGGGCACGGACCTGCACCGATTTGCTTTATGACCCAAAGTTGTTTTGAACGCCACACAATCCGGTCATGAGCATCAGCCACTACATCAAAGACATCGGGCGCGGCAAAGACGGCGCGCGTTCGCTCTCCCGCGAGCAGGCCACCGACCTGATGGGCCAGGTGCTCGACGGCACCGTCACCGACCTGGAAGTGGGCGCGTTCTGCCTGGCCATGCGCATCAAAGGCGAAACGCCCGACGAGATGGCGGGTTTCCTCGACGCCACCCACGCCCGGCTGCAACACCTGCCCAACCCCCACACCACCCCCACCGTGGTGCTACCCAGCTACAACGGTGCGCGCAAACTGCCCGTGCTCACCCCGCTGCTGGCCCTGCTGCTGGCGCGCGAAGGCCTGCCCGTGCTGGTGCACGGCTGCGAAACCGAAAGCCAACGGGTTTCAGCACAAAAAGTGCTTCTGGCGCTTGGTACACCTGCCTTGACAGCTATCAAAAACATGGAACCCGGTGAGGTGGCGTTTGCCCCCACCGACCTGCTGCTGCCCGGGCTGAAACGCCTGCTGGACGTGCGCCGCGTGGTGGGCCTGCGCAACCCCGCGCACAGCCTGGTCAAGCTGATGGTGCCCGTGCGTGGGCCCGCGCTGCTGGTCAGCAGCTACACCCACCCCGAATACCTGCAGAGCATGACGGCCACGCTGGCCCTGACACACACCACCGCCTTGCTGCTGCGCGGCACCGAAGGCGAGCCCGTGGCCGATGCCCGGCGCACACCGGCCATGGATGCGTTTGCGGCCGGTGAAGTCACCCGCGTGCAAGAAACCCAGGCCGGGTCACTGGCCGCCCTGCCCGACCTGCCCGGCACCGACCCCGACGCCACCGCCGCCCACATACGCCGTGTGCTGGCAGGCCAGGCCCCGGTGCCCACCCCCATTGCAGCCCAGGTGCGCCATGTGCTGGCCCTGGCCCAGCGCACCCAAACCCCCCAAGGAGCCCCGGCATGACACACCCCACCCCACAAGGCCACTGCACCCTGGTGGGCGCCGGCCCCGGCGACCCCGAGCTGCTCACGCTCAAAGCCCTCAAGGCCATCCAGAACGCCACGGTGGTGCTGGTGGACGACCTGGTGGGCCCCGACATCGCGGCCCTGGCGCCCCCCACAGCCCGTGTGGTGTACGTGGGCAAACGCGGTGGCTGCAAATCCACGCCGCAGGCTTTCATCCACAAGCTGATGGTGCAAGCCGCCCAAGCAGGCGAGCGGGTGGTGCGCCTGAAGGGCGGCGACCCCTTTGTGTTCGGCCGGGGCGGTGAAGAGGTGGAAGCCCTGCGCGCCGAAGGTGTGGCCGTGAGTGTGGTCAACGGCATCACCGCCGGGCTGGCCGCGGTCACTTCGCTGGGCGTGCCGCTGACGCACCGCGAACACGCCCACGGCGTGGTGTTTGTCACCGGCCACGCCAAACCCGGCAGCACCGGCACCGACTGGCGCGCCCTGGCCGCCACGTGCCACAGCGCACGCCTGACGCTGGTGGTTTACATGGGGGTGAGCGGTGCCGCCCACATCCAGGCCGAGCTGATGACCGGCCTGCCCCCCCACACGCCCGTGGCGGTGGTGCAACACGCCAGCCTGCCCCAGCAACGCCACGCGGTGTGCACCCTGGGCAGCCTGGTGGACACCCTGCACGCCACCGGCCTGGGCAGCCCCAGCGTCATCGTGGTGGGCGACGTGCTGACGGGCCTGCAAGCCTTGCAAACCACCCAGCCTCAGCCGCTGGCTGCGGCACGGGCGGCCTGACGGCCCCCGGGCCAAACGGCTCTCAGCCCTCAGGCTGCTCGGCCACCCACTGACGGACAGCGTCGGCCAGTTCGCGCAAGGCGTTGTCCCAAAAGGGCAGCTGCTCACGCACCGTGTCGAGTTCACCCTGGCGGGCGGCCAACTCCATGGCTTTGGCCAGTGGCAAAGCCGCCAGCGCGCAGGCACTGCCCGCCAGCCCTTTGGCGGTGTGTGTGGCACGGGCGGCGGCCTCGGCGTCGCTGTCATTCAGGGCCTGGCGCAACGTGGCCGTTTCATCCAGCAAGGCCTGCACGATGTCGGGCAACAAGGCCTTGGCCATGGAGCGATCACCGTCGAAATGGGCCACAACGGTCTCTGGGTCAAACACGCGTGCGTCAAGCACGACCGGCCCATCGGGCAGGGTGGTGCCCGCTGGCATCTGGCTCCCCAGCCACCGCTGCACGGTCTCGGCCAGCCGGGGGCCGTCGATGGGTTTGGACAAATAGTCGTCCATGCCCGCCTCCAGCACCCGCTCGCGGTCGCCGCCCATGGCGTCGGCGGTCATGGCCACGATGGGGATGCGCGGGTTGCGCACACCCGCCCCACCGTTGCGGATGGCGGTGGTGGCGGCAAAACCGTCCATCACCGGCATGCGGCAGTCCATCAGCACCAGCCGGTAGTCGTGTTGCGCCAGGGCGGCCAACGCCTCGACGCCGTTGGCCGCCACGTCCACCTGGTGGCCCTGGCGGCGCAACAAGGCGGTGGCCAGTTTTTGGTTGGTGGCGTTGTCTTCCACCAGCAAGATGCGGGCGTGGACATTGGCCTCGTTGAGCTGGTGGCGGGTGATGAGTTTGGCGGGCTCGTCGCCCACCGTGGGGGCAAACATGCTGCGCAGCGCGCGCTGCAACAGGTCGCCGCGCACGGGTTTGGGCAAATAGGCGGCAAACCCGGCGGCCAGCAGGCGCTCGGCGTCGCCCCGCATGGCGACCGATGTGAGCAGCATCAACGGCAGGGCTGCCAGCCCGGGCGTGGCTTTGATGCGTTTGCCCAGCTCTTCGCCGTTCAGGTCGGGCATGTGCATGTCGATGATGGCGGCGTCCATGGGCTGGCCTTCCACCACGGCCTGTTGCAGGCGGGGCAACACGTCTTGCGGGTGGCCGCAGACCACGGTGTCACAGCCCCAGCTTTTCAGCAGCATGTCCAGCAGGTTGAGGTTGGTGGCGTTGTCGTCCACCACCAGCACGCGGCGGCCCATCAGCTCGCCCAGGGGGGCAACGGGTGCCTCGTCTTGACTGGCCTGCAAACCGAACGGCAATTCGAACCAGAACACCGAACCTTCGCCCACGGCGCTTTGCACCCCAATGGTGCCACCCATCAACTCCACCAGGCGCTTGCTGATGGACAGCCCCAAACCGGTGCCCCCAAAGTTCCGGCTGATGGAGCTGTCGGCCTGGGTGAAGGGGGTGAACAGGCTGGCCACCGCCTCGGGCGAAATGCCCACGCCGCTGTCGCGCACTTCAAAGCGCAGGCGCACGGTGGCGGCCGGTGACGCCGCCGCCTGCGGCACCACCGTGGTGGACACGGTGACCTCGCCATGGGCGGTGAATTTGATGGCGTTGCCCACCAGGTTCAACAGCACCTGGTGCAGCCGCCCCGGGTCGGCGTGCAGCCGCGACGGCACCTGGGGGTGCAACAGGCTGACGAACTCAATGCCTTTTTCCTCGGCGCGCAAGCCCAGCAGGCTGCTGACCTCGTTGAGCAACACACGCAAATCGAAGTCCAGCGTTTCGATGTCGAGCTTGCCGGAGTCGATCTTCGAAAAATCCAGGATGTCGTTGATGATGGTCAGCAGGGCCTGGGCGCTTTGTTTGGCGGTTTCGGCAAAGTCGCGCTGCTCGTCGTTCAACGGGGTCATCAGCAGCAACTCGGTCATGCCCAGAATGCCGTTCATGGGCGTGCGGATTTCGTGGCTCATGTTGGCCACGAACAGGCCTTTGGCGCGGTTGGCGGCTTCGGCGGCCTCTCGGGCTTCGCGCAAGTCGGTCACGTCCACCCGAAAAGCCACGGTGTGGCCGTTGGGCGTGCGCCGGTCGATCACGCGCAGCCAGCGCCCACTGGCCATGCGGATTTCCCGCGACCGCTGGCCCAACCGGTGCTGGGCAATGGCCTCGGCCACCCAGGCCTCTTCGCGGCCCACGGCTTCGGTGTATTCGCCCCGCGCCACGCAGGTGCGGATGATGGTCTCGAAGCTGTTGCCCGGCACGATGACATCGCCCGAGCGGGCGTACACCTCGCCACACCGGTCGTTGGCGTAAATCAGCACATCGTTTTCGTCGTACACCATGAAGGCTTCGTCGATGGCTTCGATGGCGGTGCGCAACAGGCCTTCGGTGCGCGCGAGCTGGCTGTCGGCCGCTTGGCGTTCGGCCAGGCGGGCCGCTTCCAGCGCCCCTGCCAAGGCGTTGATGGCCACGGCCACCTCGCCGGTTTCGCCCCGCATCGCGGGTATGCGTTTGGTCAGGTCGGTGCCGATGCGCCGCAACCCTTCCTGAATGGCGGCCACATCGCGGGTAAGCCGGGTGGCCACCACAAAAATGAACAGCACCGTCACCAACGCCACCAGAGCGGTGACCGTGTAAACCGCCTGGCGCATGCGTGCGATGTCGGCATTCACATCGCCCAACAGCTGGTTGGCCCAGACATACCCCACCGCTTGGCCGTTCACATCGATGGGGGCCATGGCGTTGAGGATGTCACCCCGCACCAACAGCCCGCTTTGCACTGCTTCGGCATCGCTGTCCATCACCTGGCGCCCTGGGTGGTCGGCGGCAATCGACAAGCCCACGCGGTTGGCGAACTCATCGCTGGGCCCGTAGGTCAGGATGGCATCGAGTTCGCGGTGGTAATAACCCACACCCACGCCACCGAAGGCATGGGCCACTTCATCGGTCATGGGGGCCAACACCGCGTTCAAGCGGTCGATGCGCGCCTGACGGTCCGCTGGCTGCCCGAGGCCTGTGGCTTCAATGGACGCAAACCCGCCCACGCTGTGCAGCCGCGCCAGCAACATGCGGTTGACGCCCTGCAAATGTTGCCGCTTCTCGGTCAACAGCGACTCTTCCCCCGCCAGCGTCAGCAGGTGGCCCAGCCCCCCCAGCGACAACACCAGCAACGGCACCAGCACCAGCAGCAAGCGGCTGCGCAAACTTTTGGGCCACCAGCGAAATGCACGGGACATCACGCCGCCTCCCCTGCGAAGCCGGGGGCAGCGCTCCGCAATGCGGTATAACGCCAGCCCGAACCCCCTCCACACTTGCCCACACCCGACATGAGACGAACCCTGGTTGTTGACGACAACGCGATCAACCGCAAATTGGCGGTGGCGCTGCTCAAACGCAGGGGTTGGGAAACCGAAGAGGCCGAAAACGGCTTAGCGGCCCTCAAACGCCTGGCCGAATCGGCCCCGTTTGACAGCGTGTTGCTCGACATCAGCATGCCCGAAATGGACGGCGAAGAGGTGTGCCGCCGCATCCGTGCGTCGGCCGAATGGGCGGGTTTGCGGGTGGTGGCGTACACCGCCCACGCCATGGAAAGCGAGCGGCAACGCATCATGTCAGCGGGCTTTGACAGCATTTTGATCAAACCCATCAGCGCTCAAGACCTTCTTCAGGCGCTGCCAGACTGACGGTCGGTTGGCCCCCGTGGGGCACCCAGAATTCGAAGTAGGCCCCTTGGCCTGGCACCGACTCCAGCCGGACTTCGCCGCCCATCAAACGCACAAACTCGCGCACCAGCGCCAGCCCCAGACCGGTGCCGGTGTGTTCGCGGGTCATGAAAGCGGTGGCCTGGCGGAACCGCTCGAACACCAGCGGCTGGGCCTCCAGCGCAATGCCGGGGCCGCTGTCACGCACCCCCACCACCAGGTGCCGCCCCTGCGGGCGCGCACTGAAGCTGATTTCCCCCTGGTCGGTGAACTTCACCGCGTTGCTCAGCAGGTTGTTGATGACCTGGCGCAGCCGCGTGGGGTCGGTGTGGAACTCATCGGGCAAGTCGTCTGCAAACAGGGTGTTGAGCACCAAGCCCTTTTGCTGTGCGGCCGCGCCGTGCAACAGGGCCAACTCGTCCAGCACGGGGCGCAGGGCAAACGCACGGGGCTCCAGGGTCATGTGGCCCGACTCGATTTTGGCGATGTCCAGCATGTCGTTCACCACCGACAGCAAATGGTTGCCGCTTTGGTGGATGGTGTCGGCGTATTCGCGCAGCTCTTCGTTGGGGGCTTCTTCGCGGATCAGCTCTGAAAAGCCCAGAATGCCGTTCAACGGCGTGCGCAGCTCGTGCGACACGTTGGCCACAAAGTCGCTTTTCATGCGGCTGTTGTCTTCGGCCTGGCGGCGGGCTTCGTCGTTTTGTTTGAACGACGCCTGCACGCTGTCGGCCATTTTGTTGAGCGAGTCGCTCAGGTTGCCCAACTCGTCTTTTGAGCTGGATTTGAAGCGAAAACCCAGGTCACCGGCTTCGATGCGCGACAACCCGGCCACCAAATCGGTCACACGGCGGGTGAGCAACGAGGCCAGCCAAATGGCCACCACCACCACAAAGGCCAACATCACCAGGGTGGACACCGTCAGGCTGGCGGCGGTGCGGTTCATGGAGTCGGAAATCAGGGTGCGCAGCCCGGCTTGCTGGGTTTTCACGCGTTCGCCAAATTCGGCCACTTTCGCGTCCATCAGTTTGGACGTGGCCAGCGCGGGGGCGTGGAAATCGTCCACGTTCGCGCCGATGGTCACGTAGCCAAAGCCCCGTGGGGTTTGGGCGTAATGGCCTGTGAAATAGGGAATGGCGGCGGCCGTGGTGAGCTTCCACACCCCGGTCCACAAAATCAGGAACGAGCCCGAACCGCCGTGCTCGGTCAGGTCGTGCCAGCCTTGGCATTGGGGGGCAAAGTTCAGGTAGCGGCAGTCCAGGCCCAATGAACCGGCTTTGGTCAGGGCACCAGCGGGCTTTTTCTCGCGGGTTTGGCCATCAAAGGTCTTGACACCCGCCAGGTACTCACCCAGGGGTTTGCCGCTTTGTTGCCACCCCTCATGGATGCTGGCCTCCAGCCAAGGGGTGGCGTGTTGACCGGTCTGGGGGTCAAAACCCACGATGGAGTGGTGGCGGGGGTGGGCAATGCTGCGGTCCAGGTAGTCCCACATGAAAGCGTAGTTGCCGTTGGTGGCATCGGAGATGGCCGTGTACCGCGCCGGTGTGGGCATGAGGTGGTCGGTGAAACTGCGGATGTGGGTGTGGTCCAGCGCCAGCGTCACGTAGCCCGTCACCGCGCCGTTTTTCACCACTGGGGTGGCCCACCGCACAATGCCCTGAAAGCGCTGGCCGTTAGGGTTTTCACGCCCGGCGTAGGCCTCTTTCTGGGGCTCAAACGGAATGCCCAGCGATTCGGCCTTGGCGGGCGTGACCGGCCCAATGACCCGCGAAGGTGTGTAGGGCCCGATCACGTCGGACACGTACACCTCGCCGGGTTTCATTTTCTTCAGGGCTTCGAAATAGGTTTCGGCCTTGCTCCAGGTGTTTTCCTGGCGCGACACGTCGCGCAGGTCTTTGGGCAACACATCGGTCAGCGACACCTTCACGCGCTCTTTGCCGTCCAGCCCCACAAACGTCATCTCGTGGTAGAGCGGGGCTTGCAGCTTGCGCACCACGGTTTCGGGGGGGCGCGAGTGAAAGTCCTGGCGGTTTTCAGCGTTGCTGGGGGTGGCCAGCTTCGCCGTTGTGTCGGGGGCCTGTTTGGGCTCCCAGCCTTTGCCATCGGGGGCCAACACCCATTCCCCCTGCTCCACCACCGGGCGGGTGCGGTTGGCCACAAACGCCTGGTATTGCGCCTTTTCAGGCACCAAAGAGGCCGCCAGCAACACGTCACGGTCACGGGCGTAAAGGAAATCGGCCACGGCGCGGGCGGTGTCGGTGGTCAGGCGCTCCAATTCCTCGCGGGCACGGTCGTCCAGCGCCTTGACCGATTCTTTGGAAAACGTCTTGCCCATTTCGGCCACGGTGGCCTTCACCTCGACCGCGATGTTGTCGGTCTCATCGGCCAGCCCCCCGCCCAGGTGGCTGACGCCCTCCCACGCCAGCAAGGCCAGCAAGATCAGGGGCAACACCTTGATGAGCACAAACAGCGCAATCAATTTGGTGCGGATACCAAAGGGCACTTTGTCCAAACCATCTGCCAGCTTCATGGGGTTGTCCTGTTTTTTTGTGGGGGCCGTGGGGCGCAGCCCAGTGGGTGGGCGGGGTCACCCACCGTTGACACGTCACATGGTAGTGCAGGCCAAGCGGCCTCTGGCGAAAAGCCGAGCGCCGTGGCCCGGTGCTTGCTTAAGGGTTTACGCCCACAGGAGCCCATCCATGCCACCCGCCACCGCCGCCCCCTCTGCCCAGCTGTCCTTGGTCAATTTGGCCGCACGCCAACGCATGTTGTCGCAGCGCATGATTTTGCAAACCCTGCTGGCCGCAGAAGGGCGTGAGTCCATGTTGGAAGCGGCCCAACAATCGTTCCAACTGTTTTGCGACAGCCACCAGCAGTTGATGCAAACCATCAACCAGTTGGACCCGGTCCCAGCGGCACTTGTGCGACAGGCCTACCAAGGCCCGCAGGGCGTGGGCCCCGTCATTGAGCGGTTCATGCACCACATGCGCGCGGCGTTGGGGCACGCGCAGCGCCAAAGCCCCGCACTCGCACACGCCGTGAACGAACTGGTGGCCAACACCGACACCGTGCTGGCCGCGCTGAACACGGCCACCACCGCCTTCGACCAAATTGCCCGCCAAAAAGAAGACCAACTCATGAAAGAGCTGGCGGGCATCGTCACCGACATCCAGTCCGTTGCACGCGAGGCCAAGGTGGTCACGTTCAACGCGCAGGTGATCGCGGCCCGGGCTGGCGAACAAGGCCGGGGGTTTGCCGTGGTGGCCAACGTGTTGGCCGGCATCACCCAGGAAATAGACCGTCAGTCCAAAAAAGCGCTGGAGTTGACCCACCGCACCGCGCTGGCGGCCTGACCCCCACGCCCCACAGCCCCGTCGCCCCGGCGCGCATACACTGCCGCGCATGCAACATTTCGATGCCGTCATCGTCGGTGCCGGCGCGGCCGGTCTGTTTTGTGCCGGGGTGGCCGCCCAGCGGGGCCTGAACGTGCTGCTGATCGACCACAGCGAAAAAGTGGCCGAAAAAATCCGCATCTCCGGCGGCGGGCGCAGCAACTTCACCAACCGCGACCTGGACGTGCGCGCCCCCCAGCGCCACTTCATCAGCGACAACCCGCACTTTTGCCGCTCGGCCCTGTCGCGCTACACCCCACAAGACTTCGTTGCGCTCGTGCAGCGACACGGCATCCCGTTCCACGAGAAGCACAAAGGCCAGCTGTTTTGCGACCGCTCGGCCGAAGACCTCATCGCCATGCTGCTGCGCGAATGCGACGCGGGCGCGGCGGGTGGGCGCGTCACCCGCTGGCAGCCTTGCACCGTGAAAAATGTGGTCTTTTGTGCCTCCAGCGCTTTACAGTTGGGCGTTTCCAGCTATGAATTGGAGACTTCCCAAGGCCGCGTGTCCACGCCTGCACTGGTGGTGGCGACGGGCGGTTTGTCCATTCCCAAAATCGGGGCCACCGACTTCGGGTTCCGCTTGGCCAAACAATTTGGCCTGGCGCTGGTGCCCACACGCCCCGCCTTGGTGCCCCTCACGTTTGACGAAGCCCAGTGGCAGCCCTTGGTGGCACTGGCCGGCCTGTCGCTGGAAGCCACGCTGGCCGTGGGCGAAAAAAAGCAGAAAACCGAGTTTTTGGAAGACCTGCTGTTCACCCACCGGGGCCTGTCGGGGCCCGGTGTGCTGCAAATTTCCAGCTACTGGCAACCCGGCCAGCCCCTCACCCTGAACCTGGCACCCGGCCAGCCGCTGGCCACCCGCCTGGGCGAAGCCAAACGCCAGTCGCGCAAATTGCTGGCCAACGAGTTGGGCCGCCTGCTGCCCGCCCGGCTGGCCGACGCGTGGTGCACCGGCGCGGTGCCGGGGCTGGACACCGCCGCCCTGGCGCGCCCCGCGTGCGACGTGCCCGACAAAGCCCTGGCCCAGCTGGCCGACAGCCTGCAACAGTGGCGCATCACCCCCAACGGCACCGAGGGCTACCGCAAAGCCGAAGTCACCGCCGGTGGGGTGGACACCCGCGAACTGTCCCAACAAAGCATGGAAAGCCAAAAGCAACCCGGCCTTTATTTCATCGGCGAAGTGGTGGACGTGACCGGCTGGCTGGGCGGCTACAACTTCCAGTGGGCCTGGGCCAGCGCCCACGCCTGTGCACAAGCCCTGGCTGCCAAAAAAGAAACCGCCTGAAGGAGCGCCGCAATGCCCACCGAATTGACAAAGTTGTTGGGCATGCGCCTGCCCGTGCTGCAAGCCCCGATGGCGGGCTCGCAAGACCACCGGCTGGCCGTGGCCGTGGCCCAGGCCGGCGGCCTGGGTGCCATTCCCGGGGCCATGCTCAGCCCCGAAGCCCTGGACCGCGAGCTGAGCGCCTTCCAGCAGGCCACCCCAGCCCCGGTGAACGTCAATTTTTTCTGCCACACGCCACCCCAGCCCGATGCCACGGCACAGGCCCAGTGGCTGCAAGCGTTGGCCCCCTTCCACCGCGAATTCGGCATCGACCCGGCCACCCTGGCCAGTGGCCCAGGCCGGGTGCCGTTCAACGCCGACACCGCCGATGTCTTGGCCCGCCACCGCCCTGCGGTGGTGAGTTTTCACTTCGGCCTGCCCAATGCCGACTTGCTGGCACGGGTCAAGGCCTGGGGCGCCCAGGTGCTGTGCAGCGCCACCACCGTGGAAGAAGGGCTGTGGCTGCAAGCGCAAGGGGTGAACGCCGTGATCGCCCAAGGGCTGGAAGCCGGTGGCCACCGGGGGCATTTTTTGAGCAACGACCTCACCCGCCAAGCGGGCACCCTGGCCCTGGTGCCCCAACTGGTGGCTGCCTTGCAGGTGCCCGTCATCGCCGCTGGCGGCATCGCCACCCCCGCTGCGGTGGCCGCGGCCCGCGCACTGGGTGCCAGCGCCGTGCAGGTGGGCACGGCCTACCTGCTGTGCCCGGAAGCCAGCACATCTGCCGTGCACCGCGCTGCGCTGCAAAGCGACCAGGCCCACCACACAACGCTCACCCACCTGTTCACCGGGCGCCCGGCGCGGGGCATCGTCAACCGGCTGATGCGCGAACTGGGCCCCCTGCACCCGGCCGCACCGGCCTTCCCTTTGGCCGCCGCCGCCGTGGCACCGCTGAGGGCCGCCGCCGAAGCGCAAGACTACGCCGATTTTTCGCCCCTGTGGGCAGGCCAGGCCGCCCCGCTGTGCCGCCCACAAACCGCTGCGGCCCTCACGCAGTGGCTGGCCAGCGGCTGGGGCGTGGCGCATTGACCACACACCCGCCCGACCGGCAAATGTCCAAAGCTATAATCCTTGGCTTTGCTGGCAATACCCCGTCTGCCTGATCAACGAATAGACGGGGAACCTGCTGACCCTTGGGTGTGAGGCCCGATCTTCCACACACTTGCAATTCAGCGCATCCATGGAAATTGTTAACTGATGACAACCGTACGCGTTAAAGACAACGAACCCTTTGAAGTCGCACTGCGCCGCTTCAAGCGCACCATCGAAAAACTCGGCTTGCTGACCGACCTGCGCGCCCGCGAGTTCTACGAAAAGCCCACCGCTGAGCGCAAGCGCAAGAAGGCAGCCGCCGTCAAGCGCCACTACAAGCGCGTGCGCAGCATGCAACTGCCCAAGAAGCTGTTCTAAGCATTCCCCGCTGGGGCTGCGGTTTGCCGCACACGCCCCCGCTGGTTTGGCCCAGGCCAAACCCACAAGCCCGCCCGAGGACGCTCAAGCGGGCTTTTTTCATTCCCCAACGGAGTTTTTCATGAGCCTCAAAGCCCAAATCACCGAAGACATGAAGGCCGCCATGCGCGCCAAAGACGCCGAGCGCCTGGGCACCATCCGCCTGCTGACCGCCGCCATGAAGCAAAAAGAAGTGGACGAGCGCGTGGAGCTGGACGACGCCATGGTGGTGGCCATCGTGGACAAACTCATCAAGCAGCGCAAAGACAGCATCGAAGCCTTCACCAAGGCCGACCGTAAAGACTTGGCCGACAAAGAAACCGCCGAAATGGCCGTGCTGCAGGCCTACCTGCCCGCCCGCCTGAGCGCCGAAGACATCCAGGCAGGCGTGGCCACCTTGGTGCAAGGCCTGGCCGCCGAACTCGGCCGCGCCGTGACCGGCGCCGACATGGGCAAAGTGATGGGTGCCGCCAAGGCCCAGTTTGCAGGCAAGGCCGACATGGGCCAAGTGTCTGCCGCCATCAAGGCCGCGCTGGCGGGCTGATTTTCAGCGCAACAAAATGGCCGCGCCACCCACCACAGTGAGCCCGGCCCCGACCCAAGCCCCCAGCGGCGGCTGGCGTCGGTAAATGAGCCACAGCAAGGGCAACAGCAACACCGGTGTGACCGACGACCACACGGCCACCAGTGATGCGCTGCCGCCCTGCAAGGCCCACAAAATCAGGGTCATGCCCAGGCCCATGGCCAAAGACGCATTCCACGCGGTGCGCCACAGCACCCCCGCCGTGAGGGGGTTTTGCGCCCTTGACACCCCCGCCCCGCTGGCACGCAACACCGCATGGGCCGACAGTGCGGCCAACATGCGCACCGCCGATGCGGCCACCGGGTCCACGCCCGTTGCCATCAGCGGTTTGAGCATCAAAGTGGCCACCGACTGGCCCAGTGCGGCGGTCAGCCCCAAGGCAACACCCACCCACCAGCGCCCGTGCACCTGCTCCCAGTGGTGGGTTTCACCACGCCGCTTGCCCAAGGCAATGGCCAGCATCACCCCGGTGACCATCAGCACCGTGCCCCACAACACCCGCCCCGACAGGCTGTCGCCCAGCCACCACCAGGCCAGTACCGCAGAAAAAAGGGCGTGGGTGGCAAACAGCACGCCAGCACGGTGGGGGCCCAGCCGGTTCATGCAGGCAAACAGCGCGCTGTCACCCAGAAAAATGCCGATGAACCCGGACAGCGCCAACACGCCCAACCCGCTGGTGGGCAAGGTGCCCCAACCGTCTCGCCAGGTGGCCAAAGACACCAGCAGCACGCTGGCAAACAGCATGCGCCAACGGGTGAAGGCCACGGCCCCCAGGTGGGCCGATGCCGGTGCAGCGCTCAGGCTGGCCACCGCCCAACACGCGGCGGCCCCCAAGGCCATGGCTTCATACGTCCATGCCATGGGGCCCGCGGGCGTTCAGCTACCGGCGAGCTTCATGCGGTTGACCAACACAGAGCCCACCGTTTTGGCCCCGTAGTTGTAGGCATCGGCCCCCACCGCCTCAATGCCTTTGAGCATGTCTTTCAGGTTGCCCGCGATGGTGATTTCTTCCACCGGGTAGGCAATGACGCCGTTCTCCACCCAGTAGCCCGACGCGCCACGCGAGTAGTCGCCGGTCACGCCGTTCACGCCTTGGCCCATGAGTTCGGTCACGAACAGGCCGGTGCCGAGTTTGCGCAGCATCTCGGGCAAGTCGTCACCGGGTTGGGTCTGGCGGCTGGTGAGGGTGAGGTTGTGTGAACCGCCGGCATTGCCGGTGGTTTTCATGCCCAGCTTGCGGGCCGAATAACTGCCCAGGAAGTAGCCCTGCACCTTGCCCGCACTCACCACTTTGCGTTTTTGGGTGCGCACGCCTTCGTCGTCAAACGGTGAGCTGCCTTTGCCTTTGATGAGATGGGGGTCTTCCAAAATGTCGATGTGGCGCGGAAACACCTGCTTGCCCAGGCTGTCGAGCAAGAAACTGCTTTTGCGGTACAGCGCACCGCCACTGATGGCCTGCACAAACCCACCCAACAACCCGGCCGCCAGGGGCGACTCGAACAACACCGGGCACTCGGTGGTGCCGATCTTGCGGCCGTTCAAACGCGCCAGGGCGCGCTCGGCGGCATAGCGGCCCACCACCTCGGGGCTGGCCAGGTCGGCCGCGTCGCGCATGGAGCTGTACCAGTGGTCGCGCTGCATCTTGGCGCCCTTGCCCGCGATGGGCGCCACCGACAGGCTGTGGCGCGACGATGCATAACCGCCGCTGAAAATGCCGGGTTTGCCCCGCTCGCCGCCGCGCATGTGCGCCGTGAAGAAATGCGACTGCTGTGCCGACACGCCCGCGCCTTCGCTGTTGCTGATTTTTTTGCTGGTGGCAAACGCGGCCGCTTCGCAACGCAGCGCCAGTTCCAGCGCGCCTTCGGACGTGATGGCCCACGGGTGGAACAAATCCAACTCAGGCCACTCGGTGGCCACATCATCGGGGTCGGGCAAACCGGCCACCGGGTCTTCTGCGGTGAAACGGGCAATGTCATAAGCCGCTTGCACCGTTTGCTGGATGGCGGTCAGCGAAAAGTCGGAGGTGGACGCGTTCCCCCGGCGTGTGCCGATGTACACGGTCACGCCCAGCGATTTGTCGCGGTTGCGCTCCACGTTTTCCAGCTCGCCTTTGCGCACCGACACGCTCAGGCCACTGCCCTCTGACGCCTCGGCACCGGCATCGGTGGCACCCAGTTTTTTGGCATGGGTCAGGGCGGCATCCACCAACTCTTCAAAATGGCCACGGCTGTATTGAAAGCCGCTGTCGGGCTGCGTGGAAACGGTGGATGGCGGGGGTGAAATGGCGCGCGCACGGCGCGAAGATGGTGTGTTCATGCTGGAAGCTATGATACTTTCACGCCCCCGCCACACCGGCACCCCACCTGAATCTGCTTTCGCCAAGCCACGGCTTTGCCCATTTCCATGCCAAGAAAAATCAAACGCGGCTATTACGTCAAAGGCCATTTCGTCGAAGAAGGCACCGAGCTTGACCTGGAGCTGAAAGCCGAGCTGAAAGGCACGACCGAACTCAGCAAGACCGACCTCAAGCGCGAAAGCGACAAGCTGCAGGCCATGGGCGAAGACCTGCTGACCCTGCGTGCCGATCTGCTGGCTGGGCTAGATCTGTCTGAAAAGCTGCTGGACGCACTGGCCGAGGCCAAACGCATCACCAACTTCGAAGGCCGCCGCCGCCAGATGCAGTTCATTGGCAAGCTGATGCGACTGCTGGAGCCCGAAACCATCGCCGCCGCACAAGCCGCGCTGGAAACACAACACAAAGGCAGTGCGGAAGAACGACTGGCCTTGCACGTCGCCGAGCAGTGGCGCGACCGCCTGCTGGCCGACGACGATGCACTGACCGAGTGGCTGACGGTGGAGCGCGAGGCGGGCATTGAATCCGACCCGCAGCACCTGCGCGCCCTCATCCGGCAGGCCCGCAAAGACCAACAGGCCCAGCCCCCCGAAAGCATGGGTACGGCCGCCCGCCACGGCAAGGCCTACCGAGAGATTTTCCAAGCGGTGAAAGCGGCGCTGGCCGCTGCCGACAACTGACTTTTTCTGTTGAACGCCATGAGCCAAGACCCCGTCAAAATCGGCATCGTCAGCATCAGCGACCGCGCCAGCACCGGCGTGTACGAAGACAAGGGCCTGCCCGCGTTGAAAGACTGGCTGTCGCGGGCGCTGAAAAACCCCCTCATCTTCGAAGCGCGGCTGATCCCCGACGACCAGGCCACCATCAGCGCCACGCTGGTGGAACTGGTGGACACCGCCGGGTGTGCACTGGTGCTCACCACCGGCGGCACAGGCCCTGCCCTGCGCGATGTGACCCCCGAAGCCACGCTGGCGGTGGCCCACAAAGAAATGCCCGGTTTTGGCGAACAAATGCGCCAAATCAGCCTGAACTTTGTGCCCACGGCCATCCTGTCACGCCAAGTGGCGGTGGTGCGTGGGCAAGCACTCATCATCAACCTGCCTGGGCAACCCAAATCTATTGCGGAAACGCTGGAGGGCTTGCGCGCGGCCGATGGCAGCCCCCAGGTGCACGGCATTTTTGCGGCCGTGCCGTATTGCATCGACCTGATCGGCGGGCCCTACCTGGACACCGACGACACGGTGTGCAAGGCCTTCAGGCCCAAAAACGCCATCCGCCCCACCTCAACGGTCTGAGCCTCAACGGCGCGGGGCGGCTGCCCCAGCGGTGGACAGTGGCACCACCACCGCGGGCAAACCCACATCGGCAATTTGCCCTGCCACGCGTTGCGCCTCGTCACGGCCGGTGTAAGGCCCCACCCGCACGCGCGTGCGGGGTTGGCCAGCCAAGGTGATGGCATCGGTGTAGACCGGCAGGCCTTGGGCCTTGAGCTGTGTCAGCACATTGGCCACGTTGGCGGGCTGCGCAAAAATGCCCACCTGCACCCCGAACGGGGCGGCGCTGGCGGCTGGCGCAGGCTTTGCCACAGGCACGTTCAGCACGCTCGCGGTGGGCTTGGGCACATCTTTCACCGCCGGTTTGGCCACCACCACAGGTTCTGACTTGACCGGCACGGGCTCACCCGGCAGCACCAAACTGGCCTGCGCCGATGCCCGGACCTCAGACACCGGGGCAGTGGGCAACACAGTCACAGGCGCAGGCTCAGCCGGGGCGACCTCAACCACTGGACCGCTGGGCACGGGGGGAACAGGCGGCAGCACATCCGGCGCGGCCTCCAGCACTGTCGCGGGGGCTGGCACGGGCACCCCGGGCTCAGCAGACGTGATTTTCAATGTGGGGGTGGCCGTGCCAGGGGGCAACACGCGGCGTTCACCCTCAGCGACGTCAGTGATGGGGGCCACGGGTGCCGGGGGAACGGACACCACCCGTTCGGCTGGGGCCTCGGTCAACCACGCCCACGCGTCTTGCCCGTTCCAGGGCGCGAAAGTGGCCAGGGCGGGCAAAAACAGCAGCAAGGCGACGTTCACCACCACTTGCCCGCTGAAGCGCCGGTTGCCGCTGGCCTGGTCGGCCAACACATCGGCGGCCGCTTCGCGGTCTGAGCCGTTGACCAACACGCGGTGAATCAACGCCATGCAGTGCCGGTGGTACAGCGCATTGGCCAACACACCCGCCAGCACCGACACACCGGCCCACACGGCAGCGCCCAGGGCCACGGCCTCCAGCCGCGCCAGCCCCCAGACCTCCGCCCCCAGCGCGGTGACGCCCATCAAAGCGGCCAGCAACGCGGCATACCGCCCCGCCCACGCCCACATCTTGCGAAAAATGAACCAGTTCAGGGCTGAAAAAAACGCGGCCCAATGCCAGCTGAACCGCAGCCCCGGGCCCGCCTCTTGGCTGGCAAACTGGTTCAGGTAGTACGCCTGTTGCCGGGGCCCGATGGCCGCCTTGTACAGGTCCACCACCTTCAGTGTGCGCTCAGGGTGCGCCGCCGCTTCCGCAGCCGCCTCTGCCACGGCATCGGGCATCAGTGTGGGCTCAATGAATTCTCTCGGCTCTGCCATGGTGCGTCACTTGCCCACCAACTGGTTGAGGCGCTCCGCCTCGAAGCACTCTTTGCGCTGGGCGTCCCGGGGCACACAGTCTGGCGGGCAATCGGCCTGCGCGCGGGTGGCCGACAGGGTTTCAATGGCTTGCCAGAGCAAGGCAATTTGGTGCTCTTGCCCAGATGCCGTGCTGATCAAGCCGCGCAGGGCCTGGCTCACGGGGTCGTCTTCCTGGGTCACGCCGTAGGCCGAGAACTTTTGTTCGGGCGTGGCATCGGCGCTGGCCCCTTCTTTGGACGCGATGAGGCGCGCCGGTATGCCCACCGCCGTGGCCCCGGCGGGCACGGGTTTGATGACCACGGCGTTGCTGCCGATCTTGGCACCGTCGCCCACCACGAAACCGCCCAACACCTTGGCCCCGGCGCTGACCACCACGTTTTGGCCCAGCGTGGGGTGGCGCTTGGCGCCTTTGTACAGGCTGGTGCCACCCAGTGTCACGCCCTGGTAGATGGTGCACCCATCGCCAATTTCGGCTGTTTCACCCACCACGGTGCCCATGGCGTGGTCGAAAAAAACCCGTTGACCGATGACCGCACCGGGGTGGATTTCAATGCCCGTGAAAAAGCGTGACAAGTGGGAGATGAAACGCCCCAGCCACTTGAGCCCGTGCGTCCAGCACCAGTGCGCGCGCCGGTGCAGGACGAGGGCGTGCAAGCCGGGGTAACAGGTCAGCACCTCGAAACGGCTGCGGGCGGCGGGGTCGCGCTCCAGGATGCAATCGATGTCGGCGCACAGGCGTTGGAACATGCTGGGCAAAGGTCCGGTTGTGGGGTGAATGTAAAAAAGCCAGTCTAGCGCCTGTGAATCAGCCCTTGCTCAGCCGTGGTTGGCACCCGTCTGGCGGACGGCCGCTTGCAACATGGCCTTGGCCACACCGCGCAGGATGTGGATTTCTTCTTCTGTGAGCTGGGCGCGGTTGAACAGCTGGTTCAACCGGGGCATGAGTTTTTTGGGGGCAGCGGGGTCGAGAAAGTCCACCGCCACCAGCGCCTGCTCAAAATGCGCCAGCATGCCCTGCACCGCTTGCGCGCTGGCCTGGCGGGCCACCGGGGTGCCCGAAGGGGGCAAGTCAAACCCGCCCAACGCCTGCCGCCATTCGTAAGCAATGAGCTGCACGGCCGCCGCCAGGTTGAGTGAACCGAAGGTGGGCAGGGTGGGGATGCTCAGGCACACGTGGCTGCGGTACACGTCTTCGTTGCGCATGCCAAAGCGCTCGCTGCCGAACAGGAAGGCCACCCCCTCCGGCACAGCCCCAGGCGCAGAATCAATGGCTTTTTCAGCCTCCAGCGCTTGACTGTATTCACTTGTTTGCTCTTGTTTCATCAGCCACTCAAAGTGCTGACGGGGGCTGCGCGTGGGGGGGCCGAAATCGCGTGGGGTCATGGCTGTGGCGCACAGGTGGCTGATGCCGTCCAGCGCCTCGTCCAGCGTGTCCACGATGCGGGCGTTGGCCAGCACGTCGTTCGCGCCGCTGGCACGCTGGATGGTTTCCTCGCGGCGCAGCACGTTGGCCCAGCGGGGGGCCACCAGCACCAGGTCGTCAAAACCCATGGTTTTCATGGCACGGGCGGCACCGCCCACGTTGCCCGCGTGGCTGGTCTGGATGAGAATGAAGCGGGTTTTCATGAAAAGCTCGGTTTTGGGTGTGACGGGTAAAATCAGCGCCCAATTGTCGCAATCTTGCGGCCCACACCCGTTCTTCACACAAGTTATGTCGTCCAACCTGCACCCCATGCTCAACGTGGCCATCAAGGCCGCCCGCACCGCTGGCACCATCATCAACCGCGCCGCGCTCGACGTGGAGTCGGTGCGTGTGTCTGCCAAACAAACCAACGACTTCGTGACCGAAGTGGACCAGGCGGCCGAGCAGGCCATCATCGACACGTTGCTGGGCGCCTACCCCGACCACGGCATCCTGGCCGAAGAATCGGGCGAACACGCGGGCAAACACGGAGGCGCAGACCACGTGTGGATCATCGACCCACTGGACGGCACGACCAACTTCATCCACGGCTTCCCCGTGTATTGCGTGAGCATCGCGCTGGCCGTGAAGGGCAAGCTGGAGCAAGCGGTCATTTACGACCCCACCCGCAACGACCTGTTTTGTGCCACCAAGGGCCGGGGTGCCTACCTGAACGACCGCCGCATCCGCGTGGCCAAGCGCATCCACCTGCGTGACACGCTGCTGAGCACGGGCTTCCCCTTCCGCCCGGGCGACGCCATGAAACCGTATTTGTCGATGTTGGGCGACATCATGCCCCGCTGCGCCGGGGTGCGCCGCCCCGGCTCAGCCGCGCTGGACTTGGCCTATGTGGCCGCCGGTTTCTCCGACGGCTTCTTTGAAACGGGTTTGCACCCCTGGGACATGGCCGCAGGCGCCCTGCTGGTGACCGAGGCCGGTGGCCTGGTGGGCAACTTCACGGGCGAGTCAGACTTTTTGCACCGCCGTGAGTGCCTTGCCGCCAACCCGAAAATTTACGGCCAATTGGTGGGCGTGATCGGCAAATACAGCCAGTTCGCCAGTGCGGGCGACAAAGCCGCGCTGCGCCAAGGCCTGCCCACCGCCGACGAAGCCGCCGCCACACAGGCCGCTGCAACCGCTGCACAGGTCACACCCGAAGACGCATTGGCCGCGGCGCTGCAAACACCCGCAGCACCCGCTGCAACGCCCGAAAACAAACCCGAAGGCGACAGCGCGCCTTTCTGAGCCCCGGCGGTACCTGCCCCCCCTCTTGTGCTGGTGCTCAGTGGGGTGAGGCAGCCCCCAGCGTGAACCAGAACGTGGCCCCCTGCCCCGGGCTGGACTTGGCCCAGATGCGCCCCCCGTGGCGCTCCACAATGCGGGCCACCACGGCCAGCCCCACACCCGAGCCCCCGAAATCGGTGGGCGAATGCAAACGCTGAAACAAGCCAAACAGCTTGTCGGCGCGGGCCATGTCAAAACCCACGCCGTTGTCGCGCACAAACCAAGCGGCTTCGCCCTGTGCCCCTGCGGGGGCATGGCCCACCGCGATGCGCGGGTAGGGCACCTTGGCCGAGTACTTCAAGGCGTTGTCAAGCAGGTTGAACATCAGGTGGCGCAGCAGGGTGGCATCACCCTGTGCCGTGGGCATTGGCTCCACACCCACCTCGGTGCCCGGGAACGAGGGCACCAGCGAACGCACCGCCTCGTGGGCCAGTGCGGCCATGTCCACCGGCACGGGCGTGAGGTCGGCGCGCACCACTTTGAACAGTTCCAGCAGATCGGTGATCATCACGCCCATGCGGCGCGAAGCTTCGGTGATGCGCGCAAACAGCTCTTGCCCGTCGGGGGAAAGCCGGTCGGCCTCTTCGGTGGCAATGAGGGCGGCAAACCCATTGACAGCCCGCAACGGGCCCCGCAAATCGTGGGCAATGGAATACGACAGCGCTTCGATGTCGTGCATGGAGCGCTCCAGCTCGGCGGTGCGCTGCACCACCCGTTGCTCCAGGGTTTCGTTCAGGCGGCGCACCTCTTCGCCGTTTTCACGCGCGGCCTCCACAGCTTCCACGTAGGACGTGACATCGGCAAACGTGCGCACAAAACCACCACCGGGCAAGGGGTCGGACTTGATTTCGAGAAACCGGCCCCGTGCCGTGCGGCGCACGTATTTGCGCGGCACGGTGTGGTCCACCACACCCGCGCCTGCCGCGATGTAGTCGCGCACCTGAACGTCCACCAGCGCCAGGCCAGGCCCAAAGTCGCCCCGCCGGGTTTGAAACTGCACCAGTTCTGAAATCAGGGGCAGGCTGGCCATGAAATGGTCGGGCACGTCGAGCAACGCACAGGTTTGCTGGTTGTAGACGCGGATGCGGGCATCTGGCCCCACCACCATCAGGCCCTGCGACATGGCTTGCAACGTGGTTTCCAGCGAGCGGGTGCGCTCTTTCAGCAGCTCGCCGGTGACACGAAGCGCGTCTTCCGCGTGTTTGCTGGTGGTGATGTCGATGGTCGTGCCCGACATGACCCGGGGCAAGCCATCGGGGCCCAGCGCGTTGACACGCCCCCGCTCCAGCAACCAGATCCAATGGCCCTTTTTGTGCCGAAACCGGAATTGGCACTCGTAGTAGTCCGCGTCCCCGTTCAGGTGTGCCCGCGCAGTCTCCGCCAGCCTCTCCTCGTCGGCCGGGTGCAGCAGCAGGGCATGCAGGGCTTTCACGTCACGGGGCAGCTCGTCCAGCCGGTAGCCCACCAACGAGGCAAAACGCTCGTTGAGGGTGACGGTATCGGTCACCAGGTCCCACTCCCAGGTGCCCGCGCGGGTGCCGTCCACGATCATTTCCAGCCGTTGCCCGGTCTCGCGCAGGGCCTGCTGGCTCAGCACATGGGCGGTCATGTCGGTGTAGGTGCGCACACGGGTGCCATCGGCCAGGGTGCGGTTGTCCAGTTGCAGCCACCGGCCATCGGGGGTGCGGCGCTGGTAGCGCTCGGGCAGCACCGCGCCCCGCGTGGGGTGTCGCATGAACCCGCGCACGGCGGGGTCTGCGATGTTTTCAAAATGGGGGCCAAAGTCGCCCCGCTCGCGCATGAACGTCACCAGCTCGTCCTCGTGCGGGCGTTGTGCCAGCCACGCGGGGTCCATTTGCAGCATCTCGGCCGCTTTGCGGTTGAACAGCACCAGCTGGCCCTGGGCATCAACCATGGAAATGCCCTGGTCAATGCTCTCCAGCGTGGTTTCCAGGGCACTCAAGGTTTGGCGGCTGCGCTGGTCGGTGCGCCGCGCCTCCACCAGTTGGGCCACGGTGTCGAGCACGGGCTGCAAAAAATCCACGTCGGCCTGTGAATAGCCCCCCGGCCGGTTGGCCAGGCCCACCATCGCCAGCAGTCCACCGCGCGGCCCCACGGGCAGCCCCAGAAAATGGTGCAACGGCGGGTGCCCGCGCGGCACGCCGTGGGCACGGGGGTCTTGATCGGGCCGGTTGGCAATCACGGGCTCTCCCGTGACCAACGCCGCCCCGAACAAGGTGTTGAGGTTGCGAAACACCACGCCGGTGGTGGCACTGGCGGCAAAGGCGGCGCGCGAGGCGTCGTCCCACGCAATGTCGCTGAGGGCGTGAATGTTGAGCCAGGGCCGGTCAGGGGCGTCGTAAAACACCTCGCCCACAAAGCCGTAGGCACTGCCGGTGAGCGCCAGCAAGTCGACCAGCAAGCGGTCAAACGCCTCGCGGTGGTGTGCCGTGCCAATGAAGCTGGCCTGCATGTGGCTGATGGCCTGCACCAGCTTGTGCTGGCGGGTCAAGGCACGGGCCGTCTGGCGGTGGCGCAGGGCCGAGCGGATTTGCGCCAGCATCAGGCTGGCAAACCCGGCGCTGGTGTCTTCAAACACGTAGTCGGCAAACCCCAGCTCCAGCATTTGGGCGGCGGCCAACTCGTTGCCCCGGTCGATGGACAAAATCACTGGCGTGTGGGGCACCAGGGGCGGCACGTCGAACGCGGCCCCATCGGGCAAGGGGTGGTGCACCAGCAGCAAATCCACCGCCTCGCGGGCCAGGGCCAGCTTGGCCTGGGCCAGCGTGGCCACGTGCACCAGGCGCCACACCGCACCGTCGCCGTGCATGGCGGTGCGAATGCAATTCGCCGCCGCCGACTGACCGCCCACCTTGAGAATGACCACCATCGACGCTGCCCCAAAAGCTGTGGCAGGCATGATAGAACACGCCCCCCGTCCCACCCGTTGCCCCATGAGTCAGCTTTCGCCCCCCGCCTCCCCCACCGCCGCCGACCTGCAAGCCCAGGGCCACACGCCCATGATGCAGCAGTACCTCGCCGCCAAAGCCCAGTTCCCCACCACGCTGGTGTTCTACCGCATGGGCGACTTTTACGAGCTGTTCTGGGGTGACGCCGAAAAAGCCGCGCGCCTGCTGGACATCACCCTCACCCAGCGCGGCCAGTCGGCGGGCAAACCCGTGGTCATGGCCGGCGTGCCGTTTCACGCCCTGGAAACCTACCTGGGCCGCCTGCTGAAGCTGGGCGAATCGGTGGCCATTTGCGAGCAGGTGGGCGAAGTCACCGGCAAAGGCCCGGTGGAGCGCAAAGTGGTGCGCGTGGTCACCCCCGGCACCGTGACCGATGCCGAGCTGCTGGGCGACAAAGCCGAAAACCTGCTGCTGGCCATACACCCCGGGCCGCGAAACACCACCGGCCTGGCCTGGATGAGCCTGACCCAAGGCCTGATCCAGCTGGCCGAATGCCCCAGCGACGAACTGCCCGCCTGGGTGGCCCAGCTCAGCCCCACCGAGCTGTTGTACGGGGCCGACGTGTCGCCCGCGTTCGAGGCCCGCCTGTTGACCCTGCCCCGGCTGGTGGCGGGCAACGGTGGCACACTCAGCCTCACGCCGCGCCCGGCCTGGCAATTCGACAGCGGCCTGGGCCGCCAGAAGCTGCTGGCCCAGCTGCAAGCCGCCAGCTTGGCCGCCTGGGACGCCGAGGGTTTGCCCCAGGCCCACGCGGCCGCCAGCGCCCTGTTGGACTTTGCAGAACACACCCAGGGCCCGGCCTTTAAAAACCTGGCCCACGCCACCCAACTGCAAGTGGCCCGCCCCCAGGCGCTGGTGCACCTGCCCCCCACCACCCGCCGCAACCTGGAACTGACGCACACCCTGCGCGGCGAGACCGCCCCCACCCTGTTCAGCCTGCTCGACACCTGCGAAACCGGCATGGGCAGCCGCGCGCTGAAGCACTGGCTGCTGAACCCCGAGCGCGACCGCCACACCGCCCAGCAACGCCTGGCCGCGCTGGCCTGGCTGCGCCCCTGGCAAGGTGGCCAGGGCCTGACCGCGCTGCGCCAAGCCCTGAAGCACTGTGCCGACGCCGAACGCATTGCCGCCCGCACCGCACTGCGCCAAGTGCGCCCTCGCGAGCTGGTGGCGCTGGCCCAAACCCTGCACAAATCGGCCCAAATAGGGCAATTTTTTGCAGAGCAAACAAATGAATACTATCAAGCGGTAGAGGCCAATTTGGCTTCAAATCAGCTTTCACCGCCCCCGCTGCTGGTGCAACTCGGCCAACACCTGCTGCCCCCCCCGGGCTGCGCCGAACTGCTGACCGCCGCCCTGCTGCCCGAACCCGCCGCGCTGGTGCGCGATGGCGGCGTCATCAACCACGGCTTTGACGCCGAGCTGGACGAGCTGCGCGCCATCCAGACCAACTGCGACGGCTTTTTGCTGGAGCTGGAAACCCGCGAACGCGCCCGCACCGGCATTGCCAACTTGCGCGTGCAGTTCAACAAGGTGCACGGCTTCTACATCGAGGTCACGCAGGGCCAGATTGACAAGGTGCCCGACGACTACCGCCGCCGCCAGACCCTGAAAAACGCCGAGCGCTTCATCACGCCCGAGCTGAAAACCTTTGAAGACAAGGCCCTGAGCGCCCAGGAACGCGCCCTGGCCCGCGAAAAGTGGCTGTACGAACAGCTGCTGGACCGCATGCAAGCCTTTGTGCCCGCCCTGGGCGCCCTGGCCCGCAGCCTGGCCGCGCTGGACGCGCTGTGCGCGCTGGCCGAGCGCTCGCTCACCCTGGGCTGGTGCGCGCCCGAGTTCATGCCGCAGCCGGGCATTGAAATCCGCGCAGGCCGCCACCCGGTGGTGGAAGCACGGCTGGCCGAAACCAGCAGCGGCGCCTTCATTCCCAACGACACGCTGATGGGCCCCAAAGCACGCATGCACATCGTCACCGGCCCCAACATGGGCGGTAAAAGCACCTACATGCGCCAGGTGGCCGTGATCGCGCTGCTGGCCAGCATGGGCAGCCACGTGCCTGCGCAAAGCTGCCGGCTGGGGCCGCTGGACGCCATCCACACCCGCATTGGCGCGGCCGACGACCTGGCCAACGCCCAGTCCACCTTCATGCTGGAAATGACCGAGGCCGCGCAGATACTGCACAGCGCCAGCCCCCACAGCCTGGTGCTGATGGACGAAATTGGCCGGGGCACCAGCACCTTTGACGGCCTCGCCCTGGCCAGCAGCATTGCCAAACACCTGCACGACAAGGTGCAGGCCCTCACCCTGTTTGCCACGCACTACTTCGAGCTGACCGAATTCCCCGCCACCCACCACGCCGCGCAAAACGTGCACGTGAGCGCGGCGGAAAACGGCAACGACATCGTGTTTTTGCACCAGATCGAACCGGGCCCCGCCAGCCGCAGCTACGGCCTGCAAGTGGCCAAGCTGGCCGGTGTGCCTGGCGCGGTGGTCAACCACGCCCGCCATGCCCTGGCCGCGCTCGAAGCCCAGAGCGCCAACGCACAGCAACAGGTCGATTTGTTTGCCGCGCCGCCGGTGGCGGCAGGCAGTGAGCCCAGCGCGGTGGAGGCGGCCCTGCACAATATCGACCCTGACACCCTCAGCGCACGCGATGCGCTGGAACTAATTTACACCCTGAAAAAACTGGGCAATGCCCACTGATTGCCATTTGCCATGACTTACTGCTGCGCCGTCAAACTCAACGCCGGGCTGGTTTTCCTGTCCGATTCCCGCACCAACGCCGGGCTGGACCAGATCAGCACCTTCCGCAAAATGATCGTGTATGAGAAGCCGGGTGACCGCTTCATGTGCCTGCTGTCGGCGGGCAACCTGAGCATTTCGCAGTCGGTGCGCGAAATTTTGCAGGTGGAAAAGCTCAAGAACGAAGACGGTGAGCCCATCACCATCTGGAACGCGCCCAGCATGTTCGACGCGGCCCGCGTGTTGGGCTCGGCCGTGCGCCATGTGTTCGAGCGCGACGGTGCGTCGCTGAAAGCATCGGGCGTTGACTTCAACGTGTCCATGATTTTTGGCGGCCAAATCAAGGGCGAAGGCATGCGCCTGTTCCAGGTGTATTCGGCCGGCAACTTCATTGAAGCCACGCCCGAAACGCCGTTTTTCCAGATCGGTGAAAGCAAATATGGCAAACCCGTGCTGGACCGCGTGATCACGCCCCAAACCCCGCTGGACGAAGCCGCGAAATGCGTGCTGGTGAGCATGGACTCCACGCTGAAATCCAACCTCTCGGTGGGTTTGCCGCTGGACATGGCCGTGTACGAAGCCGACGCCCTGCACAGCGACAAAATCACCTGCATCGACGAGCACAACCCCTATTTCAAAATGGTGCACAACACTTGGGGCCAGAAACTGCGCGAGGTGTTTGACAGCATCGAAGACCCCACCTGGGACGGCAGCCACACCGAGGTGCCCCTGCTGACAGGCAGTGGCCGCAGCCTGCCGCTGAGAAAAATCAGCAACGAATCGGAAAAACTGATTTGACCTTGCCCACCACCCACACCGCCCAGCCGCTAGTCATCTTCAGCCACGGCAACAGCTTTCCCGGGGCCACCTACGGCCAGGTGTTCGAAGGCCTGCACGCCCATGGCTTGGCCGTGGTGCCGCTGGACCGCTTCGGGCACGACCCGCGCTACCCCGTCACCAGCAACTGGCCGCACCTGGTGCAGCAACTGGCCGACTTTGCCGAGCCTCTGGTGCGAAACCACGCGGGGCCGGTGTACCTGGTGGGCCACTCGCTGGGCGGGTTTGTCAGCCTGATGTGCGCGGCCCGCTTCCCGCAACTGGGGGGCAAAGGGTTGCAAGGCGTGGTGTTGCTGGATTCACCCGTGCTCGGTGGCTGGAAAGCCAAGGCCCTGGCCGTGGCCAAACACACGCAAATGGTGGGGCACCTGTCGCCCGGCGCGGTCAGCCGCAAGCGCCGCCACCAGTGGCCCGACGCAGCGGCGGCGCTGGCCCATTTCCAAGACAAAAAAGCCTTTGCGGCCTGGCACCCCCAGGTGCTGGCCGACTACATCGCCCACGGCACCGAAGACCAGGCCCTGCCCGACGGTGGCACACAGCGCGTGCTGCGTTTTGACCGCGACGTGGAAACCGCCATCTACAACAGCCTGCCCCACAACCTGGACCGCTTGCTGCGCCACCACCCGCTGCCCTGCCCGGTGGCGTTTGTGGGGGGCACCCGCTCGGCCGAAATGAAGCAGGTGGGCATGGGCATGACCCGCAAAGTGGTACGCCCCGACCAGCACCCCGAACGCCTGCGGCTGATCGAAGGCACGCACCTGTTCCCCATGGAACGGCCGCAAGAAACCGCCAATGTGGTGGCCGAGGTGCTGCGGGGGCTTTGAACCCCGCCAACGCTCAGGCGTTGAACGTGCCGCTCAGCAACTCGGGCAACCGCGCCACGGGCATGCGAAACGCGCACGCTTGGGCGTGCCCGCCCCCGCCCATGCTTTCGGCCAACGGGATGACGCTGTAACCCCGCACCGAACGCAGCGCCACTTTCACCGCGCCTTTTTTGTTCACGGCCCACACCACGGCAAACGTGCCGCATTGTTGGCTGAGCAGGTTGCCCACCAGGCTGTGAAAGGCGCTGGGGGCGTTGACCATCAGGCCCCGCTCGCCGTTGAACACGACAGGCACCGCGTCTTCGGCCATTTCATCGGCCAGCTTTTTGAATTTTTCGTCCATGGCCTGGCCGCGCGCCATGAAGGCGGCCAGCGCGTCACCTTCCAGCCGCGCCAACGCGGCCCAGCGGGCAAAGTCTTGTTTTTCCATGTCGAGGGCTGACAAAAACGCCGCACTGCCCTCGATTTGCCAGGCCCAGATGTCGCGGTCTTCAACCATGGCGACCAGGGCAGGCACCTCGCGCTCGGGGAAGAAGAATTCCCAGGCCAGGCGGGCACCGCTTTTGCCCATGTCGAAGTGCACCACCCCGCAGCGGCAGGTGAACCCGGCCAGCTTGTCGGCGGCGCTTTGGTGGTGGTCCAGCACCACCAGGCGTTCGGCCCGTTCGTCGATGGCGGCCAGCAGCTCGGCGGGCAGCGAAAAATCCAGCAAATAGACGCTGCGCCCGCTCACGTCCACCAAGTCGGCCAAGGTGTTCACCTCGCCGTGGTCCAGTCCCCGGAACTCGGCCTGGCCTTCGTAAAACAACCAGGCAGCCAGCGCGGCGGCAAAACCGTCGGGGCAGCCTTTGCCGTGGAACAGCACCAGGGGGCGGGTGTCGGTGCGGCTGGGTTGGATGTGCAGGCGCAGGGGCAGCAGAGAGCGTGAACTTTTCATAATTAAAACAGGCTCTATCGCTTTTCTGTATTGAATTTAAAGCTATGCATTTGAATCAATCAGCCCACGTCACCCAGCCGAAATGGGCGGTGACCAAAATCAACACGCCAAACGCAATGCGGTAATACGCAAAGCCCACAAAGCTGTGACTGGCGATGTAGCGCAACAGCCACCGGATGCACAGCCAGGCGCTCAAAAAGGCAAACAGCAGGCCCACGCCAAACAGGGGGGCATCGGCCCAGCTCAGCAGCGCGCGTTCTTTGTACAGGCTGTAAGCGCCCGCGCCCACGAGGGTGGGAATGGCCAGGTAGAACGAAAAATCAGTGGCTGCCTTGCGCGACAAACCCATCAACATGCCACCGATGATGGTGGCCCCGCTGCGGCTGGTGCCCGGCACCATGGCAAAACACTGCACCAGGCCCACCTTGAGGGCGTCTTGCCAGGTCATGTCATCGGCAGACTGAATAGGTCGGCTAACAGAAACGAAAACATTTCTGCGCTCATCCAACGTCATCGCCTCTATATTTTGCGAACGTCTGGCATGTCGTGCCTCGGCCCACAAAATGATGAAGCCGCCCACGATGAACGTGCTGGCCACCACCGTGGGGGTGAACAGGTGCGCCTTGATGGCCTTGCCAAACAGCAGGCCCAGCACCACCGCAGGGGTGAAGGCAATGGCCACGTTCACGGCCAACTGCTGCGCCTGCCGTTGGCTGGGCAAGGCCACCACCGTGCCTTTGATTTTTTGCCAATACACCAGGATGACCGCAAAAATGGCGCCGGTCTGGATGGCGATGTCGAACACCTTGGCCTTGGCGTCCACAAACCCCAGCAAGCTGCCCGCCAATATGAGGTGCCCGGTGCTGGAAATGGGCAAAAACTCGGTCAACCCCTCCACAATGCCCATGAGGGCGGCTTTGATCAGCAGCGTGATGTCCATGTCTGGCAAGTATCCATTTGATGTTTGCAGCCGCACCATTGCGGTCGGTCAGCGGGGGAGTGTAGGGCCAGCCATTCTCCGCGAACGGGGTGTTCGAACGTGTGTGCGCCACCGAGCGAATCGGCCTTATTGCCCGTCCGTCACCCGCCCCCGCAGGGCCTTCACCTGGCCGCGCGTGGCCTTGCCCTGCAGCCGCCGCTGCCGCGAACCGAAAGTGGGTTTTGTGGCTTTGCGGGGCTTGGGCGGCACGGCCACACCCTGCACCAGGGCGTGCAGGCGGGCGATGGCGTCGGCCCGGTTGGCCTCCAGGCTGCGGCTGGTTTGCGCCTTGATGACCACCACCCCCTCGGCGGTGATGCGCTGGTCGCTCAGCGCCAGCAGCCGGGTTTTGATGTCGTCGGGCAGCGAAGAGGCTTGCACATCAAACCGCAGGTGCACGGCGTTGGACACCTTGTTCACGTTCTGCCCGCCCGCGCCCTGGGCACGGATGGCGGTGAACGTCATCTCGTCTTCGTGCAGGGTGAACAAGGCGGGCTTCATGCCAGCAAGTATGGCCTGCGCGACAATGGCCGCACCATGATTTACGGCATCACCGACCTCACCACCTTTGTGCTGGGCACACTTTTCATTGTGCTGCTGCCCGGCCCCAATTCCATTTACGTGATGTCTGTTGCGTCGCGCTGGGGCGTGGCAGCGGGCTACCGGGGGGCCATGGGCGTGTTTGCGGGTGACACGGTGTTGATGGTGCTGTCGGTGATGGGCGCTGCCTCGCTGCTGCAAACCACGCCAGCGCTGTTCATGGCCGTGAAATACGCCGGGGCGGGCTACCTGGCCTGGATGGGCCTGGGCCTGTTGCGTGCCGCCTGGGCGGGTTGGCAGCGGCGCGGTGCCCACGCCAGCCCCCCCAACGAACCCGGGGAAACGGCCAAGCCCGAGGTCAACGCACAAAAGCCATTTCGCACGGCGTTTTTCATCAGCCTGATGAACCCGAAAGCGATTTTGTTTTTCGTGTCGTTCTTCATCCAGTTTGTGGACCCGGGCTATGACCACCCTGCCCTGTCTTTTTTGCTGCTGGGTGTGGTGGTTCAGGTGTTCAGCGCGGCGTATTTGTCGTTGCTGATATTTGCTGGGGCGCGGCTGGCCGCGCAGTTTCGCCGCCACCAGCGGGCATCGGCCACCGCCACGGCGGGCGTGGGAGCGCTGTTTGTGGGGTTTGGGGTCAAACTGGCCGGGGCCACGCTGGGTTGAGCGTTGCGGTGGCGGCACACCCACACACCGCCGTTTGTTGACGAAACACAAAGGCAGCGCAGAAACACGGGCACCCGCGGCCACACACCCAATAATGGCTCTCGGGCGGTTGTTGCCCCCGCACCAGGAGCACGCATGCACGCCGCCAAGTACAAAATTTGGGTCCAATTTCTCATCACCATTGCCATTGCGCTGACGGTGGTGTGGACAGGCGTGATCGTCTGGCAAGGGTTTGTGTACCGCGACGCGGCCATCAAGCAAGCCCAGGACTATTCCCTGAGCATGCACAACGCCACCATGGCGGGTCTCACCGGCATGATGGTGACGGGCACGGTGGGCGAGCGGCACGTGTTTCTGGACCAAATCAAACAACTGGGCACCATTCGCGACGTGCGGGTGCTTCGCGCACCGGCCTTGGTGCAAACCTTCGGCCCGGGTGATGCCAAAGACGACAACCAACCCGACGCCATGGAGCGGCAGGTGATGGCCAGCGGCAAGGAAGATTTCCGCGTGGACACAGATGCCGACGGTGAATACCTGCGCGCCGTGCGTCCCACCCTGGCCCTGCGCAACTCACTGGGCAAAGACTGCCTGAGCTGCCACCAGGTGCCCGAAAACAGCGTGCTGGGCGTGGTCAGCATGAAGGTGTCGCTCAACCAGATGAACGAAGAGCAGGCTGCACAGCGCTGGAAATCCATTCTGGTGGCCATCATCACGGCCATCCCGGTGCTGATGCTGATTTACCCCTTCATCCGCCGGGTGGTCACACAACCGCTGGAAACGGGCGTGCAAGCCGCGCACAACATCGCCTCGGGCGACCTGACCCAACACATTGCGGTCACGTCAGACAACGAAATTGGGCAGTTGCAGCAGTCGCTGCGCGACATGAACGACAGCCTGGCCCAAATTGTGGGCAAGGTGCGGGCGGGCACCGACACCATCTTCAATTCGTCACAGCAAATTGCCAGTGGCAACATGGACCTGTCCACCCGCACCGAACAACAAGCGGCCAGCCTGGAAAAAACCACCACCACCATGCAAGACCTGACGGAGGGTGTGAACCTGAACGCCGACAACGCGCGCCAGGCCAGCCAACTGGCGGTGTCGGCCTCGGAAGTGGCGGTGCGGGGCGGCGCGGTGGTGGCACAGGTGGTGGACACCATGGACGCCATCAACGCATCGTCGCGCAAGATCAACGACATCATTGGCGTGATCGACTCCATTGCCTTCCAAACCAACATCCTGGCGCTGAACGCGGCCGTTGAAGCGGCCCGGGCAGGGGAGCAAGGACGGGGCTTTGCGGTGGTGGCCTCGGAAGTGCGCAGCCTGGCGCAGCGCTCGGCGGCGGCCGCCCAAGAAATCAAGGCACTGATCGGGGACTCGGTGGACAAAGTGAGCGCAGGCACCCAACTGGTGCACCAGGCGGGTCACACCATGAACGAGGTGGTGGAAAGCATCCGCAGTGTCACCACCATCGTGGGCGACATTGCCACGGCCAGTGCCGAACAGACCGTGGGCATTGAACGGGTAAACGGCGCCATCGCCGAAATGAACGGTGTGACGCAGCAAAACGCCGCACTGGTAGAAGAAGCCGCCGCAGAAGCCCAGTCGCTGCAAGACCAGGCCGCTCAACTGGAGCAGGTGGTGCGCGCTTTCAAACTGCGCGGCACCCAAAGCTGAGCCTCCGGCCAACCGCTCAAACGGTGGCCGATGGGCGCTGCGCCACGCGGTCGCGCCACGCTTGCAGGGCGTGCAGCCCTTCGGCCGCTGCGCTGAATTTCATCAACCGGGCAAATTCCAACGCACAAAACGCGGTGATGTCGGCAATGGTGAAGCGCTCGCCTGCCATCCACGGCTGGGTTTGCAGCAGTTGGTCGAACCGGGCGGCGTAGTCCAGTGCTTTGGCTTTCTGGGCTTGGCCGTAGTCGGCAAACTGGGGCTGCTCCAACGCCGCCAGCCCGGGGTGGGTGTGGCGGATCACCTGGGCCATGGGCACCAGCAGGTACCACTCGGCACGGCGGTCGGCCATTTCAATGAAGGCGCGCTCGTCGGCGTCTTGCCCCATCAGGTTGCGATCGGGGTAACGGCCTTCCAGCCAGGTGCAAATGGCCCGACTCTCCGACAACACCCGTCCGTCACCCAGTTCCAGTGACGGCACGGTGGTCAGGGGGTTGAGGGCCCGGAACGCCTCGGTTTTGTGCGCCAGGTTGTTGATGTCCACGTTCACCAGTTCAATGCCGGGAATCTGCTTCTCGGCCACGAATATCATCACGCGGCGGGGGTTGGGGGCACGGGGGGCGATGTGGAGTTTCATGGCATGTGGCCCAAAAAAAGTCAAAAAAAAGCGGCCCGAAGGCCGCTTCATTGTGGGGCACGGGTGCCGCTCAGGCTGTCACGCCCTTGGCAATGTCCGCGTACTCTTCGATCTGGTCGAAGTTCAGGTACTGGTACACCTTGCTGCTGTCCTTGTTCAGGCCAGCCATGTCAGCTTGGTACTCGGCCACGGTGGGAATGCGGCCAATTTTGGACGCAATCGCCGCCAGCTCGGCAGAGGCCAGGTACACGTTGGTGTTTTTGCCCAGGCGGTTGGGGAAGTTGCGGGTGGAGGTGGACACCACGGTGGCACCTTCACGCACCTGCGCCTGGTTGCCCATGCACAGGCTGCAACCGGGCATCTCGGTGCGCGCACCGGCCGCGCCGAACACGCCGTAGTGGCCTTCGCGGGTCAACTCTTGTGCGTCCATCTTGGTGGGTGGGGCCAGCCACAGCTTGACGGGGATGTCGCGCTTGCCAGCCAGCAGGTTTGACGCGGCACGGAAGTGACCGATGTTGGTCATGCAAGAGCCGATAAACACTTCGTCGATCTTGGTGCCTGCCACGTCGGACAGCAGTTTGGCGTCATCGGGGTCGTTGGGGCAGCACAACACGGGCTCGTTCAGATCGGCCAGGTCGATCTCGATCACGGCGGCGTATTCGGCGTCTTTGTCGGCTTCCAGCAGGTTGGGGTTGGCCAACCAGGCTTCGACCTTTTCGATGCGGCGTGCCAGGGTGCGGGCATCGGCGTAGCCGTCGGCAATCATGTTCTTCATCAGCACGACGTTGCTGGTGAGGTATTCCTTGATCGGCTCGGGGTTGAGCTTGACGGTGCAACCGGCGGCAGAACGCTCGGCAGACGCATCGGACAGCTCAAACGCTTGCTCGACCTTCAGGTTGGGCAAACCTTCGATTTCCAGGATACGGCCGGAGAACACGTTCTTCTTGCCAGCCTTGGCAACGGTCAGCAAACCGGCGCGGATGGCGTACAGCGGAATGGCGTGCACCAGGTCGCGCAGGGTGATGCCGGGTTGCATTTCGCCCTTGAAGCGCACCAGCACGGATTCGGGCATGTCCAGGGGCATCACGCCGGTGGCCGCACCGAAAGCGACCAGACCGGAACCGGCTGGGAAGCTGATGCCGATGGGGAAGCGGGTGTGGCTGTCGCCACCGGTGCCCACGGTGTCGGGCAACAGCAAGCGGTTGAGCCAGCTGTGGATCACGCCGTCACCGGGACGCAGTGCCACGCCGCCACGGCTGCTGATGAACTTGGGCAGTTCGCGGTGGGTTTTCACGTCCACGGGCTTGGGGTAAGCGGCTGTGTGGCAGAAGGACTGCATCACCAAATCTGCACTGAAGCCCAGGCAAGCCAGGTCTTTCAGCTCGTCGCGGGTCATGGGGCCGGTGGTGTCCTGGCTGCCCACGGTGGTCATTTTGGGTTCGCAGTAAGTACCGGGGCGCACGCCCTGGCCTTCTGGCAGACCGACGGCGCGGCCAACCATCTTCTGTGCCAGTGTGAAACCGGCCTTGGTAGCGGTGGGTTCGGAGGGCAGACGGAACAGGGTGCTGGCAGGCAAGCCCAGGAATTCACGGGCCTTGGCGGTCAGGCTGCGGCCGATGATGAGGTTGATGCGGCCACCGGCGCGCACTTCGTCAAACAACACGTCGCTTTTCAGCCTGAACTCCACCACGGTTTCGCCGTTGCGAACGATCTTGCCGTCGTAGGGCAACACGTCAACCACGTCGCCCATTTCGAGTTTGGACACGTCCACTTCAATGGGCAGCGAGCCAGAATCTTCTTGCGTGTTGAAGAAGATGGGGGCGATTTTGCCGCCCAGGGTCACACCGCCAAAACGCTTGTTCGGCACAAACGGGATGTCCTGGCCGGTGGCCCAGATCACGCTGTTGGTGGCCGATTTGCGGCTGGAGCCGGTGCCCACCACGTCGCCCACGTAGGCCACGAGGTTGCCTTTTTTCTTCAGGTCTTCGATGAACTGCATGGGGCCGCGCTTGCCGTCTTCTTCGGGCTTGAAAGCCGCGTCGGGACGGGTGTTTTTCAACATGGCCAGGTAGTGCAACGGGATGTCGGGGCGGCTCCAGGCATCGGGCGCGGGTGACAGGTCGTCGGTGTTGGTTTCGCCGGGCACCTTGAACACGGTGACGGTGATTTTTTTCTCGACTTCGGGGCGGCTGGTGAACCACTCGGCATCGGCCCAGCTTTGCATGACGTCTTTGGCGAACGCATTGCCTGCTTTGGCTTTTTCGGCCACGTCGTTGAAGAAGTCGAACATCAACAGGGTTTTCTTCAACGCCGCAGCGGCCACACCGGCCACTTCAGCGTCGTCGAGCAACTCGATCAGGGGGTGCACGTTGTAGCCACCCACCATGGTGCCCAGCAACTCGGTGGCCTTGGCTTTGCTGACCAGGGACACGGCAATGTCGCCATGCGCCACGGCAGCCAGGAAGCTGGCCTTGACCTTGGCCGCGTCGTCCACGCCGGGGGGCACGCGGTGGGTCAGCAGGTCCATCAGGAACGCGTCTTCACCGGCAGGGGGGGTCTTGATCAGCTCGATCAGGGCTTCAACCTGCTTGGCGTCCAGGGGCAGCGGGGGGATGCCCAGCGCAGCGCGCTCGGCAACGTGGTCACGGTAGGCTTTCAACATGGGAAACTCCAGTCGTTGTCAAGAAAAATAATGGGCCATTTCGGCCGGTAGCGCACGCCCAGTCTGGTGAGCGCGCTCCAATATTTGCCAGAAAAATCGGTAGCTGGCACGGTCATGCAATTTGCCTGCCACCTGGGTAGGGGCCCAGTCGTGGCGGGCCGCCTGGTCGATGATGTGGGCGGCTTCGTCCACCTCGTCCAGCGTGGGGGCAAACACATCGACGATGGTGCGAATCTGGTCGGGGTGGATGCTCCACATGCGGGTGTAACCCAACTCGTTGCGGGCCTTCAGCGCCGCTTGCCGCAGCGCCACGGTGTCGCGGAACTCGGTCACCACACAGTGTGAGGGCACTTTGCCAAACGCGTGGGCTGCACTCGCCAAAGCCAATTTGGCTCGCACGACCAGCGGGTGGGCAAACTGCCCAGCCACACCCATGCCCGATGACGGAATGGCGCCGCCATGGGCAGACACAAAATCCATCAGACCGAAACTGAGCGACTGCACCCGGGGGTGCGCCGCAATGTCAAACGCGTGGTGAATGGCCAACGGGGACTCAAGCAGCACGTGCAGTGGCAGTTGTGGCCCGCCCGCCGCGTCAATGGCGGCCATGGCCTGGGCAACCTGTGCCAGCGTGTCCACTTTCGGCAGCATGACAAAAGCGGGCTGTGCGCCCACCAGGGCGGCCAGATCGCCCTCAAACGCGGGGTGATCGACCGCGTGAACCCGCACGCCCACACGGCAGCCAGGGCTGGCCGATGCCAGCAACTCGGCCACCAGGGCGGCGTGTTCGGCTTCACCGCCCACGGGGGCACCGTCTTCGCAGTCCAGGGTCACGTCGAACACGCAGGTGCCGAACTCTTGGGCGAGTTCGGCTTGCAACTGCAGGCTCTTGCGCATGCGCGCAGCCACACCGCTGTAGTGGTCGCAAACGGGCAGAAAACTGCCCCCTGCTTGCGCTCCCAACAACACGTTGCGCGGGTGCGTCATGCCGTGGCCCCGGTGATCAGCACGGTTTACAGCAGGTGCTTGACGCCGTCTTGCTCACCCTGCAACTCGGCCAGGGTTTTGTTGATGCATTCTTGCGAGAACGCGTCGATGGGCAGGCCTTCAACCAGTTTGTATTCGCCGCCTTCGCAGGTGACTGGATAGCCAAACATGACTTCCTTGGGAATGCCGTATTCGCCGTTGGAAGGCACGCCCATCGTGACCCACTTGCCGTTGGTGCCCAGGGCCCAGTCGCGCATGTGGTCGATGGCAGCGTTGGCAGCGGAAGCAGCAGACGACACGCCACGGGCGGCAATGATGGCGGCGCCGCGCTTGCCCACGGTGGGCAGGAACACGTCACGGTTCCACACGTCGTCGTTGATCATGTCTTTGACAGACTGGCCGTCGATCGTGGCAAAACGGTAGTCGGCGTACATGGTGGGCGAGTGGTTGCCCCACACGGCCAGTTTCTCGATGGCAGCCACGGGTTTGCCGGTTTTGGCAGCGATCTGGCTGGCGGCACGGTTGTGGTCCAGGCGCAGCATGGCGGTGAAGTTTTTCGCTGGCAGGTCGGGGGCCGACTTCATGGCGATGTAGGCATTGGTGTTGGCAGGATTGCCCACCACCAACACGCGGACATTGCGGGAAGCCACGGCGTTCAGTGCCTTGCCTTGTGCCGTGAAGATTTGTGCGTTGGCGGCCAACAAGTCGGCGCGCTCCATGCCGGGGCCACGGGGGCGGGCACCCACCAGCAAGGCGTAGTCGGTGTCCTTGAACGCGGTCATGGGGTCGCTGTGGGCTTCGATACCGGCCAACAGGGGGAATGCGCAGTCTTCCAATTCCATGATCACGCCCTTGAGCGCTTCCTGGGCCTTTTCCATGGGCACTTCCAGCAACTGGAGGATCACAGGCTGGTCTTTGCCGAGCATTTCACCGGAGGCGATGCGGAACAACAGGGCATAACCGATTTGACCGGCAGCACCGGTGACAGCAACACGAACAGGTTTCTTGGACATGGTGAAAACTCCAGAAAGACAGAAGGTTTGAGGAAGTCGCTTGTGGGGGATGTGCGAGAAAAACCTGGTGAACCCACCCGAACCGGCTTTTTCTAGCCGCCCGGGCAGGCCCCAAATTCGCGTTCAAGTGTACCCGTCAAAACCCCCTGCGTCAATTTGTCTTATGTCTTATATAAGATATGATTGCTCGGAGACAAACATGAACACAAACACCCCGCCATCCGATATGGTCGAGCCCCCTGGCGCAGCCGCAACGCCCGCGTTCAGCCCGCTGTACCAGCAGATCAAAACGCTGATTTTGCAAAGCCTGCAAGGCGGAGAGTGGAAGCCAGGCGACGTGATGCCCAGCGAGCAAGAGCTGGCCGGGCGCTTCCGCGTCAGCCAGGGCACCGTGCGCAAAGCCATTGACGAACTCGCGGCAGACAACTTGGTGGTGCGCCGACAGGGCAAGGGCACTTTTGTGGCCACGCACGCCGAGCGGCACATTCAATACCGTTTTTTGCGCTTGCAACCCGATGCCGGGCAAGAAGACCGCGCGGAACGCACCATCGTCGATTGTCGGCGGATGCGCGCCACTGCCGAAATCGGGCGGCTTCTGGGCCTGCGCAGTGCAGACCCGGTGGTCTTGGTCAGGCGTGTGCTGGCGTTCGGGGGCGTGCCCACCATCCTGGAGGACGTGTGGCTGCCAGGCACCCCCTTCAAAGGCTTGACACAGGAAGCACTCTCGTCAGACCAGGGACCGATGTACGCCTTCTTTGAAAGCCAGTTTGGCGTGCGCATGGTGCGGGCAGAAGAAAAAATCAAGGCCGTGGGGGCCACATCCGAAGCCGCCGGCTTGCTGGACATACCCACCGGGCATCCGCTGCTGGGTGTGGAACGCATTGCTTACACGTACAACGACGTCCCCATGGAACTGCGCCGCGGGCTTTACCGCACAGACATGCACCACTACAAAAACGAATTAAGTTGACCATGGCACTCGACACGGCCCGGTTGAAAGGTTCGTGAATGCTGCATTGCAATAGAATTTGAGAGCCATCCCGCTCGGTTACCAGAGAGTTACATCTCTTTCACATCGCCTAAGAAAGCGCCCACATGACTCCCCTGAAAAAGACGCGCCCCGAGTTTCGCAACATCAACGCGTTCACAGACCTCACCACTTACCGCCTGCCGCTGGCGGGCTGGGTATCCATCCTGCACCGTGTCAGCGGCGCCATGATGTTTTTGCTGATGCCCTTCATTGTCTGGATGTTTGACACATCGGTGTCGTCGGAGATCTCCTTCGAGGCATTCACCGCCGCGCTGTCGGCAGGCCTGTGGATTTTTCCGGGCGCATTGGTGAAATTGGTGGTGCTGGGCTTGATGTGGGCGTACACGCACCACCTGATCGCCGGTGTGCGCCACCTGTACATGGATGCCCGCCACGCGGTCAGCAAAGAATTTGGCGCGTCGTCCGCCAAAGTGGTTTTGGCACTGAGCCTGGGCTTGACCGCCATTTTGGGTGCCAAGCTGTTCGGCCTGTACTGACACACGGCGTCCGTCAACGAATTTTCAAGGAAACACAAACATGGCTGTCAATTACGGTTCAAAACGCGTGGTGGTCGGTGCGCACTACGGCTTGCGCGACTGGCTGGCACAACGTGTCACAGCGGCACTCATCGTGCTGTTCACTGCAGTGGTGCTGTTGCAAGTACTGACCACCAGCGGCCCCATCGGCTACGAAGGCTGGGCGGGCATTTTTGCGGCGCAATGGATGAAGGTATTGACCTTCTCTGTGTTCATTGCGTTGTTCTACCACGCATGGATTGGCATGCGTGACATCTGGATGGATTACGTCAAACCGCCCGGCATCCGCTTGGCGCTGCACACATTCACCATCGTCTGGCTCGTGGGTTGCATGGGCTGGGCCATTCAAGTTCTCTGGAGGCTCTAAGCCATGACAAAAGCTTCTTCTGTGACCAAGCGCCGTTTCGATGTGGTTATCGTCGGTGCGGGCGGTTCTGGCATGCGTGCCTCGCTGCAACTGGCCCGTGCCGGCCTGAACGTGGCCGTGCTGTCCAAAGTGTTTCCCACCCGCAGCCACACCGTGGCCGCTCAGGGTGGCATCGGTGCGTCTCTGGGCAACATGTCCGAAGACAACTGGCACTACCACTTCTACGACACGATCAAGGGCTCCGATTGGCTGGGCGACCAGGACGCCATTGAGTTCATGTGCCGCGAAGCCCCCAAAGTGGTGTACGAGTTGGAACACATGGGCATGCCCTTTGACCGCAACCCCGACGGCACCATTTACCAGCGCCCCTTCGGTGGCCACACGGCCAACTACGGTGAAAAGCCCGTGCAGCGCGCCTGCGCCGCGGCCGACCGCACCGGCCACGCCATGCTGCACACGCTGTACCAGCAAAACGTGCAAGCCCGCACCAACTTCTTCGTGGAGTGGATGGCGCTTGACCTGATCCGTGACGCCGATGGCGACGTGGTGGGCGTGACCGCCCTCGAAATGGAAACCGGCGACATCCACATCTTGGAAGCCAAAACCACGCTGCTGGCCACCGGTGGCGCAGGCCGCATTTTTGCCGCCAGCACCAACGCCTTCATCAACACCGGTGACGGTCTGGGCATGGCCGCGCGTGCGGGCATCCCACTGCAAGACATGGAGTTCTGGCAGTTCCACCCCACTGGCGTGGCCGGTGCAGGCGTGCTGCTGACCGAAGGCTGCCGTGGCGAAGGCGCCATTTTGCTCAACAGCAACGGCGAACGTTTCATGGAGCGCTATGCGCCCACACTGAAAGACTTGGCCCCGCGCGACTTCGTGTCCCGCTGCATGGACCAAGAAATCAAGGAAGGCCGTGGCTGCGGTCCGAACAAGGACTTCGTGTACCTGAAACTGGACCACCTGGGTGCCGACACCATCCACAAGCGCCTGCCATCGGTGTATGAAATCGGCGTGAACTTTGCGAACGTGGACATCACCCGAGAACCCATCCCGGTGGTGCCCACCATCCACTACCAAATGGGCGGCATCCCCACCAATGTGAACGGTCAAGTGGTCACCCCCGACAGCAACGGCAGCCAGAAAGTGCTGAACGGCCTGTACGCGGTGGGCGAGTGCTCTTGCGTCAGCGTGCACGGCGCCAACCGCCTGGGCACCAACTCGTTGCTCGACTTGCTGGTGTTCGGTCGTGCAGCCGGCAACCACATCGTTGACTACAACCTGAAAAACAAAAACCACAAAGCGTTGCCCGCCGATGCTGCCGACAAGACGCTGTCGCGCCTTGCCCGCCTGGACAACAGCACCAGTGGCGAATACGCCCAGGACGTGGCCAACGACATGCGCGCCTCCATGCAGCAACACGCTGGCGTGTTCCGCACACAGGCCAGCATGAACGAAGGCGTTGTCAAGATCAACGCACTGCGCGAACGCGTCAACGCCATCACGCTGGGCGACAAGTCCAAAGTGTTCAACACCGCCCGCGTGGAAGCGCTGGAAGTGGAGAACCTGATGGAATGCGCACAAGCCACCATGACCTCGGCCGCTGCCCGCCAGGAGTGCCGCGGTGCCCACACTGTGAGCGACTACGAGCGCTCTGCCGACGACGCGGAATGCCCATTGGGCCGCAACGACGCGGTGTGGATGAAACACACCCTGTGGGACAGCGCCACCAACGGCTTGTCGTACAAGCCGGTCAATCTCAAGCCCCTGACGGTGGACTCGGTGCCGCCCAAGGTTCGCACGTTCTGAGTTGCACCCCTCAAAGCTGAACAGTCTGGAGCACACACATGGCCCTGCGCACATTCAAAATTTACCGCTACGACCCCGAAAAAGACGCCAAGCCCTACATGCAGACCATCGAAGTTGAACTCGATGGCCACGAACGCATGTTGCTTGATGCGTTGATGAAGCTGAAAAAAGTCGATCCCACCATCTCCTTCCGCCGCTCGTGCCGCGAAGGGGTGTGTGGCTCTGATGCCATGAACATCAATGGCAAAAACGGTCTGGCCTGCCTGACCAACATGAACACCCTGCCGGGTGTCATCACACTGAAGCCATTGCCTGGCCTGCCCGTGGTGCGCGACCTGATCGTGGACATGACGTTGTTCTTCAAGCAGTACAACAGCATCAAGCCTTACCTGATCAACGACAACGTGCCGCCCGAAAAAGAGCGCTTGCAAAGCCCTGAAGAGCGTGAAGAGCTCAACGGTCTTTACGAGTGCATCTTGTGCGCCAGCTGCTCCACCAGCTGCCCCAGCTTCTGGTGGAACCCCGACAAGTTCGTGGGCCCCGCTGGTCTGTTGCAAGCCTACCGCTTCATCGCCGACAGCCGTGACCAAGCCACAGCAGAGCGTCTGGACAACCTGGAAGACCCCTACCGTTTGTTCCGTTGCCACACCATCATGAATTGTGTTGACGTGTGCCCCAAGGGTCTGAACCCCACCAAGGCCATCGGCAAGATCAAAGAAATGATGGTCATGCGCGCCGTTTGATCGGCAGACACACAACATGAACGACAGCGCACTTCTCGACGAACGTCAACTGAGCAAACTGAAGTGGCGCTGCCGCCGCGGCTTGCTGGAAAACGACCTGTTTGTCGAGCGGTTCTTTGCCAGGCACGCTTCTGGCTTGACGGTTCACCAAGCCTCAGGGCTTGAAATCCTGATGGACCTGTCGGACAACGACCTGCTGGATCTGCTGCTGGGGCGCAAATTGCCCGAGGGCGATCTGGACAGGCCAGATGTCACCGAAGTCCTGAGCATGTTGAGAGTCCCCAAGAGTTGAATCGCACATCTGATTAACGCCACCCCGAAGGAAAACAAATGAAACTCGCCGACAACAAAGCCACCCTGTCGTTCAGCAACGGCAGCCCCAGCGTGGACCTGCCCGTTTACAGCGGCAACATCGGACCGGACGTGATCGACATCCGCAAGCTGTATGCACAGACCGGCATGTTCACTTACGACCCTGGCTTTTTGTCGACGGCCTCTTGCCAGTCGGCCATCACTTACATCGATGGCGACAAGGGCGAGCTGCTGTACCGCGGTTACCCCATCGAGCAGTTGGCCACCCAGTGTGACTACCTCGACACCTGCTACCTGCTGTTGAACGGCGAGTTGCCAGACCCCACCCAGCGCAAAGACTTCCACAAGCTCGTGATCAACCACACCATGGTGAACGAGCAGATGCAATTCTTCCTGCGCGGCTTCCGTCGCGATGCACACCCCATGGCCGTGTTGACCGGTTTGGTGGGTGCTCTGTCGGCCTTCTACCACGACAGCACCGACATCAACAACCCTGAGCACCGCAAAGTGGCGGCCATTCGCCTGATCGCGAAAATGCCCACCCTGGTGGCAATGGCCTACAAATACGGCGTGGGCCAACCGTTCATGTACCCCCAGAACGACCTGAGCTACTCGGGCAACTTCCTGCGCATGATGTTCGGCACCCCTTGCGAGCCCTACAAAGTCAACCCGGTGCTGGAGCGCGCACTCGACCGCATCTTCATCCTGCACGCCGACCACGAACAAAACGCCTCCACTTCCACCGTGCGCCTGTGCGGCTCGTCGGGCACCAACCCGTTTGCCGCTATTGCAGCAGGTGTGGCCTGCCTGTGGGGCCCTGCCCACGGCGGCGCCAACGAGGCCTGCCTGAACATGCTGGAAGACATCCAGCGCCAAGGCGGCATCTCCAAGGTTGGCGAGTTCATGGAAAAGGTGAAAGACAAGAACTCCGGCGTTAAGCTGATGGGCTTCGGTCACCGCGTGTACAAAAACTACGACCCCCGCGCCAAACTCATGCAGGAAACCTGCGACGAAGTGCTGGCAGAGTTGGGCCTGCAAAACGACCCCCTGTTCAAACTGGCCAAAGAGCTGGAGCGCATTGCGCTGGAAGACGACTACTTCGTTCAGCGCAAGCTCTACCCCAACGTGGACTTCTACTCCGGCATCGTGCAGCGCGCCATTGGCATTCCTGTGAACCTGTTCACCGGCATCTTCGCGCTGGCCCGCACCGTGGGCTGGATCGCCCAGTTGAACGAAATGATCAGCGACCCCGAGTACAAAATCGGCCGTCCCCGCCAGCTGTTCACCGGCTCACCCCGCCGTGACGTGCCCGCCAGCATGAAGCGCGGCTGATACGTCGGCATTTCACCGCGTCAGCCTTGCGCTGACCGGTGGCTGCACAGCAACCCGGTCGGGGTCAAACCGACCGGGTTTTTTCTTGGGGCCACAGCCCCGGGCACCCGCGCATAAAATCGCGGGCTCCACGAACAAACCCAAAGACTGCACGCCATGGGACGCACCCTTTACGACAAGATTTGGGACGAGCACGTCGTCCACACCGAAGAAGACGGCACGTCCATTCTGTACATCGACCGGCACCTGGTGCACGAAGTCACCAGCCCCCAAGCCTTTGAAGGCCTGCGCCAAGCCGGACGCAAGGTGTGGCGCGTCAGCTCCATCGTGGCCACCGCCGACCACAACACCCCCACCAACGGTTGGGAATTGGGTTACGACGGCATCACCGACCCGGTGAGCAAAGAACAAATCACCACGCTGGACAACAACATCGCCGAATACGGCGCAGCGGCGTTTTTCCCGTTCATGTCCAAGCGCCAAGGCATCGTCCACGTCATTGGCCCTGAAAACGGCGCCACCCTGCCCGGCATGACGGTGGTGTGTGGCGACAGCCACACCAGCACCCACGGTGCGTTCGGTGCGCTGGCCCACGGCATTGGCACCAGCGAGGTGGAGCACGTCATGGCCACCCAGACGCTGCTGGCCAAAAAAGCCAAAAACATGCTGGTCAAAGTCGAAGGCACGCTGCACAAGGGTTGCACGGCCAAAGACATCGTGCTGGCCATCATTGGCAAAATTGGCACGGCCGGTGGCACCGGCTACACCATTGAGTTTGCAGGCTCTGCCATCCGCGCCCTGAGCGTGGAAGGCCGCATGACGGTGTGCAACATGGCCATTGAAGGCGGCGCACGCGCTGGCCTGGTGGCTGTGGACCAAAAAACCATTGACTACGTCAAGGGCCGCCCCATGTCCCCCACGGGCGTGGAGTGGGACCAGGCCGTGGCCTATTGGCACACCCTGCACTCCGACGCCGATGCGGTGTTTGACGCCGTGGTCGAACTGGACGCCAGCGCAATCTTGCCCCAGGTGACTTGGGGCACATCACCCGAGATGGTGCTGGGTGTGGACGCCCACGTGCCCGACCCCGACAAAGAAAGAGACCCCAACAAGCGTGGCGCCATCGAACGCGCACTCACCTACATGGCGCTGGAGCCCGGCAAGCCCCTGACCGATATTTTTGTGGACAAGGTGTTCATTGGCTCGTGCACCAACAGCCGCATCGAAGACATGCGCGAAGCCGCTGCGGTGGTCAAAAAATTGGGCCAAAAACTGGCCAAAAACATCAAGCTCGCGCTGGTGGTGCCCGGCTCCGGTTTGGTGAAAGAGCAGGCCGAACGCGAAGGCTTGCACGAGATTTTCAAGGCGGCGGGCTTTGAGTGGCGCGAGCCCGGCTGCAGCATGTGCCTGGCCATGAACGCCGACCGACTGGAGCCCGGCGAGCGCTGCGCCAGCACCAGTAACCGCAACTTCGAAGGCCGCCAGGGCGCGGGCGGCCGCACCCACCTGGTGAGCCCGGCCATGGCTGCAGCGGCGGCCATCCATGGCCACTTCGTTGACATCCGCCAATTTGCCTGAACGCCTGAAAGAAAACGACATGAACAAACTGCTGGGTTTTGCCGTGGTGGCTTTGGCCTTTGCCCTGTCCGCTTGCAACACCGTCAAAGGCGTGGGCCAGGACATCCAGAAAGCCGGCTCGGCCATTGAAGGGGCTGCCAAGAAATGAACAAATTCACCGTGCACAAGGGCCTGGTGGCCCCGATGGACCGCGAAAACGTGGACACCGACGCGATCATCCCGAAGCAATTCCTCAAGTCCATCCGCAAAACCGGCTTCGGCCCCAACCTGTTTGACGAATGGCGCTACCTGGACGCGGGCTACCCCGGCCAAGACGCCAACAGCCGCCAACCGAACCCGGACTTTGTGCTGAACCAGCCCCGCTACGCCGCCGCATCGGTTCTGCTGGCCCGCAAGAATTTTGGCTGTGGCTCCAGCCGTGAACACGCGCCCTGGGCCATCGACCAATACGGCTTCCGCGCGCTGATTGCCCCCAGTTACGCCGACATCTTTTTCAACAACTGCTTCAAAAACGGCCTGCTGCCCATCGTGCTGCCTGAAGTGGTGGTGGCCCAGCTGTTCGACGAAGTGGCGGCTTTCCCCGGCTACCAGCTCACCATCGACCTCGACCGCCAGGTGGTGGTCAAACCCCAGGGTGAAGAAATCCCGTTCGACGTGCAGGCCTTCCGCAAGTACTGCCTCATGAACGGGCTGGACGACATCGGCCTGACCCTGCGCCACCGCGACAAGATCGGCGCGTTCGAATCCCAACGCCTGGCCACCAAACCCTGGTTGGCCCACACCATGGTGCCCGGCGCTTGAATTTCAAGCTTTTTTGGCACCTACCGCTTTACTGACGTGGCTTTACAGCTATCAATTCAATGAAAATCGCAGTTCTCCCTGGTGACGGCATCGGCACCGAAATCGTGGCCGAAGCCGTCAAAGTGCTCAAGGCCCTCGACCTGACATTTGAAATGGAAACCGCCCTGGTGGGCGGCGCCGCCTACGAAGCCCACGGCCACCCGCTGCCCGAGTCCACCCTGAACCTGGCCAAAGCCGCCGACGCGGTGCTGTTCGGTGCGGTGGGCGACTGGAAATACGACAAGCTCGACCGCCCGCTGCGCCCCGAGCAAGCCATTCTGGGTCTGCGCAAAAACATGGGCCTGTTTGCCAACTTCCGCCCCGCCATTTGCTACGAGCAGCTGGTGGGCGCGTCCAGCCTCAAGCCCGAGCTGATTGCGGGCCTGGACATCCTCATCATCCGCGAGCTGACCGGTGACATTTACTTCGGCCAGCCCCGCGGCCGCCGCGTGGCCACCGACGGCCACTTCCCCGGTGCCGAAGAAGCGTTTGACACCATGCGCTACAGCAAACCCGAGATCGAGCGCATCGCCCATGTGGCGTTCCAGGCCGCCCGCAAGCGCAACAAAAAGGTCACCAGCGTTGACAAAGCCAACGTGCTGGAAACCTTCCAGTTCTGGAAAGACGTGGTCACCGAAGTGGGCCAGCAATACCCCGACGTGGAACTGCAGCACATGTACGTGGACAACGCCGCCATGCAACTGGTCAAGGCCCCCAAGGCGTTTGACGTGGTGGTGACCGGCAACATGTTTGGCGACATCCTGTCCGACGAAGCCTCCATGCTCACCGGCTCCATCGGCATGTTGCCCTCAGCCAGCCTGAACAGCGCCAACCAAGGCCTGTACGAGCCCAGCCACGGCAGCGCCCCCGACATCGCCGGCAAAGGCATTGCCAACCCGCTGGCCACCATTTTGAGTGCCGCCATGATGCTGCGCTTCAGCCTGAACCAGGAAGAAGCCGCGCTGCGCATCGAAGCCGCCGTGCAAAAAGTGCTGGCCCAAGGCCTGCGCACCCCCGACATTTACAGCGAAGGCACCACCCGCGTTTCAACCCTGGAAATGGGCAATGCCGTGGTCAAGGCGCTGTAAGGCTTTTTTGTACAATGGGTTTCATGTCACAGCTGCTTTTCACCGTTGCACCAGCCGCTCCCCAATTGGGAGCAATGGTCAAGTGCGTGGAAGTGGCCGTGGCATCGGCATGGTCCTGCACGACCAAAACGACAACCATTACTGGCTGACTCAGCCTGGTTTGTCGCGCCCTTTTCCCGGCCTGACAGGCCGGGCAGATGAAATCCTTGTATTTCCCACATCTGAAAGGGCATTTTCATGAAAACAGGTAATCTGGTCGGCCTCGTTGGCTGGCGCGGCATGGTCGGCTCGGTCCTGATGGACCGCATGCAAGCCGAGGGCGATTTCGGTCTCATCGAACCCGTGTTCTTCTCCACGTCCAACGCAGGTGGCCAGGCCCCTGCCATGGCCAAGAACGAAACCAAGCTGCAAGACGCGCACGACATCGACGCGCTCAAGCGCTGCGACATCATCATCACCGCCCAGGGCGGTGACTACACCACCGAAGTGTTCCCGAAGCTGCGCGCTGCGGGCTGGAACGGCCACTGGATCGACGCCGCCTCCACCCTGCGCATGGACAAAGACGCGGTCATCGTCCTCGACCCCGTCAACATGCCCGTCATCAAAAATGCTTTGACCAACGGCGGCAAAAACTGGGTGGGCGGCAACTGCACCGTCAGCTGCATGCTGATGGGCGTGGGCGCACTTTACAAAGCCGGTTTGGTGGAATGGATGAGCACCCAAACCTACCAGGCCGCATCGGGCGGCGGTGCACAGCACATGCGCGAGCTGCTGACGCAGTACGGCACGCTGAACGCGTCGGTGCGCAACCTGCTGGACGACCCCAAAAGCGCCATCCTGGAAATCGACCGCCAAGTCATTGCCACCCAACGTGGCCTGTCGGCGGCTGAAACCGCCAACTTCGGTGTGCCGCTGGGCGGCTCGCTGATCCCCTGGATCGACAAAGACCTCGGCAATGGCCAGTCCAAGGAAGAATGGAAAGGCATGGCCGAAACCAACAAGATCCTGGGCATGGGCGAAGGCTTTGACTCCAGCGCCATTCCCGTGGACGGTTTCTGTGTGCGGGTGGGTGCCATGCGCTGCCACAGCCAGGCGCTGACCTTCAAGCTGAAAAAAGACGTGCCCGTGGTCGACATCGAAGCCATGATTGCAGCTGACAACGAGTGGGTCAAAGTGGTGCCCAACACCCGCGAGGCCACCATCAAAGACCTGACGCCCGTGGCCGTGACCGGCACCATGACCATTCCGGTGGGCCGCGTGCGCAAGTTGGCCATGGGCCCCGAGTACGTGGGTGCGTTCACCATCGGTGACCAGCTGCTGTGGGGTGCTGCCGAACCGCTGCGCCGCATGTTGCGCATCCTGCTGGCCGCGTGATGCACCGTGCTTGCCTCACCACCCAGCGGGGCAAGCACACAACGCACGTTGCACACAGGCAACGCCGCACACCGGCCTCGGCACCGCATTTCGGTGCCACCAAAACTCAGGCAGCACTGCAGCTTGTCAGCGTAACGCGTTGATGCTAAGGTCAATTTCCGGCCATTTACGTCGAGGTTTTTGTGCTCCCTTTTCCCCCATCGCTCCCCCCTTCTACCCACGCCACACGGGCGAGCCAGCGGCCCCAATGGGGGTTGGGCCAGGGCCTCACGGCTTTGGCAGGGGCTGTGGTGTTGTCGTGCACCGCGCTCGCGCCCTTGGACGCTCAAGCCTTGGCCCTGGGCCGCTTGGTGGTGCAATCGGCCTTGGGCGAACCCCTGCGGGCCGAAATTGACCTGGCACAGGTCACACCCGCTGAAGCCGCCAGCCTGAGTGTGGGCTTGGCCTCGCCCGCCGCCTTCCGCGCGGCAGGGCTGGAATTCAGCCCCGGTCTGGCCAGCGTCAACATCAGCGTGCAACGCCGGGCCGACGGCCGGGCCTATGTCCAGGTGACCGGCGCACGCGCCGTCAACGAACCTTATCTCGATTTGATTTTGGAAGCCAGTTGGTCGTCGGGCCGCATCGTGCGCGACTACACCCTGCTGTTCGACCCCCCAAAACCCCGGGCAGCCACCCCTGTCACCCCCGAACCTGTGGTTGCCGCGGTGGCCCTGCCACCGGCCGCTGCGCCCACCGCTGCGGCAATCGCACCGCTGCCAGCGCCCTTGCCCGCGCCGGTGTCACCCCCACCGGTGGCAGCCCGC